>NZ_JAGDEC010000002.1:0-570831 GCF_040148775.1 Pseudoalteromonas sp. NFXS39 | reverse complement strand
AAGCACCTCTTCGTTTCCGCTCGACTTGCATGTGTTAGGCCTGCCGCCAGCGTTCAATCTGAGCCATGATCAAACTCTTCAATTAAAAGTTTTTTCTGTCCCGAAGGACATGCTCAATGAATTCTGAATTTTGATTCTTTCGAATCGAATTGACTGTGCTGAAACAAGTAAACTTGTTTCCGTTGGTCACTCAGTTCAATTGAGACTCTAAATTTGTTTGCGTCATCTAGCGAACTAGAATCGGCTGTTAGAACTCAATCTGTACGAGTGCCCACACAGATGATTGCTTTATATTGTTAAAGAACGTTGCGACGTTGTCGCTAGGGATGCGTATAATACATCCTTAATTTTTCGAGTCAACACTTAATTTTAAACTTTCCTTTTAGACCGTTTTAAACCGAAGTTTTACTTAACTCTCTGCTACGTTGTTCAGCGTCTTTCGTTGCTGCCCGCCGTGTCAGTGGGGTCGCATTATAGGGAGATGGATTTTTTACGCAAGCACTTTTTGCAGGTTTTTTTGCTTATTTTCAAATTAGCTAGATACCCACCAAATGCAAACAAGTTACTCACAAACAACTGTGGATAACTGACGTTTTTTAGCAGAATAACTAAACTCTCCTCACTTGTTATGGTAACTTGCGCCGCAGATTTTCCACTCGCTCACAAGGCAAGAAAAATGACAGACATTATAAATAGTATAAGTGGCCTCATTTGGGGCCACATTCTGGTTTACCTCTTAATAGCTGCGGGGCTATTTTTTACACTTCGACTTGGTTTTATTCAATTCACGCAATTCCCGCATATGATCAAAGTTATGTTTCAGAGCCGACAAGGTTCTGGCGACGGCATTTCTTCATTCCAAGCATTTTGTACTTCATTAGCAGCTCGAGTGGGTACGGGTAATATGGCAGGTGTTGCCGTTGCACTTTATTTAGGTGGCGCAGGCGCAATTTTTTGGATGTGGCTTATTGCATTAATAGGTATGGCAACAAGTTTTGCAGAGAGTACCCTTGCCCAAGCATATAAAACGGTCGATGAAGAGGGCAACTTTCGTGGAGGTCCTGCTTATTATATGGAATATGGTTTGGGTAAACGTTGGATGGGAGTCATTTTCTCGCTTTGTCTTATTCTTGCTTTTGGTTTGGTATTTAATGCTGTTCAATCAAACTCTATAGCAGCTGCATTTAATGTCGCTTTTGGTATTCCAAACTATGTTGTTGGTATCGCCTTAGTATTAGGTTCTGGCATTATCATTTTCGGCGGCTTAAAAACCATTTCACGTTTTGCAGAAATGGTTGTGCCCTTTATGGCATTGGCGTATTTGTTAGTTGCACTTTATGTATGTGCCATGAACTACGATTTATTACCAAATGTATTTATGCATGTTATTAATAGTGCCTTTGGTATAGAGCAAGCAGGCGCTGGTGCTATTGGTTATGGTGTAATGCAGGCCATGATCCAGGGTATTAAACGTGGTTTGTTCTCTAATGAAGCCGGTATGGGTAGCGCTGCGAACGCTGCTGCAACGGCAACACCGAACCCACCGCATCCTGCCTCACAAGGTTATGTGCAAATGTTAGGTGTATTTGTAGATACAATAATTATCTGTACAGCAACTGCAGCCCTTATTTTATTATCACAACAGCTAATACCTGATTCAGGAGTAACAGGTATTGCGTTAACACAAGCTGCACTTGAAGAACATGTTGGTAGTTGGGGAGCAACGTTTGTTGCAATTGCCATTTTGTTTTTTGCATTTACATCTATTGTTGCTAATTATTCTTATGCCGAAACCAATTTATTGTTTTTAGAGCATAACCATGCATCGGGTATGTTGATCTTCCGATTACTAGTACTTGGTATGGTGATGTTTGGTGCTCTAGGCGAATTGCCACTAGTGTGGACCCTTGCAGATGTTTCAATGGGTTTAATGGCTATCGTTAACGTAATCGCTTTATTTATGTTATCGGGTGTCGTTATTTGGTTAGCGAAGGATTACAATACACAACGTAAAGAAGGTAAATTACCTACTTTTGATCCTTCGCAAAACAAAAAACTCGATCAAACCATTCCTAAAGGCGCGTGGCGCAAATAATCAAGTTTAATTAATGTTTAATTGGGGAGCGTTTGTGCTCCCTTTTTTGTATCTACTAACTTTTCAAAAACAGACAATATGAATGTAATTTGCTGTTCGTTAAGCTTTGACTCGAGTTGCATGACAAGCTGCTCTTTGATTTGCGCTTTTAATGTTTGTCTTTGCTTGGCAGTTAATAATGGCTGCGATTGTTGATGATAAGCTTGCACGGCAGTGAGCGTATCCATCACCACGTCATTATCAAAGTCAATTAACGCTGTTTTAGCATTACTGATAGCCCGTTCAGATTTTTCAAAGACTGTGGATACTTGACCAACAAGCACGCTGACTTCATGAATTTTAAGTACATCGTTAATGTTCGACATAATAATAGCAACAGGAATAAGTACTAATGAGATTGCTAAACATAGCCCAAACACTGCACCAACCCAGAACTGATTTAAACCACCTTTAAATTGCTCCATTATCTTTCCTTGATCCCATTTATTTAATTCCGTTGTACCAGTTCAAAGTTTTATACTGCAAACTTTTTAACTAATTTGAAAAAGAATAAGGAAACTATAAAGCTATTTAGTGAAATAAAAAACAATTAGATTAATTTATAAACTGAAGTGTTAATGAAATAGATAGGAGGTATTGTATATAAATGGTGCCCGGGGCCGGACTTGAACCGGCACGTCCTTACGAACGAGGGATTTTAAATCCCTTGTGTCTACCAATTCCACCACCCGGGCATCGGGTCGCTCGTATGAGCATGTGGAGTATTATATGGAGGCGGAACCCGGAGTCGAACCGAGGTAGACGGATTTGCAATCCGCTGCATGGCCACTCTGCCATTCCGCCTTATCGCTTCCAAATAATTGGAGCGGCACACGAGGCTCGAACTCGTGACCTCAACCTTGGCAAGGTTGCGCTCTACCAACTGAGCTAGTGCCGCAAATTTATTTCTATCAGTGATTTGTCCGTTGGTTCACAACCTTGAAGGTTGCGATGCTAACGTTCTGGCAACTGAACTAGTGCCGAAAACTTGAGTCTTTATCCAATAAACTATTTAAGTTTAAATGGTGCCCGGGGCCGGACTTGAACCGGCACGTCCTTACGAACGAGGGATTTTAAATCCCTTGTGTCTACCAATTCCACCACCCGGGCATCGGGTTTGCTATTTAAAGCAAGTGGATAAAGTTAATATGGAGCGGCACACGAGGCTCGAACTCGTGACCTCAACCTTGGCAAGGTTGCGCTCTACCAACTGAGCTAGTGCCGCATCATATTAACTCTAAAAAAAATATTTTTAAAACTACATTTGGTGTTGTAGTTAACCACAAATGGTGCCCGGGGCCGGACTTGAACCGGCACGTCCTTACGAACGAGGGATTTTAAATCCCTTGTGTCTACCAATTCCACCACCCGGGCATCGGGTTGCTCATAGAGCTGCGTGGAGTGTTGATGGAGGCGGAACCCGGAGTCGAACCGAGGTGGACGGATTTGCAATCCGCTGCATGGCCACTCTGCCATTCCGCCACATTAGATAATTGGAGCGGCACACGAGGCTCGAACTCGTGACCTCAACCTTGGCAAGGTTGCGCTCTACCAACTGAGCTAGTGCCGCTTTCTTTATCTTGGGGGCTATGCCCTCTCAACACGGACGCATTCTACAGAGATTATTAAACGCGTCAATATAAAAAATGCTAGTTTTGAACTGTTTGCTTATTTTTTATCTAAAATGGTGTGTAATTATACGTTTAGGATCAATTTTTGGTCAATTCAGACCATGCGGCAACTAAATACTGCAACATAGAGCTTAGCGTCAAGAATGTTGCAATGTATAAAAGACCATAGCTTAAGTAGATCATCCATGTATCAAACTGCCAAATCAAACCAATAATGGCTAGCATTTGTGCCGCAGTCTTAAACTTACCCATGTTTGATACAGCCACGTTATCACGCTTACCCTGCTCTGCCATCCATTCTCGTAATGCAGAGATTACAATTTCACGGCTAATAATAACTAATGCCGGTATCGTCATATATAAAGTTTGGTAATGACTTGATAAGGCAACTAATGCCGCACACACCATTACTTTATCAGCAACTGGATCTAAGAAAGCACCAAAAGGCGTTGATTGATTTAAACGACGCGCTAAATAACCGTCAAGGATATCTGTGATTGACGCAAGCCAGAAAACAAACGCAGCTGCGAAAAACGCCCATGAAAAAGGCAAATAAAATATCACCAAAAAAATGGGGATAAGAAAAAGTCTAAAGGTTGTGAGTGTGTTTGGAATATTCCACATAACTACTTGGAGATGTCTTTTTTTCTATATTCGCACGAAGGCTACGCCTTGTCATGCAAATGATTAAATATCTTTTCAGCCATTTCAGGGCTGATCCCAGGAACTTGTTTTAATTGGTCTATATTAGCAGCTTTTACCCCTTGCATGCCCCCTAAATATTTTAATAATGCTTGTCGGCGCTTTTGTCCAACACCGTTAATTTCTTCTAATAATGATTGAGTACGTTGTTTTTGACGTTTATTGCGATGTCCAGCAATAGCAAAACGGTGCGACTCATCGCGAATGTGTTGGATTAAATGCAGCGCTGGTGCATCTGAGTCAAGTGGAATTGTTTTGCGCCCACCATCAATTAATAAAGTCTCTAAACCTGGTTTTCGACTTGTGCCTTTTGCAACGCCCACCAGCAAAGGAATCTTATTATGTGGCCAGTTTTCAAAATATTGCTCAGCACGAGATAATTGTCCTTTACCACCATCGATAAATATGACATCTGGAATTTTTTCTTCATCAACTACTTTGTTGTAGCGCTTGTTAAGTGCAAACTCCATCGCTGCGTAATCATCGCCACCAGTTATACCCGTAACATTAAAGCGGCGATATTCTTTATTATTTGGACCTTGTGAATCAAAGACCACACAACTTGCAATGGTGTTTTCACCCATTGTATGGCTGATATCAAAACATTCCATGCGATTAATATCATCAAGACGTAATGTTTCTTTTAGTTGTGCATAGCGTTTATTGATTGAGTCCTGCGTACTTTGTTTTACGCTGATGCTGTTAAGTGCATTTTTATTTGCAAGCTTTAAATACTGCGCCCGCTCTCCACGATTAGCAACTTTTAAACTGACTTTACGCTCAGAGATTGCCGTAAGCGCTTCACTTAAAGGCTCACTTTCTTCAATACTGAATGGTAAGATAATTTCTTTGGCAATGCGCCCTGTTGCACCGGGTGCTAAATAATACTGACCTAAAAAAGAGGTTAGGATTTCTTCTTCACCAGAGTCTTTTGGCACTTTTGGAAAATAGGTTTTACTGCCTAGCACTTTGTGGTCGCGGATCATTAATAAGTGAACCGCATTTAATCCATTTAAGTGAGCAAAGCCCACTACGTCCATTTCGGCATGGTTACCTGAAATAGATTGTTGCTCCTGCATTTTCCTGAGCAACAAAATTTGGTCTCGTACTTTTGCAGCAAGCTCAAATTTAAGTTCTTTGCTAGCTTGTTCCATCTTTGCAATTAAATCGGCAATAACTTCATGGGACTTGCCTAATAAAAACTTACGAACAAAATCCACTTCTTGCTGATACTCATCATCGGAGATTTTATTTACACAAGGCGCTGAACAGCGTTTTAACTGATATTGTAAACATGGACGGCTTCTGGCTCTATAATAAGCATCTTCACATTGACGTACAGGGAAGATTTTTTGCATTAAACGCAAACTTTCAGATACTGCCCCCGCACTTGGGAATGGACCAAAATACTCGCCTTTTATTTTACGGCTACCACGATGAAAAGCTAGGCGTGGGTGTTTGTGAGCAGTTAACAGAATATACGGATATGACTTATCATCTCGCAACAAAATATTGTAACGAGGCTGATATTTTTTAATTAGGTTGTTTTCAAGTAATAAGGCTTCGGTTTCAGTGTTGGTCAGGGTGACTTCAATACTGCAAATATTGCTTACTAGTACACGCGTTTTACTATCAGTAACATTACTTCGAAAATAACTACTTACGCGCTTTTTTAAGTTTTTGGCCTTACCTACATAAATGACTTGCCCTTCACTATCAAGCATTCGGTACACACCGGGTTCACTTGATAGTGTTTTGAGAAAACGGGCTGGTTCGAAATCAGACATTGAGCAAATTAATGCGAGCTATCAATGTCGATCATTTTGTGGCGAATTGCTAAATGTGTAAGCTCAACATCACCACCTACATTTAGCTTTTCAAACATGCGATAGCGATAGCTATTCACTGTTTTTGAACTAAGATTCAAACGCTCTGCGATATCTTGCGCTTTCTCACCTTTGGTGATCATCAGCATAATTTGTAATTCTCGCTCAGACAAACTCTGGAATGGGTTTTCATCTGTACGGCCGCTGACCTGTGCAAGGGCAATTTGCTGTGCTATTTCAGGTGCAATATAGCGTTGCCCTGCATTTACAGCACGAATGGCGTTAACCATTTCATCAGAACCGGCACCTTTGGTTAGATAACCGTGAGCACCAATTTGCATTACTTTACTTGGGAATGGATCTTCACAATGCACAGTAAGTACAATAATTTTTACATCTGGGCAGTAGCGACAGATTTTCTTTGTCGCTTCTAAACCGCCAATACCTGGCATATTCATGTCCATCAACACGATATCAGGCGAATGTTGACGGCAAAATTGCACCGCTTCTTCACCAGTTTTAGCTTCACCCACCACTTTAAAACCACGAACATCATCAAGTATACGTCTGATCCCTGTCCGTACAAGTTCATGGTCATCAACTAAAAGTACATTAATCAATGGAACACCCTCAAATAACCCAAATAGCTGCTTTCGCACAATTTAATGTGCCACATTAGCACAGAAAAAGTGAAACGATAAATCAAAATATCGTTCCACTCATTAATTTTAAGCTGATGCTTTCTCGCTGAAACGATCAACCCATAAAGCAATGATACCATCACCTGTTACATTACAGGCAGTACCAAAACTATCTTGTGCTAAATAAAGTGCAATCATTAATGCAACAGCGCCTTCATTAAAGCCAAGCATACTTGTTAAAAGGCCCAATGCCGACATAACAGCACCACCTGGTGCACCAGGAGCTGCAATCATTACAACGCCTAGCATCATAATAAATGGCAACATACCAAACAATGATGGTACATCCATATTAGGAGATAAGAACATCACAGCCATCGCACACGTCACAATAGTAATTGTTGAACCTGACAAATGAATTGTTGCACATAAAGGTACCGTAAAGTTAGCAACATCTTCTTTTACGTTATTTGCTTTACTTGAGCGAAGTGAAACCGGAATAGTTGCTGCACTCGACATTGTACCTAAAGCAGTAAAATACGCGGGTAGCATGTTTTTTACAAGCTCTAATGGGTTTCGCTTTAGTAGCAGTCCTGTAGATACATATAAAACCGTTAGCCATAACCAATGCATAATTAATGCAGCCAGCAGAACAATACCAAAAGTTTGTAGTGTATCAACCACAGTACCAGCGACTGTCATTTCAGCAAATACACCAGCAATGTAAAAAGGTAAAGCTGGAATAATTACTTTTGCTAGTAAGCCATCAATAACATCACGGCCCTGATCAGACACTTTCTTTAAAGTATCAAGCTGTAACTGGCTCATTCCAATACCAAAAATGAATGCTGCAGCAAGAGCTGTCATTACACTCATTAGAGGTGGAATTTCTAAATCAATAAAGCTACCCACTTCTGTGGCGACTTCAGCTTCAAACGTTAAGCCCCCATCAAACAATGGGATCATAGCGCTGACAAGTAAAAACGCTAAGGTACCTGCAATAACGGTTGAACCATATGCAAAGCCAACCGTTTTTCCTAACAAGTGGCCTGACCCTTTTGGTAAGCCAGCAATACCTGATGCGATAAAAAATAAAATAATTAACGGAATGGTAAAGGTGATCAACTGACCTATTATTTCTTTTACTGTGTAAAGGAGTTCAACACCTGTTAGTGGCACATACAAGCCCACTAAAATACCGGCAACAATACCAGCAATTAATTTTAAAATTAAATTCATAACGATCACTTCAATTTTTAGGTGGTAATCTTTTACCACGTTTTAGTTTACTTTTGTTATAAAACAGCCAAATTAACGTTTAACTGCGCAATTTACCACCAGAGCTTGGCAGAATCTAATTTGAACGTAAATATATGCGGCCTGTCGCGTTGCATTTGTTAACAAAGTTGCAAATTAATAACATGCTCGCAGTTTTGAATACCCATATAGTGCTTATGTATAAATCAATGTTGAGTGCCGCTCTGTTGAGTGTGCCTTTTACTAGCTTGGCCATCAGCCAACCTATCACCCTTCCTTTTATTGCAGAACAGCCAACAATTGACGGTAAGCTTGATGAAGCAAGTTGGCAACGTGCAAAAAAAATTACAATAGATAACGTCACTTGGCCTTATGAGAACAGTAAGAGCCCTGTTACTACCTACGCTTATGTCTATGAAGATGGCGAAACGTTATTTATAGGTTTTGAAGCGAACGACCCTAACCCAGAACTTATTCGTGCTTTTTACCGTGACCGTGACGCAGCTTGGGATGATGACTTAGTCGGGCTAAAAATTGATTCATACAATAACTCTCAATTAGCGTATCAATTTTTTATTAACCCACTTGGCGTACAGCAAGATTCAATAGAAAACGAACTAACTAAACATGAGAGCTCATCATGGGACGGTATTTGGGATAGCGTCGGTGTTATCCATGATAAAGGCTACACAGTTGAAGTTGCTATTCCCTTACGCGTACTAAATTTTGACGACAGTGTCGCAAGCAAAACCATGGCAATGGAGTTTTTACGCTTTTTACCGCGCAGTGAACGGTTGCGTATCTCTAATATGCAGATTGACCACGGTAACAATTGTTGGATTTGCCAAATGCCAAGTTACCAAGGTTTTGAACAAGCCAAACAAGGCAATAACGTGGCGATTATCCCATCTGTGGTGCTTGGCAAAAATGAGACCCGCGATATTGATGGCGCTCGAGTTGATGATTGGGAGTCAGAGAACAATACTGAAGCCAGCCTAGATGTAAAATGGGGGATCACTCCTGATATTACCCTAAATGCGACCATCAACCCTGACTTTTCTCAGGTTGAAGCGGATGTCGCACAATTGAGTGTGAACAATAATTTCAGTTTGTTCTTCCCTGAAAAGCGCGCCTTCTTTTTAGATAACGCTGACTACTTTGCCTCAACTCTCAACCTTATTCATACCCGTAATATTGCCCAACCAGATTACGGAACAAAGATCACCGGCAGCAAAAATGGCCATACATTTGCCGGCTTCATTGCCAATGACACACAAACCAATGTGTTGATCCCTGGCAATTTAGGCTCATCTCTTGTTGCCCTTGACGAGAAAAGTGAAAATGGCGCTATGCGTTATCGATACGATTTTGAGTCAGGGTTATCGCTCGGTTCAACTGCAACACACAGACAAAGTCATGATTATAAAAACACGGTTTACAGTATTGATAGTAAATACAAGCCAACAGTGAACGATGTTTTCTTAGTCCAAGTATTAAAGTCACAAACACAATACAGCCAAGATTTTATCGACGAGTTATGTGATGGTGATAACTGCTTACATCCCGAGCAAGTAATTTGTGAATTAAATAGTGACTGCGACTATAACGAAGGCGTACTTCGTGTTTTAAGTAAAGAACAGCAATCAGGTACTGGCTACTACGTAAAGTATCAACACGACGAGAAGTACTGGCGTGCCTTTGCTGACTATAATTATCGCGATGCTGATTTAAGAGCTGACTTAGGCTTTATCTCACAAGTTGATTTTAAAAAGTTTACGACTGGCGGTGAATACCGCTGGTATGGCGATAAAGGCAATTGGTGGAATCGCGCTAACCTTTACGCCGATTGGGATATTACCCACAACGAAAATAATGAACTTCTCGAAAAAGAAGCACAAACTAGTTTTTCAGTCAGCGGCCCGTTGCAGAGCTTTTTTGAGCTCTCTGTTGAGCACCGTAACCGCACCGGCCTTCGCCACGATAAATCACGTTTAGATATTGATGGTAACACTGACTTGTTTAGCGAAAATGGCGTTGGTTTTTACAGTGACTTTAAACCAACCGCAGGGGTATTTGCCTCTTTATATATGTATACAGGTAATGCCGTTGACTTAGCTAATAATCGTGTTGGTGATAAGTTCCATATACGCCCTGTGCTGAATATGAACCTTGGTAAGCATTTTGAAGTGCGTTTACGCCATACTTATGAGCAGCTTGAAGCCGACGGCAGTGAAGTATTTACCGCCAACCTAAGTGATGTGCGTTTAACTTACCAATTTAATGTGAATAGCTTTTTACGCCTTGCAGTCATTTATACCGATTTAGAGCGCAATCAGGCTAATTACATTGATGATGTAGATAGCCAATATAAAAAGTTAGCCACTCAGCTGCTGTATTCTTACAAGCTGAACCCGCAAACGGTATTCTTTGCAGGTTATTCTGATAATGGCTATCAAGATGATGAGCTTTCATCAATTACTAAAGAGCAGCGTACGTTGTTTGCTAAATTTAGCTACGCTTGGTTGCTTTAATACCTTATTAGCGCATCTTTTGGTGCGCCCTCCCCTTTCTTTGTTTGCTTATTCCTAAACTATACCCAAGCCACCTCAAGATGCAGAATTCAGCGTTTCGCAGGTGCTTAATATCAAGGCGTTATTTGCAAGAATGGCAGTCCCTTTTAAGAAGTAACAACGATGAGAGTAAGTGCCTGTGAAGCGCCCAACGGGTTGGTTTAAAAGCGATTTATACTGCGTTATTGATTTTAGCAATAGAACCACTATTACTTGCAATCAATGCCTTGCCTAAATCGCTTTTAATTTCAACTGAAACTCGCACCTTGAGATGGTTTGGGTATATAAGCCTATTCGCTATATGTTATAGCCAAACTTTACTTTCGTTTTTTATTCACCACAGTAAAGTGTGACTATTACAGATCGCTAGCCTAAGCTATTCGATCACGATTGAATAAATTGCTTCCAAAGGAACACTATGTCTAACATTTTTGAAGATAATTCATTAACGATTGGTAATACTCCAATCGTAAAGCTTAACCGCGTAACCTCAGGTAATGTTTTTGCTAAAGTAGAATCACGTAACCCAAGTTTCAGTGTTAAATGCCGTATAGGCGCTTCAATGATCTGGGAAGCAGAAAAGTCAGGTGTATTAACCAAAGACAAAGAGTTAATCGAGCCTACTTCGGGAAATACCGGTATTGCACTTGCGTTTGTTGCTGCTTCTCGTGGTTATAAGTTAACACTGACTATGCCTAACACTATGAGCCTAGAACGTCGTAAATTGTTAAAAGCGTTAGGTGCTAACCTAGTTCTAACTGATGGCGCTAAAGGTATGAATGGCGCAATTGAGAAAGCAAAAGAAATTCAAGCAAGTGACCCTGAAAAATATATTCTTCTACAACAATTCGAAAACCCTGCAAACCCGAAAATTCACTTTGAAACCACGGGCCCTGAAATCTATGAAGCAATGGATGGTAAAATTGATATCTTCGTAGCAGGTGTTGGTACGGGTGGTACTATTACGGGTGTTAGCCGATACCTTAAACTTGAAAAAGGTTTAAATGTTCAGTCAGTTGCTGTTGAACCAACTAACTCACCAGTGATCAGCCAAACCTTAGCTGGTGAAGAAGTAAAACCGGGTCCTCATAAAATTCAAGGTATCGGTGCAGGTTTCATCCCTGGTAACCTTGATTTAGAAGTTGTTGATGCCGCTGAGCAAGTATCAAATGAAGATGCAATTGCAATGGCGCATGAACTGATGAAAAATGAAGGCATTTTAGTAGGTATTTCTTCTGGTGCTGCAGTTGTTGCTGCAAAACGCCTTGCTGAAAAGCCTGAAAACGCAGATAAAAATATTGTGGTAATTTTACCAAGTGCAACTGAGCGTTACTTATCTAGTCCATTATTCGCTGAAGAGTTCAGCGATAAAGAGCTTGTTCAGTAAGAACGACTAAGTTGTCTAAAAAGGATGCAAAGATGCATCCTTTTTTATTACCTAAAATAGATAAAACCAATAAATTTACCGAGTTAACTTTACATCATGCTAATTTAGTCACACACTTAATATTAAGTTCACTCGTAAAACAACAAAAATGAAAAATATACTCTTAATTTTTATTCTGTTAAGTAGCAGCGTCCTTTTCGGTTGCGGCTCCGAAGACGCTCCAAAAGGCGAACAAAATACGCCAGGTAATGTGGCTACTCTCTATTTTGATGCCTTATATAACCAAAACGATTTGAATCTTGCCATGGAATACTCCACTCCAAAAATGGCGCGTATTATGAAATCTTATGGTACTGCTGGGCAGTTCGCTCGTAACCTTGTCAATATGCAATACGATGAAGTCGTAATTGAAGTCGATATGACCAATATGAGTTTACGCGAGCAATATGGCGATAAAGCCAATATCAATTTAATTTTTACTGGTTATTTTAATGGTAAGAAAGTTGATGATATGCGCAGTGTGAAAATGATACGTAAGAAAGGAAAATGGTACATAGAAAAAATTAATGCCGATCCATTTGCACGTTAATTTAAAACTAAAAAAGGGCCTGATGGCCCTTTTTTAGTATAAGAGTATTGATATTACTCTTCGTCAAACTCTTGATGTTGACGCTGTGCAGGACGCGCTAAGATCTCAACGTAAAACGATGTAAGCCCTTTAGCTTCGATATCGCTAATACACTTATTAATCTCTGCCACGTGAACGACATTGGCCTCATCCGCTGACTCACCAAACTTACAGTCAAATGCCCAATAGTCAGCACCTGCTGGGAGTGTTTTATTACGCTCACGTTTTAAGTATTTTTTTACTTCGTGCTTGGCTGCATCAACCATACGAGGATATTTAATTTTCTCGTGGTTTAGCGTGAATGTTTTCTTCATTATAGTCCTAGTAACTTGGTTCAATGACAATGGCATTAAGCCATAGGCTGCTATTATAACAAGCACATCTTAATTTAGCTGTACTTTTTGCCATTTTACTTAAATATAGTTTATTCAGAGTCTATGACAATTCGATTAAGCCGCTAATACTTAGGCTGTTGCTAAATGTAGAGGTTGATGTATAGCTTCATCATTTAGGCTGTCATAAAAGGCAGCTGCATCTATTTGTGGCCGCTCAACTGGTTTATTCTTTTCGTAAAAACGTTTTCTAACTGCAGGTTCACAGTTATCAATCACTTCAAGTGGTACATGCTGCCTATCATCACGTATATTCAGTGGTTCAGGATTTAAGCAATTACGCAACCTGATATCTGATAAACCACCTTGCAATAGCCTGTAAGCATTTTCTTGACCAATCAGCATGTCAAACTGCTCAGGTGCCAATGGTTGTGCTGGCCCTGCTCCTAATTCAGTTCGCAGAACAGATTCAGACACATCAGGGTTGGTTAATTCAGTTTTTGGTAGGTGAAACTGACTAAAATCGAGCACATCATGAGAAAGCATTGCTAGTAATAAAGCAAACTCCCCAGGGCGTTTCTCTTGAACACTTTTATTTAGACGATTATCGAGTTGACTCTCTGTGAGCAACAAACCATCAATTTGCATAGTCTTTAGCCAAATAGTTTCTTGATTAACCAGTTATCGGCATTTATGTAATTTTCTTTAGTTTTTTTCTTTACTTAAATAACCAGTTTGCTATTATCAGCGCCGTTGCATTGGAGGGGTTCCCGAGCGGCCAAAGGGATCAGACTGTAAATCTGACGGCTCAGCCTTCGCTGGTTCGAATCCAGCTCCCTCCACCACTTTTCTTATTTGAAAAGTGGGGCCAAATGCAATAGTAAAATCTGTGTGGAGGGGTTCCCGAGCGGCCAAAGGGATCAGACTGTAAATCTGACGGCTCAGCCTTCGCTGGTTCGAATCCAGCTCCCTCCACCACTCTTTACTCTTTCTAACTTTACTCTTTCTAACTTTACTCTTTCTAACTTTACTCTTTCTAACTTTACTCTTTCTAACTTTACTCTTTCTAACTTTACTCTTTCTAACTTTACTCTTTCTAACTTTACTCTTTCTAACTTAAGCTACCAACTCAAACTACTACCATTTGCTTTTAGCCAACTTTCTGCTTTTTTATAGTCAGGATAAAAATGGCACACTCGCTGCCAGAACTTAGCGCTATGATTCATATGTCTGAGGTGCGCAAGTTCGTGAATAATGACATAATCAATCACCCATGTCGGCGCGCTTGCTAAATGTAAATTAAATGCAAGCTCTCGGCGCTTATTACAACTGCCCCAACGACGTTTATAATGTTGAATCTTTAACTTTGCAGGTAAAGCTTCAGTCATTTGCAAACAGTAGTCATGAACACGCATTTCAATATAGCTCTCAAGCTTTTCATGTAAAAACCGTTCTAGCAGAGCTAAGTAGTTAGCTTCTTGATATTTGACCCGTGATGAAATAGATAAAGTGAGCCGAGATTGTGCATCTTGTTGCCAAGTGCTTTTAGGGCCTTTAGCAAAAATTATCGGCACACTCTGACCGAATAACTTAATAGTCGCGTTTACAAGAGGAAGTTGACGTCGTTCAGCTTGTGAGGATTGTCTCGCGATTTGTTCTGCGACCCAATCCTGTTTTGTCTTTAGCCAACCATCTATCTCAGTTTGTGAGACATAAAAAGGCGCATAAACAGTGAGTTTCTGCTCAGCAACTTTAATTGCAACTGTTGTTCTGCGTTTACTGCGCTTTAAGGTGTAATCTAACAAATATAAGCCAATTCAATTAATAAAAATGAGAGATTCCATTTTACCCTGCTAAATAGCTGCTAATCTATAAAGATGACTAACAAATAAGTTTTCGTCCTTATGCCTGATAAACCATGTTGTAGTTATACCTCACCAACAGGTAACAAGTGCCAAGAAACAGATATGGGCTCTGGATTTTGCTTTTGGCATGATAGTAAATTTGATAAATCAGGGCTAGACCTCACCCAAAAATTAGAGCGCTATGCAAAAAAAGGGGGATTATTAGAAGGCCTGCAACTGAAAAGAGCGAACCTTTCAGGACTAAACTTAATCAAACAGGATGACGAAGAAGGCTATGATCTCTCTTATTGTAATTTTTACCGCGCGAATTTAACGGGCGCTCACTTATTTAATAACAAAATCTCCAACGCCTCATTGATGAAAGCCAATTTACATAGCGCTAGTTTGCATTACTGTGATTTAAAAAATACCAACCTACTGGGTATTAAACTCAATGACAGCCGTATTGATAATATCGAACTGGGCGATCAATTATTACAAGAAGCGGCTGCATTTAAAGCTCGTAAAAATAAACAATTCGCAGAAGCCCGAGACTTATTTGAACAATCAGAAGAAATATACCGAAACTTAAGGAAAGCCTCAGAACATCAAGGGCTATTTGAGCTAGCCGGTAACTTTACATACAAAGAATTACGGATGCGCCATGCGCAGTACCCTAGAGGTTCAACCAAGCAAATTACTTCAAGTTTTATTGACATGCTGTGCGGTTATGGAGAAAAACCCGAGAATGTTATTCGCTTTAGCTTGTCACTAATTATTTGCTGTGCCTTTTGTTATTTCTTATTTGGGGTAAGTTATCAAGATTCAGTGATGCAACTAAGCGTTGAAAACTCATTTACAAGCAATTTATCGGCATTATTAAATAGTTTTTATTTCAGTGTGGTAACTTTTACAACCCTTGGTTATGGGGATATTACTCCGATTGGCTTTTCAAGGTTGATTGCAGCAATAGAAGCATTCTGTGGCAGCTTCTCGCTTGCTTTGTTCGTTGTTGTCTTTGTAAAGCGAATGACCCGCTAGCGCATAATATATGAGCCTATATGCTCCTTCGCTTGATACATTTTCTTATCAGCACGATTAATTAACTCCTCAGCATCTACTGTGCTATCAAGTGGTGCTGCTATAAGGCCAAAACTTAAATGAAGCTCAGGGTACTGTTGTTCGAATGCAGCTATTAGTTTTTCACAAATATTAACACCACTGTCTATCTCGCAATCAGGCAAAATGACACAAAACTCATCTCCCCCGTAGCGACAAGGAATATCAATCTCGCGTATATTTTCAAGTAAATATTGGCCTATATATTTAAGCACTTCATCGCCTTTTAAATGCCCTTGCGTATCATTTACTGACTTAAAGTCATCCAGATCAAAATACACAATGGTTAATGGTGATTTGTGCCGTCTTGCTCTGGCAAGATCCCGTTGTAATAACTCTTGCATGACACGGCGATTATATAGGTTGGTGAGTGGGTCAAGCTTCGCTAGCTTCTCAAGCTCTTGAGTACGCTGCGCAACTTTTTCTTCGAGGCCTTTTGCGTAAACTTCGGTGCGACGTTTCGCATTTTCAATTTCGCCCACCAAACTATCAATATAAGTGTCAAAGACCAAGGTGGTATCAAAGTAAATTAGCTTATCTATGATGTTTAGCGTTTGATTCAATTCAGCTTGATCGCTTATTGTCGCCCTAAGCACATTAAAAATGAGTTCTTTTAAAGTACACACTGCCGATAAATAGAGTTTTGGTTCAACCCCAATACGCTTATGTACCATGCCAATACGTAAGCGGTTATTAACATATTCATGTTCGTAACGACCACAAAATAGATCAATAATATATTGGCGTTGCGCATCTCTTAGTCGCGTTAAAGTATCCGCATCACCAATTAATAAAGAAATTTCATCAACTTCGGTTTGCTTTTTATAAAATTCATTCACTACATTTTCGATGGCTGATTCGATAATAGGTTTGTAGTTCAAAAGAGATGAGAGACTGTTTGAACTCAGCCCCAATAAGCTCATCCTATGCTGAATTTCGACATCATTAATTTGCATTTGCTCAACTAAAGTCTGCTCAGTTCTTCTCATCTACTCACCTCGGACTACTCCTTTTTAATTAAATATAGTCAAGGTTTTCAATACTACGTACTTAAGTGATAGGTTTTTCTCTAATTTAACAATAATTTGTATTAAACTAGCTTTATAAGCCGTTTCAAAAAAATATTATGCTCGCAAAATTTTTTATTACCAATCAAGACCCCAGCCTAATTGTCAGCGGTGTTTATGATCCAAGCTTAGTTGTACTTTCTATTGCTACCGCTATCTTTGCTGCTTATTTTTCACTCCATATCATTGATTTAGCGAACAGAACTCACTTTAATTCATACCGAAAATTAGGCAGTGCAACCGGTGCTTTGGTTATGTCAGGCGGGATTTGGAGCATGCACTTTATTGGTATGTTAGCTTTTTCTTTGTGCACCAACGTTGAGTACGACCCAACTCTGACATTTTTTTCATTCATACCTGCATTTTTAGCCTGCTACACCGCTTTTTCATTTTTGAGACGCAAAGATTTAAAGCAAATTCCAAAAACAATTAAACTTCTAATTGCTTCTGTGTTGCTGGGGTCAGGTATAGGAACCATGCACTATTCAGGCATGGCTGCCATGCAAATGAGCCCTCTACTTCGCTACGATCCAGTTTGGTTTGCAGCATCAATTGTGGTGGCAATTGCTTTATCTTTTGTAGGCTTATATGCGCGCTTTCATCTTAGCGAACATTTTAAAAAGCTAACCATGCTACAAACCCGTGTCATTTGCGCCATTATTTTTGGCTTTGCAGTCGCAGGAATGCATTACATGGGCATGGCGGCAACACGTTTTGTCGCAACCTCACCTTTGTTATCCGAAAACGTGCAAACGTCGCAACTTACTTTTATCGCCATTAGCGTTTCATTTGCCACCGTATTATTAACCGCTCTGGTTGGGATTATTAATGGCATGGTGCGTTTTCGTTTATTACTTGCAGAAAAATCAGCAGAAGAGTCGCGCCTAGATGCCATTTTAGGCACTGCAATAGATGGCATCGTCACGATTAATATTCATGGCATTATTTTAAGCTTTAATAAATCAGCAGAAACTATTTTTGGTTGGCGCCAAGACGAAGTACTAGGCAAAAATGTAAAACTATTAATGAACGACGATATTGCTGCTCAGCACGATGATTATTTAGCTGATAGTAGCAGGCATGAAGTTAAAAAAGTCATTGGCGTTAACCGAAATGTCTATGCAAAACATAAAGATGGTCACTTATTCCCTATTCGCCTAGGACTTGGTGAAGTAAAACAGCCTAATGCAGAAACACTATTTGTTGGCTTTATAACCGATCTAACAGAGCAACGTGCACTGCAGCAAAGTCTTGAAGAAAAAGAGAAGCAATATCGTACGTTAATGAACAATACCCCCGGCGCTGTATTTCGTTGCTTGTTAGATGAACACTGGACGATGAAATTTATAAGCCCAAGTGTTGCTGACTTAACAGGATATAGCCCTGAAGAGTTTACCAATGGCACAGTTACATTTGCTCAAATCATTAATAATGATGATGTAGTGCATATTGATGAAGTTATTGAAAAAGCCATAGCAGAAAAAAACCAATATGCTGTTGAATACCGCATTCGCCACCGAAGTGGAAAAGTTGTGTGGGTTTTAGACCAAGGAACAATTAACGAAAATAGTGACTCTGACCAAAAGTGGATCGATGGTGTACTCATTGATATCACTACTCGTCACGAATATGAAGAGTCACTTAAACAAGCAAAACAAGAAGCTGAAGCTGCAGCACAAGCAAAACAATCATTTATGGCAAATATGAGTCATGAAATACGCACACCAATGAATGCAATAATTGGCTTTAGCGACATATTAATGGATAGCCCACTCAGTAAAGAGCAACAAAAGCATATTATTACAGTGAATAAATCAGCTCGCTCACTGCTGCATTTACTCAATGAAGTCCTTGATTCTGCAAAATTAGAAAAAGGCAAACTCGATATTCACGCTGAGCACTTTAACTTACAAGCGCTACTCGACAACATCGTATCGACCTTTTGGCTCGAAGCTAAGCGAAAAGATATCCTGCTTGATTTGATCATCGCTGATAATGTTGCGCCTATTTATATTGGCGATGAATCCCGAATTCGCCAAGTGATGAATAATCTCATTGGTAATGCCATTAAATTTACAGAACAAGGTTCTGTAACGATTACTGTAAGTCAAACTCCAGATAAGCAATTACTTTTTGAAGTGCAAGACAGTGGTATTGGCATAGCGAAGCACCGCTTAGATGCTATTTTCCAGCCATTTGAACAAGCTGACGGTACTATGACACGCCGCTTTGGTGGCACAGGTTTAGGCACCACTATTAGTAAACAGCTTGTTGAATTAATGGGCGGTTCAATTGATGCTAATAGTGAAGAAGGAAAAGGAAGTTGCTTTTACTTCACCCTTCCTTTGCAAGAGGGTGATATTAACAAAGTAGATGTATTTTCTTGTAATCAATTGAATTTACCAAAGCTTCAAATATTAGTGGTTGATGATATTGAGCAAAATATTGAGCTGCTCAATATTTTATTATCTCAAGCTGGGCACACAGTAGTTACCGCTCAGAATGGCCTTGAAGCCATTGCTGCATTTGAGCAACAAAACTTTGATGTGATTTTAATGGATATACATATGCCAGAATGTGACGGAATAACTGCCTGTAAGGAAATCCGTGAAATTGAAAAAGTCAGATGCTTAAAAATTACTCCTATCATCGCTTTAACGGCGAGTGTTTTACAACAAGATAAAATTACTACAAAGCAAGCCGGGATGAATGGTTTTGCAAATAAACCTGTTGATATTAACCAGCTGAACCATGAAATCGCGAAAGTGCTTGGTTTAGAAGTAAATAAAGTCACTAGTAATAAAATGCGTGATGAAAGAAAACACATCAACTACGACAAAGGTGTTTTGATGTGGGGAAGCAAAGAGAAGTTAAATATGGAAATTGGCTTATTCCTAAGCAATCATCAACAGAGCATTCTACGACTGAAGGATCAAAAACTCAGTGAAAACGAACAAAAATTAATTTTGCATACTCTTAAAGGAGTCGCAGGTAATTTAGCCCTAGCAAAATTATTATATTTGTTATCAAACGCTGAGAAAGAACGTGAAAAGGAAAGCTTCCCTTCACTCATTGCCGAATGCGAACAAGAATGGCAAACTCTAATTGCATTGCTTGCAGATCAGCAGCAGCCCAGTTCACAACAGCAACG
The DNA here is from genome assembly GCF_040148775.1 of Pseudoalteromonas sp. NFXS39. Lineage (NCBI taxonomy): Bacteria > Pseudomonadati > Pseudomonadota > Gammaproteobacteria > Alteromonadales > Pseudoalteromonadaceae > Pseudoalteromonas > Pseudoalteromonas sp. NFXS39. The sequence goes on along the minus strand of NZ_JAGDEC010000002.1, from coordinate 550,542 downwards.
TATACACGAAGTGTCATTGGACGCATTTATTAGCCAAATTGACACACTGCAAGAGCAAGCTGAGCATGCAGAAATAGACGATGATTTATTAAGCCTGGTGCAATCCCAAGCACCTACAACCTATAAAGAGCAGGTTGTTGAAATTTGTGCGCATTTTGAAAACTTTGACTTTGATGCAGCAAGTACCGCTTTATTAACTTTAAAGCATACAGTCCAAGCTGCTAAGGAACACCTATGACACAACTCTCAGAACGTGCAAAGATTTTGGTCGTCGATGATGAACCTGCAAATTTAAAAGTGATCCGTGAAGTACTTGCTAACGATTATCGCTTATCGTTTGCTAAATCTGGGGAACTTGCTCTTCAACTTATTGAGAATGAACCACCTAAGTTGATTTTGCTCGATATTATGATGCCCGATATGAGCGGCTTCGAAGTCTGTAAAGTGTTAAAAGCAAATCCTAAAACAGCGCATATTCCTGTTATCTTTGTTACGGCACTTTCACATGAACAAGATGAATCTGAAGGCTTTGCTCTTGGTGCAGTCGATTATATTACCAAACCAATTAGCCCCGCAATTGTCAGGGCTCGGGTTAAAAATCACTTATCTCTGGTGCAAGCTGAGCAACTGCAATTAGCTCATATTGATTTGATTCAACGTTTAGGTCGAGCTGCCGAATATAAAGACACTGACACCGGTGAGCATATCGCAAGAATGAGCCGCTACAGTAAAGTACTCGCCCTTGCCTATGGCATGAGTGAGTATGAAGCCGAGCAGCTTAAACAGGCTGCCCCAATGCATGATGTTGGTAAAATCGGTATTCCCGACGCCGTGCTTTTGAAACCTGGGCGCTTAAACGAAAACGAATACGAGCACATGAAACAACATGCTTTAATAGGTGCGAAGATTTTAGAAAACTCACCTTCGCCGCTATTACAATTAGCTCATAAGCTTGCCCTTGAACACCATGAAAAGTGGGATGGTACGGGTTATCCGTATGGCCTTAAAGGCAAAGAAATCAGTATTGAAGGACGTATTGTAGCTATTGCTGATGTATTTGATGCTTTAACCTCAAAACGCCCCTATAAAAAAGCCTGGTCGATTGAAGAAGCCCTCGACTTATTAAAAGATGAGGCAGGTAAGCATTTTGATCCGCAATTAGTTGATTTATTTATCGGCCAAATAGATAGCATCATAGAAATCAAAAACACTTATACCAGCTAATGGCGAATTAAAGGCCTCATTTGAGGCCTTTTTTAATTGCTTCATAATCATGCGAAGTAATTTCATGGCTATTACCAGCACAATCTTTAAAATACATTGAGTAAGTAACACCATGGTCGGCAACAACAGTTTTAATATCAAATTGAGCTAAATGTTCAAGCCATTCTAGAAACTGTGCTGCATTTGCGCCAAAAGCAATCCCCTTGCTTCTACCCTCAGCTTCAAACAGTGCCAGACGAATCGTTTTTGCTTGATCTTCTAGGGTTAACGGACCTTTTCCTTCATCCCAAAAAGCAAGCTCAGGAACGACGGTAAAACCAAGTACCTGTTGATACCAGCCAACAGCTTTAGCTAAATCATCAACATTTAAGTGGCAATGGTCAACACCACATAAAGATGGAATAGCCATATTACTCGCCAATTTCTGTTTTTAACTGTTCTAAAAATTCGAGCATATAAGCTGTGCGTCTTTTGGCTTCATCTTTCGCTGATGGCGTGTTCATACTCTCGCTAATGTTTAACAGCTTAATGAAAAAATGATCGAGGGTGTATTTTGTATCATCGGGTTCGCGGTTTAAGCAAAATGGATCGTCTTTATGGTACAGATAGCGACCAATTGAGCCCCCTACCTTCATACAGCGGCTAACACCGATTGCACCTAATGCATCCATTCGATCTGCGTCTTGTACTATTTGCGCTTCGACACTTTCGACTTTGATATTGGCACTAAAGCTATGTGCCACAATAGCATGATGAATGGCACTGAAATACTGCTCTGGATAATTAATTGAGGCTAAAAAACTTAACGCCTTGTCTGCAGCCATGGTCGATGCTTTTGCCCGATCTGGGTGGTTTTTTGCAACCGCAACACAATCATGTAACCAAGCTGCAGGTAACACCACAGCCATGTTGGCCTGCTCTGCAATACATAACTGTTTAGCAACCCTAACTACTCGCTCAATATGGCTAATATCGTGTGCGACATCGGCATGAAGTAAAGACAAAATAAAGTCTCGACACTGAGTTTCTAAAACTGCAAAGTCTATTTCTGGCTGCATATACAGGCTATCACCATTAACTAATTGAAATTATGCTTACTTTAGCGTGGTTGCTGGATTTGTTCAAAACATTCATTGTATGTTTGTCAGCGCTTCATTAAACTATGCCCCCTTTTGTTTGACGCGAGAATCCCTATGTCATCTGCTATTTACCTGCAAGCTGGACGAGAAAAATCATTAAAAAGAAAACACCCGTGGGTGTTCTCAAAAGCCATTAAGAAAGTAAAGGGTAAGCCAGGACTAGGTGATACTGTCACTATCTATGATAATGACGGTAAATTTTTAGCCATTGCTGCTTACAGCCCGCAATCGCAAATTCGTGCTCGCGTATGGAGCTTTGATAAAAACGAAGTGATTGACCAGGCATTTTTTGAAAAGCGTTTACGCCGTGCTTATGATGCTCGACAGCAGGTGATCAGTGAAGGTGGTTTAACAGGTTTTCGTTTAAGTGCCGCTGAATCTGACTATTTACCAGGCATCACGATCGATAAATTTGACAATGTACTGGTTTGCCAACTCCTAAGTGCAGGCGCAGAGCGACATAAAGGTGAAATAGTCGCTGCACTTATGACTATTTTTCCTGGCTGCGATGTCTACGAACGCTCAGACGTTGATGTTCGTACTAAAGAAGGCCTTGAACCAATCAAAGGTATACTTTGGGGTAAAGAGCCAACTGAACCAGTACTAATCGAAGAAAATGGCTTAAAGCTTGAAGTAGACATTATTGAGGGCCATAAAACAGGTTTTTATTTAGACCAGCGTGACAGCCGCGCTGCGCTTGAACGCTTTGTGAAAGACAAAACAGTATTAAACTGCTTTAGCTACACAGGTACATTCTCACTTTATGCTTTGCGTGGCGGTTGTAAACACGTCACTAACGTCGATGTATCACAACCAGCGCTTGATACTGCTAAGCGTAATGTTGAGCATAATAACCTTGATTTATCTAAAGTTGATTTCGTCAAGCAAGATGTCTTTAAGCTGTTACGCCAATACCGTGATGAAGGTGTGCAATTTGATACTATTGTAATGGATCCACCTAAATTTGCTGATAATAAAGCACAATTGACCGGAGCATGCCGTGGTTATAAAGATATCAATATGATTGCGATGCAAATCTTAAAGCCTGGGGGAACCTTACTGACATTTTCATGTTCTGGGTTAATGGAACAAAATTTATTTCAGAAAGTGGTTGCGGATGCTGCCCTTGATGCAGGTAAAGACTTATTGATCATGGAGCGACTAAATCAAGCTGCCGACCACCCGATTGCTGGCAGCTACCCTGAAGGTTTTTATCTTAAAGGCCTAATCTGTAAAGTATACTAAGCAAAGAGATTAGTTAAAATTTACAATTTCTAAACCGGCACTCAAGGAGCCATCTTGCTCCTTGGTTGCTCGTATCACCCGTGCTGTAGCATCAAATGAGGTAATAGCGGTGCTAGTCGAAGCAATTAACACGCGATAAAGACGGCCTATTTCTAAAGCTTCATCAAGATGAATTGCAAGCCCTGTTGCACTTAAGTCAGTGCATATCGCCTCAATTTCTGCGCCATTAGCAACATCTAACGGGATAAGTTTTGCAGGGGTATGAATTTGCATGCGGCGAAAGTCGCGTTTCTCCTCATGAAACATATGGCCTCCTATACCAGTGTTTTTATTTTCTCTATTAATGTTTTAACAGAAAAAGGCTTCACTACATAGGCGTCGCACCCAGCATCAAACCCCGCTTTTTGTTCAAGCTCGGTTTCAAGGCCAGACACCATGACAACAGGGATTTGCTCTGTTTCTGGGGTGTTTTTTAGTAATCGACAAGTATCATAACCATCTAAGCCCGGCATACAAACATCTAACAGTATAGCATCTGGCGGCTCAGCTATGGCTGACGTTAAACACGATGTGCCTGAGTTTGCATAGCTTAACGAAAACTCATCTCCAAGGCTTGCTTTGAGCATTTCAAAATTAAAATATTCATCATCAACGACCAAAATGCTTGGTCGCGGTCGATTTACCGCTCGCTCAGGAACTGAGATCGGTCTTTCCTTTTCAATGCCCACATAATCTCCTTTTAGCATTTGTGTTTGTAACTTAAAGCAAGGAAGCGCTTAGCTCACTGCTCATTCCTTAGTATTATAACTCACATTCTTTGATTGCGTTTAAAACACGTTTAGCAGATACAGGATAAGGCGTCCCTAGTGTTTGTGCAAATAAAGAAACACGTAACTCCTGTTGCATCCAAAATATCGCGCTTATTTCTTCGGGAATAGGCATACCCTTAGGAATTTTATTCGCTAACTTTTGATATTGCTCAGCCACTTTTTCAAGTTCAAGCACGCACAGCCTGTCACGATTAGGGTCGACTGGTAATTTTTCTAAGCGTCGTTCAATGGCTTTTAAGTAACGAATTAAATCCGTCATTTTTGCTGCACCATGCTGGCTGACAAAGCCTTTAAACACCAAGCTTTGTAACTGTGATTTAATATCACCGTGCGCCGTGATCATAGTTAAATCAACACGACCTTTCATACGTTTATTTAAGCCATGAGCTATACTCAGCACTTGCTCTACTTGGGTGGCAATCTCAACAACAGTATCACCGAGCTCTCCGCGAATTTGCTCCTTCGCTTTTTCAAATGCATCTGCAGTACGGATGTTGCCATATTTAGTTAATAGGCTATCCACTGCTGCGGCGATACAATCATTAATTAGGTCATTCACCTTACCAAAAGGGTTAAAGTACAAACCTAATTTAGATTTATTTGGTAAATTTTGCTGTAAATATTTAATCGGTGATGGCACATTTAATAATACTAAGCGACGTAAACCTTGTTGGTGCGCCTGCTGTGCTTTGTATTCATTATCAAATAGCTCAACCGCTGCAGAATCTTTCTTATCCACGAGTGCTGGAAAGGCTTTGATTTCGTATTGACCCTGCTTTTTCACATAAGAGCTTGGTAACTCACCAAAGCTCCACTCGGTCAAATCGGCTTTCTCTATGCCCTTGTCGGCAACTTTCGATAAGGTATCCGTTACCTTGCCTTGTAACTGGGCTTTCAGCTTTGCCAAGTTTAAACCACGAGCGAGTAACTTATTGTGTTCATCACGTACTTCAAACTGCAAGCGTAAATGCGGAGCAAGGGTTGATAAGTCCCACGCATCAGACTCCACACGAACCCCTGTCATACGTAACAAACGAGTGCTGATTGCATCAATTAGGCTGCCTTGCATAGGCTCAATTGCAGCGAGTACGGCGTCGGCGTAGTTTGGTGCAGGCACAAAGTTGCGACGAATTGTCTTTGGTAGCGACTTAATTAGCGCACAAATTAACTCATGTCTAAATGCTGGAATGTGCCAATCAAAGCCTGTTTCTTGTACTTGGTTTAGAAGCGCTACCGGAATTTGTACCGCAACACCATCGACTGCCTGACCCGGATCAAAATGATAAGCCAGAGGTAATAACAAGTTGTCCTGCTGCCAAGTATCAGGGTAGTCAAACTCAGTGACATGATCAGCACCATGCTGCATTAACTCTTCTCGAGACATGTGCAAAAAGCGCTTATCCTTTTGCTTTTGGCCTTTCCACCACTTATTAAATGCGGCACGATTATTTATATCTTGTGGAATTTTCTTGTCGTAGAATTCAAATAAGGTTTGTTCATCGACCAAGATATCACGCCGACGTGATTTATTTTCGAGTACCTGAATATCTTCAATTAACTCTTGATTATACTGTAAAAACCCTTCATTTTGACCCAGCTCTTGTTCTACTAAAGCTGTACGAATAAACAACTCACGACTGACTTTAGGATCAATATTGCTATACACACAGCGGCGCTTATTAACAATTAACAGCCCATACAAGGTTTGCTGTTCAAACGCGATAACTGCACCAGGCTTTTTCTCCCAATGCGGTTCGCTGTAGCTGCGCTTAACTAGATGTTGCGCAAAGCCTTCAACCCATTTCAAGTCTATACGCGCGTTGATTCGAGCATAAAGCTTGCTCGTTTCAACAAGCTCTGCCGACATAATCCATTTTGGGCTCTTTTTAAATAAGCCTGAGCCAGGGAAAATATGGAACTGGCTATTGCGTGCACCTTTATAAAGCTGTTTTTCATCCTTAAAACCAATATGGCTTAACATACCGCTTAATAAAGATTGATGGATTCGGTCACTATCAGCAACATTGGTGGTAGCCTTCATGCCCATTTCATTACAAACCGTCGATAGCTGATAGACTATATCTTGCCATTCACGGATGCGCATATAGGCTAAGAAGTCCTTTTGGCATAACTTTCTAAATTGGCTATTGCTCAATTCTGATTGCTGCTCTTCAAGGTAATTCCACAGATTTAGAAAAGCGATAAAGTCTGAATCTGGATCATCAAAACGACCATGTTTTTCGTCTGCTGCGCCACGTTTTTCTTGCGGTCGTTCTCTTGGATCTTGAATAGACAATGCCGCAACAATAATGATCACTTCACGCAGTGCACCTAAGCTATCAGCAGTTAGCACCATTTTCGCTAGACGTGGATCTACCGGTAATCGACTTAAGCTCCTACCTGACTTAGTCAGTTCGGTTTTCTTGTGACGTTTTGCAGGCTTAATGGCTTCGAGTTCTTCAAGCAACGTCAAACCATCGTTAATATTACGACTATCAGGCGCTTGCACAAACGGAAACTGCTGCATGTCGCCAAGTCCCAAACCGAGCATTTGCAAAATAACAGAGGCTAAGTTGGTGCGTAAAATTTCAGGATCAGTAAACTCTGGGCGCGAATTAAAGTCTTCTTCACTGTATAAGCGAATACAGATACCCGCTTCAATACGACCACAGCGGCCTTTTCGCTGATTGGCACTTGCCTGCGAAATTGGTTCGATCGGAAGCCGTTGTACCTTAGTACGATAGCTATAACGGCTAATGCGCGCAGTGCCTGGATCGATAACATAGCGAATACCTGGCACCGTTAATGACGTTTCAGCAACGTTGGTGGCTAAAATAATATGACGGCGGCTGTGCGGCGCAAAAATTCGGTTTTGTTCAGCGTTTGATAAACGCGAATAGAGCGGTAAAACATCCGTGCCTTTGAGGTTTCGCTTTGATAACGCATCAGCAGTATCGCGAATTTCTCGTTCACCATTCATGAAAATCAGAATATCGCCGGGGCCTTCATCGCAAAGCTCATCGACAGCATCAAAAATCCCCTGTAATTGGTCACCATCCGCTTCCATATCATCTTTGTTGATTTCAGTAGTTGGTCTATAGCGAACGTCTACTGGGAAAGTACGGCCTGATACTTCAATAATTGGCGCATTATCAAAATGTTTAGAAAAACGCTCAGGGTCAATCGTCGCTGAGGTGATGATAACTTTTAAGTCTGGTCGCTTTGGCAGTAAATTTTTTAAATAGCCTAAGATGAAATCGATATTCAGACTTCGTTCGTGGGCTTCATCGATGATAATAGTATCGTACTGATTTAGGTATCTGTCTTGTTGAATTTCAGCCAGCAAAATACCGTCTGTCATCAATTTAATGTAGCTATTGTCAGAGACTTGGTCGCTAAAGCGAATTTTAAAACCCACTTGTTGACCTAGCTCGCACTGCATTTCTTCTGCAATACGATTCGCTACACTGCGTGCAGCGAGTCGACGAGGCTGAGTGTGGCCAATGTATCCATCAACACCTCGGCCAAGCTCTAAACACATTTTTGGGATCTGCGTGGTTTTACCTGAGCCTGTTTCACCGGCAATGATCACGACTTGGTTATTGGCGATGGCCTGTTTAATGTCATCTTTCTTTTGGCTAACTGGTAGTTGCTCTGGGTAAGTCACTTTTGGCAAGGCAGCCAAACGTTGCTCGCGCAATTGCTGAGAACGGCTAATATCTTCTGCTATTTTTTGCGCTATGTTTGCTTGCTTAGTTTCATCGTTGATTTTTTTGATGCCATGAAGGCGTTTTTTGAAGATGAATTGATCTTTGCGTAAACACGTTTTTAATTCGCCGAACAGCGGACCTAGGTTAACCACCCGATACCCTTATATTTCTTAACCAATAGATTGATATTGTATCAAATAATCTATCAGGTGGTCATGGCTTTATTTATGCCAATTCGCTTAATTAAGTGAACCGTTTTGAGGCAATAAAATCTCGTTGATAACAAGGCAAAAATTTCGTTGTTTAATTGTTCTCGGCAATTGCTCCTGCATTGCTCTACTTCCTGCATCCATGCAGTCGTAAATAAGTAATATTTAACGCAGTTAGCGACAGATTTAATCCCTCAAAATGATTAAGGGTTATTGCGAGTTGGCATCACCCTCTCTGTTGGGATTGGCATTGCACAAACATTGATGTAATCAGGGCTTTCAACAAACCACGCTTCAACGCGATTTTTACGCGCTTCAATGAGGGCTATAAACGCATTTGAGTCTGTTTTCATGACCCGAAATTTACTGTTGTCTGTGTCTTTAATATCTGCTAATAGTTGCATATCTGTGATGGGGTTAAATGTCTGACCTTCAGTGGCTTTACGCTGTAAGAGATTAAAATGTTCCATCCCTTCTAAAACGCGACCAAATACAGTGATGTTACGGTCTAAATAGCGCTGGCTATTCCCTATGGTCACATAAAATTCGGTACCACCTGAATTGATATCATTATCGCGAGCCATAGCAAAAACACCAGGGCAATGTACTTGCCATGTTTCAGTTTGGCTTTGGTTTTGTGCCACAGCAAAGCCGTTTAAAAAGCCCGTTTTAGCTGCATAACCATCAGGTCCTTTGAGCTCTGTAATCTTTAGAGAAGTCTCGGTACGTAAGTAAAACTCAGCGGGTAAGGCTTTTTTAGCATTTTTAACAGATTTGCTTTCGCTGACATCGCCTCCTTGTGCTACAAATCCTTCAACAAAGCGATACACACTCAGGCCTTGATAAAACCCTTCTTTGGCAAGCTGTCGCATGTTGTTTGCGTGCGTAGGCGCCAATTTATCGTTTAGTTCAATATAAGCAGCACCCGTAGGTAGGGTTAGTTTAATGATGTTCTGGGCACTAACAGTTCGCCATTCACTATCGCTGGCAGTTTTAATGATTTCGCCAGCAGAACGTTTTTGAGTGGTTTCTTTTCCATGAGTTGGTGCAATTAATACCGCACCAAGACACAAGGTTAATAGTCTTAATTTCATTGTTATTATCTTTTAAGTAATTGACAATTCAGCCTATTAATTTATGCCCCAATAAGCAAGTAAAAGCGACTTATTAAGGCAATGCTCATTATTAATCCCAATCAAATTTATAGAGAATATCAACATTTTGATAAAGGCCACTGGTCACCTCAATGTACAATTGTGACAACAATTGATAGCGCACAGCAACTTCACTTAACGAATCAAAAATACCAACACTGTATTTGACTTGAATGCCCGGTGTAAGATAGCCAGAGATCTCAACTTTTGTATCGTCACCACTACCACTCGAACTTAAGCTTACATCTGACAAACCAAAACTTTCGCCTATCTTAGACACCACCCCCTCACTGCGGTTTACACCTTGGGCAAGCAATAATTGTGTTAACATGGCATCGGTCGAGCTGTCACCTTCATCAAGAGGTTGTCCATTTAGCAAATAAGCCAGGGCTTGACCCTGATCCATCGCTGGCTCTGAAAATACTTTTAACGAAGGCTGTTCAACATTACCTGTTAAGGTGATCCCTGCCACAACACCATTTGAGGTGTTATCAGGGTTACGAATCGCTTTGATATTTAAGTAAGGTTTATCAATTGAGCCACTAAACCCCACCTGACCAGTACGGATTTGCAAGTCTTGTCCAAATGCACGGTATGTACCGTCTACTAGGTTCAATTCACCCGTTGCTATCATAGGAGTGACTTGGTCCATACTTATATTTAAATCACCTTCAACTTTTGACTTAAGGCCAAAAGAATCTATTCGTACATCATTCTCAACCAATACTTTTAAATTTATCGCATAGTCAAATGGCACTTTCTCAGATTGTTGCTGCTCAATATCAACAATCACTTCATCATCGCTGACTTGTACTGCGCCCTCTGGTAGCTCTTCAATAGCAATTCGACCCCATGGCACCACGACTTGGCCATCGAGATTAAACGCATTGTTCTTCAATGACATAGTTAAATCTGGTGATACTTTAAAGGTAACATCTTGCTGGGCACGCACAAAAAACTCTTTACCGTTCAATTTCACGTCAACGTCTGGTAAATCTTGCTGCCAATCGACACCGCCAGATAAGTTAAGTGCGCCCCCTTCAGTGTCTTTCAGCTCACCCGTGAGCTTTGCACTTTGGTTATTAAAGGCAATGTTTACATATGAATTTTGCAGCGATACGGGCAATGTTGCCCCTTCTAGATTGATTTTTTCAACATCAAATTCACCATTGAGTAATGGCTCTTTCAAGGTGCCTGCGATTGCTAAACGGCCTTTAATATCGCCTGTTAATTGTTCAAGTGATGCAATAAAGGGTCTTAAGTTTGTTAACTCAATTTTCTCAATAACCAAGTCGCCCGCTAAGGTCTGTTTATTTTGTATATCATCAATGTTGAGCTGTGAAGTCACTTTACCTAATACGGATGAATCAAGGGTGGCATTAAGTTTACCAACTTGCGCATCACTCATTGCCGAGATATCTAAAACCTCTACCGGTAATTTATAGACATTTGCACCATCAATTAAGGATGCTTCTAGCTGCTGTGTTTTGATATTGGCACGAATCGTTTTCAATGCGCCATTATTCCAATTAGCAACAAACTCCCCGTTTGCATTGCCAATTACTTTCAAATTATCTGGTAAGAAGTGTTTAAATTCAGCAATAGATAACGCAGCAAGCTTTGCATTAAACTGACCTAATTGTTTAGTTTGCTGCAAGGTCTCAAAACATAGTTTTGAGTTATCGCTTTGCCAGCAGTGCGCGGCTACATTAAAGTCAAAGGTTTTGGTATTTAGTTGAATATTAACCGGCTTATTAGTACCAAAGCGCACCTGATTATCGGTTACAAGAATCTGACTTAACGCACCTTGCCAGATTTCTTTATTAAATTTACCGTCAACATCAAATGATGCTTTCCCTTGATCTGCATCGAGTAAAAAAGCTAAATGGTGATCAGTTTTATCTCCACTGGCATCTAACTCAATTTGATTAATTTTATGTTCGCCTACACTTGCAGAATCAAGAATAAGTGACAGGTCAGTTTGCCAGTCTGCGGCATAATCGAATTGCCCTTTTAATGTTAAACCATCGACCTGGATATCTTGATAACTCAACGTATGAAGTACCATATTTAAATCAACCGTTGGCGCGAGTCGCTTTCCACGTAAAGTCAAATCAGCAAACCCCTTACCTTGCATAGGCAAGATATCTTGACCACTTGCATCTAAACGCATTTTACCTTCGACGCGCCATACATCATCTACCTGACCTGATAAGGCTATTTCATTTTTACCACTTTTCACTTCAAGCTTTTTAAAACTCGCATGTAAGCTGCTATCAAGTTCAAAATCCGATAGTAAGGTCACAGGAACTTCATTTATTGAACCATTTAATTGCGTGTTATCTAACGCAAGCTGCCATTCACTTGCCTGTAAATTGAATGAACCATTAAACTCACCGGATAAGTCACTGCTCAGTGCATCCGTTAAGTATTGTGCTTTTAAGTGACTCAAAGTTCCTTTAAATTGACTTTTTACCCCATTTGACCAATCAACCGAAGCGGTTACTACTGCGTTACTGTCATTCGCATTAAGGTTTAATTGCTTCAGTTTTGCACTTGTTAAACTACCCTGTAGTTGCGATTTCACAGTCATTGCCGGTAACGCGTCTAACTGTGTGACTAAGCTCAAATCGACTTCATAAGCATCGGCGTGGCCTTTGGCTTGTAAATCAAAGTCAGTTAATTGCAGGTTTTGTGTATTAGTTTCAATTTGCCACTTTTCTATCTGGCCTGTTAAATCAAATGGAAAATTTGTTTCTCTTAAATTCACAGTCCCTTTTAGCTTTGCTGGGTATGTCCCCTGAGTTACTAAATCTAACTTTAAATTAGCAAGTGGGCCTAAAACAGTTAAATTAGCTTGATGCTCAGTGTTACCTACCGACAGCGAGCCACTAACAGTATTATCACCAGAGAGTTCAGCCGTTAGCTTGGTTTGTAATTGCCATTGCTGATAGCGTGCAGCAAGTTTTTCAAGGTTAATATCACTGCCATTAACTGAAGCGACCAATTCAATATTTTCAACCAGCTGAGCCTCTTCTACCCCAGAAGGTGTAATAGCAACCTTGCTGATTCGAAATTGATTAACTTGGAGGTTAACCGGGAGCGTAGTATCGATTTCTGGTAGTGCCGGTACCTCCTTTAGTGGAGTCGACTTAGGCTGCTCTTTAGTTTCATGCAATAACACCTCTATGTCAGCAATATTCAATGAATTCACTGTGACGTCTGATGCTTCGGCGCGCCCCTCAAGGCTTAATTTATTTACTGTTACGTCGGCACTGGCATGCACTAAACTAAACCGATTAATTGCAACTCGGTTTAGAGTGATTTTTATTGGTAAGCTAATTTGTGTGGCTTGTTCTACTTCTTGCTCTGATTCATTACGAGGTTCAGTTGATGAAGCTTGCTTTTTAATATTTAAATCAATCGACTGGGCGCTTAAATTTTCAATACAAATACCATCACAACGCCACCAGAACAAATCAACTTTTAGTTGCTTTGCATCAAGCATGATACCTTGGTTTTCAAAGAAAACATCAAACGCATCGTTATATAAAAAACGCCCTGATGGCAACTTAATTGTTAAGCCATCAACTAGCTTATTAGCAGAGTATGCAATAAAGTGATTACCGGGTGCTGTGAACAACAAACAAAACACAATGACTGCCAAACTTGTCAATGTAATTGATAGAACCTTGGTTATCTTTTTTAACATCTTCATTAGATTTCAGGCCCTATGGTAATACTTAGTCGAGTGCTTTTACTTTCTTTTGTCAGACCCCAAGCATGGTCGATACGCACAGGACCAACCGGTGTTAAATACCTAAAACCAAAACCAGCCCCAACTTCTACACGATCAGTAAAATCATTTGTCGCGGTACCACTATCAACAAATAAGGCTGCTCGCCAATGCTCGGCAAATTGGTAGTTATATTCAACGGTTCCGCTCATTAAATATTTACCACCTATCAAACGTCCTTTTTCATCTTCAGGCGAAATAGATTCATAAGCAAAACCACGCACACTTTGGTCACCACCCGCATAAAAGCGCAAAGATAGAGGAACTTCATTGATATTATCGACCAGCATTGCGCCTAGGTTGGCTCTTAAAAACAGCATATGGCGATCTGCAAACGTGGTTAACCAAGCATTTTGCAGTTGTAATCGCAAAATGTTAGTTGAAGACATCATATCTTTTAAACCAAATTCGGCTGACATCATCCATTGATAGCCTTTATATGGCGTTGTGCCTCCTTCAGTGTCTTTCTTGGCATAACTGATGCCAGGCATTAACATTTTTGCACTTTGCTCTTCATCACCAATACGGTAAGTTTCATAGTCACGCCTTAAAAATGCAGTGCGTACCCAATCGTCGTCTGTTAGCCATTGGCGCTGTAATTGGCCTGTAAATATGCGGCTATATAAATCATTGGTTAATTCGTCTTCTAGTTTGTAGCCCAAAGAAAAACGCCATAAATCATCGTTAGGGTCATCTACAGGTACCGTATAGCCGATAGAGATATCTTGCTGACGTTCTGATACATTCAGATTGCTCTCTAAGTAATGACCATCTTCAGTGATCCAGGGTTTTGTCCATTTAAAGCGAACTTTTGGCCCAAGGTCGGTGCTATAACCGCCACCCACTTCGAAGCTATTTGCAGGTTTATGTAACACATCAACATTAATTGGCACTTGATTATTTTTACGTTTAGCAATGTCAGCATAAACACGCACACTCGCAAAATAAGGCGTGCTCGACAATGCTAAATTGTAATCAGAAATCTCAGTCGCTTTATAAGGCTGGCCTTGTTTAAACTCCGCTAGTGAGCGAATATATTTTTCAGCGGGAGTCTCACTGCCGATTGTGATATCACCAAACTGGTACCGAGGCCCAGTATCAACATTAAAAATGACTCTCGCGTTATTATTTTTCAAAGACACCGCTAATTTATGCTCATGCCATTTTGCATCAAAGTAACCTAACTCTAATAGTTGGCTTTCAATGCGTTTTCTAGCGGCCTCATATTTACCGTGATTTAAAAAATCACCCTGTTTTATTTTGATGCTGTTGACTACAGACATGAATTCAGCGTCATCTTTACCTGAACCAGTGATAGTCACTTTGATATCTGCAACTCGTGTAACAGGGCCGCGTTCAACATTAACTATCAAAAGCTGCTCTGCGTTATCGAAGCTAATTTTAATGGTAGGTTTATAGTAGCCAAGAGCTTTTAAACTCATTTCAACTTGGCTTTTAGCATGACGCTTTAGAGCCTTAGAGTTTTTTTCATCGACAAGTTGTTTAATGTAAAGCTCAACGTTCCCCTCAAGCTCGCCACTAATCCCTTGTATTTTATAATCTTTAATAATCCCTTCCGTACCAATTGAGTACTGGCTATACGAAGAACAGAAAAGCAAAAAGACAAAATAGAGATGCCGAGTATACAAAAATTATCCTTACTTTTTTGGAAGAGTCATAATCTAAAATGAGTACAAAATGATATTAACACAGCGTTATAGCCACTGACATAATTGAAATGTTAAAATTAGTACGCGTTAAACTTTTATTTTCGCTACAATAGCGGATAATACCTAGATTTATAATGAACGAGCGACTAAATGCACTTCCCTGATGACGAAAACGGTCAATTATTAGCTGAAATTGCTGAAGCTGGTGTCGACTTAACCAGTATGCAAACCATCGATTTCTATATTCTTTTTGAACAAAAACCAGAAGCAGAAAAATTTTCAAAAGTAATTGAAAGTGATGAGCTTGCACCTTCTACGGAATTAAACAAATGCCCTGATACAGGGGTGTGGGAAGTAATTACTCGTGTGAAAATGGTGCCAGATCACACTTTACTTAGCCAAACAGAGCAATACTTAGAGAGCATCGCAAATGGTCACAATGGCTATGGTGACGGCTGGGGTTTAATGGCCGAAGAAAAATAGGTCTGCCCCAATTTCGTAAAGCGAATCAACTCAATTGATTCGCTTTACGGTAACTCCCCTGATAATCAAATAGCTTTTCAGCCACTTTCCAACCGTATTTTTTATTTTTACGGGCAATCACAAAGTCTGGTGCAAGTAGTTGCTTCTGTAATTCAACAACTTGTTCTGCGCTTTGCCATTCAACGGGACTGTAACCGGGTGCCGCTCGTTTGCCAAATTGCTTATTAAAGATAAACCGCCCCGTATCGTTGGTTAAATTAAATACTTCATCACAACTTGCACCGTCTTCATCATAGTAACTAATTTTAAGTAAACCTTTAGCAAGCAACTGTGCCGACAAACCACTACACCTTAATACCAAAGCATCTTTTAGATTAAGCGCTTCTCTTAGTTTATCATCAGGATCTGCCATCATAGCACCACATGACTGACACTGCCTTGCTGCTATGTCATTTTGTTCACCACAGTGCTCACATTCTTTAAAACGAAAACGATAATCACACTGTACTTGCACTTCATCATTTTCCAGCAACCCTTGGCAACGCCTGCCAAAGTGCTCAACAACTTTACCTTCGCTATCAGTTTTACCCCAAAAAATATTCGCAAACCCACAACCAGGGCAGAGTACTTGTACTGGCTCATTATCACTATGTGCTTTGATACTACCTACCTCAGGATAAAACAAATCAAAGCCATTACCAGCATAGTCAATAACTAAGCAATCTTCTTTACCTTCGCTTAAACGAAGTCCCCTACCTACAATTTGTTGGTATAAACTCACCGATTCTGTAGGCCTTAAAATTGCGATGTAATCAACATGAGGGGCATCAAAGCCTGTCGTAAGTACTGATACATTGACTAAATACTTTATTTTTTTTGCTTTAAATTGATTAATAATCCTATCGCGTTCTTGATTATCGGTATCACCAGTAATCAGTGCAGTATTATGCTCAGGTAAGTAGCCTGTTATTTCTTTGGCGTGCATCACAGTTGCAGCAAAGATCATTACACCATGACGCTGCTCACTATATTCTATTACTTGGTTGATAATAGCTTTTGTCGCGCGAGTGTTATCTTTCAATAACGCATTCATATTCTCGACACTGTAACGACCAAATGAATCACTCGGCAGTGATGAAAAGTCATAATGACTAATCGCAGCATCCACCTCGTGAGGCGGCGTTAAATAGCCATTTTTGATCATATATCGCAGTGGTAACTCAAAAATACACTTTTTAAATGGCGCATCGCTATCACCTCTAACAAAGCCATGATAGTGATGATGATAAACCCACCCCATGCCCATTCGAAATGGAGTCGCGGTTAGTCCAAGTACTTTAAGACTAGGATTTTGTTTTTTTAGACTCGCTATCACCCGTCCGTATTGGCTTTTTTCATCACCGCTTACACGGTGGCATTCATCAATGATCAATAATGAATAGGCGTCGGTTAGCTGTTTTGTATTTCGCGCCAGTGACTGCACACTTGCAAAGGTGACTTGTTCAGTTAAAGACTTTTGCTTTAAACCCGCTGAAAATATGCTGGCCTTAAAACCAAAGCTGGTGTATTTCTCAGCGTTTTGCTCTACCAACTCTTTAACATGAACAAGCACCATAATTTTTTGTTTGGCAATACGCGCAAGTTCAGCAATAACAAGACTCTTACCTGCACCTGTTGGTAACACAATAAGTGCTGCATCATCAGTTTGTCGAAAGTGAGCAACTGTCCGTGCTACGGCCTCTTGTTGATAGGGTCTGAGTACGTACTTCATTTTATCTGACTATTATCGACATAAAAAAAGGGAAGCATACGCTTCCCTTCCTATTCTTTAAAGCAAAAATTAAGCGAGGTGTTTTGTTAGATCTACACCTTGGAAAGCTTTAGGACGTTTACCACGGCCTGTCCATTCAACAATTTCACCATTAAATTCGATGCGATATTTTGGTTTTACTTTAGTACGCTTATCAGTTGTTGCTACATCCTGTAGATCTTCTAATGTAAGTCCTTTTTCTTTTAGTAGATCGAGTACTTCTTTTTTAGCTTCTTGCTGTTGAGTATATTTCTCGATTGCTGTGTCAATTAGCTGTTTTGCTTTTTCTAATTCAGATAATGACGCAGATTTCACAAAAGATCGGATTTCTTTCATTGAGAGCTCTCTTAAGTATTAAAAGTTAAGTTAAAAGTTTAACAGTAGCTAGTATATGTGGATTTAATGAAATAATCTATTCCATGTTTATTTTTTATCCTATCTTTTTATTATAGCCATAGCTTTATTTTATCTATTACATCGCTTAGCTCTGCAATTAACTTTTCGACAATTAATGTATCTTGCAGTTGATTAAAACGACTCTCGGTCGTTACGATAAGCTCAGATAAAGGAGGATATTGAAGCATTACAATAGCGCCTTTAAGTTTATGTATTGCGCCAGAAACCTTTTCTAAATTTTGATTTTTTATTTGCTCTTGTAAGGAATTTAAGTCTGCTTGCAAGCTAGTAATAAATACCTCTGCGAGCATTTTTGCATCATTCTCATTGCCGAAAACATTTAACCAATGCTGTTTATCTTTTATACCTTGTAAGCTTAAATCGGGATTATCATCTGTAATTGGCAAATCATCACTACTTAACTCTATAAACTCAGCTAGTCGATTATATAATTCATTGAGTTTATATGGCTTAAATAACACACAGCTCATTCCTGATTTTAATGCTTTATTTAAACACTCTTTAGAATCATCCGCAGTAAAGCCAATAATTGGCAAATTTTTAAACTTCTCTTGACTGCGTAATTGCTCAGTTAATTGAAATCCATCTAAATCAGGCATGTGACAGTCTGTTAATAATAAATCATAATGCCCTGTTTCAAGTGCTCTTAGAGCAGCAATACCATCGTCAACCATGACCGCTTTAATTCCTAGTTTTTGGCATTGTTTTTCGAGCAATAACTGATTTGTTTTATTATCCTCAGCTATTAATATTTTCCCATGTAACGGATAGCTTTGCGTTAGCATCTCATCATCCAAGCGAATGTGTGCACTATTTATAAGCTCTCTCAAAGTATCTGGATACAATGGTTCAATAGGTAGAATATGGCAGCAACAATTTGCTGGTGTATGCACTTTGTTAGCGCATGCTACTAAAATATAATTATTACTTGCATTACTAATTGATTGCTGCCAATTAGCGCCCCACAGTGCATTAACATAACTCTCGTCAATGAGAATATTATCAGCTTGTTCAAATGCGTCTTTATCAATTGGCCAACTTAATTGATAGTGTTTCACCCCCATACTGGCTAGGTTATTTTGTAATTGATCGTGCTGGGTACAAACAGCCCAATTAACTGACAAAGCTCGTAACTTCTGTTTACTTGCGTTTTTAAGTGGTACTGAAATATAAACATTAGTGCCTTTACCATAGGTGCTTGATAGGGAGATTTCACCCTGCATAGCTTCAACAAGTTGCTTTGCCAAGCTTAAGCCTAATCCAGTACCACCATAGCGACGTTGAATAGAGTTATCTGCCTGCTCGAAAGGGGTAAATATATTAGCCAACTGCTCGGCTGTCATACCTTTACCTGTATCTGATACTTCAATCTTTAAAGATTGCTTATCAAATAAAACATCACAGCTTATTGTCCCTTGCTCTGTAAATTTCACGGCGTTATTTAGTACATTAGAAAGCACTTGCATCAAATGACTTATATCGACCAAAGCCAAATTAAAAGTAGCTTTACGCCATAGTACATTGAAAGCGAGCCCTTTTTGCTTAGCGAGGTACTCATGAGCACGCATAACACGGCATAAATGCGCCTCAAGGTCGGTTTCTCTTAAGTCGACTTCGATATTACCTGTACTACTGTTTGCGAAATATAAAATATCATCGACTAAAGTGCGAAGCTTTGTTACTGAGCTCTCTATGTGCTCGATTAAATAGTGTTGCTCTTCATCAAGTGATGATGATTTTAAAAGCTCTATAAAGCCATTTACTCCTGACATAGGTGTTCTTAGTTCATGGCTCATAGTGGCAATAAAACGACCTTTCGCCAACTGAGCTTGATGTGCAAGCTCCGTTGCTTTATTCAAATCTTCCTGCTGACGTTTGAGTATGCTGATATCAAGCAAAATACCATTCCAACGCACACCCTGCTTATTTTCGCGCTTATTAGTTTCTGCATTGGCAATAAAACGACACCAAATTTGCTGGCCTAGGTTGTTTATCCGAAACTCAATATCAATCATTTTGTTGAGTTTACTCGCTGCTTTAAAACTCTTTGCAATTTGCACTCGGTCTTCATCAACAATAAGCGGCGAAATACATCCCGTCATGCCGCGCTGGTTAATCATTCGCGAAGTAATCCCTAATAAACTCTGTGCACCTTTACTAATATAGGTATAACAACCCTCACCGTCATCGTAGTACTCATACTGAAATACACCTCCAGGTATTGTGTCCGTAATGGTTTGTAATAGTTGCTGTACAGATTGATTCTCACGCTGAAGGTGACGATGTTCAGTTACATCAGTGATCACCGTCATAATACCTGCAAATTCACCCCCTGAGCCCAAGTATGGCTTTTTGGTGTAAAGTAACTCCAGCTCTTTACCCGATTTATTCGTGTAATTTATATGCTGATTGATTACCTTGCCTGAATTTAAACTTTGCTCATTTTGCGAAATCAGTTTTTTTACGACTTTAATATCTCCGCGCAAATATTGGTTTTTTTCATCCCATAAGTGAGCAAAATTTTCTTTATAAGCTCTGTTCCACATAATACGCTTTTGGTGCTGATCTTGTATCACCACCATAGTGGGTAAGTCATCTATCAGTTTTTGGGTAAAATTAAGCTTACTTAAAGCCACTTCTTCAGCATCTTTGCGCTTTGCAATTTCACGATTAATAGTTAATCGCCAGCTAATAAAATAAATTACCGACACAGCAATCAAAATTAAAATGAGAATAGCTGTGGTATTAACAGTTTTACGGTCGTAACCACGTTCAATACTAAAAATGCCGTGACGACTAACAACATAGTTAAAATCATTGCTGGTCAATGTTTTAAATAGGCTGTCTAGCAGAGTCGCAAATTCTGAGAAGTGTTTATTCACTAAAAAATAAATAGGCTGGGTATAACGGTATTTTGGATTGATATAAAACTCACCAATATAAAATTGGTTTAGCTGATACGCCGCAATACTTTGCGGTAGTATCACCGCATCTATGTTGTCATTTCTCAATGCATAAAACAGCGTTTTGATTGAATCAAATGAGACTGTTTCGACTAATTCATTGGTCAATAGCTTTTGTTTAGGATCGGCGAACACCTCTAAATAGCCAATTCGCTTGGTTTGACTAGCTCGTTTAGAGATTAACACCATCTCTAAACTATAGTGAGAAGGTAACGCAATTAACACACCTTCTTCTATTTTTGTGGGGTTCATAGTTGGAATTAAATCAATTTTATTAGCTAAAAAGAGCCTTTCTAGCTCTTGAGAGTTGGCAGCTGGTATATATTTAAATTGAAAATCACTTCGTTGTGCTAATAGTTCCAAAGTGTCGTTTAAATAGCCTTTTGCTTCGCCTATATTACTGGTTGCGTGAATTGGAAATAAGCCATCTACAAAAGAAAAAGTGAGTAAGTAATTATTATCTTCCACTTTGTCAATCTGATTGAAATCACGCTTAAATTGGCTATAAGCTTTTGCTGCTAAATACTCTTCACTGGCAGAGCTTTCCCATAGTTGTTTAGTTGTAGGAGAAATAGCAGCTAATACCGAATTAACCTGATTACGTAATGCCGTATTATTTTTATTAAACATAACATGCAGGGTTTCACTGGATAACCAAACTGGACTTACAACTTTCAGGTTTTCTTGGGAAAGGTTTTTAAGTTGGTGAGATAAAACCGAGTAATCACCCATAAACGCATCAAATGAGCCATCAGCTACTTTTTTAAAGGCGTCCTCTGGTTTTATAAAACGGTTGATAAATAGCGCACCATTTTCTACTAGATATTCACAGTGCGAACTCCCCGTAATACACACCCATCGCAGGCTAGCCAAATTTTTTAATGCATCATTCGCGATGGACTTATTCGCAACAATACCTCTTGGCGCTTCCATGAATGGCGTTGAGAATAAAAAGTGCTTTTTACGTTGTGAGGTTTTATTTAAGCCGACGGCAAAGTCAACATCACCAGCTTTAAGGGCATCTAAAAGCTCATCTAGGCTATCATAAACGCGGTATTCGAGATCAGCTTCGGCCAAACGAGCGATTTCATTACTGTAACCAACAATTACACCTGAGAACTGGCCATCAGCGTCGCGAGTATGGTAAGGGAAAAAGTTATAGTTAACGATACCCGCTTTGAGTTGTGTTGCAAACACATCACCAGAAAATGAAAGCGTAATAATAGAAAAGTAAAACAGAAGTAGTCTTATCAGAGCCTGACCATTTAAAAAAGCAATAACTAAATATATTCTAGCAGTGTAATTTGAATACACAATTATTGTTTATAGCTTGAAGTTGAAATTCATTTAGCCAAATTCTTACAATACCAATACACTGTATTATTAAAGCTTACACTCTACACAATTATGTGCTTAGCGAAAGATATCAGTGTTTTTCCTGTAACTTTTTAGCTCTTAATACCCAACAGAACAATTCTCCATCAATTTTTTTGGGCGTAATATCAAAGGTTTCCCAGCTTGAGCTCATATTAGAAATGATTGCCTTTTGATCATCTTCGCTCCAAGAGGCTTCGATTTGCTCATTTATCCGTAATTTATAATTAGCAAGTTCCTCAATCAAACTCTCAACTTGATGAACAGCTACTTCCCTCCAGTTTACTATCATCGGAATAAAACTTTTTGCTAACTGCCCAAACCAATCTTGTTCAATTTCAGAGTTAAAATTAATTTGAACTTTTTTAAAATCTAATAACAGCTTCTCATTATTTTGTAGGAATTCATTTTGTTCTTTTGCCGTTGGCTTTTCTATTAGACGATAATTACTACAGAAATTAACAAAGTTTCTAACTTTATATGCGAGCCCATCTTGATTTACGAATTGTGAAATTACTTTAATTCCTTGTTGGCAATCTTGGGTAATGAAAGAATTTCTATGATGAACTAAAGCAATCAGTTCGCCACCACTTTTAAGTACTCGATTAGCTTCAAGAAAAGAAAAGTTTAGATCTGAATATTCAATGCCAAATTGACTAATGAGGTAATCAAAAGATGAATCGTTAAAGTTTAACTTTTCACAACACATTTCACTGTAAAAATTGATGTTTTTTAGTGAAAGAGAAACTTTTTCATTGTCGTTAAAATGCTTAGTAGGATCTATATTCGCAGCATCAATTGCCGTAATTTCAAATTCATTTGGATATTGTTCAGCTAAAACAGCCAAGGCACCATTTCCGCAACCAATATCTAAAAGTTTGGCTGATGATTGAAATTCTCTAAAAATGGCATTCCAGAAATTTAAAACATCTCCTTGATAACCATCTTTGTGATTACTTTGGGCAAAACTGCTTAAAGTTTCAGTCGATAGCCAATATGAGTCCCAATGTTTCACACTTACTCCAAAAAAAGGTGGGCTTAAGCCCACCCCTCATATTGTTTTATTTAGAATGATTGACGGAAGCGAAGGTATGTAATACGTCCGTATGCGTCATATAAATCGAAGTTATAGTTACGACCGCCAAATGGGCTTAATTGCGGCTCTTTCTCAAAGGCATTTTGCATACCTAGAGAAATCTGCGTACCCGTAGACATGTTATATGTAACTTGTAAATCATGTGTTACCCAAGTTGCAATATTACCTGTCTTATCTAAAGAACCATCATCATTTTGAGTCACGTCTTCATATTGCTTACCAATTAAATTGATATTCCATACAAAGTCAAAGTCACTCCAAGTATACGTATTGTTAAGAACAGCACGGTCTTGAGGCTCACCTGGATCTTTAAGTGTATTACGGCCGCCATCTACAACGCTTTCAAACTGGTGACTCCATTGTAGAGTTTGCTTGAATGTACCCGCATCACCAAAATCAAACGTTGTATTCAAGTTCAAGTCTAAACCATTTATAGACCAGCTACCTTCGTTAGCATAACCTTGAGTGATTAAGTCGATACCACCATTGCTTAAGCGCTCTACACCTAAACCTGCAGGAATTGGGTCACCTGTTTGTTCACGGTTAAGAATAGTTGTTGCGCCAAAGAAACGGATCATATTTGATATTTCAATATCATAATAATCTGCAGAGAAGTTTAACCAATCTGTTGGTTGATAAGCTAAACCTATTGACGTTTGTTTAGATGTTTCAGAACCAATTTCTGGGTTAGCAAGCGTAACTGCGTTAACTTGAACGTCACAACCAGCTTCAAGACCAAAGTTTAGACAAGAAGGGTCATCGCTAACATTTGGGTTGTCAGGTGCTGGCTTAGCTGTCGTGATATCAAGTGTTGGAGCACGGAAGCCTTCCCCATAAGAAGCACGAAGAACTAAACCTTCCATTACATCGTATTTAAACGAGATTTTTGGCGAGAAATCACTACCGTAATCTGAATATTCATCATAACGGCCAGCAAGAGTCATCTCAAGATCATCCATTAACGGGAACAATGCTTCGAAGTAAGCACCTTTAACGTCACGAGAGCCACCCGCACTGTTACCTGATGAACCACCGACTTGACCAGCTTCTGAAAGTGAATCATAAGTATCTTGATACTCTTCTTTACGGTATTCTGCACCGACTACCGCTTGAATCATACCACCACCAATTTCAATGACATCGAATGATGCTGACGCGAATAGCTCTTCTTGATTGAATTCACCAATACGAGAAGTAGTTACTTTAAGACCGCTTAAAAGCTCTTGATAATCGCTCTTCTCAGTATCCGTTGTAAAACGATCACCAAATGGGTCATTTAACATATAAGCGCCACTATCCATTGCAGCACGGGCATTACTACCCATTAAGTAGTTGCGACCGATTTCGTATGTTTTAGTTTTAGTCTTACGTGCACCAAAATCAACAAAAACATCACCAATTGAACCTTCAGCACCGAATAAGAAATCTGTAGACCAGTTATCTACGTTGTTATCACGGTTACCCAATGCAGCAAAGCGGTGACGGATTTGAACTAAACTTGGATCATCGCCATTGGCAATTTCACCAGCTCGTTTGTCAGCCATATAGCTTGCAAATTCTGCATCGTAAAAAGGGCTATTTGGGTTAATAGGGTTGTTAGGGCTATCATCTGATAAGAAAGCTGCATCACCTGCATCATTCAAAGAAGGAGCATATCGACCAAATGATTTTGTTTTAGAAACAAGAGTATGCGAGAAGATTTTCCAATCGTCATTTATCTCATATTCTGCTTTTAGGAAAGCAGATTGGTTACCTGTTGATGCTTCATTAGCATTGGTTGCGTTGAAGTTATAACCACAGGCACCCGTAGAGCCATACATGAAGTTTTCTAAGCTGTCACATTCTTCTTGAGAAATGATAGATCTGTAACCAGCTTCTTTTAAAGCGTTCACACCAAAGCTAGATGCACCAGGTTGAACCCAAGGGTAATCGTGTTCATAAATAATATCGCGGCTATTCCAAGAAATACCACCAATCACTGATGCATTATCGCTTGATGAGCCGAAAACTACAGAGCCTTCCTCACGGTCACCACCTTCTTCAGGAAGACTTACATCGCCCGCACCTAGACGTACCTCAACACCATTAAAGTTTTTTCGAGTAATAATGTTGATTACACCCGCAATCGCATCAGAACCATAAACAGCTGAAGCACCATCAGATAAAATCTCGATACGCTCTACAGCAGCCATAGGGATTGAGTTTAAGTCTTGAGAATTACCAGTTGATGGTGATTTAGGAAGACGACGACCATCTACAAGGATTAAAGAGCGAGATGCGCCTAAACCACGTAAGTTAACTTGCGAAACACCTTGAGCTGAACTACCAGATTGAGGTCGGAATGAACCTGCTGAGTTAAAGCTTGTATTACGGATCAAATCAGAAACTGAAGTTTGACCTGAAAAGTCGATTGAAGCACGGTCAATAACTGTTACAGGAATTGAGCCTTCTAAGTCAGTTCGTTTAATACGTGAACCTGTTACGGCGATACGTTCAACTTCTTCTACACCTTTATCATCAGCAGCATAGCTCGTTGCTGAAAATGCAGCAGTTGACGCTGCACCAAAAGCAATCGCTAAGCGAACTGCTTTTGAAACTTGATTATTTAACATTTGATTCTCCCTGGTCATATCCATGTTATGACTTTATTAATTTATTTTAACCCTTAAAGAGGTACTAGTACCCTATAAGGGAATTAAATACTAATATCAGGGACAACTTTTGGTCAACAGTTTTTTAACCTTTGTTTTTTAATGTAAAATCCAGTAATTCGTTATATCTAAAAATACTCCCAAAACCATTCATACACCATTAACCGCTATTTTAAAAATAGGGACAAACTAATTTTAAAATATCCGACACAGCCTTTTTAATACAATAAAAAAACCATTAAAGCTCTAAAAGATAGTTCCAAAAAACAAAACCAATAAGCTTTCGTTTTTGCGAAAACAACAACACTATTTACTGGGAACTTTATTCGATAACTTAAAGATTTTTCTTAGAAAGAACGACTGTTTGCACAAAATCAGACTAAGACAAAAGGTTTGTAATTAAGTTTTTGCAAACCGAAGCACAGCAGTTTTAACAACAACTAATATTGATGAATCCATTTTTAAGTATTGAGAAACGAGAATTAGACAAAAAAAACCCCGCGATGTCGCGGGGTTTTATTGCTTATACTAATTTGTTTTCAAAGTTTAGAATTTTTGTTCTAAACGAAGGTACATTGAACGACCTGTTTGATCGTATAATGACCAGCTTGAATCACGGTAGTCACGGAAGCCGTCATACCAAGAAGGAGCTTTCTTATCAAATACGTTGTTAACACCTACAGAAATTTTAGTATTTGTTGGTGCAGTATATGTGAACTGAGCATTATGCTTGAAGTATGAAGGTACATCAGCAAGGTAATCAACACCCCACTCTTCATTACCAGACTCTTGTGCACCTACGTAGAACATAGTCCAAGACGCACTGTAGTCTTCATAAGAGTAGCTAACACCTAAATCAGCTTTCCAATCTGGGTAATCTTGAAGACCTGCATAATCAAATGGTTCTGCATCTTTGTCAGCTTTCTCTTCAAATTCCATAACTTTAGAAACGTTTAGCATAACACCGAAGTCACCGAAGCTAGTTTCATGCTTGTAACGAGTTGAGAAGTCGATACCAGACGTTTGTAGTGATGCTTTATTGATATAACCTGTGTAGATGTAATCAATTTGACCATTACCATTAGCACGGTCGATAGCATCTGGCGTAGAACCTAAACCACCCTCTTCTTGTTCAATACGTAGAAGCTCAGTAGTGCTTACGTCATCAATACGGTTCTCGTAGCTGATATCGTAGTAAGTTAATTCTACGGCTAAACCATCAACGATATCCCATACGAAACCAAGAGTCGTAGAATCACCTGTTTCTTCAGTAAGATTTGCATTACCACCGAACCATGTCGCTACTTGCTCACCAGCGTCAGAACAGTAACCTTCTAGTGCTTGACCTGGGTTAGCATCACACCATGCTGTATCACGAACAGTTGGGAAACTTAATGCATAAGACTGGAACATTTCGCCCATGTTAGGAGCACGGAAAGACTCACCCCAAGAACCACGGATTAATAATGTTTCAGTTGGACGCCAAGTAACACCTACTTTTGGAACAACTTTATCGAATGTAGTGCTCTTTTCACCAAGGTTTGTCATACCAGACTGTTCGTATTTCTCATAACGACCAGCAACTGTTACATCAATTTCGTATGGTAAGCTTGCTTGGATTTCCATGTAAGCAGCAGTACGGTCACGAGTTGCATACACGTCATCACCGCCTGAACCACCAGAGATGAAACCATTTGCAGATTCAGGATCAGATACTTGAGTGAAATCAATTTCTTCAAATTCAGCACCAACAACACCAGCAATAACGAAGTCACCGTTATCAACAAAAGTAGTAGACACTAAACCATCAATTTGTTGACTTTCGTAACGACCTTCATAAGTACCAGTGTGCGCTGCATATTGGTATAAATCAGTTAATTGAGTGTTCCACTCATCGTAGCTCATACCAGTAGTATTAAGAATATCGTACTCACCAGAATCAATCGCGTTTTGTAACATTACGTCGTTAACTAGGTTACTACCGAAAACGTTTGTTTTAGAAATGCTATTTTGGTAGTTGATTTCCCAATCAAGGCCATTGCCAATATCAGTGAAACCTTCAAGACCTAATACGATATCAGTTGTAACAACTTCTGTTTTAGTGTCACGGTTACCAATTGGTACAGAGCGCATGTAAAGACGGATGTCTTCGCCTTCTGGGTTATACTGGTTGTCAGCGTCCATCCATACAGCACCCGTAGATACTGGAGTACCAGCATAACGTGAATTTGTTTCGTTGAAACTTGCCATTGCACGGCCAACAAAACGGATGTTATCAGTTAGTTCATAGTTAAAGTTTGTTAAGAATGAGTTATTTTCTACGTCTGGGTAGAATTTTGTAACGTTACCGTAGTTATATAAACAACCGCCAACGCCATTTTCATCCATAGCATTCACTACGTCAGCTGTTTGATCACATAACTCTGGGTTTGAGATGTAGCTACCTGCACCACCAATTCGATAGTTTGGTACATGGCTATAACCACTGTACGCACCGTACGTAGGATCGTCCATCGCCCAAATTTCTTTGTCGAAGATTGCGTTGTCACGTGAGTTCTCATACGTGAAAATGATATTACCTTTTTCAGATGTATAACCTGAAGTAATTGAGAAAGTTTTGCTTTCGCCACCTTCTACTTTAGGTACCTCGTAATCGTATTTAACGCTAACGCCATCAAAATCTTTCTTAGTGATGATATTGATTACACCAGCAACTGCAGATGAACCATAAACAGCTGATGCGCCATCACGAAGGATTTCAACACGCTCAACAACTGCCATTGGGATAATTGAAGTATCTGCTGATGAACCTGAAGATGAACTTGTACCAGGCATACGACGACCGTCTAATAATACAAGTGTCGCATCAGAACCCAGGCCACGTAAGTTGATGTTAGAAGATGCTGCACCACCTGCGCCGTAACCAGATACACCCTTCCAAGAACCGAAAGAGTTAGAAGCAAGGTTATTTAAAACGTCAGCAACTGTAGGCTCACCTGAAAGGCTAATTTCTGCAGCTGATAAAACAGTTACTGGAGAGCTGTTTTCAAGGTCTACTTGTTTGATGCGTGAACCTGTAACTTGAATACGTTCAACTTTTTCTGCGTTTTCTTCGTCTGCTGCAAATGAGCTTGCAGAAAATGCAGCAGTAGAAGCTGCACCAAAAGCAACCGCTAAGCGAACAGCTTTTGAAACTTTATTATTTAACATTTGATT
Organism: Pseudoalteromonas sp. NFXS39; assembly: GCF_040148775.1. Lineage (NCBI taxonomy): Bacteria > Pseudomonadati > Pseudomonadota > Gammaproteobacteria > Alteromonadales > Pseudoalteromonadaceae > Pseudoalteromonas > Pseudoalteromonas sp. NFXS39. The sequence continues at coordinate 521,555 of NZ_JAGDEC010000002.1, read as the reverse complement.
CTCCCTGGTCCATGTTATTCATGGAATATTTATAGTTATTCAAAATAAATGCATATTACACAGTCATTTTGAGCCATGATAATAATACTCGCGACTCTCAAAGGTCAACACTTCAGTAACGCAAAAGTTCAACTTTTAACAATAAATATAAGAACACCCAAATTAAAAAAACAACATTAACACCTTTAAATCCCTTGAATTACAAAGAACATAACAGTGTTTACAACAAGTTATAAAAGAATTTAAAAATCCACATTTTTGGCATTAATATAGGTACAGGCACAAAACCAACCAATCAATTGCAAAAAAAGCAATAATTAAAGCTTTGCTGTTTTAGATTTTTTATCTGGTAAAAAATAAAAATAAAAAAATAAACACCCAGCAATTACGGTCAATTCACAATTAAACAGGTCAAATTAAAGGGTAATGATAAAATCAAGACTTAAAAATGCAAAAGTTAATAGAATGAACATTCTATTAACTACAAACAGGAAGACAACTTAACCAACAATTTACAACACCTCCTTATTTACTAGGGTAAACATTGGATCCAGTTATATATTCGGTACATGTTCACTTGAAAAAAATGTAACAATCAGCAATAGTTAGATTGTTAAAACAACAAGGAAAAACCATGATTAAACAATTATTACTAATTACATTTACTTTTTGCTCACTTTCTTCGTATGCAAAAATAAATGAACTCCCAGAAGAGTTTTCTGACTTTAGTCTCAATCGTGACATTAAAGTCTCGTACGAGGATCTCGATAAGCTACTTGAAATGACCGTAATAGATATGGGGAAATCAGATCGAAGTTCTCGTAAATCTCAATCCTCTATTGGCACACGCATGAAATCCCACAAAAATAATGATACTGCGCTTGAAGCCAATCGTTTTTTCTTCGAAGGGGTTGTTAAATCAGACATAAAAGATGGATTTCACAAAATTAGGCTTAGCTTAGAAAAGGTACCGAGTGAAGTGTCATTAAACGATTTAAGCCTTGATGAACAATTGGCATATTGGCTTAACCTATATAATACAGCGATGGTTGAAAAGTTAATTGAACACTACCCTGTTCGTGATACGGAAGATCTTCTTTTTGGTGATGACTCAATTTTAGAAGATGAGTTTTTAACCGTTGCCGGTTACAAACTTTCACTCAATGATATTCAACATAAAATTGTTTTTGAAAAATTCGGTAAAAAGAAGCCAATTGTTATGTATGGCTTTTATCAAGGTAACATTGGTAGCCCAAACCTTCGAGATGAAGCGTATAAAGGTAGCAAGGTTTACCATCAACTTGTTGAAAATGGTGAAGAGTTTGTAAACTCAAATCGAGGCATGCAAATTAAGCGTAAAAACCGCCTTTATGTGTCTAAGTATTATGAACAAGCTGAGTCTTTATTTTCAGATTTCGAAAATGACTTACGTGAGCACTTAGAAGACTATGCTGAAGGTCAAATGAAAAGCGATGTTAAATACGCCAAGCGCTTCAAAATTGATATTGAAGATTGGAGTATCACTGATTTATATGGCACCGACCGTGACTATGGCGGTTCTGCATCAACTAACCCTGCGGCAATGCTAAATGCTGTTGTAAGCAACTCTGCAGTACCTATCGGCCCTGAAGGTAGTGGCGCTGGTATTGGGGCAGTAAACGTTAGTCACATTACTGATTCAATTATGATGCGCACCATGGATTTTGGTCGTTTTTCTCCTGAAATGTTAGAAAAAATCAAAAAACTTAATTTAAAGCGCCAAGACAACAGTGGCTCTGTTGAGATTAAGGATCTTGATTCAAAGAATTAAAATAAGATAGCCACTCGTCAAAAGAATGTGATGGGTGGCTTTTTCTGAACAGGGAGTTCGCTATGCTTAAACCACTCTTATTAATTACCACAATTTTCTTTACTGCATACTCGTCAGCAAAACTAGACACTCTACCAGAAGAATTTGCCGATTTCGGCTTAGATAATGATTTAACAATATCTTATGGTGATTTAGATCAGTTGCTTAAAATCACTGTTATTGACTTAGGCCGCTCAGACCGAGGTTTTCGAAAAGGCCAATCAAGCATTGGGACACGCACCCGAGCACATAAAAATAACGATACTGCTTTAGAAGCAAACCGTTTTTATTATGAAGAAGTTGTAAAGGCAAACCTGAAAACTGGTTTTAGAAAAATACGTCTGAGCCTTGAACAAGTTCCTGAACAAATCCCTCTTAATGAGCTCGTCCTATCTGAGCAACTCGCTTATTGGCTAAATTTATATACCACAGCATTATTAAAGAAACTCATTGAGCACTACCCTATCTTCAGTACTGAAGATTTATTATTTGGTGATAATTCATTATTTGGTGATAATTCATTATTTGGTGATAATTCATTACTTGATGAGGAATTTATTACTGTTATGGGACATAGCCTGTCTTTAAATGACATACAACACAACATTGTCTTTAAAAAGTTTGGCAAAAGTAAACCGATTGTAATGTACGGCTTTCATCAAGGGAATATCGGCAGCCCAAATCTTCGCCCAGAAGCCTATATAGGAAGCAAAGTGTATTACCAACTAGCAGACAATGGTGAGGAATTTGATAATTCTAACCGAGGTATGCAAATTAAAGGGAAAGATAGGCTTTACCTATCCGTCTACTACCAGCAAACAGAAGCCTTGTTTGACGACTTTGAACAAGGTTTAAAGTCTCATATTGAACACTATACTAATGGCTCTTTAAAAGATGCTGTAGAGTCATCTAAAGGGTTTAAGCTTACAATAGATGATTAGCATATCGTGGATTTATATCGCACGCATAGAGCCTATGGAGCCTCTTCAGCTATTAACAGGGCTCCGTTAGAAGGTATAGGTGGAATAACATATGGATATCGTGCAGCAGACGGAAGCTATATCACCGATCCCTTAATGAAGCGGCTAGCTCAATTTGGTCGATATCCACCACAAGTTTGGAAGAAAATTCGCAAGCTTTATAAACAAAGAGAACGCATTAAAGGTACAGTAGAAATCAAAGACCTTGATGTAAATCAAGAGTAATATTTTACTTTACTGTACGCCCTGTTAACATAAAGCAAAAACAGGGTGTACGAGTGAATAATACATTGCAAAGAGCTTTGCACGCATTCAATCAACAACAATATGTGCAGGCATTACAACTCCTTTCTTTACATACAAATAAAACCGCTGATTGGTATACATTGAATAGCTTATGTTTATCAGCTGTAAACAAAACTATTGAAGCAGAGCAGTGTTATTTAAAAGGCCTTAGCCAATTTAGTAATCATGTTGGCCTTTTAGACAACTACACCAATCTACTTTGTAAACAAAAAAAGTATGCAGAGTGTATTCAGTTTTGTGAATACAACACAGCTTCTTTGTCACTCGAAAAGCCACGACTTAATTATATCGAAAGTCTAATTAACCAAGACGAATTACTGAAGGCTGAGCTGTTTATTAACGAAACATCCCCTTCGCAAACTTCATTAGTTCGATATCACTGGCTCGCTCTAGAGCTTTTCGAGCGATTGGGTGATTTACAACGTATCGAAGACTATTTTCAAACAAAATTACCAGCCCAATTAAAGGGGCAATTTCATTTCGTTTATAAAGAAGCGTGTAATTATCGTAATTTGGGTAAATTTGACAAAGCATTGGAGCTTTTGAAAATGCTTTTAAAACAGCAACCAAGTGCTGAATTACATTATATAGTTGGTTGTACACATTATGATTTACAACAATATGAACATGCACAAGCTCACCTCAAGGCATGCTTAGAGCTTGCTCCTAACTATGTACCTGCACATGAAAGTCTTAATAAGCTCTACTGGGAACACTCACAAAACCAGTTGATGAGTTCATATGCCCATACTTTTAAAAACTATGATGCTAACCCTGTTTTAATCCATTCTCAAATTGGTCAATTGCTGCAATTAGACAAGTTAGAAGAAGCGTTACTTATAAGTAGTAAAGCAACACAAAGCCATCCGCAGAACTTAGATTTACTTCATGCCCATAGTATTCTTCTTGATAAAACAGGAGAAGCAGAAAAAGCATTTTCACTCCTTCAGCAACTAGTCAAAGCAGCCCCACAAAATGCTCGTTACTGTATTGATTTAGCAAACTTTTACATACAACAAGGCGATTACAGCTCAGCGATCTCTCATTTAGAAACCGCAGTAAAATTTAATCCTAATAACCAAGAGCTTTGGGCATATTTAAGTATTGCTTGGCGACTATCAAATAATGATAAATATCATTGGTTAACTAACCTTGATAAATTCGTTAAGGTAATGGAGCTTCCTGCCCCGCATGGTTTTAAAACGTATGGCGATTTCAATAAACAACTGCAAGAGCTAATGATTGGCCTACACACCAATAAACTACAACCATTAGATCAAAGTGTGCGCAGTGGCAGTCAAACGCAGGGTCACCTGTTGCACCGCTCTAATCAACTCATTGATTTATTTAAGTCATCAATGACGACATGCATAAACCAATATCTGCAGCAGCTGCCAGAAGATGTTAACCATCCTCTATTGGCACGTAACCATCAACGCTTTGTTGCCAAAGGTAGTTGGTCTGTCAAACTAGAACAAGGTGGTTTTCATGCTAACCATATTCACCCACAAGGTTGGTTATCGGCTCCGAGCTATATTTCTATTCCTGATGAAATGAGTAAAGATGATCCGACTAAAAATGGTTGGTTAAAACTGGGGGAAACAAGTCTTAACTTAGGTGATCGAGAATCTATTGCTCGTGAAATATGCCCAGAAGAAGGTCATATTATTATTTTCCCTAGCTATATTTGGCATGGCACTTACCAACTCAAAAGTAAGAGTCCTAGGCTAACAATTCCTTGCGATATCATGCCCTTAAAATAGTGAAAAAAGACCATCAAACTGATGGTCTTTTCCTCTAATTAGCTGTTATCTATTTAAAAGCGCTTTTGCATCTAAATAGGATTTCTCATCAGCCTGTATATGCTTTAGATAATTTACAAAACGACCTGACGAAGACTTATAAAGTGGTTTTCTAACCTGCCAGACACTCGCTGTACTTACAGTGCCAGATTTATTATGAAACCGCTGGGCTTCATCAGAGTATTCTAGCCCTAAAAAACTAAACAACTGTTCTAACACTTGCTCAGGTGAGCAAACGAGCTGGTCGTAATTCAGAGTAAAAATATCATCGCCAAAACGCGACTGCCAATGTGACTTAATTCGTTGTTGCTGCTCGTAATGATGCAATGTATCGTTTAGCGATACAGCATAATTTAAACTTGGACCTAAATGCTGGAAAAAAGCTGATAAGCTATTGTCTTTAATATCTCGCTCTGTCCAGATAATCTTAGCTTTTGGATATAGCTGCTTGATAATGTCTAAGTAAAGGTAATTTTCAGGGCGTTTATCTGTTACATAAAGCGCACCTTCAGCTCTTAAGGTTAATTGTTCTTTATAACCATCAATAAATTCAGGCTCTTTAGCCTTATTAGCAAGAGCCTTTTCATCGCCAATTAAATTGAATAACGATGAATGTAAATAGGCAATTTCACCACCTGCCGCTATTTGCTCGTTAGAGCTGATGATTTGTTCAATTAGTGTTGAGCCAGAACGAAACATACCGCAAATTATAATTGGTGTTATTGAGCTATTCGCTTCTTGCAGAACAATATTACGAGCTAAGGTGTAGTCAGTAATCTTCTCAACAGATTGGCGATCATAGGCTGGTAAATACTTTTTATTGTAATGATTAGCTTTTACATAATAATGCCAAGCTTGCTGATAATTTTTGCAATCATTAAATACTTTACCAAGTGCATAATAAATATCAGCACACGCTATATCATCTGATTCCCGCTGTAATATGGCTAAGCTTGCTCGTTCATAGTCAATTGCATCGCGTTCAGTGAAGGTTTCAATATCGGCCAATCTTGCTTGAGCCATCGCATTAAATGCATCTATTTTTAAAACCTGTTGAAATCCCTTCTTAGCCTTGTCTTTATCACCGAGTTGTTCATAAATATTTGCCAATGCAAAGTGGGCTTGCAGATTATTACTATCAGCACTAATTGCCTGTTCTAAATACTTTATTGCTGAATCTGGCTGATGTAGTTGATCATTATGGACAAAAGAGATTTCGATTAAAGCAGGTACTTTAAACTGCTCAGACAAAACCCTCGCTTGATCTAGATAAGTTAATGCTGCATCTGCGTTATCAAGCTTTCTTTCTATTTTACCTAGCTGAAAACAAATATCAGCTTGCTGCGGGTTTGTCTCATATAAAGGTAATAGCGCGTTTTTTGCAATTTCTAGCTCACCACAACTTAAACTTAATTGTACTAGGGTCAGTACGTAATCAAACTTTGTAGGAGCAATTGATACCAGTTGCTGGCAATAAGAAATGGCTGTTTCAGTGTCTTGTTGCTGCATAGCAACTTTAAAGAGAATCTGTAACGCTTTTTCAGCAAACTCACTGTTATGTGTTAACGGTTTTAATAATTCTATCCCCTGGCTAACTTTACCTTGCTGAAGTAAAGCAACAGCTTGGGTAAACGTGTGTTGTTCTGATGTCATTGTTTCCCCATAAAAAAAGCTTCCCCATAAAAAAAGCGAGCCGAAGCTCGCTTTATCATACATTAATTAATTCAAATTAGAATTTTAATGAAACGCTTGCGTGGAAGTAACGACCAAGTGTGTCGTAGTAACCAGCTACTGCGTTACCATTTGTAGATAATGTACCGCCTACTAATGGTGGCTCTCTATCTAATACGTTATTCACACCAACAAGAACACGAGTGTAATCATTGATTGTGAATGAACCCTTAAGGTCAAGGTAGCTTTGTGAACCGATACCGTCTTGAACTAATGTGTCAGAACCAGTGTAATCGTTCACGCCACTAAAGAAGCGCCATTTAGCTGTCGCTTTCCACCAGCTGCCAGTGTCGTAGCTTGCGCTAAGAACATGACGCCATTCTGGTTGTGGGAAACAGCCATTGTCTAGTGTATCAACACAATCATACGGTTCACTTACACCTGGAATATCTTCATATTCTTTAGTCATCATGTAAGTACCGATTAGGCTAGTCGAAAGTGTACCACCGCCAATTTCCATGTCGTAGTTAGCACTTAAATCGATACCTTCAAAGTGAATGTTACCTAAGTTAGTGTTAGTTGCAACAACTTGACCAGAACCAACCCATAAGCTACCGCTACCAGGTGTACGTTCAATCTTATCACAGAACTGTGCATCGCCTGTTAGACCACATTGACGAACGATTAACTCAGGGTCAATTGCACCGATTGCGTCTTCAAGGTCGATATCCCAGTAGTCGATTGAGAAGTTGAAATCTTCAAATGGGTTACCAACAACACCTAGGGTGATTGTGTCTGCAATTTCAGGACGAAGTTCTGGGTTACCACCGAAGAAACCGTTGTACTGATCCGCAGGGCTCTTACCGATGCTACCATACTGAGAAGCTGAAACACCTGTGTTTGCACAAGCTGATTGGCTAAGTTCTGGAGTTGCAGTCGCACATGGATCTACACCACCCCATAAGCCACGGCTTTGTTGAGCAAATAATTCACCATTGTTTGCTGAACGTACTGCACGGTTGTAGCTTGAACGGATTTTCCAGTTTTCAGTTACATCCCAGTTCATTGCTACTTTATAAGTAGGCTCTGAACCTGAAGTGCTGTAATCAGACCAACGATAGCCTAAGTCGATTAATAGGCTTTCAACACCAGTGATGCCTTCAACGATTGGTAAGCTTAACTCACCGAAGAATTCTGTTACATCGTACTCACCGTTAAGGCTCTTAGTTGGACCACCTTGACCAAGTAGTAGACCTTGCGCGTAAACTTCATCCGCTGTACGGCCGAATGTCTCTTCGCGGTACTCAGCACCAAATACTGCTGCAATTGGGTAATCAGAAGAAGGTAGACCAAATTCAAATTCACCTGTTACGAAACCACTTACGATAAACTGTTCTGTTACACCGTTAAGGATCGCAGTACCTGTTAGTGCACCAGCCGCTTCAGCTGAAACACCTTGGTAAGTAAATACTTCATAAGGAATACAACCTGAAGTTGCCGCACAATCTTCACCATTTGCAGAAAGAGCTGTACTGATACGTGGACCGAAGAAGTCATTTTCGTATGCAGAAGATGAAGAAGTTGAACCATATTGCATGAACGCTTCATATGACCAAAGGTCACTAATTTCACCTTTACTACCTAATACTAAACGGAATGAGCTATGCTCAAGTTGGTTAACACGAGGACCACCTTCAACGTTACGTTTACCGATGTAAGTTGCAAATTGGTCACCTGAAGTTAAACCGAAACGGTCAGTTAGGTTTTGACGCTGTGCATCAGTTAGTAATGGGCTATCATAATCCATTACATAATTTTCGTTGAAGAACGTACCAGATTCTGCGATTTGTGCAGAAGTACGGTCACGCATGAACATAGCTTCAATGAACGGGTGGAAGTTATCATTTACTTCATAGTTAGCAAATAAACCAAGTGTATGACGTTCATCTGGACGCATAAAGTGGTTAACTGGCGCATAGTTATATAGGTTGCCGCTTGAAGGAATGAAGCTGCTATCAGTACCTAGTGTCCAGTAATCGTAATCATCCCAATTGAAGCCACCAGCATCTGTAACACCAGCGATATAGAAGTTAGGAACAACTGCGTTACCAGAACCACCACATGAAGTACCTGTAGAAGATAATGCACAAGATGAGTAATCACGTGAACCTTGACGTAATTCGTTTTGTTTGTTGTAAGTAAAATAACCTACAGCATGACCTTTACCGCTATCGAATGAACCACCTAGCGTAGCAGAGAAATCAAACGATGAACCATCAAAACCAGTATTACCGCTTTCGTATTCAAAACCTTTTTCATCCATTAAACCTTGGATGTACTCGTTATCGTTATCATGTTGATAAGCTGTTGAGCCTAAGTTTACTTCGAAACCTTCGAATTGATCGTCCATTACGAAGTTTACAACACCCGCTACTGCGTCAGCACCATAAGTTGATGAACCACCACCAGTCATAACATCAACACGTTTGATAAGTGCTGCTGGGATTTGGTTGATATCTGCAGATTGGCTATAGATACCACCTGCTTGCATACGACGACCATTGATAAGTACTAAGGTACGTTGTGAGCCCATACCACGTAAATCAAGAGTAGCAGTACCAGAAGCACCATTTGATTGGAATGCAGTACTTGAAGCTTCAAGTTGAGGCAAGCTGTTCATCATGTCTTCAACACGAGTAAAACCAGCAACTTCGATATCTTCAGCTGTTGTAACTTGTACTGGGCTTGCAGTCTCAATATCAGTACGTTTGATACGTGAACCTGTAACTTCAATACGTTCAACTTTTTCTACTGCTTCTTCTTCGGCAGCATAAGAGTTTACAGAAAACGCAGCTGTTGAAGCTGTACCAAAAGCAAGCGCTAAGCGAACTGCTTTTGAAACTTTATTATTTAACATTTGATTCTCCCTGGACCACTATGTTGTGGCTATATTTAGCATAAGCTTGTTTATTATTTGTATCGCATCAGGACTGCGACAAACAAATAATAAACAAATAAAACAAAATATCCAGCTCTTTATTTACAATTTTTTAATGAAGCAGCAAAAAGTTTACTTTTTCTGTTTTTGTGAACAAAAAACAGCCAAATAAGCATTTAAACCTGCCCACTTGATCATTCATCGCAATAAAGAATCAAAAAAATGTTAATTTTTTTAAAAAAGCTGTATTTGACGGTCACTTAGAGATGAAACTATAGTACCCAAATCAACAACAATCATTTCAGCTATTGGTAGCAATTGTTTATTAACATAAATGCTATAATCATAATTATGCTCACCTATGAAGTACTCTGCACCACTAGGGGTGTAAACGTATTCAATTATTTGACCACGCTGAAACGCCAGGTGGGGATTGTCAGCTAAATGCTGTTTCGCAGCTTTTACATGGGGAGGGATGTTTTTTTGATAATCAGTTAAATGCTGACCTAAACGCTTACGATAGATAAGGCTTGAATCAAACTCACCCGCATAGAGTTTTTTAACATACCTATCAAAGGCTTGCACTATTAATTGTGGACTGTAATTTTCTGAAAATAAAATCTCAAATAATTCTGTCTGAAACTTATGAGCAAGCTCTGTCCAATCACTTCTCACAGTTTCCATGCCTTTAAAGACTAATTTTGAAGCGCCATTTTTTTCAACTTTTCCTACATAGCGCTTTTTAGAACCTGTTGTTTTTCCTCTAATTGTAGGCATAAAAAATGGACTATAGTGGGTTTCGAACTCAATTTCCAAGAAACTGTCTATTTTATAATCTTGTAATAATTTAATTTGCCAACATTTGTTAATTTTTTTTGCCAGTTTCGTACCGATTTCATTACAGTTATGCGAATTTAGATCATCATCAAGCCTTACAAAGGTCGAATCTGTATCACCATAAATGACTTCGTAGCCCCACTCTTCTATCCACTGCTTGGTGGTTTGCATAATTTCATGACCACGTAAAGTGATAGAGCTAGACAATCGAGGATCATAAAAGCGACAACCTTTTGAACCAAGTACACCATATAAACTATTCATAATGATTTTAATCGCCTGTGAGAGCATAGGCTGATCTTTGTCTTTGGCTATTTGTCTTGTCGCTGCAAGTTCACGGATCAGTTCAGGCAGGTGGTGTTCAGTGCGTGAAAACTGTGCTTGGTTAAATCCTTCGATTGCATTATCTGGCTTTTTTAATCCCTCTATAAGCCCAAGAGGATCTATACAAAAGGTCCTCATGATCGATGGATATAAGCTTTTGTAATCAAGCACAAGTATATTCTGATACAAGCCTGGCTGCGATGACATAACATAACCACCTGGGCTGTCAAAGCTTAGCCCGTGATCTCCTAAATTCGGGGCAACATAGCCACTTCTATGTAACAGTGGTAAATAGAGATTAGTAAAGGCAGCAACTGAACCCCCCATTCTCTCTAATTCGAGGCCTGTGAGCTGGCTTCTTACAACCGCAAAGTCGAGCAGTTTAAGCTTCTCAAAGATGCGTAGTACCAATATACAATCTTGTCTGTTGTAGTTAGCAAGCGAAAGCTTCTCTTCATTAAACTGACGAATAATCTCTTCAAGGCGATTATCAGTGCTAATCAGCTTTTCTTCGCCAAGTTCAATGCTTGCTACATTGGCAAGGCTAAAACTGTCGTAATGATAAGTGGCATTTTTTAAGGTATCAATACCATCAACCACAACGCGACCAGGTATTGTAATGCGGGTAAAGTTTCCCTCACGCAAACGCATTTTTTCTTTATTACGCCCAAGCTTTAGTGAAATACCTAGTGCCTCAGCCCTTGCATGAAGTACACTAAAGTCAAATTCAATAACGTTCCAGCCAATCAATACATCTGGGTCAATTCGCTGAATTTCAGTCTCAAACTGAGAAAGCAGGTCAATTTCATCTTCACACCAGTTAATTTGATAATCTAATTCGGCAGTAGATTCTGGGCGCCCTATCATTAACACTTTGTCTATGCCGTCTCCGACTAAGCCAATAGAAAATAGTACGCCATCACCATTACACTCTATATCAATAGAAATGAGCTTAAAATTAGGTTTAAATTCATTGTTTGGTTTTAATTTTGCTTTCTTTAGCAGTCTAAAATCGCTTCGTGTATGAATTTCACCTTTAACCCATACAGAGCCTTTTATAAAACGTTCCATCAAAAATCTGTCAATTGGCCTAACATCATCTTCAAACGTCACTATTTGTGAACTTTTTAAAATTTTGATGGCACGGTAATAGTCTTTTAATGAATTAAAATAACAACAGATCACCGATTGATTTTGAAAGTTTTTTAATTTGGCATCTGCAAAACGAACATAAATGTTTTGACTTTGCAAAAGCCTTTCTGCAGCAGACACTTGATTGTCAGGGATGAAAAACACCACTTCTTGCTGTTCAACGAGCACTTTTAATGGGCCGTGTTTACACCACAACCAAAACACAAAAGTAACCCCTGTTGAGCTATCGAAGGCCTCTTTTGAAAGGATAAAACCTGTATCTGTAACCATTTACTTCAAATATCTATCACGGTAGAGGTATAGTACACCCTAACTATAAAAAATTATAAGAGCCAATTATGAGCCCAATTAATGCAATTAAAAGCGCAAAAACACTCGTTGCTACTGAACCACATAAGGCAAAAGCTTTGTTGCTAGACATACTCAAACAACACCCTGAATATCATGATGGCTGGGCATTACTCTCTGAAACTCACAAAATGCTGCAAGAGCACGAACAACAGCAAAGTGCTTTAAAACAATATGAGATGATTTTTTGGTTTAACAAACAATTAGAAACTGCTAAACAACAGTTAAATAACCATAACCCTCGCCAAGCAGAGCAAATCACTAAGCAACTACTACAACTCGTGCCTAATGAGTATAGAGCACTTCAAACGCTGGCTGATATCGCACTAAAGGTGGGAGATAGCAAAGCGTACTTGGACATATCAAAACATAACCTCGAGAACAACTCGCAAAAACAAGCAGTCCTAGAAAACTACTGCCAAGCCTTACTCAATACCAAGCAATTTGAAGAGTTACTCACATTTTATCGCACATCGATCCCCTCTCCTACTTTATTTATTGAGAGTTTAATTGCTATCGCTCATGTAAAAATGATGCAATTTGATAAAGCAAAGGCCATCTATAACAAGTTACTCGATGCAAACTATTACGCAGCCCATTGCCACCTTCGACTTGGTAACATAGAAAAAATCAAAGGTGATACTGAACTTGCTATAACGCACTATAAACAAGCACTCCAACTAGATAACAGACTAGGTGAGGCCTATTGGAATTTAGCTAATTTAAAAACATATACATTTAATAATAGGGATATAGACAGTTTAGTACAACAAACACAATCTGCTGTTCAAAACCTCAACAGTGCTCAACTTTACTTTGCTCTCGCCAAAGCCTATGAACAATGCCACAACTACGAACTCTCATTTAAGACATTAGAAAAAGCAAACAAAATTCAAAAAGCACTAACACCATACAAGCCAAGCAACTTTACTTTTCGTTGTAAAAAATATTTAACTCAAAGATCTATTAATAATCTTACATCTAATGAATCGCTACAGCTGATTTTTATCGTCAGCTTACCGCGAAGTGGCTCTACCTTAGTTGAGCAAATTTTAGCAAGTCACCCTGATGTTGATGCAAGTTACGAGCTCACAGAAATAAATGCAATCGCTCGAGAGTTAGAAAGTAAAAAACTCTCAGATGTTCCTTATGGCCTTGATAAGCTAACTGATAAAGATAAAGCACACTACGCTGATAGATACCTAAAATTTATTGCTCCTTTACGTGGAAAAAACAATATATTTATCGATAAGCAACCAGTGAACTTTCATCATATCGCGTTAATTAAAACGCTCTTCCCAAATGCGAAGATACTCGAAGTAACGAGAGATAAAGCCGCAACTGCGTGGAGTTTATACAAACACTCTTTCTCTGAGGGTCACGCCTATAGCTACGACTTTACATCTCTTGCAGAATATATAAATGATTACACTGATTTAATGTCGCACTGGCATTGCTTATATCCTGACGAAATATTTAAAGTCGACTATCAAAATCTTGTTAATGATTTTTCCAACACCGTGAGTGAGTTACTAACTTACTGCGATTTAGAAATGCATGAAAGCTGCATGAATTTTTATAATCATAAACGCCCAATTATGACACCAAGCTCAGAACAAGTAAGGCAACCCATTTACAAAGATGCATTAACAGAATGGTCTAATTATCAGGTTCATCTTGAACCTCTATTAAAGCTAATAAAATAATAATCGAACAAGTCGCTTGTAGTTGCCCAGTTAAATCTCTAAAATTCATTACTGTAATTATATACATACTTTAGGTTTTCTGGGCATGCTATCTGACTCTTTAAAAAAAACAATTCGGCAAATTCATAAGCATGTTGCTGATAACCTTACTGACTACCGCCCTAGAAGCAGTCAAAACTATTTAGTTGCCGAGATAGCAAAAACCCTTGCCGGTGAGTATCACAAAAGTCAACGTATCTGTGTCATTGAAGCTGGCACAGGGACCGGTAAGTCACTCGCTTATTGTTTAGGTGCATTACCATTGGCGATGGCCAAAAAAAAGAAATTAGTGATTTCGACGGCAACTGTTGCCCTACAAGAACAGTTAATTAGTAAAGAACTGCCGTTTTTTAAAGAGCACTCTGGGTTAGATATTAAATTTGATTTAGTTAAAGGTCGTCAGCGTTATATCTGTGCACAAAAACTTAGTGCTGCAGTTAATGGCGACAGCCAAACGCAAATGGAGTTTATGCCAACCCTGTCATCACCACTTTCAGATATGGAAACCAAGTGCTTAAAGCAACTTTATGATGCTTATTCAAACAAACAATGGCAAGGCGATCGCGATAGTTGGGCTGATACTATTCCGGATAAAGTTTGGAATTTAATTGCCTGTGATAAACACTCATGCCAACGACAAATGCGCGCTCATCAGCTCTGCCCTTTCCATATGGCGCGTCAGCGTCTTATGCAAATGGATGTGCTAGTGATCAACCATTCTTTGTTACTAGCTGATCTTGATTTGGGTGGTGGTAAGATTCTACCTGAACCTGACGATACTATTTATGTTATTGATGAAGCCCATCACTTAGCGCACATCACTCGAGACTTCTCATCTGCTGCGGCAACAATCAAAGGCACCATCGACTGGCTCGACAAGCTTGTTAAATTCGCAGGGAAAATGGCGAATGTACTCGTGGGTCAAAAAGCGATTGGGCAAAATTTTAAACTCAGTGACAGCATCAATGATGCGGGCAAAAACCTAAAAGTAGTCCGTGACATTCTTGATAATGCCGACTTTAACTACAATAGTGATGATACCTATCGCTTTGAGCATGGTGAGATTCCAGCGGCTTTGCATGCTAAAGCAAAAGATATTAGCGATGCCACCCTTGATGCACTAAGAGCACTTAACAAGATGCACGACACCCTAGTGCAAGACGTGAGTGATGGCGATATTAAACCTTATGTGGCCGATCCAATATTGGCTGAAAGTGGCCAGTACATTAATCGCCTAGAGTTATTAAACAAGCTATGGTTTAGTTACGCTACAAAAGGTGAAGGTATTCCCCATGCTCGATGGATAAAACGCCTAGAGTATAAGAACCATCACGATCATTTACTCAGTGATTGCCCTATTGAAGTTGGCTATTACTTAAAAGATAAATTATGGAACCAATGTGCAGGTGCTGTTCTGTGTTCAGCGACATTAACGGCACTTGGCTCATTTGATCACTTTGCATATGAATGTGGCCTTGCCAAAGAAGAAGGTGTCAAATACATTAAAGTTCCTTCTCCGTTTGATTATCCAAAACAAGCCACGCTGCATATTCCTGCAAGTCATATTGAGCCTACAGAGAAAGCCTTTAGCGACCACTTAGCTGAACAGTTACCTAAATTCCTTAACGATAAAAAAGCTAATTTAGTGTTATTTGCCTCTTATTGGCAAATGGACCATGTCGTCAAAGCGTTGAGAAGCAAAGGGATTAATGTATTAGTGCAAGGTGAAATGTCGCGTGAGGCACTTTTGAAAAAGCATAAAGCGAATGTAGATTTAGGCCGTGCTAGTTATTTATTTGGCACTCAAAGCCTGTCAGAGGGTCTTGATTTACCGGGTAAATACTTAGAAAACTTAGTTATAACAAAGATTCCATTTGCGGTGCCGACCTCCCCAATAGAAGAAGCGCAGGCTGAGTTTGTACAAAGTAAAGGTGGCAACCCGTTTCTTTCGATAACCGTTCCTGATGCTGCAAAGAAATTAGTACAAAGCTGTGGTAGACTGCTTCGCAAAGAAAATGATCAGGGTCGTATTACTATTCTTGATCGCCGATTAGTGACCAAGCGATATGGCAAAGCCATGCTCGATACCTTGCCACCCTTTAAAAGACAAATTGATTATTAATGTTTGAATTAGCTTTAGACCCAACAACATGGGCACTATTATGCGCAGTGGCGCTGGCAGCTGGCTTTATTGATGCTATCGCAGGCGGTGGCGGCATGTTAACTGTGCCGGCGCTATTAACTGCGGGCTTACCTCCCCATCTCACATTAGGCACAAATAAACTTGCAGCAAGTTTTGGCTCATTAACAGCCAGCGTGACCTATTTTCGTAAAAAGTTATTCAACCCTCGATTTTGGGCCGCGTCAATCCTAGCAACAGCCATAGGTGCGCTTATAGGTACCCTTGTGGTTGATTACTTAAGTATTGAATTTCTGAATAAATTATTGCCAGTGGTAATTATTCTAGTAGCTTGTTACAGCTTATTTGGCAGTTTGAGTACTACCGAGCATAACGAATTACCAGAACTTGATGGCAAAACTAAAATTAAACAGTGGCTGCAAGGGCTTGGGCTAGGCTTTTTTGATGGTTTAGCAGGCCCAGGGACTGGTACGTTTTGGACTGCTTCAAATAGCCTATTATATAAGATGAGCTTGTTACTTAACTGTGGGCTTGCTCGCTCGATGAACTTCGTTTCAAATTTTATTTCTTTGATCACCTTTGTTGCGTTAGGGCATGTGAACTTTATACTTGGTATCACGATGGGCTTTTTCTTGATGCTAGGTGCATGGTTAGGTGCGCATTCGGCAATTAAGTTTGGCAGTAAAATGATCCGCCCCGTGTTTAACACTGTGGTTATTGTTTTAGCATTAAAGTTAATCTATGAGGCTTATTTATAAATGCAATCGGCTGCTTTTGATAAACTGCGTTCACAAATTGAAAGGCTAAAGCAATTAGCTACACAATTTGATAAGGGTAATTTGTTTGCGAAAAATCGTTATATGCAAGCCCAACCAAGTTTATTTGATAAAGCAGTATTTAGCACAAAAAGTATGAAGCTGGCAGATTATGTCATAGAAATCGAAGATGAGCTTAACAGCCTGCCACCTGCTGAGCATCGTCACGCATACCAATATGCTCTTGAACGAATTGCCCTTCAGGTAGAAGCTGTATTCAATGTGATCAAATCAACCCCTGTGTGGGCTAAAGAAAATAAGTACAGTTTTAAACCAAAAACAAAACCACAAGTTTATAAACAAGCAGTAAAAAAAATCATGCAGTCGTCACATGAACTGTATGATGAACTAAAGCAAAATCACGAGTTTGAGCGCCGCTTAGTTTTGATGATTGAAGAGCGAAAACTTAAGCTCGAAGCTGCAAATACGCAGCAAGCAGCCGAAATCAATAAAGAAATACTTGCATTGCATGCAAGGTTGGGCCGTTGCCGTAAGGCAATTTCAGCCACTGAAGACAAAATTCAACAGGTCGAAAAACAGCAGCTCAGATAATGTTTTACTATCATCCAAGTTATTCAGCGTTAGCTTTACCTGAGCGTCACCGCTTCCCGATTGATAAATATCGCTTGTTGAAACAACTTATCAGCGGCTTTATTGATGAGCAGCATTTCATTACCCCACAACAAGCCACTCGAGCACAGCTTGCTCTGTGCCATGACCAAGATTATGTCGATGCTTTTTTAACTGGCAGCCTTGATACAAAAGAGATAAAAAAAATGGGCTTCCCTTGGTCACATGAATTAGTTGAACGAACACTTTATTCTGTAGGGGCGAGTATTCATGGCGCAGAGTATGCCTTGCAACATGGTGCAGCTTTTAACCTAAGTGGTGGTTATCACCATGCATTTACAGGCTATGGCAGTGGCTTTTGTATTTTCAATGACTTAGCGATAGCAGCTGCGCATTTAATTAATACAGATCAAGCCGACACCGTGTTAATCTTTGACTGCGACGTTCACCAAGGTGACGGTACCGCTGAAGTGACACAAGCGCACCCTCAGATCATTAGCTGCTCAATTCATTGTCAACAAAACTTCCCGCGAATTAAACAGCAATCAAACTACGACTTTTCCCTAGAGCATGGCACAAAAGATACTGAATACTTGGAAACAGTGAAACAAGCATTAGCCTTAACGATGAGACTCCACCAGCCAGATATCATTTTGTACAACGCCGGCGCAGACATTGCAACGAATGACGAATTAGGACACTTTCAAGTCAGTATGGAGGGAGTGTATCAACGTGATTATTTTGTATTAAACCAAGCGAAAGAAGCAAAAATCCCTGTCTTTGCAGTCATGGGCGGTGGCTATCAGCGAAATGTAAGCCGTTTGGTTGATGTTCATGGTCAGCTTTTTAGGGCTGCTGTCGATTTATTTTAAAGCTTGGTATACACTTAAAGTGACTTTTTAATTGGGTTCACTTTGTATGAAATTGCATGACGACATTCACAACTACTATGAAAAACTGGTTGTCGAAGACATCACAAAACGTAACTTAGAAACGACCTACAGTGATGATGTTATGGCAGATTTATGCTGCACTGTATTAAATCAACTCCCTGCCCGCTACATACGCTATGATGTTGATATGGAATTTTATTTACCGCAAACAGAGCGTATAAAAATGGAGCAGCAAGTACAAACGGCAATCGATGTGGCAATCAGTCAAGTTGCTAAGAAAAAGGAACTACAATCATGAGTAGTGAGTTAGAGCATGCGCCTGACTATATAAAGATTGCTGTTGACCTAATTATGCTCTTAGAGCAAAACGACGTACCTGCTGAAGATGTATTAGCCGCACTAGAAATCGTAAAATCTGACTTCGAAAAGAAACTCTCAAAATCAACTAATTAATAGTCCGAAAATGGCGAGTATTAGGGCATAAATTTGTTATGCTCAGGTTTTATAATTAAAGAATGTAACACCATGTCATTGCCAAGTTTTTTGCGCTTATTCATCCTTGCTGCTATTTGGGGCGCTTCCTTCTTATTTATGCGTATGGCAGCTAATAGCTTAGGCCCTGCGGTATTAATAGAGCTAAGAGTTGGCTTTGCAGCAATAACACTCTTTATTTTTGCTTTATACTTACGAAAGACACTCGCTTTCACGACACATAAAAAACACTTTTTTATTATTGGCGCACTTAATTCCGCTATCCCCTTTTTACTGTTTGCCTATGCAGCACAAACAATCAATGCATCAACCTTATCAATACTAAACTCAACAACCCCAATTTGGGGCGTGATTGTTGGTATTATTTGGAGTAAAACTAAACCCACTAAAAGTATGCTGCTTGGCTTACTATTAGGTTTAACGGGCGTAGCAATTTTAGTGGGTCAAAATAGCCTCACTATCGATACCCAAGCAGTTACAGCAATCTTTGCAGCACTTTGTGCTTCACTAAGTTATGCCATAGCATCCCATTACACTAAACATGCACCAAAGTTGTCTGCTTTTGATAATGCTCATGGCAGTATGTGGGCAGCAAGTATTATGGTACTACCGCTTATTTTTGTTATTCCTGCCAGAGAAATGCCAAGTAATGAAGTGATGCTTGGAGTGGTCGCTCTCGGTGTGCTTTGTACAGCTGTGGCGTATATACTGTTTTTCCGCTTGATTGATGACATTGGCCCAACTTCTGCGTTGACTGTTACCTTTTTAATCCCACTCTTTGGTATTGTATGGGGTAATTTAATTTTAGATGAACAAATAGGGCCAAATACCTTAGGCGGCGCACTTTGTGTTATCGCTGGCACCATGCTGGTCACAGGCTTTATCCGTATAAAACCATTTTTAAAACGAAACACCTTGTAACAGAATGCAAATTGCATTTTTAAATACAATCTATACTCTATTAGGTACTAAATATGGAAGGAGAATAGTATGTCAGGTACTACCATGGTGGTGTTAATCGTGCTGATATCAGTCGGCTCTGGGGTAATTTATGATATGTATAAAAAACACCTTGAGTTTAAATCACGGACTTTAAAAAATTCAAAAGAAGCAAACGAACATGTTGCCGAAGTGACAAAAGAACTACAAGAGTTAAGAGAACGTGTACAAACGCTCGAAGCCATTGTCACTGACTCTAGCTACAGCGTAAAACAAGAAATTAATAAACTTTAATTACAATAATAAAGCTGAGTACTCATCAAGCACTGGCTGATAATAAGCCGCGTCTTGATTTAACATGCGTTGGTAATGAGCACATAACTGCTTTAAATAGGCTTGGTGCTCTTTACTTGTTAGTTGCCACATTTGCTGCCCAACTCGAGTAACCTGTTTCGATGATGACGCACTCATAGCTATGATTTCATAAAAGCGTTTATTTTCACAAATCAACTGTTCTGATACGAGCCCTAATGAGAGTGTTTGCAAATAGCGGCGAACTTGATAACTGTGATGTACAGGGCAAACAATAAAGTCAATATGAATACCTGGGTGATGACCCACAATCTTCGCTAAAAATTGCACCAATAGCTCACCACCAACACCCGCAATAATAACAAGATGACGTTTATTTGGATCAGGGGAAATCATCGCAACATCCTGACAATGAACTTGCCAGCGACCGCATTGCTCGTTAGTGGCAAAGCGCACCAGTTTGTCATTTAGTGCTTGCATCAACTCAGGCACAATATCAACAAAATGTATAAGCTGTGCTTTATTTTGCTGTAAAAGCTCAATTCCTAACAAACCGTGGTCGCAGCAGCAATCCCAGATTTCGTCATAGCCTGAATCAACCACATCAACGATGGCTGATAGTCGTTTACTCAATGCCATTAATTTGCTGTTTTATAGACTAAGGCTTTTAAACTTCGATCACTGTCTACTTCAACAAAGCCATCTGTCGGTTTTAAACGCTCAACAAAAAAAATAGCCCCTTGCGTATGCTCAGCAATTAGCTCTTTAAACGCCTGCTCTGAAAGCTCAGGGCTATTAGCACAAAGCAATAATTGGGTGTTTTCATTTAACAGTTCAGGTAAACGACGCAGGATTTTTTGATAATCCTTAGTCAATATAAAGCTTCCTTTTTGAAAGCTCGGTGGATCAACAATGATCAATTCATAAGGTGCTGATTTTTTTAACTTGCCGAATGACTTTAAAATATCGTGTGGGAAATAACTAACTCCTTGAGCAAAACCATTTAACTGATGGTTTTGTTTACCCGTTCTAAGCACGCCTTTATTCATATCCATATTAATAACTTGGTCAGCACCACCCTGCATTGCAGCAACAGAAAAGCCACAAGTATAAGAAAACAAGTTTAGCACTTTTGCGTTTTTACTATTAGCTTGGACAAACTCTCGACCACGGCGCATATCAGGGAATATACCGGTATTTTGGCGACTAAGTAAATCTACTTTAAACTTAATACCATTTTCACTAACAAGATGCTCTTGTGGTAATTCACCAAACAGAAGAGAATTTCGGGTATTAATCCCACAGCGTTGTTGGTAAACCAATGCAGTCACAAGCTCTGGTGCGTTTACTTGCGCCCATTGCCACACTGTATTAGTTAATTGCTCAAGCACTTGTTCATCTATTTCTTCATATGAAACTAAAAAAAGTGCTGGCGGATAAAAGTCTAAGTTAATGTGACTAAGCTCAGCCACGGAGTGGCCACGGCCATGAAATACACGGCATAATTCATTTGTAGCGAGAGGAGCCTCTGCTAAAGCATTTAAAATGGCAGAAAAATCGTTTGTCATAATCTTTAGTTAATTAACTGTTGTTGTAATTCGTGAATTTCATCACGCACAGATGCCGCTTTTTCAAATTCAAGATCGCTAGCATAGGCATGCATTTTCGCTTCAAGCTCTTTAATTTGGCTGGCAATTTCTTTTGCACTGAGTACTTGTTTAGACTCTTTACGCACCAATTTAAGGTTGTCTTTAGGGCTTGCTTCTTCGCCCACATCCATAATATCGGTGATGCTTTTAACCAAAGCTTGCGGCTCAATACCATGCTCAAGATTATAAGCTTGTTGTTTTTCACGGCGGCGATCTGTTTCATCAATGGCTTGTCTCATTGATTTAGTAATGCGGTCACCATAAAGAATCGCTTTACCATTTAAGTGACGTGCAGCACGACCTATGGTTTGGATCAGTGAACGAGTAGAGCGTAAGAAACCTTCTTTATCGGCATCAAGTATCGCTACTAAGGATACCTCTGGCATGTCGAGACCTTCTCGTAATAAGTTAATGCCCACTAACACATCAAACACACCTGCACGTAAATCGCGGATAATTTCAACCCGTTCGACGGTATCGATATCTGAGTGCAAATAACGAACTTTTACGTCATGGTCATTTAGGTAGTCGGTTAAATCTTCAGCCATACGCTTGGTTAAAGTAGTTACCAATACCCGTTCGTTGACCTCAACTCGTTTGTATATTTCAGAGAGTAAGTCATCTACTTGTGAGCCCACTGGGCGCACTTCAATTTCTGGGTCAATAAGCCCGGTTGGACGAATGACCTGTTCTGCAACCTCCCCTGACGAGCGTTCAAGCTCAAAGTCACCTGGGGTGGCTGACACATAAATAGTTTGCGGCGCGATTGCTTCAAATTCTTCAAAGCGTAATGGGCGGTTATCTAACGCCGATGGCAAGCGAAAGCCATACTCAACAAGATTTTCTTTACGGCTTCTATCACCTTTATACATAGCACCGATTTGCGATACCGTAACATGCGATTCATCGATAATCATTAATGCGTCATCAGGCAAATAGTCAAGCAATGTTGGCGGCGGATCGCCTGGCGTTCTGCCAGATAAGTAACGCGAGTAGTTTTCGATTCCTGAGCAATAACCAAGCTCGGTCATCATTTCGATATCGTACTGAGTGCGCTGAGCAATACGTTGCTCTTCTACAAGTTTATTGGCACTAAGTAGCTGAGAACGACGGTCTTTAAGCTCATCTTTTATTTTATCAATAGCATCGAGAATTTTTTCACGCGGCGTAACATAGTGCGTTTTTGGGTAAATAGTAGCGCGTACAATGTGCTTTTCAACAGCCCCAGTAAGTGGGTCAAAAATACTTAAACGCTCTATTTCATCGTCAAACATCTCCACACGAACGGCATAAGTATCAGATTCTGCAGGAAATATATCAACCACTTCCCCACGAACACGATATGTACCACGGCTAAATTCAATATCGTTTCGAGTATATTGCAATTCAGCAAGACGACGCAGCATGTCGCGTTGATCGACAGTTTCTCCAACTTTAAGCAGTAGCATCATTTTCATATATGAGTCTGGATCGCCCAAACCATAAATAGCAGACACCGAAGCCACAATGATCGTATCACGACGCTCAAGTAGCGCTTTAGTAGCGCTTAAACGCATTTGCTCAATATGCTCATTGATAGAGGCGTCTTTTTCAATGAATGTATCACTAGCAACAACATAGGCTTCTGGCTGGTAATAATCATAATAAGAAACAAAATACTCAACCGCGTTATGAGGGAAAAACTCTTTCATTTCCCCATAAAGCTGAGCTGCGAGTGTTTTGTTGTGTGCCATGATAATGGTTGGCCGATTCAAATCATTAATGATATTGGCCATAGTGAAGGTTTTACCCGTTCCTGTAGCCCCTAATAATGTTTGATGTGCAAGCCCAGCCTCAAGACCGTCTTTTAACTGTGCAATCGCCGTTGGTTGGTCACCATTTGGCTGAAATTTAGAAACTAGCTGAAAATGGTCGCTCATGAATGACACTCCTTCACATAAGACTCACTTAACCCATCAACTTCTTTGATAAACCATCTATAGGCAACCACCGCAGTAAATAGGTTACCTATAGCCGCGCCAATAAATAACCCTTTTAACCCAGCAAACTCACTGCCGATATAAGCAAAAGGCACGTAAAAAACAAACAGACGTACTACACTTAAAATAAGCGCATTCATCGGTTTATGTAATGCGTTAAATGAAGAGTTCGATAGAATAATTACCCCTTGTAGGCCATAACTTAGCGGTAGGATATAAATGAACAGCTTAATAACATCCATTACCGCCTGCTCTTTACCAAATACATTAGCTATCAAGCCAGAAGTTAATAGCAGTAAAATATAAATAGCAAACTGCCAAATCATCACGAATTTTAAGGTTTTAGTGTAGGCTTCTTTTACACGTTCAAACTTACCGGCACCAAAGTTTTGACTAACAAATGGCGGTAAAGTCATCGATAAAGCAAGCACAACAAGACTTGCGATAGACTCAATTCGACTTCCAACACCAAACGCTGCTACAGCTTCAGGACCATGCTTAGCCACTAATGCCGTAATTACCGCCATTGCTATTGGTGTAAGCATATTTGCCCCCGCCGCTGGTAAACCAATTTTAAGAATTTTTTGAATTGAGCTAAATGGTGTTTGCAAACCAGCATGCAAACTCAATAAGCCATTTTTAATTGCTAGAATATATAAAATGATAACCACTGCAACCGACCACGCAATAACGCTGGCAATTGCTGCGCCTTGTATACCTAATGCGGGAATAGGCCCAAAGCCAAAAATAAGCATGGGGTCTAAAATAGCATTAATCAGCCCCGCTCCACCCATAACAATGCTCGGAGTTTTGGTATCACCACTTGCTCTAAGTACTGAGTTGCCAACCATAGGTGTAATTAAAAACACGCTGCCAAGGAACCATACACTCATATACTCATGAATAAGCGGTAATACTAATTCACCAGCACCAAGTAACTTAAAAATAGGATCTATCAGAAGATAGCCCATCACAGAAAGACTAAACACCATCACAACCGATACCAACAATGACATACTGGCATCAAAGCGAGCTTCATCTAACTTATCACTACCGAGGGCTTTAGCGATAACCGCTGAAGTGCCTATACCTAAACCAATTGCAAGGCTAATAACAGTAAAAGTAACAGGAAAGGTAAAACTGACAGCGGCGAGAGGTTCAGTGCCTAGTAAACTAATAAAGAAGGTGTCAACAAGGTTAAACATCATTAGGGTGATCATTCCAAAGATCATCGGAATGGTCATTTTTTTTAAGGTTGGCAGAATGGGTGAGTTTAAAAGATCAGGTTTAGTTTTGCTCTGCGGTTTCACGCTCATGGGGATACTTTGCCTCTTTTTCTGAACCTGTTAGTTTAAAGCATCCTTCTCTTGCAAGCTATGCTTTATTAGCAGAATCAAAATTGATACACAAAACTATCACTTTTGACACTTTGACATAAAAATAACCACTAACCCTCATAAAATACAATATAAAAACAACTTTAATAGCTTTGTTACAATTAAAAGGCAGTTTTCGCTGTTTTTTTACACAACAAATCGCGCTATTTCATCGTCACGAATAAATTTACTTATCAATTCAGCATGGCTTCAGATAAAAATACTAAGCAATTGATTTATAACAAAATAAAAAAACTTAATTAAATGCTTGAAATTGCTGTAGCGCCCTAAAATCCTAGTACTATAGCTGTTCTTAAAGTTTAATAAACAGAGTTATCCACAGAAACCGTGGATAACTCTCTAGAAGCCGCAAATATAAAGGCTTCTAAGGTGGATGTTCATCTCTGTATAGGAAAAGTAACAAAGCCTATTGTTTTAACCTTTTTATAAGTTTCTAGAAAAGAACGCGTAAAAATTGTTCTACCCTATTATAAAGTTAAGTATGACAATTAAAGTTCTATAAAATTTCATATGCTAAGCATATGAAATACAGCACTAAAAATGAGTTTACTTCTATTGAATTCAGATCATTTTTGAGTTTCTCTGCAAAGAATAGAAAAATCTTTACTAGTCCTACACAGTAAATACAAAGAAAAAATTACGCTCGGAGAACTTCAAACAAAAAGAATTAGATCTGATTTTCATAGTTAGAATAAAACATTGGATAAATGATGATTTACTCAACTTGGTAAAGAATATCTAAGCAAAGAAACTTTTTTATACTTTTAAAATGATGCTTCTGTTTAAAAAGCATGCAAAAAATAAAAGCTTTCGACATAGGTCCCCTACTACAAGCTAAAAAATGCAGTGGTTTTCAGCTACATTTTGCGCAGATCGAACATAAAAACATCGAATAAGCTTCTTTTTTGAATTTATGAAGTTTTTATGTTGACACTTTGCAATGCTGTCATTAATATTTCGCCCCGTTGAAAGGCATGACGCTTCCCCCTTAGCTCAGTTGGTTAGAGCGACGGACTGTTAATCCGCAGGTCCCCCGTTCGAGTCGGGGAGGGGGAGCCAAGTTTTTCAATCATAAACGATTCCCCCTTAGCTCAGTTGGTTAGAGCGACGGACTGTTAATCCGCAGGTCCCCCGTTCGAGTCGGGGAGGGGGAGCCAAGTTTATGAATATGATTGTTCCCCCTTAGCTCAGTTGGTTAGAGCGACGGACTGTTAATCCGCAGGTCCCCCGTTCGAGTCGGGGAGGGGGAGCCAAATCATAGCACCCTACTACTCTATTTAGTTCCCCCTTAGCTCAGTTGGTTAGAGCGACGGACTGTTAATCCGCAGGTCCCCCGTTCGAGTCGGGGAGGGGGAGCCAACTCACAGAAAATAATCAGGTTTATCTACTACTATTCTTCGATTGTATTAGACTTTAAAGCGCTTATAATCTACCCTACATTAAAGTTATTTCTAAAGTTTTTTCTATTTTTTACGATAGAATGTAATGACTGTAATTAAAGCGATCAATCAAGGAATTGATTCCTTCCGTTAGGCTTTTATAAGATAAGAACATGGCTGGCTTTAAAAAACTTATATTTATACAACTCATATCTTGGCTGCTTTTTGCTTTATTAGGTGGTTATTTTATTGCCCTTAGTTTCGACAGTGCTGTCAGTGATGCTCAGCAAAAAGCACAAAATGTCGTTAGTGCTTATATAAATACTCAGACATTAGATGAACTAGCACCAGAAAAAATTAAACACGCGCTTGCCGATGGCAGTACTTTTTCTAAGTTTGTGATCCGTGATCAAGCGGGCCAAGTAGTTAGCTCAGTTGAATCAAGTCAACCCCTACCCATATTTGCTGAAATTGTAAATGCTACGTTTAACTCAATTCGCCCTCAATTTGCCGTTAACCAAGCATCTGATATAAAGGTTGAATTCACAATTAATGCGCATAATCTCGCAAGCTTATTACAACAGGCTCTATTTGTTGTTATTTTAATTTCAGGCTTGATTGCCCTACTTCCTATTATCTATATGAAGAGCATGTTCCGCCGCCTTAATCGTAAAATTAGCACTACAGTTGCAGATATAGTTGATATTTATATTAATCAAAACCAAATTGATGATGACCTAGAACAATCAATTGATACAACTAGCCTAAAAAAGTTAAGCAAAGATTTAATCCCTTCATTCAACCGCCTTTCTCACTTTTTACAAACTAAACACGACGATATTCAAAACAATGCGCTGAACATCAAAAAAGAAGCTTATAAAGATGTAGTGACTAACCTTGGCAACCGTAATATGTTTGTTGAGTACTACGAAAAGAATATCGAAAACGCAGAAAAAAGTACTTTTGGTTCACTTGCGATGGTTCGCTGTAGCGAGCTGCAAGCCATCAACCAAACTCGTGGTTACCAAAAAGGTGATGATTATGTTAAAAGCGTGGCCGATATAATTAAACATATCAGTGGTACTTATACTGGTAGCCAAGTGTTTCGTTTAAACAGCTCAGACTTTGCAGTTGTGTTGCCCAATACCCCACTAAAAGAAGCGGAACGTTTTGGTGATAACTTACAGTCTCGATTTACTCAGTATCAACAAAATCAAGAATTAAGCTCAGTCGCGAACACAGGTATTGTCGGTTACGAAAAAGGTAAACCTTTAGGAGAGTTATTATCTATTGTTGATAATGCGATGAGTATGGCGCAATCAAAGCAAGCTAACGCATGGCATGTTCAACGCGAGACTGACCTTGTAAATAATGCTAGCGCTGGTTTTGGTAACCAAAACTGGCGTAAAGTGATTAACGAAGTGATCGAAACCAAACGTGTTCACTTGGTCATGCAAAACATTATGCCAATTGGTAAAAGTGTGAAGGCCTATGCAGAGATTCAGGTTCGTTTCAAAACCGCAGAAAATCAAATGCTACCAACTGCCTCTTTTCTTGCTATGACCGAAAAGCTAGAAATGGCTATGGAAATTGACCGCTTAATCATTGACACCAGCTTAGAAAAAATTAAAACCCGTAATTTTTCTGAGAAATTCTTTGGAATCAATGTTACCGCATCAAGCGCCCATAATGATCAATTTGTGATCTGGCTTGAGCGCCGCCTACTAAAAGACAGTAATATCGCCTCTAAGCTTATATTTGAAGTGAGCGAGTTTGGCTTGCAACAAAATATTAAAGCAAGTAAGCGCTTTATCGATATGGTGCATCGTGTCGGTGCGCGTATCACTGTAGAGCGTTTTGGTGTTGGTTTAACGTCATTTAAATTCTTTAGAGATTTAAAACCTGATTTCATCAAAATGGATGCAAGTTATACCCGCGGCCTTGAAGAAGATAAAAATAATCAATATTTTATGCGCTTAATGGTTGATCTTGCCCACCGTATTGGAGTGAGTGTATTTGCTGAAGGTGTAGAGAGCCAAGAAGAAAAACATATCATTGAAACTCTGTGTCTTGATGGTGTGCAAGGCTATTACATCGAAAAACCAAAAGACATTTAACCCCCCTATTAAAGGCCCAAAAAACCTTACTGTTTTTGGGCCTATTCTATCTATTAACTTAGCTTTAACACTTTAATCGTAAACAGCTTTGTTAATTTTATCTATTCGTCCCTCATGTGTTGTGTCAGCCCCCAGAAAAAAGGATAATAGGGTCGTTTTTATTCTCGTGAGGCACGCATGACAGAGTATGTCTTGTTATTGATTGGCACCGTGCTAGTCAACAACTTCGTTTTAGTTCAATTCTTAGGTTTATGCCCATTTATGGGCGTGTCGGGTAAGTTAGATACCGCTATTGGTATGTCCTTAGCCACAACCTTTGTACTTACACTTGCCTCCGTGACTAGTTATCTAGTAAATCATTATATTTTGATCCCGCTGGATATCGAGTTTTTGCGTACCATGAGCTTTATTTTGGTTATCGCTGTTGTCGTGCAATTTACCGAAATGGTGGTTAGAAAAACCAGCCCGACACTTTATCGCTTATTAGGGATTTTCTTACCGCTTATCACCACTAACTGTGCTGTATTAGGCGTTGCCCTACTTAATATCAAAGAAGACCACTCATTCTTGCAATCCGCTGTTTACGGCTTTGGTGCCGCAGTGGGCTTTTCTATGGTGTTAATACTGTTTGCTGCATTACGTGAACGCTTAGCTGCGGCTGATGTCCCTGCTCCTTTCAAGGGTGCTTCTATTGCGATGATCACTGCAGGCCTTATGTCGATGGCCTTTATGGGTTTTACAGGATTAGTGAAGTTTTAATATGACCTTGTTTTATGCTTTGATAGCGTTAGGTTCATTAGCGCTAATATTTGGTTTAATTTTAGGTTTCGCTGCCGTGCGTTTTCGCGTAGAGAGCAACCCTATAGTTGACCAAATTGATACCATTTTACCGCAAACACAATGTGGCCAATGTGGTTACCCTGGCTGTCGCCCATATGCTGAAGCGATTGCCAACGGCGATGAAATAAATAAATGCCCACCAGGCGGCGAAGCAACTGTAAAAAAATTAGCTGATTTAATGGGTGTTGAAGCAAAACCACTTGCAGGCGGTGAGCAAGCTGATCCGATTAAAACAGTCGCCTATATTCGTGAAGATGAATGTATTGGCTGTACCAAATGTATTCAAGCCTGCCCTGTTGATGCCATTGTCGGTGCAACGCGTCAAATGCATACCGTGTTAATTGATGAATGTACCGGTTGTGACTTATGTGTAGAACCCTGCCCTGTAGACTGTATTGATATGTTGCCCGTAAAAGAAACTAAACAAACCTGGAAATGGCAATTAAACGCAATCCCTGTGACTCAGGTAGATTAGGAGCACAGATGGAAAAGCTAATAGATCAAATTAAACAAGGTAAAGTGTGGCCATTTCCTGGAGGTATTCACCCACCGGGTCAAAAGCAGCAATCAACTACGCAAGCAATCGTAAGACTACCACTACCTGACAAACTTGTTGTATCACTAAAACAACATATTGGCGCTAACGGCAAACTCATTGTTGAAAAAGGCCAACAGGTACTTAAAGGCCAAGCATTAACGAAACCAAGCGGGAATTGGTCAGTGCCAGTACACGCACCAACATCTGGGCTGATCAGCGATATTTGCCCAATGCCATCTGCTCACCCATCAGCGCTGCCAGAACTTAGCGTTATCATTGAACCTGATGGTGAAGATAAATGGTGCGAGCTTCGTTCTGTGTCTGATACCAAAGCACTTTCGCATGATGAGCTTGTGGATATTATTCATCAAAGCGGTATTTCAGGTATGGGCGGCGCTGGCTTCCCTACTTATGTCAAAGCAGATATACGTAAAGACATTGAGTTTTTAATTGTCAATGCCGTCGAATGTGAGCCATATATCACCGCTGATGACATGCTAATGCGCGAACATGCTGATGGTATTATCGCGGGCATTGAATTAATGCAGCAGCTGTTAAACCCGCAGCTCACAATTATTGGTATTGAAGATAATAAGCCAGAAGCCATTGCTGCTATGAAAAAAGCAGCTGAACATAACGACAGCATAATAGTGCAAACAGTGCCAACGGTTTACCCTTCTGGCGGTGAAAAACAACTGATTAAATTGCTAACTGGCAAAGAAGTCCCGAGTGGCAGTATTCCAGCTGATATTGGTATGTTAGTGCAAAATGTCGGTACCTTGTTTGCAGTAAATCAAGCTGTGCATGAGGGTAAACCTCTGATTGAGCGTGTGGTGACTGTAACTGGTAACACCATTCATAAACAGGGTAACGTGTGGGCTTTACTGGGCACTGAAATTAAACATTTATTAGATTGCCAAGGTTTTTCACCAGTACCACAACAACGTGTTGTAATGGGCGGCCCGATGATGGGCTTTACCCTACCAACAGTGCGAATTGGTGTCGTTAAAACGACGAACTGTATTTTAGCGCCAGATCACCAAGAGCTTGCTGAGCCGGGTGAGGAAAAAGCCTGTATTCGTTGTAGTGCCTGTGCTGACGCCTGCCCAGCTTCATTGTTACCGCAGCAATTACAATGGTTTGCTAAGTCTAAAGAATACGACAAACTCAACGAGCACAATTTATTCGATTGTATTGAATGTGGCGCCTGTGCTTATGTTTGCCCAAGCGAAATCCCACTCGTTCAGTACTATCGTGTTGCTAAAGCAGAAATAAAAGAACAGCAAGCAGAGCAAATCAAAGCAGAGCGTGCAAAGGAGCGTTTTGAAGCACGTAAAGAACGTTTAGAGCGCGAACAAGAAGAACGTCAAAACCGCCACAAACGTAAGCCAGCTGCTAAGTCAGATAGCGAAAAACAAAAAGTGGCCGATGCACTAGCACGAGTTAAAACTAAATCTGATGACAAAGAGAGTAAATCAGCTGTCGCTGCTGCTATCGCGCGTGCTAAAGCGAAAAAGCAGGGTGCAGAGCTTGAGCCTGATAACTCTGAAATAGCTAAAGAGCGTGCTGCGCGTAAAGAACAAGCACGTAAATATAAAGAGCAAAAAGCACTAGAGCAAGGTGAAGAAGGCGTCGATAAAGACGATAAAAAGTCTGCTGTTGCTGCCGCTATTGCCCGCGCTAAAGCGAAAAAGGCCGCGCAAGCTAAAGAAGATAACGCAGAAGTAGACTTAGCACCAAAAGATGACAAAAAAGCCGCTGTTGCAGCTGCTATCGCTCGTGCAAAGGCGAAGAAAGCCGCTCAAGCTGCTGAAAACCAAACTGAAGCTGAAGAAGATAGCGCACCAGTTGATGACAAAAAGGCTGCCGTTGCTGCAGCCATAGCTCGCGCTAAAGCTAAAAAAGCCGCGCAATCTGCTAAAAACCAAACTGAAGCTGAAGAAGATGGCGCACCAGTTGATGATAAGAAAGCCGCTGTTGCTGCAGCCATAGCTCGCGCTAAAGCGAAAAAAGCCGCTAAAGAGCAAGCGCAGAGTGACGGTTCATCAGAGAAAACGAATGATTCAAGTGATGAGGCAGATGCCAAGCCGCAGTCTGATACTACTGAATCTAGAGAAGACAAGAAAAAAGCCGCCGTTGCTGCAGCTATCGCTCGCGCCAAAGCGAAAAAAGCCGCTAAAGAGCAAGCGCAGAGTGACGATTATTCAGAGCAAATAAATGATTCAAGTGATGAGGCAGATGCCAAACCGCAATCTGATGAACCTGAGTCTAGCGAAGATAAGAAAAAAGCCGCCGTTGCTGCAGCTATCGCTCGCGCCAAAGCGAAAAAAGCCGCTAAAGAGCAAGCGCAGAGTGACAATTATTCAGAGCAAATAAATGATTCAAGTGATGAGGCAGATGCCAAACCGCAATCTGATGAACCTGAGTCTAGCGAAGATAAGAAAAAAGCAGCAGTCGCCCGTGCAATTGCAAAAGCTAAAGCTAAAAAGTTACAACAAGAAGGAAACGATAAGTCATGAAACTAACCATGGCGAGTTCGCCGCATAATCATAGCCATAAATCATTAAGTCGATTAATGATGACGGTGATTGCTGCGTGTATTCCTGGCTTAATTGCCCAAGTGTACTTTTTTGGCACAGCCGTTTTAATTCAGCTTATTCTCGCACTTATAACAGTAAGCGCCTTTGAAGCCGCTGTATTGCTTCTTCGTAAGCGCAAAGTTTGGCCAACACTCAGTGATGGCAGTGCTTGGTTAACGGGCGTATTACTGGCGTTGAGTATTCCACCTTTAGCGCCTTGGTGGATTATCGTAATTGGCTGTATGTTTGCAATTGTTATTGTAAAACAGCTTTATGGCGGCCTTGGCTTTAATTTATTTAACCCTGCTATGGCGGCTTATGTATTACTACTTGTATCGTTTCCGGTGCAAATGACTAGTTGGTTACCTGTGAGTGATTTACTTGCATCTCCGATTAGCTTCTCACAACAGCTGTCTGTTATTTTCAATGGCTTTACCAGCGCTGGGTTTAGTGTCGATCAATTACGTGTAGCAATTGATGGCACAACTATGGCAACACCGCTTGATACCGTTAAAACAGATGTCGCCCATCACCTAACGGTGGCTGAAAGCATGAGTAAACCAATTTTTAACGACTGGTTTGGTCTTGGCTGGGGCTGGGTTAACCTCGGCTTTTTAATCGGTGGTCTTTATTTATTAAAAGCTAAAATCATTAATTGGCATATCCCTGTTAGCTTTTTAGCCTCGATAGCCGTGTGCAGTGGTATAGGTTATATCGCCGCCCCTGGCACAGAACCAGGTGTGGTATTTCACTTATTCAGTGGTGCGACTATGTTAGGGGCATTTTTCATTGCCACGGATCCTGTTTCTGCATCAACAACTAATAAAGGGCGTTTAATCTACGGCGCGTTAATTGGTTTGCTTGTTTACTTAATTCGTACTTTTGGTGGTTACCCTGATGCAGTGGCATTTAGTGTATTGCTGTTAAATATGGCGGTGCCTTTAATTGATTACTACACGCAACCACGAACTTACGGCCATGGGATGAAATAATGATCCTTTCCTCAATGACTAAAAACGGCGCTATTCTTACTGCATTTGCGCTCATTACCACAGGCACTGTGGCCCTGACTCATAGCCTGACCGCTGAGCGTATTGAAGAGCAAGAAAAGCAACAACTTGCAGAGCAGCTACAGCAAGTACTTGATGCCCATCATTACGACAATCAGCTCTATAAAGATTGTGTTGTGATCACCGATGAGCGCTTAGGTCCACGCCCAGAGCAAGTTATTTACCGCGCCTACAAAGACAATAAGCCTTATGCTTTAGTGATGCGCCATGTAACACCAAGTGGTTATAGCGGCGATATCAACTTATTAACAGCAGTTTTTGCCAATGGCGAAATAGCCGGTGTCCGTGTCACTAAACACGAAGAAACGCCGGGTCTTGGCGATAAAGTCGAGATCAAGAAGTCTGACTGGATCACCCTTTTCAAAGGCCAAAATGTACTGGGTGAAGATGACAACCGCTGGGCGGTTAAAAAAGATGGCGGCCAGTTTGATCAATTCACCGGTGCTACGATCACACCCCGTGCTGTTGTCGGCTCAGTTAAACAAGCGGTACTTTTTGCCCAAGCTGAATTTGATAATCTGTTTGCTGCACCAAACATCTGTCAAGGAGCCAAGTAATGAGCCAAGTTAGAACCTTGTTTAAAGATGGTATGTGGGCCAATAACCCTGCCCTTGTTCAGTTATTAGGCTTGTGCCCGCTACTTGCCGTTACATCAACGATTACCAATGCGTTAGGCCTTGGATTAGCGACTTTATTGGTACTGGTTGGCTCTAACGTAACCGTATCGATAGTACGTAACTGGGTGCCTAAAGATATTCGTATCCCTGTTTTTGTGATGATCATCGCAGGCTTTGTAACCATTGTGCAGCTGATGATGAATGCCTATACATTTGGGCTTTACCAATCACTGGGGATTTTTATTCCGCTTATTGTTACTAACTGTGCCATTATCGGTCGCGCAGAAGCATTCGCCTCTAAAAATACCGTGCCACTTTCAGCCTTTGACGGACTGATGATGGGTCTTGGTTTTATGCTAGTTTTAGTGGTATTAGGGGCGATGCGAGAGCTTATTGGCCAAGGTACGCTGTTTGATGGTGCCGATTTACTATTAGGACCATGGGCTGCAGCACTTCGAATTGAAGTATTCAGTTTTGATAACCAATTTTTATTAGCTATCTTACCTCCGGGTGCCTTTTTGGGACTTGGTTTATTGATTGCTGCAAAAAATGTCATTGATACACAAATAAAATCTAAGCAAGTTGTTACTCCAGAAGTAGAAAAAGGCCCAAGAGCCCGAGTAACGAGTTTAACTTAAAGGAGAGCGCGCACCGTCACTGCGTGCTTTACGCCACCATGAATAAAGAAAAACGCTACGAGATCTTATCTCGTCTTCGTGAACAAAATCCGCACCCAGAAACAGAGCTTGAATATTCAAGCCCGTTTGAATTATTAGTTGCTGTTACCTTATCAGCACAAGCAACAGATGTGGGGGTTAATAAAGCCACACGTAAGCTTTTCCCTGTTGCTAACACGCCTCAAGCGATTCTTGATTTGGGCCTTGAAGGCCTTCGTGATTACATTAAGACCATTGGTTTATTTAATTCTAAAGCTAATAATGTCTATAAAATGTGTGAGATTCTGGTCAATAAACATAACTCAGAAGTACCAGAGAATCGTGAAGCACTCGAAGCATTACCGGGTGTTGGCAGAAAGACCGCGAATGTTGTTTTAAACTGTGCCTTTGGCTGGCCGACCATTGCTGTAGACACGCATATTTTCCGCGTTTCTAACCGCACTAAGTTTGCCATGGGTAAAGATGTAGTTGCTGTAGAACAAAAATTAGAAAAAGTAGTACCTAAAGAATTTAAAGTCGATGTGCACCACTGGCTCATTTTACATGGTCGTTATGTATGTACTGCACGTAAACCCAAATGCGGCAGTTGTATTATTGAAGACTTGTGTGAGTTTAAGGATAAAACTGAGTAATCAAAGACTTCATTGTTGTATTACTCAAACTCAGTCAGCACCTTTAGACCACCCATTAAGGGGCGGCTTCGGTAAGTAAGTGATGGGCATACAATCACCCCTGACGTGATAACACCCCTCAATAAGCACAGTACTTCTAAATGAAAGCTTCTCTTCATAAAAAGTAGATGCAGCTCACTCTCGGTTTTTCGAAAAACGCAGCCACAATATTTCTTCAGGCAGTACAGTTTACCTTATTTCGACCTGAGGCTTTAGCTTGGTAAAGCACAGTATCTGCTTGAGCTAAAATAGAGTCAAAACTTTGTTTATAATCTGGCTGCTGGGCGACACCTATTGATAAGGTAAAACGAATAGTTTGTTGCTCAAATTTTACTTGGCATTGTTCTACATGTGCTCTAAGACGTTCAGCCATGTCTTTTGCCTCTTCTATTTCAGTTTCAGGTAGCATCATCGCAAACTCTTCGCCGCCTATTCTCCCGATAACATCGGACTTTCTTATAATTTTTCGCACTAAATCGGCAAGTGAACAGAGCACCTTGTCACCAGCAGCGTGGCCGAAGGTATCGTTAATAGACTTAAAGTTATCGATATCAAACATCATTACACAATACGAATGACAATAACGTACAGCTTGTGAATGCTGACATTCAGCCATTTGATAAAAAGCTCTACGATTAGGAAGCTGTGTTAATTCGTCCGTTAAGGCAAGTGTTTCAGCTTTTTTCTTGGCTATTTCGATCTCTGCCGTACGGGCTTTAACCTGCTCTTCAAGACTATGATTATATTTTTTTAATTTGGCTGCCATTTGCTCAATATCAATCACATAGTTCGCTTGGCGAATTGCAATTTCAATGTAAGAAGTAACTTCTTTTATTATTTCAATTTCACTGGCCGACCAGTGTTGAGTTGATGCACTGTCCAAGCAAAATAAACCGACGACATTATTTTTTACATTGATAGGAGCATCCAGTACAGCTCTGGTCTTTCCTTCTATCATAGCGTCTTTTAATGGCGCTATAAGTGAGTTGGTTTCGACATCATCAATCGCCAATATTTTTTGTTTTTTTAGCGCTGCGAGGTATTGCGGAGCAATAGTTAAATCAGCTTCTATGCCTTCGATAGAGGGTGAGTTTTCAGTGGGTATACAGCTATGTACGGATAAAATCCCTTGAGGTGAAATAGTAGAATAGGATACACGATACATAGGGAAATATTGGGCTATATCCTTTAGCGCAATGGTTATTATTTGATTCGGCGCTAATTCAGAGCTGATACATTTTGCTATTTTATTAACGATGTCAGCACGCTGTTTATCGAACCTAGCAGCACGCACTTCTATTTGATACTGTCTAATTTTTATAAAGGTAAACAACAGTGTCAAAACTAAAATTATAAAAATGATGCTCACATTCACTCACCTATTAAGTCACTATCATTATAACGATAAAACAGCGATAGGTTACTAAATAATTAACAAATTGATCACATTACTTTCTATACAGGAATCGAAAGAATCGATTTTTAATCAACCAAACACTGAAGTATCTAAGATTATCAAACAAATAGACTAGACAACTTAATCGTTAACAACGGCCATTGGCCTCTCAAAGCAGCCTATTTTAGCGCAATCATCTAAATCTACTTTCAGTATACTTCGGCGGGCCGACAATTGCTGTTGATACGCATTTTTTCCGCGTTTCTAACCGCACTAAGTTTGCCATGGGTAAAGATGTAGTTGCTGTAGAACAAAAACTAGAAGAAGTGGTACCTAAACTTGTTAATCCT
This sequence comes from Pseudoalteromonas sp. NFXS39, assembly GCF_040148775.1. NCBI lineage: Bacteria > Pseudomonadati > Pseudomonadota > Gammaproteobacteria > Alteromonadales > Pseudoalteromonadaceae > Pseudoalteromonas > Pseudoalteromonas sp. NFXS39. Next base: position 484,183 of record NZ_JAGDEC010000002.1, on the reverse strand, counting down.
GCATGGCCGCTATGTGTGTACTGCTCGTAAGCCTAAATGCGGCAGTTGTAATATTGAAGATTTGTGTGAGTTTAAAGAAAAGACTGAGTAGTTGAAGTCTACTCGAAAGCAAATAATCTAAAGGTGATGTTCCCCACTTCTTCTTTTTCTATCCCCATGCAAACTCATTTTGCACATTGTGCCAAACAAAGGGTTTGGCACAATCTGCCCAGCCGTTATAGTGGATTTCGGCTCACCTGCTTTTTAATAAACTCTCGCGTATCATTTAACAACGATAATCTTGCTGGTTCGTGAACATACATCATGTGACCGCCGTGATAATAGTGATAGTCAATTTTATCAGCGTATATACCGTGTCTATTTAAAGTGTATTCAGCATCAAAAAATGGGGTAACAATATCGTAATATCCAGAGGCAACCATCACTTTCATCTGTGGATTACTACGAAGAACATAAGATAGATCCGGTGCTGTGTTGACGTATGTTGGCTCCCAACCTTGTCCGTCAGGAGCAGTTCGCCAGCGCCAATTATCAGATAACTCAGGGTCGCCAGGATTTAAGTATTTTCTTTTCCACTGCACGTTTAAGTCTGTGTGCATGTATTTCATCAGTGCCGCTTTATATGCCGGCCCTATAACTTTCGAAGCGTCTTGCTTAGGAGCTGCTGTTAGATCATCTCTTTCATCAAGCTTATAACGTCCATCAAGAAAGCCAACGGCAACGCCCTCATCACGCAATAATTCTTTTGCAAATCTAAAGGCGTTAATGCGTAAATCAGCCTGTTCAATATATTGTTTACTTAGCCCTGTATAACGGTGAAGTCCATCAACAATTAGCGCTCTGTCAGCTTTACTGAGCGCATTACCCTTAAATAGTGCAGGCAGTAATTCATCTACAGCAAATTTTCGGCTAGCATCAATGAATGCTTCAAAATTTCCTGATGTGTCTACTTTTTTATGATACCAAGCGGTTGCAGCAAGTGTGGGTATGTAAGTGACGTAAGAAATGATATTGTCATCTACATAAGGGCTTGAACCTTGATAGTCTAAAGCTTGTGAAACAAAAATAATGCCATTTACATTAATCAGGTGTTTATCCATAAGCACTTTAGAAACCGCTGCTGCTCGAGTTGTACCATAACTCTCTCCCAATAAAAATATTGGTGCATTCCAGCGATTTTCTTTCGTCAGCCACTGGGCAATAAAATCAGCGATAGAAGATGCATCTTCATTCAAGCCCCAAAAGGCTTTGCTTTCAGTGTCACCTAATGCACGTGAGTAACCTGTACCAACAGGGTCCACAAACACCATATCAGTCACATCTAGAATCGTCTCAGGCGCTTCTTTTAATTCGTAAGGAGCCATTCCAGGAGATGTTGCATCGCTTGGTACAACAACTCGTTTGGGGCCATAAGCCCCCATGTGTAACCAATTAGACGATGAGCCAGGGCCACCATTCCAGATAAATGTAACAGGTCTATTTTTGTTGCCGTCTGAGGCTATGTAATCAAACGAAAAAATAGCAGCTGTTGGCTGTTCGTTTTTGTTTAATAAATAAGTTTCACCTGCTACAGCTTTGTATTTCAGCTTTTTGCCATTGAAAGTGCCTTTATGCTGCGTAACAAATTTTGTGGCTTCGGGTATCGACTTTTTACTGTTGTTTGAATCTGAAATTTCATCTGCATTGACCGCGTTTGTACAAAACGCAAACAATGTCGAGATGACTACGGTTTTGAAATTGGCAACATACGCCATGTTTTATTCTCCCTTGGAAGCTTGCCTTTATTTTTAGCTGTATCTGGCTTGAGTGGTTTTATCACTCAGTGCTCAATTAACCTTTTACTTTAGCGATTACTTTTACAGTAAGAACATGTAATTTCAACTATCTGCGATTAACACGCAAAAAAGCATACCCTGTATCGAAACAAAAATATCAATGTATTAATTTCACAAGCTTCCATCCTTTCGTTATGCTGTTGAGTAATGTGAATTTTTTATGAGAGTTGCTATGTTACCTTTACTTCGTATCTTATTAATTGAGCAAGATCCTGCCACCTTAAAAGAGCTTTCAACGAACCTAGCAAGAACAATCCCTAACTTTGAACGTACTGATGTTGATATCGAGATTGTTGAGTGCATTGAGCTCAAGCAGGCGTTGAATTATGTAGAGGAAGATGGTGATATTCAAGCTGTAGTGCTTAGTTGGGATGTATTAAACAATGGCGAACGCACCTATAGTCGCTTTATCGAGCAACTAAAAGGCATCCGTCTTGAACTGCCAGTCTATGTTATCGGTGACGATACGAAAGGCTTGGAAATAGTCAACGAGTCTGAAGAAATTGAATCTTTCTTTTTTAAAGACGAGGTCATTTCAGACCCTGAAGCAATCTTGGGCTATATGATCAATGACTTTGATGACAGATCAGAAACCCCATTTTGGACCGCTTACCGTCGTTATGTAAGTGAATCAAACGATTCATGGCACACACCTGGGCACAGTGGCGGTGCTAGCTTTAGAAACTCTCCCTATATTAAAGACTTTTATCAGTTTTATGGCCGTAATGTGTTTGTTGGCGACTTGTCTGTTTCTGTCGATTCGCTTGGCTCATTGTCAGACAGTACCAACACTATAGGCCGCTCTCAAGAATCAGCAGCGGCGACATTTGAAGTAAAACATACCTACTTTGTTACCAACGGCTCATCTACTTCAAATAAAATTATTTTGCAAACTTTGCTACGTAAAGGCGATAAGGTGATAATAGACCGAAACTGCCATAAGTCAGTGCATTATGGCATTTTGCAATCGGCTAGTTTACCTATCTACTTGTCGAGTATTTTGAATCCTAAATATGGTATCTTCGCACCACCGTCACTGGCTGACATTAAGCAAGCAATTGAACAAAATACCGATGCTAAATTATTGGTTTTAACAGGCTGTACTTACGATGGCCTGCTTAGTGATTTAAAGCAAGTGGTTGAATTTGCGCATCAGCACGGTATTAAAGTGTTTATCGACGAAGCCTGGTTTGCTTATTCACTTTTTCACCCGAGTTTACGCCACTACTCGGCGATTAATGCTGGCGCGGACTATGTTACCCATTCGGCACATAAAGTGGTTTCAGCGTTCTCTCAAGCATCTTATATTCATGTTAACGATCCTGATTTTGATGCCGATTTCTTTCGTGAGATCTACAGTATTTACGCCAGTACCTCGCCAAAATATCAGCTCATTGCTTCGCTAGATGTATGCCAAAAACAATTAGAAATGGAAGGTTATAAATTACTGAATGCCCTACTGAATCACGTTGCAGAATTTAAGCAACAAATGGCTTCCCTAAAACATATAAAAGTGCTCGATAAGCAAGATTTCATGGATATATTCCCACATTTTCGTGGCGATAACATGGGCCACGACCCACTAAAAATTCTTATAGATATTAGTGAGCTACCTTATTCATTAAAGGATATTCATAAATTCCTATTAGATGAAATTGGCCTTGAAATTGAAAAGTATACTCACAGTACTATCTTAGTTTTACTAACTCTTGGCGGTACACGCTCAAAGATCATTCGTCTTTACAATGCACTGAAAAAACTCGACAGTGGTAAAGTGAAGCTAGCCACCACAATGAGGCGCACTCGCTTACCAGAAAACTTACCTGCTATAGACTTGGCTTGTATCCCAAGTGATGCGTTCTATGGTGAACGTGAATCTGTGCCGATTAGTAAAAGTAACAACCGAATCTGTGCCGGATTAGTGACGCCTTACCCTCCTGGTATCCCACTGTTAGTCCCGGGGCAACATATCACTAATGAGCATATCGAATATCTTAAAGAGTTGGCGGGACAAGGTCTGACAATCCAAGGGAGTTTTGATGGCGAAATCTATGTACTGAAAGGTAAAGTGAAAAGCTAAACGTACGCTTATATCTCAAATACCTCATTGTTATGCAGCAATAGCTCTCCCATTGCTGCATATCATTACCTTCTTTATACCAAAGCTTAGTTATTAATTTTACAGCATGGACTTTGCGATTTGTCTCAATGCTACTGTGCAAGCAATCGAAATAACTTATAATCCATTTTTGATAATTTTAACGCGCAGCCTTATACCACACTGCGTTATTAGAATTGTGCGAATTTAAAGACAAGAAAGAGGATGCTAAAAATGCGCTTATTACACACAATGCTTCGCGTTGCTGATTTAGACAAATCAATTGAATTTTATACGCAGGTATTAGGTATGAAAGAGCTGCGTCGTGCAGACAACGAAGAGTACCGCTACACCCTTGCTTTTGTCGGTTATGGTGATGAAAAAGATTCGACAGTGCTTGAGCTTACTTATAACTGGGATACAGACAGCTATGATTTAGGTAATGCATACGGTCATATTGCTATTGAGTTTGATGATATTTATAAAGCTTGCGAAGACATTAAAGCTGCTGGCGGTAATGTGAGTCGTGAGCCGGGTCCTGTTAAAGGCGGCACAACTGAAATCGCGTTTGTTAAAGACCCAGATGGTTATGCGATTGAGTTAATTCAGAAAAAAGATAACAACACTTTTTGATTGATAGTGGCTATTTCAGCAATTGCTGAGATAGCCACTTTGCGAGTACTTTTTCCAGTTCAGTAAAATTAATTGGCTTTGCGATATGGTCGCTGATACCAATTTTTGAACTTCTTTCGATGTCGTCTTTCATTGCATTGGCACTGACTGCAATAATTGGTGTATTAAAACCTGACCTTGCTAATAAATTTTCACTGGCAGTTAAACCATCCATCACCGGCATTTGGATATCCATTAAAATCAGTGCGTAGTCTTTTGTTAGGGTTTTCTCACACGCAATTTGTCCATTTTCGGCCAATTCATAACTTAGACCTAATTGAGTTAAATACTTAGTGATAACAATTTGGTTAATTGGGTTATCTTCGGCAATTAATATAGGCTTATCGACTGAGTTAAAATCAAATTGAGAGTCTTTATCTAACTGATCCACTTTAGCGCTTACACCTTCTGGATATAGCGTTTTAAAACTGACATTAACCGTAAACTCGGTTCCTTTGCCAAGCTCACTAATTATCGCTATATTCCCTGCCATTAAATCAATCATCCCTTTACTAATTGCAAGCCCAAGGCCTGTACCGCCATATTCACGGGTGATATTACTTTGCGCCTGAACAAATGGATTAAACAGTGCTTTAATTTTATCTTCTGCGATACCAATTCCTGAATCTTTTACAGAAAACTCAACGTCTGTGACGCGTTCGTCTCTATTTAGCAAAGTAAGTGAGAGTACAATTTCCCCTTGGTTAGTGAACTTAACTGCATTCGAAAGCAAATTAATAAGCACTTGTTTAACACGTATTTCATCACACTCAACGATCAAAGATTGTATTGAGGGGACATCTAGATTGCAGCGAATCCCTTTGTTATCACAACTAGGCTTGAATAATAAAATAAGGTCACGACAAAGCGCGACTAAATCACATTCACGCGACTCTAGCTCTATTTTTTTTGCCTCTATTTTTGAAAAATCAAGAATGTCATTAATAACGGTCAATAAAACATCGCTGCAGTTATTAATTTGCCTAACGAACTCTGCTTGCTCTTGCGTTAATTCGCTTTTATTTAGTAACTGTAAAAAGCCCACGATACCATTCATTGGAGTGCGTATTTCATGGCTCATATTCGCTAAGAATTGGCTTTTAACTTGCTCAGAACGCTCAGCCCGATGTTTTTCTAGCTGCAAAGAAGTAATTTGAATATCAATGGTTTCAGCCATGCTATTTAGCGACTCAGCAATATCTTTAAACTCTTGGTAGTGAAAGTCGTCAGTATTTTGTTTGTAATTCCCTAACGCATACTCGCGGCTAAGGGCAGTTATACGATTCAGCGGGTTATGAAGTCGCGCAGTCAGCCAACGGACGAGAATAAATGAAATAACAGAGAGTCCAAAAATTAGTAGTCCTGCTAATACGGCTGTTTGTTTAACGGCGCTGGTGTAACTTGTTTTGGTTTCGTTAATTTGAAACTGTAAGTTCGTTGGTTTGCCTTCGAAGTAAACATTATTAATCGTTGCTTGCCCCATTAGTTTCCCATTTTCGCCCGCATCACCCAAACTAAACAAAATATTTTTTTCTGCTGTGATTTGTACTTGCTTGCCTTCTTGATAAACTGGCTGCTCATTATGTATTGCAAGCCACTTTAACGCTTCGGATAAGGGGACAAAAGACACTAATACGCCCGTTTTGATAATTGGCTCGCTCAGTGAATCTTGCTCATGGAGCAGTGTTGATGTAATAGCCAACAAGGCATTTTGTTTTGCTTGTGCAGGAACAAACAACTCACTCACTTGGGGGTTATCAATAATTTGAATTGTGTTCTGTTGTGTCGATGTTTGGGCGCTATCGAGAATGCTTTTTGTGAGCTTATAGTTCAGATTTAAAGAGGTAATAGGATAACCCTCAACTATAAACCCTTGGTTATCAATAACAATTGCAGCTTTGATTTGCGGGTTTTGGGCGACAAACTCCTGTAGCTGTACTAGCGCGAACTGTGAGTATACAACTTTATTAGGCAATTCAGTAATCGCCTTGATACTACTAAGTAATTGGCTGTTTTTCTCAAGCTTAAATAATAGTTGCTCAAGACTAGCCGCATTATTTCTGGCTTGCCACTGTAAACTAGTGTTTGCCTGATCAATCGAGCTTAAATAGAAACGCCCTGTCATCAAACCTGCAAGTATCAATAAAGGTATAATTACCAGAAGTAAAACACTGATAAACAAGGCGCGACTAAAGCGTGGACTGCTCATTCATCCCCTTCATTGGCAATCGAACGCTCTGCCAACCCTTGCATAAATAACCCCGCTTGCTCAGCAGTTAAGGCTCCACTCCCATAGCGAATAAAACCTTTATTTAATACTTCCCATACAATGATCATAGATGGCGTTGATAGCATAGGTTTTGTGAATTGCATAGCATCAACTAAGGTTGATAACCATGAACCTTGTTGTGCTTTTAGCTTATTTAAAACCTCTGTATTGATAGGAATATCTTGGAGCTGTTGCCAAATCATTGTTTGGAACTTTTCTGATTGAACCAATTTAGCAAATTTGAATAAGTTTTCTTTATTTGCACCATTTAGGCCATCATTTGGAAACGCCAGTACAAAAGTAGAGTAATAAGGCTGCATATACTCACCATTGAGTTTCGGTAACTGTTGCATCCCTAAATTATCACCAAGCGCCTGATCATAAGTTTTTAATGCCCATGCACCATCAATAGTAAATGCGGCTTGCTGCGCTTTAAATGCGTTATTTGAACAAGTGTAATCGCACTGTCTGTCAACGAGGTTTTGTTTACTTAAATCCCAAACAAATTTGAGAGCAGATTGCATTGCAGGCGTGTTTAGCTGAGCTTTATTATCTACAATTAGATCACCATTAAAAGCCGATAAAAACGGAATAAACCAGTACATCTCCATAAAACTCCATGTAACTAGTTTAACCTCTTCAGGCAAGGATGATTTAAAGCTATATATATCCTGCCAATTTTCTATTGGCTCTTTAACGTACTGCTTATTATAAAAAAGTAGCAGGTGATTACCTTGAATAATGGGAATACCCAAGAGCTGATTGTTTAGCTTAGCAGTGTCTAAGGTTCGCTTATCTGTAGTGTCAGCAATGAGTGAGCTTGGAATAACACTGTAGTTGGCATATTTATCAAGACCTAAATGATCTGCAGGCACAATAATAACGTCTGTTGAGGTGCTGGTACTGGTGTTTTGTACCAGTCTTACTTTTAGAGCTTTTTGATCAACCGACACAGAATTAACCGTCAAACCACTTTGCTCAGCGAGTGTGCTTAACAGTTGATCAAAATGCTCATGTTTCATGGTATGGGCTAGGTTTATCTTTGCCGCATAGCTATCAAATGTAACTATTAGCATCACTACCCAAAATACTTGCCACACGCTAAGGTTTGCTCATAAATAATGAAAATTATATTTTAGTTAAGCACATATGCCGTACATTGCCTAGCTTAATCAAGGGTTTTCTTGAACCTAAGTGCAGCCATAGCCAAGCCTAAAATAGTAAAGATCAAAAGCCAAATTAAGTCACTGCTCATACTCATTAGATTGACATCTTTTAGTACTATTCCTCTTATTAGCCTTAAATAGTGCGTTGCTGGTAAGCATTCAGCAAGCCACTGCGCCGCCATAGGCATTCCTTCATAGGGAAATACAAAACCAGACAATAAAATGGAAGGTAACAGAATAAAAATAGTCATTTGCATTGCTTGAAGCTGGTTTTTAGCGATGGTCGAGAGCACTAAACCTAGCACTAAACTGGCGCATATAAAGGCAAATGTTGCGACAACCAGTGCCATTAAACCACCGCCAAAAGGAATATGAAATAATATCTTGCCCATTCCTAATATAATAAATAACTGAATAAAACCAATGAAGATATAAGGCACCACTTTACCTATCATCAACTCAAGTGAGCTTAAAGGTAAGGTTATTAAGAGCTCCATATTGCCTCGCTCTTGCTCTTTAACAATTGCAGCAGAGGTAAACATAATCATAGTCATGGTCAAAATGACAGCTGCTAAACCTGGCACAATATTAACCGCAGAGCGCTGCTCAGGGTTATAAAATAAGGTTGTTTCAAAGGTAGGATAAGTTCTATTCGCGGGCTTATCGAGCAGCTCAGCAAGCGGCATGTTGCGAAGCGATTTAATGCTCGACGCTACCATTGTATCTGAGCCATCAACTAACCAATGCGCAATTGGCCTGACTAACGACTCATTACTACCATCTGGTAAACCAAAACCGACTGTTGGGTGTTGAGCAAGCCGGTTTGCTACATCGTGGGGTATAAAAAGCACGGCGCGCACTTTAGCACTGGCTATTGCTGTTTGTGCTTGCTCTATACTGTTATAGTAATCTGTCACTTTGACCACATTTGTGGCTGATACTGTTTGTACTAAAATGCGGCTGAGAGCAGTGTGACTATGATCGACTACTGCAACAGGGATATCCTTAACATTAGTGTTAATAGCATACCCAAATAGAATCAGCTGGATAAGGGGGATCATTACCACCATAGCAAATGTCATTCTATCACGGCGTAATTGTAATAACTCTTTGCTTACAATAGCTTTTATACGGCTTAAAGAGGTAACAATATTCATTGTCTGCCCTGCCCTGTACAAGTTACAAACACGTCCTCAAGGCTTGGGCGAACAATATTTACTTGCCACGTATCCTTACAAAATGATTGCTGTTTTATAAACTCAACGGGATCTTGAACATCTTTTTTCACTAATACTCGCAATTGTGCGCCTAACTGAGTCGCCGAGATAACTTGATCGATTGTTGCGAGCTGTTTTTTTAATTCTCTAGTTTGCGCCCCAGCTATTTCTACAACATAGGCATGCATGTCTGTCATTAATTGTTTTGGTGAGCCATCGGCGCGTTTAATACCGGATTCTAAAATTGCTAAACGATGACAGCGCTCCGCTTCATCCATGTAGTGAGTAGTGACTAATATTGTGGTACCGGCATTACTTAAATCAAAAAGTGTTTCCCAAAAGTCACGGCGATTTTGTGGATCGACTGCCGATGTTGGCTCATCAAGAAATAAAATTTTCGGTTTATTGATCACTGCAGCAGCCAATGCCAAGCGCTGCCTTTGGCCCCCACTCATACTTCCGGCCATTTGTTCCGCTCTTTGATCAAGACCGTAGGTATGGAGCAATTCATCAATTCTTTGTTGTTTTTGCCGCTTTTTTAAAGGGTAAAGCGCAGCCATGAACTGGAGGTTTTCAAGTACAGTTAAGTCGCTATAAAGTGAAAACTTTTGAGTCATATAACCAAGTTGTGTTCTCAGCTTTTCTGCATCTTTTGGCAGGCTCAAGCCAAGCACATTGATATCACCGGCGGTTGGCTTCAATAAACCCGTAAGCATACGTATTGCAGTCGTTTTACCACAACCATTGGGGCCTAAAAAGCCATAAATTTGGCCTTGCTGAACGTCTAGATCAAGGTTATCAATCGCTGTTAAATCGCCAAATTGTTTTATCAAGCCTTTGGCATGGATCACCGACTCAGTCATGGCATAACCACTTGGGCAGGTACGCCTGTTGGTAAGTTATTCTCAGTTGCAGGTAGTGTTACCTCAGCAAGATACATTAAACGCGCGCGCTCTTCCTGATTAAGGGCATAAAAAGGAGTGAAAGCAGGCTCTGTGGCGATCCAAGTAAGTTCGCCTTCAATCTCTTGATCTATGCCGTCTACGCGAACCATGAGCCTCATGCCCTGTTTGAGCTTGGCGCGATATGGTTCTGGGATATATACGCGTGCGTATGGTGCGCTGTTCGCTTGAATAATAACCACAGGGCTTCCTTTAGTAACTCGCTCACCTACATGCCAAGGCAAATTATCGACTCTGCCGGAACGCATCGCTTTAATTGTCAGATCTGAAAGATATTTTTGTTGTACTTTTAGCTCAGCTTCTGCGGCTTGAACTTGCGCCTTTGCACTATTAATATCTTCGACACGAGAGCCATTTGTTAGCTCTTTTAGGTTCTGCTTTGCTGATTCTAAATTTGCAAAAGTTTCATCCCGTGCGGCTGTTGCGCTGTCTAAGGTTTCTTGGCTTGCGAGCTTATCTTTAACTAACGTTTTTGCTCGGCGAAAATTAGCTTCGCTTTGTGTGTATGCAGCATTTGCCGCTGCTACTTTGGCTGATGTCGCAGCAACCTCTTCTGGGCGAGCACCATTTAAAGTTTTATCAAGAAATGCTGTTGCTTGAGCTAGTTGCGCTTGAGCTTTGGCTACAATGGCTTGTTGAAGCTCAGCATCGAACTGTGCAATTACCTGCCCTTTTTCAACTAACTGACCTGCTGAGACGGGTAAATCAATCAGTACTTCGTTAGTCGTTGCAGGATGGATCACACGTTCACGCTCAAGAGTCCCTAGCGCTACTCCCTCATTAGAGTCTGAACAAGCTGAAATAACTAAAGAAATAAATATGAGTACAACACGTTTAGCTAACATTTTAATTTCCTTACGGTTAGCTGATGAGTTGCTAAATACTATAAAGTAATAAAATGTTCAGTAAAAGTGTTCTGTAAAAATTGATTTTTTAGATATTAAAAAAATAATATCGCAGAGATATGTTGGAGAGTTAAAGCGATGAAATTCTAGATATGTTTATCTAACCATTTGAAGTTAGATTACAAGGTGATTATTCCTACTTAACATAAGATTATGTCAATATGTGGCATCGCGCTAAGAGATTAGTACTCTTGATAACGTCTTGCATAGATTGTTCGGAGTTCACCGAACCGCTACACATAACCTACTTAAGTAAGTGGCGTCCCCAAGGGGATTCGAACCCCTGTTACCGCCGTGAAAGGGCGGTGTCCTAGGCCTCTAGACGATGGGGACGCAGAAATTGGTTTGCAAATCACCGATTTGCTATTTCTGTGTAAGATGAGACCGAGCCTGCGAGGAGAATGGCATTAGCTTAAACAGAAAGTTTCTGTGTCACTAGGACAACTGAATAATTAGACTCGATTCAGACGAGTGTTAATAACACAGCACTTTTAGTAAGTGGCGTCCCCAAGGGGATTCGAACCCCTGTTACCGCCGTGAAAGGGCGGTGTCCTAGGCCTCTAGACGATGGGGACACATAATGTGTCACTAGGACAACTGAATAGTTAGACTCGATTCAGACGAGTTTTAATAACACAACACTTTTAGTAAGTGGCGTCCCCAAGAGATTCGTACTCTTGATAACGTCGTGCATAGATTGCGCGGTGTTCACCGCCCCACTACACATAACCTACTTAAATAAGTGGCGTCCCCAAGGGGATTCGAACCCCTGTTACCGCCGTGAAAGGGCGGTGTCCTAGGCCTCTAGACGATGGGGACACATAATGTGTCACTAGGACATTAAATGATAGTTTGACTCATATCGGAGTTAAGGTTACTAAATTAACATGTAAGTACTCGAGACTAACATATTTATTTTCTTGGCAATTGCTCACTTACTTGAAGTAAGTGGCGTCCCCAAGGGGATTCGAACCCCTGTTACCGCCGTGAAAGGGCGGTGTCCTAGGCCTCTAGACGATGGGGACGCAGAAAACTGCAACCCTAGGACAAACACTATGCAAATCTGGTGGAGCTATGCGGGATCGAACCGCAGACCTCTTCGCTGCCAGCGAAGCGCTCTCCCAGCTGAGCTATAGCCCCGACTTGCATACACACTACCAATTAATGTTGGCTGTGTATCGCTGAGTGCGGGGCGCATTCTATGCAGCCCCCCAAATAAAGTCAACAGTTTTTTATCTAAGTTTATTTAAATGATTTAAATTTCAACAAGCTGACTAAATATCAATCCGTTACGGTGGTGTTTTAAACAAAGTGCTATCAAATTCGCTATTTTGAGCTACTTGCAGTACTGGTTTCTCATTTAAAGGCTTCCTGCCTATAAACTTGCTTATTTAAATAAGGTATACATTTATATGCAAAACAAAGATCGCTACCTAAAGCTTTAAATAAAGAAACTAAGCGTACCCTATGTTGTTTTTTAATATACAAAATAGGTCGCTTTTAACTGATGCAAACTTATTGATACGAAGAAACTGCTATAAAGCTTTACTGTTTTCATATCACTTCGATCATTTTACTAAGGTCATAGAGCTATAGATCAACTTATAAATACAAGGTTATGAATATAAATTGCATATTTGTTCACCAAAAAATGCTTAAATGCCATGTCATTGTTTATAAAAGCTGCATCTAACACATTTTTACTCATTCAAGTGTTGACACATTTACAACTCTATCTATAATAGCGCCCCACAACAACGCAGCAATGAGTTGTTTTAGATATGGGTCGTTAGCTCAGTTGGGAGAGCATCGCCCTTACAAGGCGAGGGTCACTGGTTCAAGTCCAGTACGACCCACCATTATTCACTAATGGTGTTCATATCTAAATTCTTAATGGGTCGTTAGCTCAGTTGGGAGAGCATCGCCCTTACAAGGCGAGGGTCACTGGTTCAAGTCCAGTACGACCCACCATTAAGAAATAGGGCTGCATGTAATATGGGTCGTTAGCTCAGTTGGGAGAGCATCGCCCTTACAAGGCGAGGGTCACTGGTTCAAGTCCAGTACGACCCACCATTATTCACTAATGGTGTTCATATTACAAAAAATCTAAATGGGTCGTTAGCTCAGTTGGGAGAGCATCGCCCTTACAAGGCGAGGGTCACTGGTTCAAGTCCAGTACGACCCACCATTAAACACATTTTAGTGGTGTTCTCATTTAGATTAATCTTCGCGGGTCGTTAGCTCAGTTGGGAGAGCATCGCCCTTACAAGGCGAGGGTCACTGGTTCAAGTCCAGTACGACCCACCATTTTCACCGATGGTAAGCGAAGAAAAAGATTATATGGGTCGTTAGCTCAGTTGGGAGAGCATCGCCCTTACAAGGCGAGGGTCACTGGTTCAAGTCCAGTACGACCCACCATTTAATCTTTAAGCCACTAGGCAATTTATATGTGGGTCGTTAGCTCAGTTGGGAGAGCATCGCCCTTACAAGGCGAGGGTCACTGGTTCAAGTCCAGTACGACCCACCACATATAAACACTTCATTAAATATATTTCCTTATTTACCCTTAGCTTTCAAAAGCATCGCCACCATTAACAAAACACACGCTCGATGGTTCTAGTCCAGTACGACCCGCCACATATAAACACTTCATTAAATATATTTCCTTATTTTACCCTTAGCTTCTAAAAGCATCGCCACCATTAACAAAACACAGGCTCGATGGTTCAAGTCCAGTACGACCCACCACATATAGACACTTCATTAAATATATTTCTTTATTTTACCCTTAGCTTTCAAAAGCATCGCCACCATTAACAAAACACAGGCTCGATGGTTCTAGTCCAGTACGACCCACCACATATAAACCTCTAGTATCTAGTTCCTTTTATCTGACATTTGAGATTTAAACTCTAATACCAACCTCCCCCACTATTGATATAGCCTAAAAGTAAATTTTAAATCGCTGCAAAAGCTGTAATTTGCCTTGTCAGCAGCTAGACTGTTTATTATAGTCGTTGTTAATGTCACTTAGTCGCAAGTCCAATGCCTGCAAAGATTTTTTCGAAAGCCAAAATTTTAATAGTTGAAGAGCAGCCTCTTGCTCAAAGCTATATGAAACAATCCTTAGAAGGGTTGGGCTTTCGTCAATTGCGTTTTGCAGAGCATGCCATTGCAGCAAAAGAACAATGTCAAATTGAGCAATTTGACCTCATCGTTTGTTCATTTAACTTAAGTAAACATCAAGATGGCTATCAGCTTTATGAAGAGCTGAAAATGAAGCGCCTTATTAAAAATTCCACGGGCTTCATTTTTATCTCAGCTGAAACAAGTGGTTCTTTGGTTCACAGTGTGCTTGAGCTACAACCAGATGATTTTTTAGTTAAACCATTTACAATTTACGAATTAAAAAATCGTATAGAAAAAGTACTATTACGCAAGAACAACCTCCACCAAGTTTATCAACTTATTGATGATGGGAATGACTCCAAAGCAATTAAACAAATTGATGCTTTGTTGCAAAATAAAGGCAATAGTTATAGCGCGATTCTATTGAGATTAAAAGGTGATGCCCTACTTCGCCTCAAACGCTTTGAAGATGCAAAAACATTCTTTAAATCAGTGCTCGATATTCAAAAATTCACATGGGCAAAAGTAGGTTTAGTAGAAGCACTCATTGCCAATAATGAACACACACTTGCACATCGTATGCTGAAGACAATGTTGCAGCGCAGTGAAACTCGACTCGTTGCTCTTGATTTACTCGGTCGATTAGAAATAAAGCTGCATAAGTTTGATGAGGCTCAGCAGTTTTTTAGTCAAGCTGTTGAAATTGCGCCACGTAATATTGACCGTCAAAAAACCTTGAGTCATGTATCGTTACTTAATCACGACTACGAAAAGAATTATCTAACTCAAAAAGACATTGCTAGTTACGCAAAGCACTCTATTCACGACAACCCTGATGTGTATTTAAATGCGGCTCGTGCCGGTATTGATTTTGCTTTAACTACAGATCAGACCGATCAAGTTAATCGTATTTCAAGACAGACAAACCAATACTTGAGTGATTTAAAAAAACAATTTCCTAATAGTAATAACCAAACACAGATTGACGTTCTCAATGCGCGTTTGCATTACTTAAAGGATGAACATCAAAAGGCCAAAGCACTCATCAATCAACTGGATGAAAGTGACAGCCAAATTCGTTCGGTAGATGGAGCCCTCGATAAAGCGAAAGCGTTTCATGAATTGGGCTTCCACCACAAAGCACAAACATTGTTTAACCAAATTATCAATCACTGTGAACGTCACCCATCAATAAGCGATCCGGTATATTTACGTTATATTCAACAGCAACAAACTGAGCGGCGTGATATTAAGTTAGGTCCAAAAGAGCTCAATAACCACGCTGTGACGCAGTTTAATAAAGGCCAGCTAAATACTGCACTTGAAGCATTCACACAGGCATTTAGAATAATGCCAAAAAATGCCAGCATCGCCTTAAATTTACTGCAGTGTTTATTCGATACAAATAACCAAGGCCAATCATTTAATTTAGCACTCGCGAAAAAATGTTTTGCCTTGTTAGATGCTCAAACATTAGAAGATGAACAAGCAATCCGCTTTGAAAAAATTAAAGCACAGGCTGCAAAATTAAAAATTAAACTTGCAGAGTAACTTCTTTATGGCGTTTCGTTTGTTAAAACTTAAAAATCTCACCCTCAGCGATGCGCTTTTGGTTTTTTGTCAATGTAGCTTTGCCTCAGCAACATTACAACATTGGCAGCAAGCAGCTATAAATTGGCAAAGTGAAGCGGGTAGCCATATAAATATCTTGGCTGACGAGCAACCCGCATTTATGGCTTTAAAACCCTACATTCCTTTGTTTGAAAAGCTAACAGGAATTTCTGTTGGTTTTCATGCCTTAGAACAATCGCAAATGCGTGCTCGTCGACATCAAGATTTAAGCGAAGCCACAGGTCTTTATGATGTACTGCCTATGGGAATCACATTTTTAGGTGAAGCTCAAAGCCAAGGCTGGGTTGACCCTTTACAGCCATACATTGAAAACCCTAGACTTACAGACAAAGCGTGGTATCAGTTAGAAGATATTAGTGAGCGTAGCCTAGCCCTTTGTAAGATCGACGATACACTATATTCGTTACCGTTTGATTTTTCTGCGCCGATATATTTTTACCGTAAAGATCTTTTCGAGCGCTTCAACCTAGAAGTACCCAATACCTACGAGCAACTGCAAGCGACTAAAATTAAGCTGCAAAAGGCTATTGACCGCATCCCTTCTTTGAATGGTATGCACGCATTTGCCTCACGCACACTGCCGGGGGCAGGATTAAACACCTGGACAGTCTTACCTATTATGCGAGCTTATGGTGCTGAGGTTATCAATAAGCAAGGTCAATCTGTTTTCGGTAGTCCTCAGACAGCAAAAAGCTTACAAGTGTATCGTGATCTAGTCACGGGATTCGGCACCCCTGATAACAGCCGCTTACTTCACTTTTATGAAATTCGTCGCCTTTTTAAAGAAGGCCAACTTGCCTCGGCCTTTTTGGCCTCTCATTTTTATAATGAAATAGATACCGCAGAAGAGTCTGATATTTGGAATAAATGGGAGGCCGCCCCCTTGCCTGCTGGCCCAATAGCCCGAGAAACATCGCCATGGGCATGGGCGTTCGCGATAAATAGCAAATCAAATGAAAAACATGCTGCATGGTTATTTATTCAATGGGCAACAAGTGAACAAACAGCCGCACTACTGAGTACCGGTGGTTCACCACCAAGGCAAAAGGTGTGGCACGAAAAACTATTTACTTTAGTAAACAAGCCTGGCTTTAATAAAACCATGTTATGGGTATTTGATCACGCAACTCCGGACCGCCTGCAGTCTGGTATGGTCGAGTTTCCTGTTATTGGCAAAATTATCTCGCAAACCTTTAGCCAAATTTTCTATGGTGCAGATATAAAGCAATCTATTAAAACTGCTGACGAAAAAATAAACACTAATATGCAAGCGCTAAAAGTACGGAGCAATATTCAGCAATGAGAATTAGTATTGCCCATAAAATTTTAATGATCATCGGCTTTACCATTACCCTTATTTTAGGGGCAAGTACGTCTTTGCATGTTATGGAGCTAAAAGAACAAACACTTTTAAACATGAGTGAAAAAGCTGACGCTATTGTCTCACCCATGTTGTCAGAAATAAAAAGCTTAACTAAAGACAATACGGTAGGTAGTTGGGTACTTAAAATTCAGGGATTAACATTAAAAAATATTCTAAAAAATAATACCTTTGATGACTTACAGACGATTTACTTTATCGATCAAAATAACTTTATTGCTGCCCATCCTGATAACAGTAAAGTTGATACCCTTGAAACTAACCAAATGCTATTAAAGCAGCTTAATCCAAAGCAAAATACCATTGTAGCTATGGAGCAACAATATGCTGTTGCTGTACCAATTAGCAACTTTCAGGGCGAAAATATCGGTTATGTTATTGTGAGCTTTTCAGATAAAGACTTAGCATTAAAAACTAAATCTATCATTAGTAATGCTGTGTCACTATTTGCAATCTACCTTTTAACTGCACTCATCATCGCCTACATCATTATTCGCCGTATTATCTTGCAGCCAATTGATCAGCTTGTTGAGTTTTCTCATGCTGTGACCACTGGTGATCTAAACTGCCCTATTAACATAAAAAGCCAAGATGAGATTGGCACCCTTGCCAGTGGCTTTAAAATGATGCGTGCTGCGGTTAGGCAACAGATTAACAGCATGCATGAACAACATAGTTTACTCGAAGATACCGTTGCTAAACGTACTCAAGAGTATCTTGATGCTAAAGAGCAAGCTGAGCAATCAAATCAGGCTAAAAGCCGCTTTTTAGCCAATATGTCCCATGAACTTAGAACTCCGCTTAATGCAGTGTTAGGCTTCAGCCAGTTACTGCAAGATAGCGAAACAGATAAAAATAAACGTCGTTACTTAGAAGCAATTTCAATCTCGGGTAATTCCCTGCTTAATGTATTGAATGACATTCTCGATTTATCAAAAATCGATGCTGGTAAAATGCAACTCGATATTGAGCGTGTAGAAATCCCTAAAATGTGCCATGAACTCAATATGATGTTTTTACAACTCAGTGCACAAAAAGATCTCGACTTACAGGTGATTTCTAACCCAGCGCTAAAAACGCCCGTGTTACTTGATAGTAATAAAGTGCGCCAAGTACTCACAAACTTGATCAGTAATGCTATTAAATTCACTGCACAAGGCAGTGTCAAAGTGTATTTCGATTTTAAAGCCCACGATGACAACAGCAATATTGATATCAAAATTCATGTCAAAGACACAGGTAAAGGTATTCCTAAAGATCAACAAGATCTTATTTTTAATGATTTTGAACAAGTACAAGGCCAACGTAGTTCTGAGTTTGGCGGAACCGGATTAGGTCTAGCTATTTCTTTGCGCTTTATCAAGCTAATGGGTGGTGATTTATCAGTGATCAGCGAAAAAGGCCGAGGTAGTGAATTTATTGTATCGTTACCAAACGTTGAATTGGCCGAATCAAAAACCGAAGTTGAGCATCGTAATTACCCTGCCATTTCAAGCTATCATTTTAATCCTGCACGTATTTTAATTGTTGATGATATCCCTTATAACCGAGACTATTTAGAGTCCTTCTTATCACGCTGGAGCTTTACTATAGATACAGCTATCAACGGAGAAGATGCGCTTAATAAAATGGAGCAACATCAACCTGACTTGATCATTATGGATTTAAAAATGCCCGTAATGGGCGGTTTAGAGGCAAGTCAATTAATTCGTAGTGATGATCGCTTTAAACATATTCCAATCATTGCAGTTACAGCGTCAACGCTAAAAGATGATAAGGCGCAATCGAATATTTTGACAGACTACATTATTAGTAAGCCAATTTACCGCGAGCACCTTATTTTTATCATCGCTCAATATTTAGATTAGTCGCGTTTTTTCATCGCTATGGCATTCATACAATAACGTAAACCAGTTGGTGGTGGACCGTCAGGGAAGACATGGCCCAAATGCGCGTCGCAAACATTGCAAATAGCTTCTATTCGTTGCATACCATGACTAGAATCAGCCACATAAGCAATACTTTCAAGACTGCTAGGCTGTGTAAACGAAGGCCAGCCGGTGCCACTATCGAACTTTTCATCGCCGTCAAACAATAAATTGTCACAACAGGCACACGCATATTGACCAGGTTCAAATAATGTACATGAATCAGAGCTGTGCGGGCGTTCTGTGCCTTTTAAGCGAGTAACATAAAATGTGTCTTGTTCGAGCTCAGCTTGCCACTCAGATGGCGACTTCTCGACTCGACGTGGAGGTGTTGGGTTACCATTATGGGCAAACTCTAGAATATCTTGCCAAGTTAACATAGTGTTCCCTCAGGGTTGAATACAACAGTTGCACAGTACAACACAAGCACTGCAATGGGCAAGCAACATTAGTTTAATTGTAAACGGATATCTATTTTAGAACGCTCGCGCTCAGAGAGTAGTTGCTCTAAATGACTTTTAATTATATCGCTGCGAACACTTAATATTGCGGTTGATTTCTGCTCATTGATATCAGTTACATGGATGATACCTTCACCAATTTCAATCTGCTTTATTTGGCCAATTAATACAAACTCAGCTTTGCGTTTGAAATCGAATAAACCCGCTAAGCTTATTAGTGCTAGCTGATTCACATCACGTTTTAATAAGTCAGTAATGGGATTGCGTGCTACAAATAACGGCGTAACTCGATAAAGGCTTGATAGGGTTATAAAACCCCATAACATCACAAACAACGAGAATGCAGCACTGTGCCAAAGTGGTGTAAATACCCATAAAGCAATTAAAACGAGCGCGATTGCGAATGATATTTTTGCTAAAAGCTTATTAATTACCAGCATTGTGCTGCCCTATTTTTTCTCTATTGGATCTGGCCAATCATTAAAAAAAACTGATAGATATCTGCTTTTTAATAAATATAACAGCACCCATAACACCAGTACCATTTGGCTGGCTAAAAACAACGAAAACTGATAATGGCTGTGCGCTGCCTGATAGGTTAACCAGCTTAAATCTGTAATTGCACACAGAATTAATGGCCAGCGCATAAACCGCCAAATAGACGCTAAACGTTTTGCACTTATGGCGTTTTCTTGTGGCCTGCGTAAGCAAAAGATCACTGCCGGTAATAAGGCAATCGCAGCAATCGCAATTGCTGTAAAGAAATCGCTTTTAGCTTTAAAAAACAGCGACATTATATCTAAATCAGGGCGGCGACTCAGCGCCGCTATTATCCAGATAAAATAACTTCGCAAAAGCACTAGTAAGGTTAAATGAAACGCTAATGGGGTACGATAAGCACCGTGTTTATCCCAGTATTCTGGGCCATAGCGATTCATATTTGGTTCTTCTTATCGGCAATCACGCCAAGTATCAAAAAGGCTGCTATTAGTGTTAGCGCTAGCCATTTAACACCAAGTAACATTAATAGCTTACTTAAAAATGGAGTTACAAACACCACAAGTAAGCCCATGCCAAACCCGGTGACTAGCACAAAGCAAAGCACACGGATAATAAAGTGACGACGCGCAACAAAGCGCTTGGTCACTTTAATAATGTCGTTTGCATACAAGGATAAAAAACACACCACCAGCAATAATGAAATATTGTAAAGGTGTGGTTGCAGCCAGCTGCCGATTGTTAAAGCAACTGACGACAATGCCTGCAATACACTATCCATTGTGCTCACTTAAAAGTGCAATGAGATCTGCCTCGGTTAATACATCAATACCTAAGTCTTGTGCTTTTGTTAATTTTGAGCCTGCTTTTTCACCCGCAATTAATGCATCCGTTTTTGCCGAAACACTGCCCGACACTTTAGCACCTAGAGCTTGCAAACGTGCTTTTGCATCATTACGGTTAAGCTCACTCAATGTGCCGGTCAGTACGTAAGTTAAGCCAGCTAATGGCTGTGCATCGGCACTTGGAGCCGTTAACTCTGGCCAATGAATACCTTGTTCAATCAGCGCATTTACAACAGCCATATTGTGCTCTTCGCTAAAGAAGCCACGTACATGCTTGGCAACAATCTCACCAACATCACTTACTTCAGTTAACGCATCAACGCTTGCTTGCGTGATTTTCTCTAGCGTTAAAAAATGGTTTGCTAAGTTTTGCGCTGTTGCTTCACCCACTTCACGAATGCCTAACGAATATAAGAATTTAGCTAAGGTTGTTTGTTTAGCATCTTGTAGTGCGTTTACTAAGTTCTTAGCAGATTTAGGGCCCATTCGCTCTAGGGATTCAAAATGCCCTTGTTTTAGGATAAATAAGTCAGCAGGCGTTTTAATAAGCTCTCGATCTACAAGCTGGTCAACAATCTTATCGCCTAAGCCATCGACATCAAGCGCTTTACGTGACGCAAAGTGCTTAATTGCTTGCTTACGCTGCGCTTGGCAAACTAAGCCACCTGTACAACGAGCAACCGCTTCACCTTCGATGCGTTCCACATGTGAGTCACAAATTGGGCAAGTAGCTGGAAATTCAATTTCTTTAGCATCGTCTGGACGACGTTCAAGTACAACTTGGGTAATTTGCGGAATAACATCACCCGCACGGCGAATAATCACAGTATCGCCAATTTTAACGCCTAAACGGGCAATTTCATCGCCGTTATGAAGCGTTGCATTAGACACTGTAACGCCCCCCACAAATACAGGCTCTAGTCGTGCAACTGGTGTAATTGCGCCAGTGCGACCTACCTGAAACTCAACATCAAGTAATTGTGTGATTTCTTCTTGTGCGGGAAACTTAAAGGCAATTGCCCAGCGTGGTGCACGTGCCACAAAGCCTAAACGCTCTTGTAGCTTTTTGTCGTTTACTTTGATAACAACACCGTCAATTTCGTAGGCAAGATCACTACGACGCGTCAAGATGTCTTGGTAATAATCAAGAGCAGCTTGCTGACCTTCAACGAGTTTTGTTTCTGGGCACAGAGGTAACCCCCAATCAGTAAGTTTAGCAAGCTGTTGATAATGATCTTCTGGTAGCTGCCCATCCGCAACAAGGCCAGTACTGTAGGCATAAAACATCAGTGGACGTTTTGCTGTTACTTTAGAATCAAGCTGGCGTAGGCTACCGGCAGCAGCATTACGTGGGTTTACAAACACCTTGTCGCCGCGTTTTTCAGCTTCACTATTAAGCTTGGCAAAACCAGCGCTGTCCATAAATACTTCACCGCGTACCTCTAGTTCTGCGGGGAAGTCATCGCCACGTAACTTCAGCGGTACATTGCGAATCGTTTTTACATTCTGGGTGATATTTTCGCCCACCATGCCATCGCCACGAGTCGCGGCTTGTACTAAAACGCCATTACGATAAATAATTGATACCGCTAAACCATCAAGCTTTGGCTCACAGCAAAAGGTTAGCTCTTTGTTATCCATTACACGTTCTTTTATACGACGATTAAAGGCAGCAAACTCTTCTTCTGAAAAAGCATTATCAAGTGACAGCATAGGCACTTGGTGAGTTACTTGTTCAAACTTATCAAGTGCAGCGCCACCGACTTTTTGCGTGGGTGAATCTGGGCTTTGAAACTCAGGATTCGCTTGCTCAAGCGCACTTAACTCACGCATTAGACGGTCATATTCAGCATCAGGAATGCTTGGTGCATCCAGCACATAGTAATTATGGTTATGCTCTTCTAACTGGGCACGTAGTTGGCTAATTTGCTCAAAGATAGGGCTGGACATGAAAACCTCAAAAATCTACATAAAAAAAGCCACTTAGACGACTTAACGCCAAGTGGCCTAATACTTATCATCTGTGCGTGCGATTAAGCTGAAAAGCTGCGAACTTTCTCAACATACTCACGAACGCTTTCAACCGTCATTTCTTCACGGTTGCTATCTAAAATAGTTGCGCCAAATTCATCGGCTAACTTTTTAGCTGCACTGTGCAACATATTAAATGCACTTAGACCATCACCATCACATGGAAGGGTCATAAATAAGCTAATTCCCGCAGTGCTAAATTGTTCCATATTATCAATATCGAACGTGCCAGGGTTATACATATTCACTAAACGGAATAAAACAGGACCAGTGCCTGCTGGGTCTAAATGACGGTTAAAGAAACCTTCTTCAGAGTACTTAAAACCTAACATATTAACAGCTGGTAATAGTTGGCTGCCAGCCATAGTTAAGCCTTCTGGCATTTGTAAATGCACAATAATGAAATCACTTGGTCCTTGAGCATCTGCTTGCTCTTGATCTGTTTCTTCTTGCTGAATCTCAGTTTCTTCAACCACTTCTTCTGAAACAACCGGTTCATCGTGACTTTCTGCTGAAAAGCTTAAATCACCAAACTCTGGTTCATCACGCTCTTGTGACATTGCTTTCGTTGGTTCTTGAACTTCACTGGTTGTTTCAGTTGGTTCAACCCGTTCCACTGAAGGCGCATCTGGACTGTCCTTTTTTCGCACCGACCATAAGCCGTGAATTAATAAACCACCAATGACAAATACACTGATTACGATTAAAGCCCATCTTAATTCTTCGGCCATCCCCTCACCTTTATTATTTGATATGCCTAATTAAATTTTATGCTTGTGCCATTTGCACAGCTTGTTCTATATCTACAGCCACCATACGAGATACGCCTGGCTCAGCCATAGTTACACCAGTCAACCTGCCTGCCATTTCCATAGCAATTTTGTTATGACTAATATAAATAAATTGTACTGATTGTGACATCTCTTCTACCAAACGGCAAAAACGACCCACGTTCGCATCATCCAATGGTGCATCCACTTCATCTAGCATACAGAATGGAGCTGGATTGAGCCTGAATATTGAAAACACCAATGATAATGCGGTCAGCGCTTTTTCTCCACCACTAAGCAGGTGAATTGTCGAATTTTTCTTTCCAGGTGGTCTAGCCATGATGCTCACCCCACTTTCAAGTAGATCATCACTGGTCAATTCGAGGTAAGCACTGCCACCACCAAATACTTTCGGGAATAATTCCCCAAAGTCTGTATTTACTTGTTCAAACGTCGCCTTAAAACGGTTTTTTGTTTCTCGGTCTATTTTTTGAATCGCCCCTTCCAGGGTATTTAGCGCTTGCGTTAAATCATCAAGTTGCTGATTTAAATAATCGCTGCGTTGTTTAGCCTGCTCAAACTCATCAATTGCCGCTAAATTCACAGCGCCGAGCTCATTTAAAGCTTGTGTGGTTTTTGTCAGCCTAGTTTGCATGCTATTTAAATTGGCATTGTCAGGCAATTCTTCAAGTACTGTTTTTAAATTTTGTTCCAGTTCTGCAAGTGGCTCTAAAGCCGCTTGAGCTTTAACGATTAAACTTTGCTCATCCAGTGCTAATGCTTGCAACTGCTCTTGTAGCGTAACTAGCTCAGATTGCGATGATTTCAACGCTGTTTGCTTATCAGCAAGCTCCTTTTTAGCTTGACTCAAGGCCGCTTGCAAGTTTTTCAGCTCAACATCACTTTGTTGATGCTTTTCAAGCAGTAGCATAATTTGCTCTGTCACCTCTTCAAGCGGGATCACTAATTCTTCTAGCTGCTCGTTGAGCTCTAATACCGCTTCACTCGCAGCATTTTGCGCTGCATTGGCGTGTTGCAATTTAGTTTCGCTAAGTTGACACTCACTGCGAGCTTTTTGCTCAGCCAAGTTTGCTTGATGCGCCTGAGTTTTATATTGCTCAAGCTGAGAAGCAACTTGGCGATAACGGTTATTTGCCTCAGTTTGCTGGTGTTTTGCTTGCTCTAACTCAATTTCAAGTTCTAATTGCTGCTCTAGCAATTGTTCAAGTAAACACTGCTGAGTTTGTTGCTGCTCATCAGCATTTTGCTTTTGCTCAGCCAATAAAGTTTGACGCTGCTGTAACTTTACAAGCTGGTTTTGCCACTGCGTTTGCTGCTCTAGCAACATGTCACGTCGCGTGCTGGCCGATGCTATCTGCTGAGCCGCTTGGTGAATTCGCTCTCTGTATTGCTCTTTGTCAGCGATAAGCGTTTTCTTATGTGCTAGATGCTCATTTAGCAATTGCTGCTTTGTTTCTAATTGCTCGTTGAGTTCTTCATCTAACTGCTGTGCATCACTGAGCTGGGCATGCTTTAAAAGCAATGAATTATCGGCGTCTTTATTGGCATTAGAGTGAAAGTTACGCCCATGAATATGGCCTTCTTCATCAATAACAGCTAACCAAAAAGGATCCGCTAAAATAGCTTCATCAAAATGGGGTTGAAAAGCAAACCGTGCTAATAAATCAGGGTAAACACCCGTTTCGATATAATTAGCTAATGACCCTTTTGGTAACGCAGCACTATCAGTCGCAGGCCAAACACTGTTAGCCTCTTTATGTTGATTCACCTTTAGATGCTCTAGACCTAGCAGAGCTTGCTCAACTAAAGGCTCAAAGCCAGAAGTAACTTTTAACTGCGCTAATAAAGAGACACTCCCGCTGTCAGTTTGCTCTACTAGCAAGGAATTAAGCGCAGCAATGCTGGCTCTATTTTCATTACTGTGCTGTTGAACCCGTCTAAAATCCTGTTCTAAGTGCTGTTGCTCTTTATCAGCTTGTTCTAGATTCTGAGTTAGCTTATTCAGCGCACTTTGCTGCTGCGCAAGTTCTTTTGTCAATGTTTGAATATGCTGTTGCTGCTCAGCAATTTGTGCTGCAACTGGGGTGGCTTCAAGCTCACTAATTTCAGCGGCGAGTTGTGCCTGCTGAGATTCAAGTTGTGCAAGTGTCTGTGCAAAATGCCTTAGCTGACTTTTTGCGACAGTAATATCACTGCTATGAGCTTGATTTTTCTGTAATACGCTTTGATATTGCTCATTAGCACTTTGCGTGCTTTGCTGTTGCAAAGCAACTTGTTCTTCAACCTCTGCTACTTGCTCAGCGCACAACAAACTTTGCTCAATCGCTTCTTGTAGCTGCTCTTGTAAAATGGCGGCTGAGGCGTGTTGCTCTTCTTGCAGCTCTTTATTTTGTAACTGCAGTTGTTGCTGTTTGATAAGGTTTTGGCTAAGTGTTTGCTGTTGCTGCTTTAAGCTGATCTGTTGCTGCTCTTTGCGCGTCAAATCAGTGTGTGTTTGATGCTGAGCCTGCTGTGCGTCTTGCAGTTTTTGCTGCTCAAGCTGCACCTGATTTTCAAGACTTGCTAAAACATCATCATGGCCAGAATGCGCTTCTTTAAAGAACTTGATTTGCTCTTTAAGTTTATTAATTTGCTCAGCTTTCTCGATTTGTTGTTGGTGTAACTTCTGCCACTTTAAAACCGCAATTTGCCCTTTTAAGGTGCGCTCAGTGGCTTTTAGCTCTCGGTATTTTTTAGCATCGACTGATTGCACCGCAAGCTTATCAAGCTGTGTTTGTAATTCCTGTCTTACATCAAGTAAACGTTCAAGGTTTTCGCGGGTACTTTTAATGCGGGTTTGCGTTTCACGACGACGCTCTTTGTACTTTGAAACCCCCGCGGCTTCCTCTAAAAAAACTCGTAAATCAGCCGGTTTGCTCTCAATTAAACGCGAGATCATGCCCTGCTCAATAATCGCATAGCTGCGCGGGCCAAGACCAGTGCCTAAAAAGATATCGGTAATATCACGCTTACGGCATTTACTGCCATTTAGGAAATAAATTGACTGGCCATCTCGCGTCACTAAACGCTTAATCGCTACTTGGTTTCGATCAGCAAAGGTATTTGGAAGGTGACCACTAGTGTTATCAAATACTAATTCAACAGAGGCTTGCGAAATAGGTTTTCGATTAGTTGAGCCATTAAAAATAACATCGGTCATGGCATCGCCACGTAAGTTTTTAGCTGAACTTTCACCTAACACCCAACGCACTGCATCGATGACATTTGATTTGCCACAGCCGTTCGGGCCGACAACACACGTCATCTGATCAGGAAATGGGATCTTAGTGGGTTCAACAAACGATTTGAAACCCGCTAATTTTATGGTGCTTAAGCGCATCTAATTGTTTTACCGATTTTTATTGTTATTCTTCAATTTAACCCATTTTAGGGTAAAAGGTTAAGCGTGGCGCTTAAAATTATCTAAAATAATACCTGTTGCCATAGCTACATTGAGCGATTCTGCTTGGCCATATGCCGGAATAGTTATTTTATCAGTAACTAAGCTTTCGCAATCAGTACGTATACCATGAGATTCACTGCCCATTAGTAATACGGCATCTTGCTTTAGAGCGGTTTTGTGGATGTTCTCACCTTCTAAAAATGCACCATACACAGGAAGGTTTAAACTAGACAAGTAATTGCTTAAGTCAGTTTGCGAGACACACACGCGAGCAAATGAACCCATGGTTGCGCTAATAGTTTTCGGGTTATAAGCATCCGCACTGTCTGCGCTTGTAACAATATGCTTAATACCATACCAATCAGCAACACGAATAATCGTGCCCAAATTACCCGGATCCGACACACCATCAAGGGCTAAAATTAATCCCGATTTTGGTAACGATTGCTGACTTGGCATATCAACAACAGCAATTGCGGCGTTGTTACTAACGAGCGTACTGGCTTTAGTTAGGCTGTCTTCGTCTGCTTCAATGACTTGATGGGCTGCAAGCGCAGATTGGTGCGCAGAAATAAATGCAGGGGTCGCAAAAATATGGGCAACACTTAAACCACTGTTTAGTAATTCAAGTACATTTTTTTCGCCTTGAACAAGGTACTGGTTATATTGCTTTCGGTATTTCTTTTGACCTAATGCACGAATTAGTTTCAGTTGGTTTTTTGAAATCATAACAGCCTCATAAAATGATGGTCTAGTATATCACCAAGGTCACAGATTCTGTACTCGAAAAACCAAGGGGAAAGTGCCAATTGCTTATTCAATCAGCACTTTTAAGAGACACTAGCTAATTTTTGTCAGCCATTCATTTAACCATGGCTCAGTAACAGGCCAAGGCTCAAAATCTTCACAGGCATCAATTTCTAAACGATGACCAACAGGTTTTGCCTGTAAATCACGAAACAGCTCATCAAAACTGCGACCTGCGCCACAAAACGTATCGCCATAGCTACGGTCACCCATAGCAATAATGCCGTATTGCTTGCCTGTTAACATAGGGAATTGATCATTCAGTTGGCTGTATAAAGCGACTAAGTTATCAGGAATATCCCCCTGACCCGTCGTTGAAGTGATCACTAAAATATGTGACGCAGCCAGCATGTCATCGACCGTGCCATTTTCAACTAATTGCGCTTGATGCTCTGACTTTTCAATGACTTCAATAACTTGTTCGCTTAAGCGCTCGGCACCGCCGTAAACACTGCCGACAAAAATACTAATGGTTGCCATAATAATCCTTTTCTTCTGTTGGCCAGCCAAGTTGCTGGCAAATCGTTAACATTGCATCGCC
Organism: Pseudoalteromonas sp. NFXS39; assembly: GCF_040148775.1. NCBI lineage: Bacteria > Pseudomonadati > Pseudomonadota > Gammaproteobacteria > Alteromonadales > Pseudoalteromonadaceae > Pseudoalteromonas > Pseudoalteromonas sp. NFXS39. The sequence goes on along the minus strand of NZ_JAGDEC010000002.1, from coordinate 455,573 downwards.
TAATGGCGCTTTAATTGTTATTGGTTGCTTGCTATAAGGGTGCACAAACTTTAATTCAGAGGCAAATAACATTAAACGACGAAGCTGAAAATGTTCTCTAAAAAATTGATTATGCTGATTATCACCATGATTTACATCACCAATAATTGGCAATGATAAATGCTTTAAATGACGACGAATTTGATGCTTGCGACCAGTTTTTGGAAAACACTCCACCAGCGAGTAACGAACTGTTGGGTACTTACCTATTGGAATAGGTAAGCTTGCTTGGTGCAGGCAATGGAATTGCGTTTGTGCTTCTTGCGGTGCTTTATCTTGATCAGCAAACTTATCGGCAATTTTATCAAGCTCTTCTTTTAAAGGTTTATCTAAGAAGATTGATTCGTTTAAAAAGCCTCTGACTAAAGCTAAGTAACGTTTTTCAATTTGCCCATCAATAAATAACTGGTTCATGTCACGGGCTGCTTCTGAACTTAACGCAAACAGCAATACGCCGGACGTTGGTCTATCTAAACGATGTACAGGAAACACGTGTTGACCAATTTGGTCACGCAGCATTTGCATAGCAAATTGGGTTTCGTGTTTATCTAAAAACGAACGGTGAACCAATAAACCTGACGGTTTATCAATCGCAATGTAATTTTCATCGCGGTACAAAATCGTTAACTCGTCAAATTGTGGCTTAACAATCTCTTGCATGTTAGTTATCACTTAAAAGTTGATCGAGTTTTTGTAAAACGGTAATCACATCATTTCCGCCACTGTGTTGTGCCAGCATCATTTCAGCCATAGGTGCAATTGCAAAATTACGGGGTAAAGGCTGAGCATGTGCGATTAAGGTATGCATTTTTTCAAGAAAAACAAATTGCAGCCATTGCTCAAAGGCCATAGTGTCGTGGCAAAACGGTACACTTGAATTGAGCGCACTTGGGTCAATGGCTGTTGTTTGCCAAAATGAATGGCGTTGTAATGTGGATTCTAATTCGCGCAGCAGCGCCAAAGTCTGTTGATGCATTGTAAAACTCTTAATACCTTTTTACTTAGGGAAGGTAAACAGACCCTAGTATACCCTGTTCCAAGGCGCCATGGTATGGCGTATAATTCACGACTGATATAGATTAATAACGGTAATTGAGATTTTATGACTGAGCAGATCGCCACTTTAGGGCAACTTCTGGATGCAGCAGGTACCACTTGGCGTGCCTTCGATATTGGCAGACACATCACTAAATTAGACAAAAAACAATTTCTTGCCATTGAAGAGACAAAAATCCCTTACCCATACCCGCTTGCTGGTCATGCTTGGCTTGCTATTCAATTTTGGGATGTAAAAGCGTCTAAAGAACCTTATGTATGGTTTTTAAAATTCCCACTAGATGAGCAAAGCCGCCTAGTAAGCGCAAGCCGCGACCACTTCGCGAATATGGTAATTGAAGCACTCGGCACTGAAATTACCAGTGAAAATGCCGAAGGCAAACTAGATAACAATCCGTATGTATTTACGCCAAACGCGAACAAGCTAGCAGCATTTAATGCGCAGGTTAAATGTTTACTTAAACAAAGTGCCTCACAGTATTACGAATATGCTCAGCTTTATTTTTCAGGCAAGCTTGGTTTTGATAATTGGCAAAGTGTTGCAGTACAAGGTATTGCTGATTTTGCAATGCGTTTAGATAACGACAACAACTTAGCGAACCTACAAGCAGCTTGGGGGCAATTACCTGTAGAAGTATTACAGCCGCTTAGTGCCATGCTTGAACATGTTGCAATCGAACCCGTGTTTGCAGAGCAATTGTTAGCCTATGGTTTAAATGCCATAGAGCATAAAGACGACATCGCCCTTGTCGCAGCTCTTAGAAGTTTATCAAAAACACCGGCGCAAGGTTTAACTGCACAACTTGTTGATGCTGTATTACGCTCGGATATGAACAGCCACTCTGATGTACTATTAACGATTGCAGGGCGTTGTTTTAGCACGCTAGAAGACCCTGACCGCTTACATGTGTTTATGGATTGCTGTGCGCACCATACTGAGATTGAGCAGCTGTTTGTGAGTATTTTCACCGATTTAGTTGCAATTCCTAGTATTCGCCCTCACCTACTTGGTTTATTAAGACAAGAAAATCGTAGCGAAACACTCGCTCGAGCAATTGGAAGGTTATTTTCGTAAATGGCAGGTTTGTGGACACTCATCATCATTGGCAGCATCATCTATTTTTTTTGGTTAAACAGAAAAGTAGCCGAAGCTGCTAACCTTCATGCGCAGAGACAAATTGAGCAATTGAATGTGCAATTGATGAGTGTTGCTTGTAACAAACGCAGAATTGGCATTTTAAAAAGCGGTAAACCAGGCATTAAAAGCGAGTTTATTTTTGAGTTTTCAAGTGATGGACAAAGCGTGTATCAAGGTGTTTTGATCATGGAAAATGAACTGCTTAAAAGTGTAGTAATACCGCCCCATAAGATTTAAGTTGCGAGTTGCGAGTTGCGAGTTGCGAGTTGCGAGTTGCGAGTTGCGAGTTGCGAGTTGCGAGTTTTACAAATTAACTGTTACTGCGAAAAATGCAAACCCTATAAAGAACTAAGGCGTAGCTATTAGCCACGCCCCAATCTTGCTACTTCCATGATTAAGTATCCTTACTTACGCCGAAGCTGCCTTTTTATCTTTCCCCTGAACGGGTATACATCCGATACACCCACCATGCTACTTCATGTAACATTTAACACATCCTAGTGCCGTCCTCTTGCCGTCAATGGCTATCCACTTCGTTTTCCAAACGCTCCTTTTAGCTTCCTGCTAAATTCATCCTTTGGTCAGTCCTTTTCAATCGCTCCGCGATTGTACTGCATCCTGGCAGTGTCCTCGTTCTTCCTTGCTTCCCTAGCTCTTGTCCCTTTGCTTCCTGCTAAGCATCTTGCTTTGTTGCCATAATCCTAATCCTTGGCATCAGTTCAATCATTGAACCTGTGTCTTACTGACATTGTTAAGTTTAGAGAAACGAGGAATTCTTGATAGGCATAAAAAGTAATTTTTTCCATGTCACAAAAAAGACAAAAACAATAAACCCTTTAAAATCACTAAGATGAACGATTTTAGGTACAAAAATAACAGCATTAAACTGACAATGCGCACAGCAATGTAAGACTTATCTCACATTGCTATTTCCAAAACGTCCTTTCATCAATTTGCAGCTTTAAACATCAAATCTCCTTCGACTTGATTAAAACTAAGACCCTTGAATACGTCAAACCCTTCAGAGCTAAAAAATTCACGTTGCTCAGGGCGGGTAACAAATACTGCTAACCCGCTTGCTTGATTGCTTGATTCAACTAAATCATTAAGACCACGAAGCAAATAGCGCCCTAAGCCTTGTCCCTGAAAGTGTGGGTCAACGGCAATGAAGGCTAAAAACAAATAATGACCTTTGCTCGAAAGAGCTTCACGGATAGTGCGCTCTTTTTCTATAAGCTGATTTGTCTGTAAATAGCCTGCACTGAGCATCAACTTTAAGCGCCAATGCCAATATCGTTCAGCTTGTAGTTCACTTGCAGAATCAAATACACAAGCAATCGCTTTTAATCTACTTTGCGAGTAAAGGCCTATTAATGGCTGTTTTTCTTGCCAAAAACTTGCCAGCTCTTCACGCACCAAAGCACGTAATTTAGTTTCATATTTACTTGGGCTATCTTTTTGAAAACCTAGTACATTCTGAAGAACAGGGTCATCATGATAAGCCTGATAAATAAGGCTTGCAGCAGTGCTAATATCTTCAGCACTTAGGTATTGCACACTTAAGGTTTCGGGTTCAGCAACTGTCAAAATACTCATCCTTTTATTTGTTTTATTATTTTAGTACTAGACTATAAGGTATATACCCTACTGCGATTAAAGACAAATTCAGCGTAAGTTAAACTGCTGTTCATCATCATTAAGTTCAAGCAGTAATAATTATCGCCATACACAAGGAGCAGAACTATGGATACGACAAAACATGACATTTCGACACTATTTGCACAACTTGGTTTGCCAAGTAAAGAAAGTGAAATAGATGCTTTTATAGCATCACATCAACTGTCTGATACGACCCTATTGCAGGAGGCACCTTTTTGGGATGAAGCTCAGCAACACTTTTTAGCAGAATCACTTGCTGAAGATGGTGCTTGGAGTGAAGTGATTGATGAATTAGATGCAAGGTTACGCCAGTAACTCCAGCTAACTTATTTACAAGCTCGAATTACAATTTTTAGCTCGTAAATAAGGAAAGTAATTTCACTCCACATCTATTATTGCTACCATACGCACGCACTGCAGCCCATATACTGCGGTGCTTTTTAGTCTTTATTAAAGAGTTAACACAAAAATGAATGCCGTTGTATTTGATGCAATTAAAACCCTTCTTGATGAAGGTAAAACCCCGACAGTTGCCTTAACCAAAAGTAAGCTAACTCAACCAATGCCGATGCCTGTGATCATCGCAGCTGTTAGCCAATATAAAAACAACCCGGATTCAATTAATAATTTCATAAATAACCCGTCGAATGAACAACTAATTACACCAAAAGAAAGTCAATTGGATCGTATTGAAGCTAAATTGGATAGGTTATTAGCACTGCTTGAGAAGAAATAATGTTTGTTGTCGATCTGACTTTTGATTGCTACCAAGATACTACCTTAGAACTTGCTGAGCAGGCGATAAATCGCCTGGTCAATGCACTTCGTTTTAACGGCCAAATTATTGGTGACGAATTTCCAACCGTTTTAAAGGATGGATTTTTTATTACCCGAGTGATGTGCCCAACCGAAGATGCAATGCATCCACTCAATCATAGCCCGTTTGTAAAGCACAGTATTGAGCAATTAAACACTGCAGGATTACTAGCACCAAAAGTTAAAGTGGTCGGCCAAGACATTCACTCAAATGGCGCAGACATGTGTAATGACCCCTCATGCTATATTTTATATACCACTTATGTTCACACCTGCAGCCCTCTTTATTGCGGTGATGACTTTTTACCTGTACCGTTATTTCGTATTCCGGCGATTGCCAATGGCGATTACAAAACACTGATAAAATGGCAAGAAGACTGGCAAGCATGCGATCAAATTCAGATTAATGGTGCTACCCGTTGTGAATTTCCTGCTCTTGAAGAGCTGACTAGCATCAACAGTGACTTATATCGCCGTGGTCGCGATATCACTAAGCGTATTAGTTACTTAACAAAGAAGCCGGTTTATTATTATTTATATCGTGTTGGCGGAGTGGATAAAGAGTCAGAGCTAAAACGTCGCTGCCCAAGCTGTGATGGCGACTGGAAATTATCTGAACCTTGGTTTGGTTTATTTGATTTTTGTTGTGAGCCTTGCGGTATTGTTTCTAATATCTCGTGGGATTTTCAATAACTTGCTTTCAAACACAAAAAAGGGGCAATAGCCCCTTTTTAACCAAACAGTTAAACCGTTACTTTATCTAAAAATTCACTAATGCTATTTGCTAACACATGATGTGGTTTCTTACCTACGTATTCTAAGCAAACCTCACCGCTTTCTACTAGCACAGTAATAAGTAAATCATCTTGTTCTGTCAGGCCAATAAACACCGTTTCTGGTTGCTTTAACTTACGCTTCATCAGCACGTGACCGGTAATATTTTGCTGTAAGCGGCTAAAATCATCTTCATTCCATGCTTGGAGCAGTTCAATGTGATGATCATCAACACTCAATAACAAATTACCCGCATATAAATGACCAAACAATGGGTTTAAGTCATCAGGAAAAGATAACTCAAGCGCTTTGGCTAAGTCATCTAAACTTCCGGCAGGTTGCTGTGGGACTGCACACCACTGAATAAGACCCTGCTCATCAAGCTCGCCCTGCTCACATGGACTTGGCCATGCTGTATCATGTTCAATAACAGGAAGCTTTCCTGTGCGTTCTAGGCATTTTTCACTAAATGCTTGATGTAACTTATCTAATTTTGTAGAAACAGACATACTGCGAAACTCATTGGCTTTAGGTATAATGCCTCCATTGTAACTACAAAAGTGTAAAGATGACAGATTACAGCAACTCACCCGAACTGAAAAACAGTGTTCTTGGTAAAAGCACAGAGTACGTAGATACCTATACACCAAGCTTATTGTTTCCTATTGCCCGCAAACTAAACCGTGATGCATTAGGGGTTAGCGAAGATAACTTACCATTTAAAGGTCAAGATATTTGGACTGGCTATGAATTATCGTGGCTAAATAGCAAGGGTAAGCCTATGGTCGCTGTGGCAATATTTGTATTTCCTTGCCAAAGCAGTCACATCATTGAGTCAAAATCATTCAAGCTATATCTGAATAGTTTTAATCAGACACGTTTTGCAGCTATTGAAGATGTACACCACGCGCTTAGTAAAGACTTGTCAGAGGCCGTGAATGCGCCTGTTACGGTTAATTTATACCAAGCAGACGATTTCAACTGTTTACCATTTACAGCGTTACCGGGAGAATGTATCGATGACCTTGATATCGAAATTACGAGCTATGATATTGATGCAAGCTCACTTCGCCACCATGGTGATGACATTGTCTCAGAAACACTACACAGCCATTTACTAAAATCGAACTGTTTGATCACCTCACAGCCAGATTGGGCTAGTGTGATTATTCGTTATAAAGGCCAAGCAATTTGCCATGAAGCCTTATTAAAATATTTGATTTCGTTTCGTACTCATAACGAATTTCATGAGCAATGCGTAGAGCGTATTTACTGTGATTTAATGCAACAGCTAAATCTCGAAGAGCTTGAAGTATATGCCCGCTATACACGCCGAGGCGGTTTAGATATCAATCCTTATCGCTCAACGAATCAAGACGAAACACCATTCAAAGTGAAGATTAATCGCCAATAAATCCTTATTAGCAATAAAAAACCGAGTTACAAACTCGGTTTTTTATGTCTGGCACCTACTGAATGCCATTATTCGCCTTTAAAAATACCCACATAAGTTGGTGATGTATTTGATTTACTCGCACGATACATTCCGGCAGTGTTAAACGGCAAACTAATATTACCTTTGGTATCAATGATGATCACTCCACCAGTACCACCCACTGGCATTAAAACATCATGGATCACTTCGTTACCTGCTTCAACAATAGTTTTACCTTGGTATTTTACGCGAGCACAAATGTCTGCTGCCACATTGTAACGAATGAAATACTCACCATGGCCGGTTGCAGATACTGCACATGATTCGTTCTCAGCAAAAGTACCTGCACCAATTACTGGTGCGTCGCCTACTCTGCCAAAGCGTTTTGCCGTCATACCACCGGTTGAAGTACCTGCAGCAATATTGCCGTTTTTATCAAGTGCAACCGCACCTACCGTACCCATTTTATAATTAACTGGTAGCGCTTTGTGTGCTGCTTGGTAATCTTTGCTCGTTACTTTTTGTTTATCGAGTTTTTCTTTCGCTTTTAATAACGCTTTGTAGCGATTTTCTGTATCGAATAGGTTGTTTTCAACCAGCGGCATACCTTGCGTTTTTGCAAACTCTTCTGCACCTTGACCACTGAGCATGACATGCACTGATTTTTCCATCACTAGGCGAGCAAGATTGATGGGGTTTTCAATATGTTTAACCCCAGCAACAGCACCTGCTTGGCGCGTACGGCCATCCATAATTGATGCGTCAAGCTCATGGGCACCATCATAGGTATATACAGCACCGCGACCGGCGTTAAAATACGGAGAGTTCTCAAGTACATTAATTGCCGCGGTGATGGCATCTAGGCTCTCGCCGCCTTTTTCAAGCACGGTATAGCCTGTTTCTACTGCTTCTTTTAATTTTGCGCGATAAGCTTTTTCTTGCTCTGGAGTAAAGCGGCTCTTTTCAATCGTCCCTGCACCACCATGAATGGCAATAGCAAAGGGCTGCTCGGCACTGTGACTTAAGGTACTTAATGATAATGCGCTAAGCGCAATGGCTGAGGTGAGTAATGTTTTTAGCATAGGGGCACTTATATTTCTTTTAGTTGTAAGCCCAATGTGAATAATTCGGCGCTGCTTTTCAAGCATTAACCGATGAAAGAAACAAAAAAAGCGCCTAATGGCGCTTTTTCTTTAGCAGTTTAAAATTAAGCTTTTGCTGCTTTTAAACGTGCTAAACGAGCTACTTGGTGAGTAGACGTTAAGAAAGAGTAGATAGGTGCTAAATAGCCACGTTTACGAAGATCTAAGAACTCTTCATCGCTTAGTGAGTTAAGTTTTTTCTCATCAACAAGGTAAATACCGTTGATGTCTTTTTTCTCACCTTTGATTTCTACAGTTAGCGTTTGTGCAACAAGTAGTTCTTTATCTGCAAGGTATTTAGTGAATGCTTCAGTTACCTGAGAAAACTCAATGAAAGAAACAAGTGCTTCTTTACGACGCTTAAGGTATTCAGTTTCTTCACCGTTTTCGAAAAGTGCGTTACCCGTTTCTTCGCTTACAAGCGGGCTTGCTTCGTCGATTACAATACCAAACTGATCAGCTTCTGGGTGCTTAACAAGACCAAGAGGGTAACGAGTCATAGACATAGGTGCAAATGCAGCTGTCCATTTATCATCTTGAATGAAAAGGTTTTCGCCTGGCTCTAGACCAAATAAAGCAACTGCTTGGAATTGGCCTGATTCGTTGTTTTTAACAAATGCCATTGGGAATTCATTTGCCATGCGTGCAAATTCGTGTGCAACCACAGGTACTAAGTGCTGAGTTTTCATGAACTCAATGTTGATGCCATTTTGAACTTTAATGTTGGCATGTTTTTCGTTATGTAAAGGCTGTACTTGTTGCTCCGCCATGATACTGCTCCATTAATTTTATATATGTTTTTGCTGTTAGTGCCCAAAGCCTATAGGTTTTGGCAACAAAAAGGAAGTGAAAATTTTGTGGCAGTTTGTACATTATAAATTAACAAATTTAGCTACCTTATCAATTAACCTTAAACGGCGAAAAAACAAACTATAACCACGCAAATATTATCACTCATAAGCCACTATTTTTGTTAGTATATTCAATAATTATGGAATGAGTGAGACAAACAATGGAAGGCTATCAATTAAATAAAGACTATAAAGTAAGCAGTGTATTCATTACTGAAATTAATGAAACAGTGATCATTATTGATGACTTTTTAAAATACCTAGAGCCAGTTTATCACTTTGCCGCAAATACTGCGTACTTTCAGCCTCTTGGTAGTGATGGAACACTCTACCCAGGCAAGCGTGATGAAATGCCAGCCCCCTATTATCGTGCTTTTGAGCAGTTAATTAGCGAGCTTTTAGAGCATGGAACTATTACAAGTGGTAAAAACAATTTATATCTCCATCGCTGCAAACTTTCACTAGTTACTCAAAATGCAAATGAATTAAATACGTTGCAGCGTATGCCACATATTGATTCAACCGATGATAAAACATTTGCAGCTGTGCATTATTTGTCTCCAAAAGAATGGGGTGGCACAGGGATATACAAATACTTACCCGATAACATTATTAAAGTGACAGCCGATAATCAAAATAGTGTGCATCAAATGATTGCTGATACAGAAAAACACAGCGCAACTCATCAAGGTTACTTAAATGAAACAACAGAGCTTTTTGAAAAAGTGATTAATATAGAAGCCAAAGTGAATAGACTAGTAATTTATAAGAGTAACTTACTGCATAGCGCAGCTCTTTTTAATACCAAAAAGTATAGTAATGACATAAACAACAGCCGATTATCTGTCTCTTCTTTTTTTAGAATAGAATGAACTGGCTAGCTTTGATAGCCAGATCATCTAAGTGAAATTTAGTACTTCTGTAAGCCAAATTTCTTTATTTTATCTAACAGCTCCCTGTGCTCAGGTAGCTCATTCAATAACTGCTTTATGCGTTGCTGTTTAAATTCAGCAACTTGTTGATTGTCGCTCTGCTTGGTTTGCTGCCTTGCCGGTACATAATGCATACCAAACAGTACATATAAGTAGTTTTCTAAGTCAAATAAATCGAACTTACTGGCAAAGTCTTCTCGTACCGGTGTAAAGCGCTGCCAGCGTGCTAGGTTACTTTTTAGTTTTTCTGATAACTGGTCGGTTTTTTTGTTATCACGCCAAAAGGCCGAGTCAGTTCTATCCGAAATACAGTAATGCATTTTTATAAAATCAAAGGTTTGTTGCCATACATAATTAACATGCTGATTGTAATCATCAGCAACTAAGTTAATATCATCTCGGGTACGAGGAAAGCGTTTGGCTAATAAACCCGCAGAAAAATCTGCAATTAAAATGGCTGTGGCTTCAAGTGGCTCAACAAACCCTTGCGACAATCCTACGGCGACACAGTTTTTGTGCCACATTTTTTCTCTGTGCCCTACTTTCATCGGGATCTTTCTTGGCGTTAAGTGCTCAAATTTGTTACCTAAGTAACGATGTAACTTTTCATGAGCTTGTTCGTCGCTCATATACTTAGATGAATAAACAAAACCCACTCCCCTTCGCTCTGTAAGCGCAATATCCCAAATCCACCCTGCTTGATGTGCCGTTGCAATTGTGTAGGGCGGTATTTCATCATCGCTTTGTGTAGGCACTTGCAATGTGATTGCAGTATCAGTTAATAAGCTATCTGATTTATCAACAAAACCAACTCCCAGCTTTTGTCCTATAAAGGCAGCCGAAAAACCAGAGCAATCGATAATAAAGTCAAATTGCAAGGCAGTACCTTCTGAGTCGATTAGGTGTGTAATGAAGCCATGCTCATCACAGGTGACATCTTTAATTTCTGCAAACAGGTGTTTAACAGCAAAATGTTGCGTGGCATGACTTCCTAAGAATGCAGCAAACTTTTTAGCATCAAAATGATAGGCATAACCGTTGACACCGGCATATTGTGGAGTCGCAATTGTTTTTGGTGCTAAATTATTTTCACAGCACGCATGCTGCTTAGAAACAAACTCAGCGTAATCATTGCCGCTGCCTTCAGCAAGCCACTGCTGTGTTAACTGCTCACCAAAAATATGTGGGTGATCAAATAAATGATGGTAAAAGTTAGCACCATGTTTGTGTTTATCTAGCCAATTTACAAACTTGATTGACTGCTTAAAAGTAACATCACATTCATTGATAAAGTCACTTTCACTGATACCAAACTTTTGTAAAGAGTTACGCATCGAAGGAACTGTACCCTCACCAACCCCGATGCTGGCAATATTAGGTGACTCGATTAATGTAATTTCAATGCCACTTTGTAACAGTGCATGACCTAAATGGTTAGCAGCTAACCAACCTGCGGTCCCGCCACCAACAATTGCGATTTTTTTTATCATTTATACTCGCCCACTTTTTATACCAATTCGCTTAATTAAATGGTCTTTTTTGAGGCAATAAAACCTCGTTGATAACAAGGCAAAAATTTCGTTATTTAGTTGTTCTAAATCAGAAATTTTTAACGCAGGTAGCGACAGGTTTAATCCCTCAAAATAACTAAGTATTATTGCGGATTGGTATTACTCACAAAAAAGCCCAGTACGAGCTGGGCTTTCTTAATTTCGTTATCTAAATCAAATTAGAAACGTAGTGATACACCTAGCTTGTAGCGTGCTTCACCTTCAAAGCTCCATGCTGGGTAGCCGTTTCGAAGCTCTGGAACAACTTCTGCATCTGAAGGAGCAACACCGATTTGTACGCTATCTTCTTCAGTTAAGTTAACAGCTTCAAACGTTACGTCAATATTATCAGTTACGCTGTAGTTAGCACTGAAATCAAGTGTACCGTATGATTGGTGCTCACGGTTACCGTAGAAGCCTGGAAGCTCACGGATCATGTACTCTGAACGCCAGTTATAAGCTAAACGAGCTGAGTAAGTATCTGTTTCATAGTAACCCACAAGGTTCACAGTATGCTTAGACGAATCTGAGAATAATGGGATCATATCTGGGTAGTTTTCAGCTTCTGATGGTGCATCAACAAATGTGTAGTTTGCTGAGTAACCAAAGCCACTATCAAAGCCATCTTGAATTTGTAGCTCGATACCTTCGATTTGACCACCACTTGCATTTAGCTTAGTAGATAGAGTCCAGTTATCACCTTGAGTATCAGGGTCCACGACACCAATTTGTTGATTTAAGATTTGGCTTGAGGTAACAAATGATGTGATGTCTTTGAAGAAGTAAGTTGCACTTACCATACCATCACCATCAAAGTACCACTCAATACCTAAATCAGCTTGAGTTGCTTTGAATGGGTTAAGACCAACGTTACCTTTAGTTAGTACCTCATTATTTGCTGTACCATCAGCGTAACCTGCAAAAGATGATGCAGAGAACATATCAGTGTAGTTAGGACGTGCAATAACTTGTGCTGCAGAGGTACGTAAAATAACATCTTCAGCTAAATCAAATGCGATATTGATGCTAGGTAATACGTCGTTGTAGCTTGCTTTATCAGTACTAAGTGAACTCTCGTACTCACCGTTTGCAAAACCGTAGTAATCTGACTCTGCATCTGTTGAGATATAACGTAAACCGAAGTTACCGCGGATAGATTCTGCAGAGAATTCAGCCATTGCGTAAACTGCAAAGTTTTCTTCTTCGATTGTACCGTAACCTGAACGATATACAGCTGAATCATTATCGAAGCTTGAAATTGCAGCACGTGCATCAGCTACCATCTTGTCAAAATCTGGCTCTGGTAAAGTGAAACCAGCACCTGATGACATAGTACCTGAGTAGTAAGTCTCACCATCGCCACTAGGTAATGTATCAACTAAAGTAGTTGAATAAGTTTCTTGTTTTACTTCGTGGTCTGCCCAACGGAAACCTGTTTTGATTGCAGTAATAGCACCAAAGTCTACAGGGAAAGATAGATCAACCTGTGCATAAGTTTCTTCATCTGTGTTAGGTTGTTTTTTCAGAGCCCAACCAGCTGGAGATAATGGACCTGCAAAGTCTGATGGTTCAAAGTACTTGTTATTAATATCAATTTTTATCACATCGCCAGTTGCATCATAAGTACCAGCATAATCAGATGGAACACCAATGAAGTTACCGTAGTTTGCAGTTAGGTCTGTACCACCTTCTGATTCAGTTGTACCGAAACGACCTTTTAATGTGAAATTTTCACCTTCGTATTTAAGGCTGAAATCAGCTGTGTCAGATGACATGCTTGCAATACGTGCCCAAGTTTGAGTCCAACCCGGGTTTGCACCTTCACCAGTACGACGGTAGAAAGTACATGTACCAGATGCATTTGTTTGCTCACATGCAGCTTCTTTGTCGTCTGGGAACATCACGAAGTTTGAGGTGTTTGCATTGTTTGCATCTAACTCAAGGCTCATAATGTTTAAGCCTAACTCTAGGTTTTCTGTAGGACGATATTGGAAAGTTGCATTTAGTGCAGTACGCTCACGTTCTTGTTGGAACGTAGTAGGCACAATATCACCCCAGCCGATAAGTGACTCAATACCGTTACGTTGATAATTTGTTTCTGCCCAAGATACTGAACCTAGTAAACCGAATGTTTCCTCATCATTTTTCCAGCTAAACAAACCAGAAACTTGAGGATCTGTTTCTTCAGAGATTGTGCCGTAATCGCCTTTTACACTTAAGAAAGTCGTACCAGCGTCAAGATCAAGCGGCTTACGAGTGTTAACGATAACCGTACCACCAACACCACCTTCTACAACGTCAGCTTGAGAAGATTTATAAACTTGGATTTCACCAACTAGTTCAGGTGGTAAAAGTGTGTAGTTGAAACTACGGTCGATTGATTGTTGGTCATACCAACCTGTTGATGCAACAGTTTGACCGTTTAAAAGTGTGCGTGTTAATTGGCTTGAAGCACCACGAATCGACACTTGTTGACCTTGACCGAATTGACGATTAACTGCAACACCTGAAATACGACCAAGTGCTTCACCTACATCGCCATCAGGAAACTTACCAATATCTTCAGCAGAAACAGCATCGACAACGCTGTCAGCAAAGCGCTTAGTATTCATTGAAGCTTCAAGTGAACGGCGAATACCGCGGACTTCAATTACTTCAACATCTTCTTGAACTTTAGTTTCTTCTGCTGCGTATGCAGCACCAGTGAACCCAGCACTCATTACGAGGCCGATATTAACTGCTAATAAGCTTTTCTTAAAATTTTTAGCTAACACAGGATTCCCCTTGAATCATTTTGTTGGTTTTTTATATCACTTCTGCCCAGTGATGATGACAACGCTGTCATCTAGTAACAAACCATACACTCTAAATTACATTTGTGCTACATCTTTTTGGTTAATTTGTGCAAAAAATTTACAACAAAATAATCAAGTTATTGATATAACTAATGTTTAATATTGAGTTTTTAAGAATTGTTACAAATAAACGGCGCAAATATAGCATGACTGTTATCGCTGATGAAAAGACCTGAGGAGTGAGATTTTGACAATAACTAAAAATAACATCTATTTTTGTAAGCTTTAGTTTCCACTGAGCAATTATTAACCATAACTAAAAGTTATATAAAACCTTTTAACTAACAATAAATTAGCTTAATAAACTTGCTTGTTTCCAAAAGCATGCTGTCATAGACAAATTTTTTTAACTTTTTCTGGGCAGAATGAGCTAAAGGAATACTGAGAATAAAAATCAACAACAATGACAGCGCTGTCATTTTTAATTATATAGAGCCCTTTTGTTCTTGTCTAACACTTTATAGCGTTATTTAAAGAAAGCGTATTGATTCAAATGAATCACAAAAAGTGATTATTTAAAAACAAAAAAGCGAGCATAACAGCTCGCTTTTAAAGTTAGGTTTAATCTGCTTTTAAGGGGCCCAATAAACTTCAATATTGATATGTGGGTGATTCAATACTGCACGTAAAGGCATATCAGCAACTGCCCCCCCCTCTTTCGCTTGCTTATAAACAGCCAGTTTTTCTTCACCGCTAATTAAAAGCTTCACTACTTTAGAATCTGCGATAGCAGATAAAGTTAACGTCATACGCTCGGTGATTTTACCAGTCACATCACTTTCAATAGCGTTAATTGCACATACTAAATCATCTGTCGCAAGGCCGTGTTCTAGACCTTCAGCATGAGGGAAAAGAGAAGCCGTATGACCATCAGGACCCATGCCTAAAATTGTCACATCAAAAGGACGCTTTAATGCTTTGTATGCAGCTTCACATTCAGCTACACCGTTTTGTGCCGTTAATGCGTCATTTTTCATTGTTACAAAATTAGCTGCAGCGCCATGGTTTTGTAATAGCGTGCTTTTGATAAAAGCTTCATTACTTTTTTCATGATCAGCATCAACCCAACGCTCATCAACCATAGCAACATCAATGTTTGCCCAGTCAAGGTCAAGGTTTGATAAGTGTTTATAAGCAGGTGCTGGCGATGAGCCACCCGATACCATCAGTACCGCGCGACCATCTTCTTTAATACCTGCAACAAGGCTTTGCTCAAGGCTTGAAGAAAGCTCAGCTGTTAATTCGTCTTTGTTTGCAAAGAATTTTTCAACAATTGTTGCCATCTTAATTACGCCTTATCGCCTGTGTTAAACCATACATGGTTGTTTTCTTCTAACAATTCATCAGCATCTTCTGGGCCCCATGTACCTGCACGGTATAAAGATGGTGCACCTTTTTCTTGCCAACGTTCAATGATTGGGTCGATCCACTTCCATGCCTGACGAACTTCATCACGGTGAATAAACAGTGATGGATTATTTGCAGCTGCATCTAACATTAAGCGCTTATAAGCATCAGAATGGAAACCATTACTGTATGCCTGTGATAACTCAATGTTCATCGTCACTGGTTCTAATTGCATCTCAAGATTATCAAGGCGCTTAGACATCAGTGTTAATTGAATTGTTTCTTCAGGTTGTAGGCGAATAACAAGACGATTTGGCTCAATATTACCTACATTGTCTGTATAAACATTGTGTGAAACTTTTTTGTATTCAACAACGATTTCAGCACAACGCTTTTTCATACGTTTACCAGTACGTAGGTAGAAAGGCACGCCAGCCCAACGCCAGTTGTCGATATGCGCACGAATAGCAACGAAAGTTTCTGTTTTACTTGCGCCTTCGTTTAGCTCTTCTAAATAACCTGGGACGATTTTACCGTCTAAGTTACCTGGCACATACTGACCACGTACAATGTTCGCATCCACATCTTCAGCCACTAACGGACGTAACGACTCAAGTACTTTCAGTTTTTCAGTGCGGATACTGTTAGCATTTAATTTGTTTGGTGATTCCATCGCTACTAGGCAAAGTAATTGTAGCAAGTGGTTTTGTACCATATCACGTAATGCACCCGCTTTATCGTAGAAACCAGCGCGGCTTTCTAAACCAACAGTTTCCGATAGGCTGATTTGGATGTTATCGATTGATTTAGCATCCCACAGGTTTTCAAACAGTGAGTTTGAAAAACGCAATGCCATTAGGTTTTGTACAGTTTCTTTACCTAAATAGTGGTCAATGCGGAAAATTTGTTCTTCACTAAAGTACTCTGCAATTTTCGCATTAATGGCTTCAGCTGATTCACCACAGTAACCAATTGGTTTTTCAACAACAACACGTGATGTTTCTGTGATCAGGCCTTTCTTAGATAAGATTTCACAGCAGCTACCGTATACTGCAGGCGGTAATGAAAGGTAAAAAACACGAGACTTATCAGCGTCGTGTTCATTAAGGATATCTCTTAGTTTATCCCAGTCATCATCTGCTTCAGTCACATTTGATACAACTGGCACAAGGTAAGCAGAAAAAGCTTTCCAATCTTTTGCGTTGTATTCACCTTTACCTAAAAAGTCCTGTAAGGCTTTGTGCGCTGTTTCGATATATTCTTTACGTTTGCTTTCTTCGCGTACCGTAGGCAGGATACGAGAACCTTGAGGAAGGTTGCCCTCTTGATAAGCGCGATACATTGCAGGAAGTAACTTGCGTAGCGCAAGATCACCGCCGCCCCCAAAAATTACGATATCAAATGGATTTAACATATATCACTCTCTACATTGGCAATGCCATGTTAATCGACTCATTCAGTATGGCAGTGCGTGTTGTTATCTGGTTGATTGGCTGTGTTAGATGATCCCTTTAACAAAGCCTGTTGAATTTGTTTGTAAGTAGCTTACTCATTATTCTTATGTTGGCTGAAGTAAATGAGTCTTAGGGGCTCTGTAAATCCTCTCACAAAAATACAGGCCCTAAGAACTCCAGCGCTACCCGTTCAAAGGTATTCTGTTTGCAGCAGCTGCTGCGAATCTGTTACTGCTTACGATGTGTCTTATAGTAAGCGATCAGTCCGTTGGTTGAGCTATCGTGTGGATGACTAATTGAGTCATCAAATAGTTCAGCTTCAATTTTCGAGGCAAGTCCTTTACCTAGCTCTACACCCCATTGGTCAAATGAACAGATTTCTAAAATAATGCCTTGGCAGAAAATTTTGTGCTCATAAAGCGCAATTAAACGTCCTACCGTTTTCGCATCAACTTTATCTAATAACATTGACGTTGTTGGGCGATTGCCTTGGTGAATCTTGTGATTCAATAATTCTGCAATTTCTGCTTCAGATTTACCTTTTGCGGTCAAATCAGCAGTGACTTGCTCTGCATCAACACCGGCCATCATCGCTTCGGTTTGTGCAAAGAAGTTTGATAATAAAATATCATGGTGCTTACCAACATTTACTTGCGGCTCAATTGAAGCAATAAAGTCAGCAGGCACTATTACATTACCTTGGTGCAGACATTGGTAAAATGCGTGTTGGCCATTGATACCTGTCATACCCCAAATAATAGGAACCGTCGTATAAGGAACAGTTTCACCAGCAAAAGTAACATGCTTACCGTTACTTTCCATTTCACCTTGCTGTAAATACGCAGGTAACATGTGTAATGCTTGGTCATACGGTAAAATTGCTTGTGCGGTATAACCTAAAAAGCTAGTGTTCCATACACTTAAAAGCGCCATTAACAATGGTACGTTATTTTCAAATTCAGCATTTTTAAAATGCTCATCAATTTCAAACGCACCTTCTAGGATCTCTTCGAACGCGTCGAAGCCTAGGTACAAGGCGATTGGTAATCCTATCGCACTCCATAAAGAAAAGCGACCGCCTACCCAATCCCACATTGTGAATACGTTTTCATCAGCGATACCAAAGGCCGCTGTTTTTTCTAAATTGGTGCTTACAGCAACAAAGTGCTTAGCAATATGCTCTTGAGCTTGGGCTGTTTGTAGAAACCACTCAACAGCCGATTTAGCGTTAGTCATAGTTTCTGAGGTCGTAAACGTTTTAGATGAGATAACAAATAATGTTGTTTCAACGTCTAAACCTTGTAAAACAGATGCAATCTGAACACCATCAACATTAGATACATAGTGAACATTTAATGTGTCATCAGCATAAGCAGCAAGCGCTTCTGTTGCCATTTGCGGACCTAGGTTTGAACCACCCACACCAATTGCAACAACATCTTTCACAGCTTTACCTGTGTAGCCTAACCACTCACCACTGCGCACTTTGCTAACAAACGCTTTCATTTTAGCAAGCTCTGCGTTAACAGCGTCCGTTACATTTTCGCCATCAACCATTACAGCAGTGTTAGCGCGGTTACGTAAAGCAGTATGAAGTACAGCACGGTCTTCAGTAATGTTAATTTTCTCACCACTGAACATTTTGTCTCGCCATGCGCTAATGTCACACTCTTTCGCTAAAGCAATTAATTGTTCAAAAACAGTTTTATTAATTTGTTGTTTCGAGTAATCGAATAATACACCTGGGATCTGAGCAGAGAATTGCTCGAAACGCGTGCTATCTTTGGCAAATAAATCTTTAAGATGAATTTGTTTCATCTTTTTGGCACTTTCAGATAGTGCTTGCCAACTAGCTAATTGCGAACGGCTGCTCATATATATAATCCCCTAAAAACTTGCAACAAACTGATTTTTAAATATCTTTTTATTAATGTTGAATAAAGACAGCAATAAAAAATAAGATGAAAATTAACACTAAGTCAAAATGACAACGCTGTCAATGCTCTACTTTTACATTTTATAGTCGAGATAATAGCGCAATTTTTCTCTTTTGACACCGGTATCATAAAAATTATCTCAATTATTTTACTGCTAATTTAGTAGAACATTAGATACACTAACTAACTTATATTAAATATTAATGTACCTATTAAGAAAAAGCGCTCTAGCGAACACTTTTCAATATTATTATAATACAAATATAACTAACTATAAAGTAACAGTATGAAAGTAACCATAAATGATGTAGCCAAGCTCGCTGGTGTTTCAATGAAAACAGTCTCGCGAGTGATCAATAAAGAGCCATCGGTCAGAAAAAAAACTTACGACATAGTGATGGACGCTGTTAACACGTTGAACTATCAACCAAACCTTGCAGCTCGTAACCTAGCAGGCACATCGTCTTTTACTGTTGGTTTAGTTTATGACAACCCGAATGCTTATTATGTCATCGACATGCAAAATGGCGTATTGTCGCGTTGTAAAGAAGAAGGCTATGAACTAGTCATTCACCCTTGTAACTACCTCGATGGCAACATGGAAGAAGACTTCAAAACCATGATAAAGCGCTCTCGTTTGGCTGGTTTAGTGTTAACACCACCCCTATCAGAACAAAGCAGTATCATCGATATGCTTGATGAAATGGGCATTCATTATGTGCGTGTACTCTCCGGTCGCCCTACTGAGGAAGACCAAGACACCTGTATTTATGTAAATGACTACGCGGCTGCGTACGAAATTACTTCTCACTTACTCTCGCTTGGTCATAAAAACATTGGTTTTTTATGCGGCGATAAAGAACATAAATCTACGACTGAACGTTTAGCGGGTTATCAGGCTGCATTAAAAGATCACAGCATCTCATTGAAGGATGAGCTAATCTACGAAGGCCAGTACTCTTTTGAATCAGGTGTTGAAGGTGCAAAAGCATTGCTTGGTGAGAGTAACCCGAAAAGCATCACTGCCCTACTTGGCGGAAACGATGAAATGGCAGCTGGCGCGTTATTCGCCTCACGCTTAATGGGTATTGAAATTCCACAGCAGTTATCAATTACTGGGTTCGAAGATTCTCCATTCTCGCGTCAAACTTGGCCAAAGCTTACCACAGCCCATCAAGCAAATGATGTAATTTCACAGCATGCAGCACGCCTGTTGTTCAGAAAAACCCGTGGTGCACGGAATCAAGATAAAGACATTATCACGACCTTTACCCCATCATTAGTGGTACGTGAAAGTTCAGGCCCCATAACAGCCTAACTTAAACAGCTTACAAAAAAGCCGCTCAATAGCGGCTTTTTTAATGAACGACTTAAATTACCTTTTACAACAACGCTAAACCACCATCTAAGTTATATACCTTTTCAAAACCAAGCTGTGACAGGTTATTTGCTGCTTGCTTTGAGCGGTTACCGCTTCGACAAACCAAGATATAAGTATGCGTTTTATCTAATTGCTCTTCGACGATAGCATTTGCCATACGGCTCAATGGAATGTTGATCACTTTACTATTAGCAACGGAAAATAACTCTGAAAGGTTATTCGCGCCATGTTCATAAGGCTCACGAGTATCAATTATATAAGTAGCTTGAGAGTCAAGCATCGCTTTAGCATCCGCTGCAGTGAGCTGTTTCATAGGTGCGCTTTCAAGGGTTTCAACATAACCACATAAAGAATGACTTGCAGTATGCTTTTGTTCATCAGCTTGATGTTTTAACTCAATAAACTGCGTATCCGATATTTGGTCATTCAATAACTGTGCTAATAGCGGCGTGGTCTCTTTTTGCGCATGCCAATCCATAGCAAAACATTGTTGATAATCATGACCCGAACAAATCACCGTTGAATCTTGTATTGCTATAGCAAGCTGCTTTAATGACTGTGCCATTTGCGCAGCATCGCCGCCACTAATAGCCGTGTTACCTAAACCACCCGGTAAGATTAAATCGCCACAGAAGCAATAGCTCACATTACCACTTTGAGTATCTGTTAATAAGTAGCTGGCACTATCTTTACTATGTCCCGGTGTCGCTAATTTAGTTAAGCGTACACCAGTTAATTCGATAGCCTGTGACTCTTTAGGCCAACCAAGTTCATCTATCTCGCTAGCAACATAACGCTCTGCTAGCTCTTTGGTTAACAAACAACGAGCCGATAAACGCTCTTGGTGGTTATGGGTATCTAAAATCGCTTTTACTGTTAGACCTTGTGTCGCAACAATTTTCGCCATACGTGGAATAAGCTCGATGATAGGATCAATCACCACTGCGTTTTTATCGCTATCAACATAAAGCCAGCAGCACGCAGCTTGATGGCGAAGTTGTGTTAAGCCAATCGCACAGACTTCGTGTTGAGGTGATGTACTATCAGACACAACAAGGCAGTTTGCTTCTAGAATCGGTTTTAAAGAACGAATTTTATCGCAAGCAAAGTCAATTTCTTGTTGATTTACAGCAGGGCCAAACGACATACGTATCGCGTTTTCACTTTGCCAATCACTGGCCCCCATCGCATCAAGTACAAAACTACGATTTGCGCCTGAGCTACATGCAGAACCGCCACTCACACGGATACCCGCAGCATCAAATAAATCCATCACTTCTTTACTCGTTAATTCATTAACTGCAAAGTTCAACGTTGTTGGCACTGAATGCTCAAAACTGTGGTTAAACGTGATGCTGCCAAAGGTGTCTGTTAGTGCTCCTAATAATTGCTCACGATAAGCATGTAGCTGCTCAATTGGTTTGAATGTTTGGTTTTGTTTATCAAGTAATAACGAGAACAGCTTATTTAAACCGGCAATACCTGGTAAGTTTTCGGTGCCTGATCGCATACCGCTTTCTTGGCCGCCACCAGCAATAAACGGTGTATATGCACTGCCTTCACGAATATAAAGTACGCCAATTCCTTTAGGGGCATACAATTTATGGCCTGAGAATGGGGCGTAATCAATGGTTGTTTGGCTTAGCGCTAAGTTGGTTTTGCCTAAGGCTTGTACGCAGTCTACCATCCAAGCAACATGGGTGTTTTCACTACGAATAACTTGCTCAATAGCGATTAAGTCTTGGAATACACCGGTTTCGTTATTGACCGCCATAGTACAAATCATCAGCGCATTAGCTGCATGTTTGCGAATAAATTCGTGATCTAAAATACCGTTTTTATCAACGGGAATAGCTAACACCTGTGCATTAATATCAAGCACGCTGTTCCAATGTTTTAGGGTATTTGGCACTGCTTTATGTTCTGTTGCCCCATAAAGTAATACCGGGTTCTCAATTGGGTGATTTTTCGCAGCAATAAGCGTTGAAACAACCGCCGTTTGAATACCTTCGGTTGCACCAGAGGTAAATAAAATATCGCCGTCGGTTGCGCCAATTACTTCACGCGCTTTGTTACGCGTTTGCTCTAATAAGTGCTTTGCTTGAATACCAGTAATATGAGAGCTTGATGGGTTACCAAAACATACTCGCATCGTATGCGAAACCACATCGGCAATTTCAGGAAGTACAGGAGTCGTTGCATTCGCATCTAAATAAATTTGCTGATTAGCATCGTCAGGAAGGTAAAAATTTGCCATGTAAAACGCACCATATTACTAAAAGATATATCTTATAACCTATTTTACATTTTTCACGGCTAAATTATAATAATCAATTAGTCAGTAAAGTGCGTTTTCTATACTTTTTAAGACTAAGCTAATTTTCGATTAGTTCAACCTGTTTTGAAGACCATGCATTAATAAGTGCTTTAACCAATGACGCAAGTGGTATCGCGAAAAATACGCCCCAAAACCCCCATAAGCCACCAAAAAACAGCACAGCCACTATGATAAACACAGGGTTTAAATCGACAGCTTCAGAGAACAGCAATGGCACTAAAACGTTGCCATCAAGTGCTTGGATCACGCCATAGATAATTAGAATGGTCCAAAATTGTGTTTCTAAGCCAAATTGGAATAACGCCACCGCTGCCACAGGAATAGTCACCAATGCTGCCCCTACAAATGGAATAAGAACTGATAAGCCAACCAACACACTTAATAAGGCTGCATAACGAAGATCAAGAACTGCAAAGGAGATGAAGGATGCAGTACCAACAATTAAAATCTCAAATACCTTCCCGCGGATATAATTCATGATTTGCTGATTCATTTCTTGCCACACTTGAATGATCAAACGGCGCTGCTTTGGCAATAAACGCTCAGCACTTTGCGTCAGCTCTAATTTATCTTTAAGCATAAAGAACACCAGTAGTGGTACTAAAATCAGATAAATCAGCCAAGCTGCTACATCTTTAATGGAGGTTAGCGACACGGATAACACCAACTGACCAAACTCAATGGCTTTAGTTTCAACACTGGTAACAATTGATTTAACCTGATCTTCAGTAATCAAACTTGGGTAATCTTCAGGAAGGTGTAAAAGCAGTGCTTTTCCTTTCTCAATCATATATGGGGTTTCTTGAACTAGATTACTGGTTTGCTGCCAAAGCACAGGCCCCATGCCAACAATAATCATGATCATCAAGCCACTAAATACCAACATAACAAGAATCGTTGCAGTAAAGCGCTTTAAACCCAGCTTTTCTAAATGAGCAACGGGCCAATCTAGTAAATAGGCAATCACCAAGGCAACTAAAACAGGCACGATTAGCGAGCCAAAAAAGTAGAAAAATGCAAAGGTTGCAATAAGCAGTAACAACAAGGTTACTGAATGGGGATCTGAAAATTTATTTTCGTACCAGGCTTTTACATACTCAAACACGAATGGGCTCCACAGTTAGCACACCTAATTCTAGGTCAATTTTAAAATGGTAATGATGTTTTTCTAAAAATCGCTGCATATCGTCCGTTGCCTCTGCAGCATTAAATGTAAAAGTCACGGGTTGTTTAACTGATATTGCCTTATTCAACCCTAATTTAAACTGAATAAATTGTTGGGGGCACTTATAGTCCCTTAAATCAACCGTTAACATAGCGAATCAACTGCGTTATTAATATGAATAATAAGTATAAGATGTCAGCATCTTGCGGAAATAAGTCTTTATAATGAGAAACAACTCATTTTTTGCTTAAAACACGCAAAACAATAGTTTATCCTTAATCAATAACTGGTAGTAAAGGAAACATGATGCCTGGCTCGCATAATAAAGCGCAATTACCTGCGAATCCAACTCTTAAAGAGATAAATTGGTATAAAAAACAAATTAACTGGGGCGAGCTGCCGCCTTTTTATCATATGGTGGCATCATCAGTCAGCGAATCAGAAGGGATTTTAGACCACGGTTTTGATAATGCTGTTAAGCGATTAATTGACCCACGTAACTGGAACCTTGATTTATTAGGAGGCCATGTAACCGAAATGGGCGAAATTGTTTGCGAGCAAAAACCACGAATCGCATTACATCAAAGCTTTACAGATCGAGGCTTTGAATTATGGGCTTACCCTTATGCAAAAGATGTTACTGTAGATCAATTTATTAAAGACAACCGCTTTATGGAGTTTAAGGTGTGGGATCCGCACAGCATGAAAAACCTTATTCGCTTTAATCAGCTCCATAAGTTCATTGGTTTTTACTTTGAAAGAGGCGATAAAGCAGACAAAGCATTAATTCTTCATGCCCATAAAGTAGCTCATAAAATCATAACTTTTTTACAACGAGAATTGAACGTTGTTAAGCTAGATGGAGTCACAATAAAAGATTTCTATCAATTGTGCGAAAAAGACAGCCGAGCATGCAGCGACGAAATAGACATAGCAAAAGTCATGTTAGGTGAGCAAATCAACAAGGAATAAGATGCGACTAAAATTAGCCTTTATTACACTATGCAGTGCATTACTGACATTCTCGATACTGCATAGTGAGCCGTTGAAGGCACAAACTAACTTTAAGCTGCCCGATTTAGGGACCTCGGCTTTGCAAGCGTTGCCGATTGAAAAAGAGCAAGCAATCGGTGAAGTGATGATGATGCAAATTCGTGGTTCATCGCCTGTTGTGAATGACCCCGTTCTCGATGAATACCTCACTACTCTGGGCAGACGTTTGGTCGCAAACGCTAACGATGTACGTTTTCCATTTTCATTTTTCTGGCTAAACAATTCAGAAATCAATGCATTTGCATTCTATGGCGGCCATGTAGGTGTGCATACAGGCCTCATCGCACAAGCCGATAACGAAAGCCAATTTGCCTCAGTACTTGGACACGAGATAGCTCACGTCACACAACGCCACTTAGCGCGCCGTATTCAACAGCAGCAAGACAACAGC
The DNA here is from genome assembly GCF_040148775.1 of Pseudoalteromonas sp. NFXS39. Classification (NCBI taxonomy): domain Bacteria; kingdom Pseudomonadati; phylum Pseudomonadota; class Gammaproteobacteria; order Alteromonadales; family Pseudoalteromonadaceae; genus Pseudoalteromonas; species Pseudoalteromonas sp. NFXS39. The sequence goes on along the minus strand of NZ_JAGDEC010000002.1, from coordinate 430,260 downwards.
GCATTAACCATCGCAGGCATGATTGCTGGTATTTTGGCTACAGTTGTTGCACCTGATGCCGGTATTGCGATTATTTCAGCGAACCAAACACAAGCGGCATTTAGTCAATTAACGCATAGCCGTGCTGCTGAGCAAGAAGCTGACCGTATTGGTATGCAAACCCTTAATAACGCAGGGTTTGACCCCCGCCAATCAAGTGAGTTTTTAACTAAGCTTGCTGCACAAATTCGTTATAAGTATAAGCCGCCAGCATTTTTACTGACTCACCCATTACCAGAAAGTCGTGTATCTGATGTACGCTTACGTGCCGAGCAATACCCAAAAAGACACTATGCTGACAGCCTAGAATTCAATTTGGCTAAAAGCCGAGTGATTGCTCGTTATCAGCAAAAGTCAAAAGCAGCGGAAGATTTGTTTCGTAAATTAATGCGTGCAAATACTGTTCACAACGACACAGCTCTCAAATACGGTTTAGGTATTAGCCTGTTGGATCAGAAAAAGCTTGATGAAGCGGCCAACGTATTGAATCCATTGCTTGAGCAAGATCCAAAAAACTTATTTTATATCGATACCCATACAGATTTACTAATTGCTCAAGGTAAAGCTAACGAGGCTGTAGAATTTTTAGCTAAGTTAGATATCGATAGACCTAACAATCAGGTGATTGCCTTAAACTATGCAAATGCCGCTATTGAAGCAAAACAATTTGACCTTGCTGAGCGTATTCTAAAATCTTACTTGTTAGCAAAACCTGAGAACAATCTAGCCAAAGAGCTCATTGCTGATGTCTATAAAAAGCAAGAAAATATGGCTTCCTACCATGAAGCTCATGCCGATGTGCTCGCTCAATATGGCGCTTATTTAAAAGCAGCCGATGAAATTCAAAAAGCACTAAACTTTGTTGAGCCTGAAGAATTAGTAAAACAACAACGTTTAAAAGCCCTACTTACACAATACCGTCAATTACAAAAAGAGCTTGCGAGACTTTAAGTCTCGCGGCGCTTGCCCTAAAATAAGCCAAAATATTAAATGTGAGAACACACCATGTCTGTGACTATTTATCATAATCCACGTTGTTCAAAATCGCGTGAAACTCTTGCCCTATTAGAAAGCAATAATATTCAACCAAGTGTTGTTGAATACCTAAAAACACCGCTTAATGAACAACAAATTGCGACTTTAATTAGTCAGCTAGGTTTTACTTCAGCGCGTGAATTAATGCGAACTAAAGAAGACATCTACAAAGAGCTTGAGCTTAAAAACGAACAAAATGAAGATAAGTTAATTGCTGCGATGGCTGCCAATCCAAAACTAATCGAGCGCCCAATTGTTGAAAATAAAGGCAAAGCTGCTCTAGGTCGTCCACCAGAAAACGTATTAAGCGTGCTTTAATGGCTATAAACATTGTTGTGCTATACCACTCAAGCCATGGCTCTGTAGAAGCTATGGCTCATGAGATAGCCGAGTCGATTGAGCAACAAGGTGCAACAGCCTTGTTGCGCACTTTTGTTAAGCGTCAGTCACACGATATTGTGATCAGCAAAGATGATCTTATTAATTGTGATGGCTTAGCCTTTGGCACTCCTACTCGATTTGGCATGATGGCCTCGCAAGCAAAGAGCTTTTGGGAAACCACCAGTGATCTATGGCTTAAAGGTCAGCTGATAGATAAACCCGCTTGCGTTTTTTCGTCATCAAGCAGCATGCACGGTGGTAATGAAGCAACCTTGTTAAATCTATCACTGCCACTATTACATCACGGTATGATGTTGCTAGGTGTGCCTTATGAAGTACCTGAATTACTAGCGACTGAAACTGGCGGTACGCCATATGGTGCGACTCATGTAGCCGGTAGCAATAACAGTAATGTGTTAAGTAAAGACGAAATTAAAATATGTCAAAGCGTTGGTAAGCGCCTGACACTAATTGCGAGTAAATTACAATGAGCTTGGAACCTGTGTTAAATCAGCCTGTTGCCAAAAAACCAATTACAAAACGATTCCAACGTTTCGCACTGATTGGTTATATCGGCTTATTAGTTTTAATGCCAGTTTGGTTGTTTTTAATTGCCCCAAGAGAAGGCCATAGTAATGCCTTTATCTTTGTTGTATATATCCTGCCTCTGCTGCTACCGCTAAAAGGTATCATTCAAGATAAGCCTTATACCTATGCATGGGCGAACTTTATTGTCATGTTCTATTTCATCCATGGTTTTACATTACTTTGGGTCGCGCAAGAACAGCTGATTTGGGTATTACTTGAATTAACCTTTGCGAGCCTAATGTTCATTGGCTGCACCTATTATGCACGCCATCGCGGACAAGAACTTGGCCTTAAGATACGTAAATTAAAAGAAGAGCTGGCTGAAGAAAAAGCGGCACATGAGCACGACAAATAAACACTTTTATTTAGAAAAATGAAACAAAAAACGGCAACCTAGGTTGCCGTTTTTTATGTCACTTTATATAGTTTTTATGTCTTCACACCAACTCAGCTAAGGTGGCTAGCGCGACAATACTTGCTAGACCCACTTGGCCAATTAAGCTAAACAACGAAAACAATCTTAAAATAAAAAGTCCCCAAGGATGGCGTATATGTGGGTAAAGCGCACATCGTTTCAAGCTTGTCGCAAAGAAAAAACATAAAATTGAAATTAGCGTAAAGCTAAGTGTTAGCTCACTTTTAATCGAAATACTGTCATCAAAAAAGAAGAACAGCTGCACAGGAAGTAACAAAGTTACAATCGCATGTAATAAATGTACCTTTTTAATGCGATCAAACTGCCCTTCAGGTGAAAGCTCTTTGATGCCAAAGTCATGCTCAAGGCACTTCACTAAGCTATCCGCTTTGATGCTTACTGCTAATCGGTAGCAACTTAAACCATCATTGTTACGAACTCTAAAGTCATAACCTGCTTTTAGAAGCAGCACAAGTAACGGTCCATTCTCGGCTAAAACTGCATAATGTAATGCCGTATTGCCTTTGTTGTCTTGGGATTTTTTATCTTGATACTCAAGCAAAGTCTCAACAACATTCACATAGCCTTTTTCGGTAGCCCACATAAAGGCTGTTTTACCGTTTGCGTCAGCTAATGCACCGGTTGCACCTTGCTCAATAAACCGCTTTGCCATTGTTTGTTTAGCATTTTCATGGCTTAAGTGAGCAAGTAAAGCTTGTTCAAGTAACGATGCAGAATCAACGTCTGGTGACACAAGCTTAAGCAACGTGAAATAATCTTCGCCATGGGCTACCTTTTCTGCTGCTAGCACAGTTAAAGGTTCAAGATCTGCAACAGACTCTGGAATAAAACCACTAAAGCGTTCTCTAAAGTCAACTTCAGTCCAGAGCTCCAGCACATCGTCCGCAGACATTTTCGCACCTTGATTAAGTACATGCTCTATCACAGTGAAATAGCGACGATTAAATAACTGGTGAATGAGTGTAATAGGTGTTTTAACTGCCGACTGTGCAAATGCGCTGGCGTATTTCTCTAAGCGCTGGCACAGCATTAACACAAGACTCTCAGGGGTGTAATCGTTTTCTAAAAAGTGCGATTTCATAGCATTAACATAATGCAACGCAGCTTCATCAAACTCAGAAATGTGTTGGAAATAACACTCTTCAAACGGTTCAAGAGGAGTCAACCAAGTGAGGTAGTAAATAGGCGGAAGAACCGTCGTACACACACCGTCATCTTCATTAGTAGAACGACATGCCGGCCAAGCTTCTAAAGCATCTAAAATATAGGCCCCGTTTTGCTCAGCTAATCCTTTGATCAGTAACGGGTATTCCTTTGGCCAAATCAGTACATTTTCCATTAAAAAAACACAACTCCGCTGCACATTATTCGATGTCTTATTAAGCACTCAGTTATAGCAAAATTTAACTGACAGTTTGCTTAATATTGCAACCAATAACACAGTATCTGAACAGATACTTTGGTAAACAAGAAAAGTAGCATGATTCTACCACAGAGGGTTACAGGTGCTAGCGCAAAGTAGGTGATTTTTAAAGAAAATAGAAAAGCAGCGGCACATGGACGGTGCTCACTGCTTGGTTGGAGACTGAAAGTAGCTAAAATGCTCGATGAGGTGAAGGTAATCGAGCTTTAAGCTAACTTACTTACTTGCTAATTCGCTTGTGACTTCGTCGATACCCACTTGACTGATGCGTTGCAATACTTCTTTTTGCTTCGCGCTTAACAGTGAAATGCCTTCAGCAACGATATCGTATACTTTCCACTGCTTATCTTTGCCTTGGCGTAATTTAAAGTGCAAATCGATGGCTGGCGCATTGTCATCAACAATTTGCGTTTTAACTGTTGCATAACCACCGTCGATGAGTTGTGATTGATCAAAAATAACTTTTTGGCCTGTGTATTTCATTAGTGCGCCGGCATAAGTTACTGTTAAGTAATGCTCAACCGCAGCAATAAAATCAACGGCTTGGTCACGGCGTAGGCCTTTAATGTGCTTACCTAAAAGCTTATACGATACAAACTTAATATCCATGTGCGGCAATAAGCGTTTTTCTACAATGCTTGCCATTGCTTCTGAACTTGCATCACCCTTCGCATTTACATTTGCGATATCAACAAATAAATCTGCTGTGACTGATTCTAATAGTTGCTTAGGCGAGCGGTCTTCACTGGCAAAAGCAGTTGCAGTAAAAAGCGCAGCTATAAGCAAAAATGAGTTAACTAGTTTGGTCATCGTATTCACCTCTCAACGAAAATTTTCGCTAATATACCGATATTAAATCCATAAAAAAAGAAACAATCCGACACCGTTTTAATGCCAATTAAGCACCAATCGATTTTTCCCATAGTTTTCAGTCAATTGCTAAAAAATATGAGAATGTGCACAGCTTCTGTGTTTTTACGCACATTGAAAAGCCCCTACCCTCACCCTTATCTACTTGCTCACAGTCATAATGAGAAGTACCGAGATGAAACTAAAGCACCCACTAAAAGCACTTATGTTAAGTGTAGCCGCACTACTAGCAACACCGACTTATGCCGCTTCAAACCATGGCTATGCGGTTGATTACATCCAAGGTGAAGGTGATGTGAAAGGCTTAAAGCTGGCCTACCAGTACCATATACCCAATGAAAAGCTGCCTTTTCAACACGCCCGTTTGTACTTCGAGTCTAGTTTTAATATTTGGCAGTATGGCAAAGACAACAAACATCAAACTAATATCGTGTTAGCTATGTCTCCGGTGATCCAATACCCTGTATTTAATCTGAAAAACATGCCTGTTTATGTGGAGTTTGGGATTGGTGTTTCATTGTTAGATGACACCCATTTTGCAGGCAAAAACGTTAGTACTCACTATCAGTTCGAAGATAGATTGGGTTTAGTTGCAGACCTAGGTGACGACTCAACCTTAGCAGTTAGATATTTACATTACTCAAATGCAGGCTTCAAAAGCCCTAACCCTGGCCTTGATTTTATTTCACTGTCTTATGCAAAACGATTTTAAGTGCTACTATATCGCTGTGCATATCGGCAGGATTTAAAGATGGAAACTTGGCAAATTATAGCCATTGTTGTTGCCGTATTTGGTGTGGTAGTTGGTAACCTTATGTTGCTAAAACATGCAGCAAAAATGGACTTCAAAGTGCCTAAAAGCGATGATAATGAAGATAAAAAAAGCCCTGATGAATAATCAGGGCTTTTCTATTTAAGGTTTTAGCTAAGCTTATACTAACCAATGTGCCATTAAGACAATCACCGGTAATGTTACTAAGGTTCTTAAAATAAATATGAAGAACAATTCGATAATATTAACCGGGATTTTGCTACCTAAAAGCAGTGCACCTACTTCCGACATATAAATCAATTGCGTCACACTCATTGCAGCAATGATAAAGCGTGTTACATCACTTTCGATACTACCAGCCGCAAGAATCGACGGAATAAACATATCAGCAAAGCCAACCATAATTGTTTGTGCAGCAGCTTCAGCTTCTGGTACTTGTAATAGCTCTAAGAATGGAACAAAAGGTTTGCCCATATATTCAAAAATTGGCGTGTATTCAGCAATAATCAAAGCAAATGTGCCCACAGCCATAACCACAGGTAATACAGCAAATACCATATCAAATGCGTTATGTAAGCCTTCTTTCACTGTACCAGCAAAACCCGGTGCAGTGCGTGCTTTAGCAAGTGCCACATCAAGTGAGTGAGAAACCAATGTTTTACCTTCAGGTACTGATTCTGCGTCTTTATCAGGCTCAGTTCCATCTACATAGAGGTCTTTTTTAAAGCGTAGCGGTGGTAAGCGAGGCACAATTAGCGCAGCTGCTAAACCCGCTAAACACACCGTTAAATAAAACGGTGCAAATAGGTGTTCAAGCTTTACTTGACCAATAACTACTAAACAAAAGGTAATTGATACAGCTGAGAAAGTGGTACCAATAATGGCAGCTTCACGTTGTGTATAATGTTTATCTTCATACTGACGAGCGGTCATCAAAATACCTACACTACCATCACCTAACCAAGATGCCACACAGTTAACTGCACTTCGACCAGGAACACCAAAAAGTGGGCGCATAACCTTAGTTAATAACGTACCCACTAGCTCTAGGAGACCGAAATTTAATAATAACGGTAATAATAACCCCGCTAGAACAAACACAGAAAACAATACGGGCAGCAAGTCGTTTAATACTAACGCACCAGTATTCCCTGAAATAATCATTTCAGGACCTTGCTTCGTGTAAGTCAGAATAATAAATATCATGCCCAGTAACCGAACACTCAGCCACAGCCAACTAACATCAAATAAGTGTTTAATGATAAAAAACTTAAGTAATGGCTGTGGTTTAAACAGCTTTATTATCAAAGATAAAACACCGGTGATACAAACGATACTGGTGATTAAACCCAATGCAAATGGGGCAATCCACTCTTGCACTGCTTTTGCCATAACAGCAATCGGAATAGTCATTGCTTCACCTATGGGTACCGGCGTCATAAACAAAAAGACACCTATAAGTGAAGGAACGAAAAAGGTAAACAAGGTTCGCAAGTCACTGCGATTTGCTGTGTTTAAGTTAGACATATTTTCAACCTGTAAAAACCACAAAAAGAGCGGCGAAGCTCTTTTTGTGGTGGTTTTAACTTTTTTAATTATTAAATATTGATACCGCGTTGACGCAGTGCATTTTCTAATGCTTGCTGGAGGTCATTCATTGTACCAGGCTCTAATGTCGAACCTTCAGAGTCCATCCAAGTTAAACTTGTACCGCCATCATTGGTACGGCTAACAAGAATTTGATATTGGCCTTCTTCAATTGGTAGCTCAGCTAATTCTTCACCCCAAATTGAATCCCATACGCTTGACTCAGGCTTTTTGTAATCAGCCGTAATCAAACCACGTTCTTGGTCAATCTCTACGATAGTGAAAGATAATCGCTCTAAGAAACCAGAGAAACGATCAAACACCATGTTGTAATCTTGCTCAGTAACCAGTGCCGCATTACCTTTGTTATCAAAGCCCATTTCTAATGAAATAATGCCTTGTTGTTTACGCATTTCAACTTCAAGTTGACGGTAACGGTAATCAAACTCAGCAATCACTTGGTTTAAAGCACGTACTTCAAGTTGTTGCTGTAGTAATGGTGTTAACGGTACTGAGTCGCTTTTATAATCAGCAAGTTTAGCTGTTAAAGAAGCTGTACGCTGATGCGACTTTTCTTCAATAGTAAATATAAAACGTTGTTGTGATACTTCGGTTTCGCTTTCCCAAAACCAACCTTCTTCAGGTTTAATAATCGCATACCAACCTGTTTCAATTGAATTTGATGCTTTATCTTCTTTCAAAGCTGCGGTATTTTTTTCAGCTAGAACGGCTTTTATAGAGTTCCAGATAAATACATCTAAATCTTCTATACCATCGTTTTTATCAAAATAGACCCGCGCTTCAGTGTCACCTTCTTCAACCCAAGTACCTTGAGCAATGGTAATAACTTGCGCTGGCGGACGATAGTTTTTAGCTTCAGGATTATTGTCATATTGCGCAACATCCATTTTATATGTTGGATCTAGAGCTGGTTGCGCTAAACCTGCTGGTGCTTTGACCGGTTCATTTGCTCGATAATTACGTTTTTGATGTGCTTCGTCGGTAAATACACCACACCCTGTTAAACTTACCATTACGCTTACAGCAAGCGCCTTTGAGATCCAATACTGCACAGATATTTCTCCTTAGCAAACCCTTAATTTTTTTAACAAATATATGAGTGGGTAATGCCGATTTGGTTCACTGTAAAATCACTTTTAACTTTACATTTATAGTTTTTATGCAAAAAACCCGAATAGATTCGGCTAGCGTAACGTATTTGTTTGCTTGTCGCCTTGCAAAATTTTAACTATGGTACTTTCAGATGCCCCTAAAAACAAGAAAGAGCGCACTTTATTCACGGCTTAATTAATCGTCGCTATCGTTAACGATGCAAATTATGTTAAACTTCGCCGCCGTGCGGTATTAAACTCACGTGAAATCAAAGCTTACTCAAGCTTATATCCATTGGTATTGTTAATTACTAGGTATTTAAAATTCCATGACTGCTTTTACAAATCATCAGATAGTGCTCACTGCGATTGGCGAAGATAGACCCGGTATCGTTAGCGAATTAACTCAGTTAGTGAGTGATTGCCATTGCAATATAATTGACAGTCGCATTGCTATTTTGGGCAACGAGTTTACCTTTATCATGCTGTTAGCAGGTGATATGTCGGCCATTAGCCGCATTGAGCATACATTGCCAACTAAAGGCATGGAACTTGGCCTTTTAACCATGATGAAACGCACAGCAAGTCATGTTGCATGTGAATTTTGCGCCGGTTACACCCTCGAATACACAGGTATTGATACACCTGGAACATTAAGTAAAGTTACGCGCTTTTTTGCTGACAATAACATCAGCATTTGTTCACTTAAATCTGATACGTACGACGAAGGTGATGAGCTAAAAATGCGTTGTGAGCTAGAGTTTAATATTCCCGTTGAAGTCGATATTGATAACTTTAAAGTGAGCTTTGAAGATCTTTCTCGCAGTTTGAACGTAGATTATATTTTCAGACGCATTCGCTAAGGAGCAAAGCATGAAAACAATTAATCCATTACAGGCCGGTGATACAGCCCCTGCTTTTAGTTTACAAAATCAAAATGATGAAACAATCACACTCGCTGAGCTATTAAAAGAGCAGCAAGTGCTTGTTTACTTCTATCCAAAGGCATCCACTCCAGGGTGCACCGTACAAGCTGAAAACTTACGTGATGAAAAAGCTGAGCTTGCTAAATTAAACACACGTGTCGTGGGTATCAGCCCAGACCCAATAAAGCGTTTAAAGAATTTTGAAACCAAAAAAGAGCTTAATTTTGACTTATTAGCTGACGAAGATCACGCGATTGCAGATGCGTTTGGTATTTGGGGTTATAAGAAGTTTATGGGTAAGGAGTACGAAGGAATTCATCGTATTAGCTTCCTTGTAGGCCAAGACGGTAAAATCAAGCATGTGTTCGATAAATTCAAAACCAAAGACCATCATCAGGTTGTGTTGGATTATTTAGCGCAGAATTAGTAGCGATAAGCTAAAAAGTAAAAAGCGTTGCCATGGTGCAACGCTTTTTTTGTTTTTAACTGGAAATATTAAACCCAGTGTCTACTTTATCGGGGTCAGATCAGACGGCTGACGGCTAAACCCTAACTAATTCCCAAATACTTATGTACTTGAACTGATAAACGCCAGTTCTTTGCAATACAGGTTTCAATGGCAAGTTTAGTTGCTGAGGTCTTTTGGCTAATTGGTTGAAGGTACACTAGACGCGGATTAACACCTGTTTTTAAGAATAAATCTTCGAGCTCTTCAACATGCTTTTGCATTGCCACTGGGTGTTTAATTTCATCAGCGCGCTGCATAGCGCTGCGTAATACTTTGTAACCGCCACGCATATTAATCTTCGGTGATACGGTCACCCATGTTTGTTCAGGGACTAAAATCTCAAATGTGCCGCTGGTTTCAATTTGAGTCGAATAACCATTTGCGTGTAATAACTCACACACTGGATTTAGGTCGTACATGCAAGGCTCACCACCTGTGATCACCACATGTTTTGCGTTGTAGCCACGTTCTTTAAATAGCGCTAACACTTGCTCCGCAGTTGCTTCTGCCCAATGATCTGAGTCTGCTTTTTTCTCAACCGTGTCATCAAGTGACACTTTATATACATTATCAACGTCCCATGTTTGTTTTGTATCACACCAAGCACAGCCTACAGGGCAGCCTTGTAAACGTAAAAAGATTGAAGGTGTACCAGTAAAACTTGCTTCACCTTGAATTGTTTCAAACACTTCGTTAATTTTGTACAAAAGAGATCTCACTTACGACGCAACGATATATAATGCATACCATCAAAAAACCAAAAACACGCGCAAAAATTGTTATTTAGGCCCGAGCCGTGTAGTATATCGCGCCCTGAAGTAAACCTCTATCAAAAGTAAGAGCAAAACAGATATGACGCAAAAAGTAGTTGTGATTTATTCCGGCGGTATGGACTCTTTTACCGTATTAAATAAAGCCCTGCAACAAGGCCACGAAGTATATGCCCTGTCGTTCGACTACGGCCAGCGTCATGTTAAAGAGCTTAAAGTAGCTGCTCAAGTGTGTGAAAAATTAGGTGTTTCTCACAAGATTGTTGATATTTCAGCAATCAATCAATTGATTGGGGGCTCATCACTGACCGATGATATCGATGTGCCAGAGGGTCACTACGAAGAAGAAAGCATGAAGAGCACAATAGTGCCAAACCGCAACATGATCTTACTATCACTTGCAGTGGGTTATGCGGTGTCTTTAAAAGCCAGCAAAGTTTACTATGGCGCACATTCTGGTGATCATGCAATTTATCCTGACTGTCGCCCTGAATTCGTTCAAAAAATGGATGATGTTTGCCGTATTGCCAACTACGACGCTGTTGAGATTTTCAGTCCATATTTAAACAATACTAAAATCGATATTTTAACAGACGGCTTAAAAATGGGTCTTGATTACAGCCAAACTTGGACATGCTACAACGGCCGTGACAAAGCCTGTGGCAAATGTGGTGCTTGTCAAGAGCGCTTGGAAGCCTTTGCACTTAATAACGTTACCGATCCTATCGAATACGAATAAACAAAAAAGGCTATCAAATCTTTGATAGCCTTTTTAAAGACACATTTGGTAAAAATTTAAAGTCCAAACGGTTGCGTCAATGCTCTATTAACTAAATAGACGCTCAAACCAGTTTTTATCTAGATCTGCTTCACACTTTTTAAGTTGCGCGCCATAACGGCTAGCTCGATGTTTAACTTTATTTGCAACACTCATTAACCACTTTTTACTTTTATAAGTACCACGCTTATAGCCGCCCCATCCTTCATGGTAATTTAGGTATTGTGCGTACGCGTCCCATTTCGATACACCATTTACTTTATGAGTTTTGTAAACAAACCACGCCATAAAGTCGATAGCATCATCAAAATCATCCCTGTCTGCACCGCTGTTGCCTGTTTCTCGGATGTAATCTGACCAAGTAGGTGTTTTCGCTTGTGAATAGCCATAGGCAGAACTGGCACGACCTATTGGAATAACCCATAAGAAGTATTCCATTGGCGGAGCAGCATCATGACGAAATGAGCTTTCTTGATACATCATGCTCATTAGCACATGTTTAGGCGATCCCCATTTTTCTTGAGCATCGCGGGCATCGTAGTACCAATCAGGCTTTTCTTCAAAAATCTTACAGATATCATGGGGTTGCTCTGGAGGAGCGGTTGCACATCCAGCCAATGATGCGGCCAGCGATAAAATAATTATACTTTTTTTCATTTTTTTTTGGATCTCGCTGAACTTTTTCTTATCAGGTCAGTCTGAACTTATGAATGCAGCAGTATAGCATTGTTTCATCCCTGAAGAATCTTTGACGCAGCCACCATAGGCTGCGTTTTTTTATGTCTTCACCTTACTAAGCTTTAGCAAAATAGTCATCTAAAAAAGCAGTAAACGTTTCGCTATCGGCAGCTTTAACTTCACGCTCTTTAAGCACAGAGTCAGCAGCTTGTTTCGCTAAAAATGCATGATCATAAAATTGATACTCTGACGCAAGATGGCTTTGCTTGTACTGCTGTGCAAGTGCTAATGCAAAATTACCATTATCTAGGTTCTCTTTTGCAAGTGTTGCTACGTATTTGCCAGAGTATGTTTTTCTAGGATCTTGTACCCAGGTTGCAAGCTCAGCAATAGTTTCACTGTAATAACTTACCCCGTATGCATTATCCATATAACGTGCAACGGCAGTTAAATTACTAAAAATTGTTTTAGCCCAATCTGTCAGGCGAACTATTTCGCCTTGCTTGTTAAGTGTTAATTCTGGATCTCGGCCTTCATTAACAACCGCATCGAGGTTGGTAGTGCTCAACTTTTGTTCTTGCCAATCCATCTCTGGAGAGTCATTTAATAAGCAGTAAGTTAGGAATACGTCTAAAAAGCGTATTTGCTGTAAGTCGATACCCGTTTCACTAAATGGGTTAACATCTAATGCCCTTACCTCAATGTATTCTATACCACCACGAAGTAATGCATCTGTAGGAGTTTCACCTGATGCTGCGTTGCGCTTAGGACGAATTGGTGAATAAAACTCATTTTCGATTTGCAGAATATTTTTGTTTAACTGCTTTGGTTCAGCACTTGTGTAATCATCAATATGGTCATAAATATCAGATGGCGTATGAATCGCTTCTTTTAAACCTGCTACATATTCTTCTAATGAGTTGTACATAACACGCAAAGACGATTGCGCACTGTTGGTATAACCAAGGTTCCCCAAACGCAGCGCTGTGCCAACTTCTAAGTAAAGAGTACCTTTACCTAGTTTTTTAAATGGTAAGTCTGTTTCGCGCCCTTGCAAAAATGAACTACACAATGCTGGCGATGCACCAAATAAAAAGCTGATCAACCAAAGCTCACGTTTAAAGTTACGAATAAGTCCCAAATACCCATTCGAAATAGAATCAGCGAGTGTGCCTTGGCTGCCGTTTAAACTATACAAGCTTTGCCATAAGCTCTCAGGAAAAGAAATATTAAAATGCACACCAGCAATTGCTTGCATCATACTGCCATAGCGATTCTTTAAACCTTCACGATAAAGTGTTTTCATGCGGCCAATATTTGAGTCACCAAACTGTGCCAGTACGATGTCGTCTTGATGATCAATAAAACACGGCATGCTGATAGGCCATAAGAGCTCATCATCCATCTGAGACAAGGTGAACTTTTGCAGATCTTTTAGCTGAGCTAAGGTTTGCTCTGCAGACGTACTTACCGGTGTAATAAATTCTAATAGCGATTCCGAAAAATCAGTGGTGACATGATCATTAGTTAAAGCGCTACCAACGCCTTTTGGATGACCTTGCTGTGAGATAACACCATTTGGTTTGATCCTTAATGCTTCTCGCTCGATACCACGTTTAATCCCATTAATTGCGTTAGGAAATTGTACTGTTAACGCCTCTAGCGTTTTATTTAAATCATGTTTTATCAAAAATGCTTCCTCGAGCCACGTGGCTGTAATCCTAAGTGTATGGGGGCAAAAAGTAATTACTCAAGTCAGAAAAATCAGTTTCATTTAGTACCCGTTCACTTGATGCTCAATCTTGCCATTGTGAGGGACAATATACAATTGCTTTGGCGGCACTTCATTGTTGCTAAAAACATTTAAAATACTATTTAGACTTATTTCTTGAGGATACTGAGGCTTTTAACTAATATAAAAGACTGAGGCTAAACATAATAATTCAAGCAAGATATTGTTTTAGATCAAAGGGAAGATGAAATTTTTAAAACTTTCATAGTTATCTATATGCACCCCCTTCCCTTACATTTTTCTGAGACTATAATCCGCACACCATAAAAAAGTATATTTCGAGGACTCATATGCGTCGTGGGCAAGAAATCATTAATCAAGAAGTGACATACTCTGATAATCAAGAGCTTGTCTCTACTACAGATTTACGCGGTGTCATCACATACGTAAATAAGGAATTTTGTACGATTGCAGGTTACACCGAGGAAGAGCTACTCGGAAAAAATCATAATATTGTTCGCCACCCTGACATGCCAAAAGCGGCATTTAAAGAAATGTGGGAAAAACTAAAGCAAGGCCACTCTTGGCGTGGCATGGTTAAAAATCTCTGTAAAGATGGTCGTTACTATTGGGTTGATGCATTTGTTACACCCATTTATGAACATGGTCAGTTGGTTGGCTATCAGTCAGTTCGAACTAAGCCATCTGAACAATTAAAAGACCGTGCAACGGCACTGTACACTAAGATTAATAATGGAAAATCAGTCGCGTCATTTCGTGAAAATATTTCGCTGAGACAAATTTTGTCTGCGGTTATTTTATTTGCAGGCATTGTCGGCTTAGCGTTTACTACTTCATGGATGGTTGCCTTAGCGAGCTGTGCCGTTGTAGCACTCCTTTTTGCATTAAATTATGACGAGCTCGTTGTAACCCCAAGCCATTTAAAGCAGCAACGTGCAGAGTTTGATTCAGTATCACGCTATGTGTATTCAGGTTCACACCCTTTTAGTATTGCTGCCTATAATCAGCAAATGCTGTTCGCTAAGCTTAGAACTGTATTAGGTCGTGTTAAAGACTCTACTTACTCATTCAAAGACATTGCTACCAACTTAGATAAACAATCGTCACTAACCGAGCAAGGTATTGCTGCACAAGGTCAACGTTTAAGTGATATTGCTACGGCAATGACACAAATGAGTGCAACTATTGGCGAGATTTCAGCAAATACTCATCACACTGCTGACAAGGTTAAAACAACTTACCAAAGCTGTAATGATATCAAACTGCATATTGAAGATAATAGCAGCATGGTGTCTGATCTAGCTAACCAAGTAGAGCAAGCAGCCACTACCGCTAACTCTCTTGCTAGTGAAGCTGACAAAATAGGCCAAGTAATGAGTGAGATTGAAGGCATTGCTGAACAAACAAACTTATTAGCGCTGAATGCTGCAATTGAAGCAGCACGTGCAGGTGAGCATGGCCGTGGTTTTGCGGTTGTAGCAGATGAAGTACGCGCACTTTCTTCACGTACTCAAAATGCGACAGCACAAATTCACAGCTCAATTAAAGAGATCCAAGATACGTTATTTAGCTGGTCTAAAGTGATGCAATCAACTAAAGCGCAAGCAGATAATTGTGTTGATACTACAGCTCACACTCAAACTGAGCTAGCGAGCATCTTCGCACAAATTGATGAAATATCAGGCCTTGCGACTGAGATTTCGACGGCTGCAGAGGAACAACAAGTTGTCAGCACCGATATACGCGAAAATGTAGAAAGCATAAAAGGACACAGCGAAGAGAACTTAAAGCTTAGCTACAACGTCGCTAAAGATGCAGCGGGGCTTGTTGAAGGCTCGCGCAAAGTTAACGATATGCTGTTAACCTTTAAAGTTTAAACTTAACTGATACAAAAAAGCCGCGTCAAAATGATGCGGCTTTTGTTTTTAGGGCTAATTAACGACTCGAGAAAACAAGTCCATTCTCATCAGCATCAATATGGATGATGGCACCCGGCTGGTAATCCCCACCTAATAATCGCTGTGCTAATGGATTTTCAATGGTATGTTGTATAGCACGTTTTAAAGGCCTTGCCCCATACACTGGATCAAAACCACTTTCAGCGATGCGGTCTAGGGCTGCATCCGTTACTTCAAGAATGTAGCCTTTTTCAGTTAATCGCTCACGTAGCTTACTTAACTGAATGTCAGCAATTTCTTTAATGTGTTCATTAGCAAGTGGATGGAATACCACGGTTTCGTCGATTCGGTTAATAAACTCAGGACGGAACTGACTAACCAATACGCCCATCACTTTTTCTTTTAAGCCTGCATAATCATTTGAACCAGCTTGCTCTTGGATAATGTCAGAGCCTAAGTTAGAAGTCATAATGATAACCGTATTTTTGAAATCAACGGTACGGCCCTGACCATCCGTTAAGCGGCCATCATCAAGTACTTGCAGTAAGATGTTAAATACATCAGGGTGCGCTTTTTCGACCTCATCCAATAAAATGACTGAATACGGACGACGGCGAACTGCTTCAGTTAAATAGCCCCCCTCTTCATAGCCAACATAACCCGGAGGTGCACCCACTAAACGTGCCACCGAGTGTTTCTCCATAAACTCCGACATATCAATGCGCACCATGGCATCTTCAGTGTCAAACATGAAGCTGGCTAGTGCTTTGGTCAGCTCAGTTTTACCTACCCCTGTCGGGCCTAAGAATAAGAATGAACCGATTGGGCGATTTGGATCAGCAAGCCCTGCTCGAGAGCGACGAATTGCATTCGCAACCGCTACAACGGCTTCATCTTGACCAATCACTTTATGATGCAGTTCATCTTCCATCTTAAGTAGCTTTTCGCGCTCCCCTTGCAACATTTTGGATACAGGAATACCTGTCCAACGCGATAAAATCTCTGCGATTTCGTCTTCACCAACTTGGTTTTTAAGCAAGCTCATTTCTTGCATTTCGGCCTGTGAAGCAAGGTCAAGTTTACGCTCAAGTTCAGGAATACGACCATACTGGAGTTCAGACATGCGCTGTAAATCACTTGCACGACGCGCAACATCTAAATCAAGACGCGCTTGCTCAAGCTCAGCTTTAATGACTTGTGTGCCCTGTAATGAAGCCTTCTCAGCATTCCAAACTTCGTCTAGTTCGCGGTATTGGGCTTCAAGTTCAGTGATCAACTCTTGCATCTCAGTACGACGTTTTTGGCTCGCTTCGTCTTTCTCTTTTGCAAGGGCGTTATCTTCCAGTTTTAACTGAATAATACGACGCTCTAGCTTATCTAAAGATTCCGGTTTTGAGTCAATTTGCAAACGAATTGAAGAGCCCGCTTCGTCAATTAAATCAATCGCTTTATCTGGCAATTGGCGATCACTAATGTAACGGTGCGACAGCTGCGCCGCAGCAACAATGGCCGGATCGGTAATATCAACTGAGTGATGAAGCTCATAACGCTCTTTTAAACCACGTAGAATCGCAATGGTGTCTTCAACCGATGGTTCATCAACAAATACTTTTTGGAAACGACGCTCTAAAGCGGCATCTTTTTCAATATATTGACGATACTCATCAAGAGTTGTGGCACCTACACAATGTAACTCACCACGGGCAAGTGCTGGTTTTAGCATATTACCTGCATCCATTGCGCCGTCTGTTTTACCTGCGCCTACCATAGTATGGATTTCATCAATAAAGAGGATGACTTGCCCTTCTTCTTTGGCTAGTTCATTCAACACTGACTTTAAACGCTCTTCGAATTCACCACGGTATTTAGCACCAGCAACTAAAGCACCTAAATCAAGCGATAATACTCGCTTATTCTTTAAGCCTTCAGGTACCTCTCCATTGATGATCCGCTGTGCTAAACCTTCGGCAATCGCCGTTTTACCCACGCCCGGCTCACCAATTAACACTGGATTATTTTTAGTACGGCGTTGTAATACTTGAATAGTACGACGAATTTCGTCATCCCGGCCAATTACAGGGTCTAGCTTGCCTTGCTCTGCTCGCTCAGTTAAATCGATTGTGAATTTTTTTAATGCCTGACGGGTTTCTTCAGCATTCGGATCATCAACCTTTTGACCACCACGAATAGCTTCGATTGCTGCTTCAATTTTGCTAGAAGTAATATTTAGCGCTTTAAAAATGTCGCCTAATGGGCCTTTATCGTCACACGCGGCAAGAACAAATAACTCACTCGAAATGAATTTATCTTTTCGCTTTTGAGCATATTTATCACACAAGTTAATTAACGAAATCAGGTTGTTCGACAGCTGAACATCGCCACCAATGCCTTCAACTTTAAACAGTTTTTCGATTTCTTGAGATAACTTGGTGTTTAACTCATCAGCACTCACACCGGCTTGTGCAAGTAGCGCACGCACACTCGAGCCATTTTGTTGAAGCAATGAATACATTAAATGCACAGGCTCAATAAATTGATGATCTCGCCCAAGTGCTAATGACTGCGCATCTGAAAGCGCAGATTGAAATTTACTTGTAAATCTATCTAAACGCATAAGGGTTTACCTATTAAAAAATCTAATTGCTTAATTAATGGGTATGGTTAGTGATTTGTTCAAGTAAGAGAAGAAAATTTAATCACAAAAAAGGCGTATTAATTGCGCCAGATCAAGCTCGCCATGCGACCAGTTTGTCCGTCGCGGCGATAAGAGAAAAATTGTGACTTATCACTGACTGTACAGTATTCACCACCTGAAATATTGGCCACGCCTAATTGCGCTAATTGCTGACGTGCTAATAAGTAGATATCAGCCATGTATTTTTCATGTTTGGCTGTAAATGCTAGTTGGTGAAGCGGGTTTTGCGAACAAAAGCAATCTTTAACCTCTTGCCCAACTTCAAATTGTAAGGGACCAATAGCAGGGCCTAACCAAGCAATAATATCGCTTGTAGGCACTTTGAAATGCGAAATGGTTTTTGCCAATATACCTTGTGATAAGCCACGCCAGCCACCATGCACTGCTGCAATTTCATTGCCAGAATTCGAGCAAAGTAACACAGGCAAACAATCAGCTGTCATTATCGCAAGCGGCTGTTTTACTATATTGGTATACAGCGCATCAGCAGAATGAACTAGGCTTAAATCACACCTTTCATCAACCACAACCACATCACTGCTATGAACTTGGTTTAACCAAACCGCGGGATTTGGTAAGTGACTTGCTAGTAGCGCACGATTTGCAAGTACAGCTTGTTCATCATCACCAACATGTAAACCCAAATTGAAACTATCAAACGGTGCGAATGAAACCCCCCCCTTTCGAGTGGTACTGATTGCGCTAACAGTTTTGGGTGCAGTCCATGCTGGTGTGATCATCACAATTAAAGCTCGATATTTGGGTTTGCTTTGGTATCTGCGCGTAATGCTTCTGTCATGGCAGCCATATCATCTGGAATTGGAGCTTGCCATGTCATCAACTCACCCGTAATTGGATGCGCAATAGAGAGCTTAACGGCATGTAAGGCTTGACGTTTAAAATCACGTAGCATTTGAAACAGCTCAGGTGTAGCCCCTTTTGGCGGACGCGGGCGACCTCCATATAGTTGATCACCAACCAATGGATGGTTCAAGTAAGCCATGTGTACACGAATTTGGTGAGTACGACCAGTTTCTAATCGTAAACGTAAGCGTGTATGAGCACGGAATTTTTCTGCTACACGGTAATGTGTTATCGCTGGTTTGCCCATTTCATGCACGGCCATGTGAGTACGTTTTGTTGCATGTCGACCAATTGGTTTTTCAACCATACCACCAGCAGTCATTGTGCCATTACAAATTGCTTCATATTCACGGGTGAAGTTTTCACGCTTTTGCAGTGCAGATACTAAATGTGTTTGTGCCGGAATAGTTTTAGCCACCACCATTAATCCTGTGGTGTCTTTATCTAGACGATGGACAATACCTGCACGGGGTACATTGATGATCTCTGGGTAATGGTGTAATAAAGCATTTAATACTGTGCCATCTGGGTTACCTGCACCAGGATGTACCACTAACCCCATAGGTTTATTAATTACCAAAATATCATCGTCTTCATAAACGATGTTTAATTTGATATTTTGTGCTTCATATTCACGAGGGGCTTCGATGGTTGTTTCAACACTCACCGTTTCGCCACCGAGTAGTTTTTCACGTGGTGTGTTTAAAATTTCGCCGTTCACAGTGATTTTATCATCCAAAATCCACGTTTTTATACGTGAACGAGAATAATCAGGGAACAATTGCGCTAATACTTGGTCTAGACGTTTACCGCCAAGGTCAATTGGAACCTCGGCTTGGAGAGAAATTTGCTCTGACATTAGTAACTTTACCCAATTTACCAGTGCAAGCTGTGCTCGACTGGGTTAGAATCGCTTTAATATAATACGTATAGTTTACTCGGTTTTCCTCACTTGGCCTAGCCGAAGACATCGAAGGTAAGAAATAAAATGATAAATAAAATAGGGAAACGTGCGTTCGCCATAGTTTTTTCAGTATCTGTACTTGGCTTAGGTGCCTGTTCATCAGCACCCGACCAAGAAGATATCCAACGCGTTCCTAATAAATCTGCGCAAGCTTTATATGAAGATGCCAAACAAACATTAGATTCTGGCTTATATGCTCGTGCAATTGAGCTATTAAGCGCTATTGATTCTCGCTACCCTTTTGGTCCTCTATCAAAACAAGTACAAATGGACTTAGTGTATGCACATTATCAAGCAGGTAATACTGAGCAAGCACTGGCAACTATCGACCGTTTTATTCGCTTAAATCCAAACCACAAAGATTTAGACTATATGTACTACATGCGTGGCTTAGTGAATATCAAAGCGGATGAAAACGCCTTCCAAGAATATTTTGGTGTAGACCGTGCAGACAGAGATGCAAACCGTACTCGTGTTGCATTTACTGATTTATCAACACTATTAAAACGTTTTCCTAATAGTGTTTATGCACCAGAGGCAAAAAGACGTGTTGTGTGGTTACTCAATAAAATGGCACGCTACGAGTTAAAAGTTGCTGAGTACTACTATGAGCGTGAAGCATACCTTGCTGCTGCTAACCGTGGCAAATATGTAGTTGAGCACTACTCACAAAGTAGTTACCTTGATCAAGCGCTTGAGATCATGGAAAAAAGCTACAATAAACTTGGCTTATCTGAGCTAAGTGAACACGCTAAAGCAACGCGAGAAGCAAACAAGCGTTAAAATAATTTAAAAAGCAAAAAAGGCGCCTAGGGCGCCTTTTTAATGTTTGCGATTAATCTAATATTTTATCAAATCGCGTCTTCATCTTCTTCCGCGGTACGAATACGCACTACTCGCTCAACATCAGTGACAAAGATTTTACCGTCACCAATTTTTCCTGTCTGCGATGTTTTAACGATAACATCAATTGCACGGTCAACATCTTCATCGCTTAAAACGATGTCTAATTTTACTTTAGGTAAAAAGTCCACCATGTACTCAGCGCCACGATAAAGCTCGGTGTGTCCTTTTTGACGGCCAAAGCCTTTAACTTCACTTACCGTCATCCCTGTGATGCCAACATCTGATAATGCTTCACGCACGTCATCAAGCTTGAATGGTTTAATAATTGCTTCGATTTTTTTCATTTTAAGGGTTACTTATTATTTCTCGATTGACTCGATTTTAGACAATCCAATTGCTGATGGCAAACAAAGCTATGAATTACGGTGATTAAATCAGCAATCATGATATTATTAAACAAAGTGATTCAGAATAGAGATAACAATGAAATCATTACAACGGGGTTTTACATTATTGGAACTAATGGTCACGATTGCCATTGTTGGCATCGTTGCTGTCATTGCGCTATGGGATAGCTCAGATATGTTAGAAAGCGACCGCGCCGAAAGCTACTTGCTTGAATTAAAACGCACGCTCAGCTTTGCACGAGCAAAAGCGACGAGTAGTGATGAATTAGTCATTGTTTGCGCAGGCGATACAGAATCAATTGAACAAAATAAATCTATATTTTGTTCAAGAGACTGGAGCCTGGGAAGTATTTTTGTATTTGTAGATAAAAGCCCTAACGGTACTTTTAATCCTGGCCAAGGGGATATCATTTTGCGCGTAATGGAAGAGATACCCAATAATAGCTCGCTCAGTTTTTCTGGTGCAAGAGTTATAAGATTTGAAACTAGCGGTATGATTAGAACTGATCCAGGCACATTCGTATATTGCCCTTCAAGTAGCAATAATGATAACAATAAAGCCTTATCTATTTCACAGTCTGGCACCGCAATGTATGAAGGAACAACAACAAAAACATGTAATTAACTCTATTTAATTGACAAATACAAAGCTCCTATTACATTTTAATAAATAGTCGCGATTTGGAGTCTTCAAGGATGAAGACAAATAATTACTTGCGTAGCCTTAAAGGTGCTATGTTAATTGAAATCCTAATAGTCTTATCAATTTTTTCGTTTTTACTGCATTTCGCTTTATTTGAATATAAGCCACTCCTCGCCAATAACCGCTTAGAAAGTAATATGCATACAGTTAAAAGAGCACTACAATTTACTCGCCTCAAGGCACAAACTAATAATGCCTATGTGACATTTTGTGCTTTAGAGCTTAACCGTTGTAACAAGGCGATGTGGCATAAATCTTTAACTGTCTTTGTCGATAAAGGCGAGCTTGGTGTGTTTGAAAGTGGCGATACCAAATTATTGGAAGTTGAAGCAATAAATAAATTAGATATGCTGACTTATCCACGTCACTCAGTAACATTTAGCCCAACAGGTATGCCTGTGGGTTTAAACAATGGCACTTTTATATACTGCCCAGAATACATAAAAGCAAGCCTCAAAGGGCTTGCTATTAGGGTCAGTACAATAGGTCGAGTCAGAATGATTGATACTGATAAGTGCTAAAGCCTATTTCCCCCAACAAGTGCTCGAATCAGCAGAACCTTGAGATTTTTTAAGGCCTGTGTCTGTAATTATTAATTTAGTGCATTCTGAATCTTGTAGTGGCGGACCTGATACTGGTGTTGCCTCTAATTCAAAGGTACCGGCATTATTATTGACAGTCGCCTTTAACTTATAAAAATTGTTTTCTGTTGTTTCTGCAACACCTAGAGCAGAAAGTGAAGTTGTATACTCACGATTATCAACAAAGTATTGTTCTTGTTTATTAGCCGCGTCTAATAATGAGGTTATTGCCTCTGTTCTTGCTGTACGTTTTACATGTTCAAAATAACTTGGGATAGCAATGCTCGCAATAATTCCTAAGATTGCTACAGCAATCATCAGCTCGATTAATGTAAAACCTTTTAGGTTTTTTTTCTTTATTATATTCATACAATTAATACCTATGCTTTTGTTAATTCAGAGCATTCTTCGCTTTAAACTTATCATAGGTTTAGAGTCGCGATTATGCAATTAGATAAATACTCAATTCCATCATACAACGCTGCCTAAGTTAGTTTTAAACTGTTAAGCAGAGTCTTTGAACGGGAATTAATTACTGTTATCGTTTATTTCTTGCTTATAAATAAATGTCTGTTGCGTTTTAAATCCAAAGCCAATTGGCACTGCATCACTCACTAATTTGATTTTACCATCTTCAATTGTAAGCCCTGGACCTAAAATTTCTTGAACCTTAAACGGGTTTTGCTCACCTTTAATACCTGGTCCTATAGACAAGAATTGGCTTTGCTCTTTTACCTTTTCACTTGTATTATCATCGCAGAAACCATCACTATTACCATCGACACAGCTATCGCCTATACCAAAGTAGAGCTGAGGTGTGTCAGGCACATCATTAGAAGTAGTGAATTTTAAGTTATCATATACCTTAGTGCCGTAATGTAAGTGGAAAGCATACAAGCTACCAGAGCCCCCAGTAAGTGAACATTGATTTACTAAATCAGTAGTGGATGCTGGTGAAAAACTTGTAAAGTAAGCAACGCCACCTATTACGGTACTTGCCGCTAGTGACTTTTCACCGGTAGTTGGTAGGTTGTAATACCAACCGCTAAATTCACCCAGCTCTACTTCAAGCTCAGTAAATTTATCCACGTCATCTAGTGCATTACCGAATGGATCTGACCCCACATCCATTAAATCAGCTTGAGTGATAGGCGCTGGTACATCCGTTCCCATAAATGACTGAGTTACCGTATTGATATCGCGTATCATAAAAAGCTGATCATTTGTTGCTGTTGATAACGGTTTTGAGCGATTCCCGCTACCTATTAATACGGCATCAAATGGAGTATCAATACGTGTTGTAATTGATTCACCTTGATAAGTTGTTTTAGATACTTTGCTAAACATGGTCCTGGCAATCATAGGCTTATAGAAAAAACGACGATCTTGGGTAGCTAATGTACTGCCTAAACTAGCTAACTTAAAATGTGTCCATGGCTCTGTTGAATCATTATAATTCTCAGATGGCATATCAATTCGCCAAATATCTCCACCTGTATCTGTTGCGTATAAACGATCAACATAACCATCGTAGTCAGAATCTAAAACCGTTATATCTGAGGCAATACTGTGATTACCTGTAAATCCATTTTCATTTGGCGTTAAGGCCCATATTTTCTTTCCTGTTTCGGCATCAACAATAAAAACGCCTCGTCCTTTACTATCGTTTGTACGAATAACATTATCTTTGTTGGTATCATAACCTGCACCAAATATAAGCACAGGTTTATCTTTGTATCCACTTAAGTTAACGTACGTCACCGTTGGCTTAGACCATGTTTGTGCCAGCTCTGAAAAGTCGCCTGTTCCACCTGTAATAGGCTCATCCCATAATAATTTGGGAGAATCAGGATTAGTAATATCAAGGCCATAATACTTGTTACCACCTCGTCTTAGGCCAAAAAATGCCCAAACACGATCTGAGTCATTAACTATCCCATCATTATTTTTATCATCAAAAAATATTGAAATTGGCCCGTCAACACCATAGACCTTTGTATCTGCTTGATTCTCACGAAGTGGCTTTATAATTTTATATAAGCTTCTAGGGATAAATGCCCAGCTTTCACTTAGTACATCATTTTTATCTTGAAACATATGCAAATAACCTGCATTAGTTCCGATTAAAATACGGATATCATCATTTCCATAATCAATCGTTACAGGTTTTGAATGTAGTGGATCACCAAAGATATCTTTGCGCGAATCAGTTGTTGAACCATCTTTATCTTCATCATCAATATCAAGACCTCTTGACCAATTTATAAGATCCTCAACTTCATTGGCGTCCGCTTCAAAATCGACTGCTGCTTTTGCTATTGTTCCATAATGAAAAACAACTCGGTAACGAGTGAAATTAAGTAATCGGCCATTAACATTGGTGATAACCTTTCTGCCTTGATTAGGAACGCTTGAAGAATTAGAAAGATATAAGTTCACGCCACCTAGCTCTACTGAATTGCCATCAGCATTTTCACCACTTGGTAACCAAAATGTTTTTGCATTTTTATCTATAAGACCATCTTCATTTAGAGCCTGTTTACCATCTTTATCAATAATTTGGTCACCAGACACTTTTAACTTTTTCAAGTTACCACGCCAACGAGCTCCTGTTTTAGGATAAAACATCGCATAATAAATTGATTCTCGGCTGCGTGTTTGATCTACGTTGTTACTCGCTACAGAGGGAGCTGTAAAACTGTCATTGACCTCTCGAATTTGAGTTATGGTATTTTTTAAAGCCTCTGATAATTGATCAGAGGTATTGGCATGAAGGTACTTACCACCTCCAAGGCGAGCGGTTTCAGACAACAAACGTTTACCATTGTCGCTCATTCCAGAGCCAAAACCTATGGTGTAAACCCGACCTGTTTCATGAATTTCGGAAGTATCTGGACGTAGATCAACTTCAACATTGTCAGTTCCATGGATAATTTTTGCAAGCTTGTGCAAATACACACCAGCAATTTTATCGCTATCTGATAGAGAGCTACCGAAATACGACTTGTGTAAACTGCTTATGTTTGAGTCTTGCTCATTATCAGAGCCCGCAGATGGGTCACCATCAGTCATGTAAATTACATTAACTGAGTTATCACAGCGCTTTACTTCATCAGGGTTATCAAAAGGAGAGATATAAGTGTAATTAGTAACTGTTTCATTTTCCCACCAGCACCCCCACCAGTTACACTTCCTGACTCTATTTGTTGTTGATGTTTTACTTTCTACAGAAGTATCGCGAAATAGCTCATTAACTTTCTCGCCATAATATAAACTTTGCCCAGTAATATATAGATACGCTTCCCAGAGAGTTTCAGTTAGCGGTGTCCCTCCATCAGCAGGTAAATTGGCGATCGTCGTTTTCAGCGTTGACATTGGCGAACCAATACCCGCTAGTACATAACCACCGCTAGTACTATTAAAACGCATAAGACCAAAATCAATATCATCATTACCATCTACAAGTTTAGTTATCGCATCTTGTGCAACGCCTAATCGGCTATCGCTGCACAAAATATAGCCACCAGAATAACCGCAACTATTACCTGAGCTGGTTGAAAACGCCATACTACCTGAGGTGTCAAAAACAATGAGTACGCGTGGTTTTTCATCTAAATCAACATTGTGATTAACATACAATTCGATGTCTTCCGCATGGGTCATCATACTGAAAATCACAGCACAATTTAGCAAGAGTTTGCTAATTAATTTTCCTATTTTCATCACAAAACCCAACTCGATGCCAATGTTAAAAAAGAGTGCAGTTCAAGTAGCCCAATGCTTAACTTACTTGCCTGCAATTGTTCATAGTACTAAGCTATTTTTCAAACTTAAAATCTAGTTACTCTTTGATAAAGATATAACTTAATATGTATAATTAAAACTAAAATCTAGATTACATTAATTATAACCAATTATATTGAATTAAAACATAAGTACTGAAATTTGTTTATAGAAAACACCACTTTTTAATACAGACATTCACTACAATAAACATTTAACCATTTGAAAAAGTATTCATTAGCTATAAGTAACATTCAAAGGGTTAGTTAACACCTTAAAAAAGCAGTAAAAAATAACCAAAAAACAAAACCCAAACAACCTAAAAGGATTATTTCCATATTCCAGTAGATATTAATTTATAAACCCAAAGGCCTCACAAAAATATTATAATGGTATTTAACATCCCAAAAAGAGAGAAATAACACCACAAATAAAGGTTATCATCAGCAATCAATTATAAACCATTAATTTTCACTGACTTTGGTCAAACCTTTCTTGTTTATATATATAAGTTTGTTGAACTTCAAATCCAAGCCGATCATTACTGACTAATTTGACTTTACCATTTTCAATGTTCAATCCGGGACCCAAAACCCCTTTTGCCACAAATGGCGCTTTTTCACCAATGATTCCAGTTCCAATCAACATGAACTGGCTTTCACCTTTATCATTTTCACCGAAAAATAATTGCGGTGTATCAGGTACATCATTCCCAGTTTCGTACTTAAGTTCATCATATACTTTTGTTCCATAATGCAAGTGAAAAGCATAGAGCCCCCCACTTCCCCCGCTTAGACTACATTGGTCTGTAATATTACTTGTCGAACCCGGTGAAAAACTTGTAAAGTAGGCGACACCACCCACAACAGTACTTGCGGCTAACGATTTCTCTCCTTTTATCGGCAAGTTATAATACCAACCATGAAAACGAGATAACTCAATTTCAAGGTTAACAAAGCCTTTAATATCATCTAGTTGCTTGGCAAATGGATCAGAACTTACATTCATTAAATCAGAGTGAGTAATTGTAGTAGGGACATTATTCCCAGTGAAAGACTTAGTCACAGTATTTATATCCCGGATCATAAATAACTGATCTTTTACCGATGTCAAAGTCGGCTTTGCACGGTTCCCACTGCCTATTAAAACCGCATCAAACGGAGTATCTAAACGTGTTATTGTTGACTTACCATTAACAACAACCTCAGAAACTTTACTGTACACACTTCTTGCAATAGTTGGTTTATAGAAGAAACGCCGATCTGTACTAGCATAAGTACCTCCAAGGCTCGCTAACTTGAAGTGTGTCCAATTATTGGAGTTATCTGTAGCCATATCAATTCGCCAAATATCTCCACCTGTGTCGCTCGCATACAAACGATCTATATAACCATCATAGTCAGAGTCAACAAGAGCAATATCAGAAGCTATACTGTGCTTTCCTTGGAAACCATTTTGCGATGGTGTCAGCGCCCAGATTTTTTTTCCTGTCTCTGCATCAACAATATATATTCCCCTTCCTTTAGAGTCTGATGAACGTTGTCTATTATCTTTGTTGGTATCATAGCCCGCACCAAAGATGAGTACAGGACGGTCTTTATAGCCTCGCAAATTTATATAGGCTACTTGTGCTTTAGACCATGTTTGAGCTAGTTCTTGAAAATCACCAGAACCGCCAACAATTGGTCCCCCCCACATTACTTTTGGTGAATCAGGCTTTGTAATATCAAGTCCGTAGTAATTATTACCGCCTCGCCTTAAACCAAAAAATGCCCAAACTCGATCACCTTTACCAACAATACCATCCTTATTTTTATCATCAAAAAATACCGAGATAGGCCCATCGATACCATAAACTTTATTATTTCTCTGGTTATCTCTCAGCGGTTTTATAATTTTATATAGATGTCTAGGAATGAAAGCCCAACTTTCACTTAACACATCGTTCTTATCTTGAAACATATGTAAGTAGCCAGCATTTGTACCTATTAAAATACGAACGTCATCGTTACCATAATCAATAGTGACAGGCCTAGAGTGAAGTGGGTCACCAAAAATATCTTTTCGTGAGTCAGATGTTGAGTAATCATTATTCTCATCATCTACATCGAGACCTCTTGACCAATTAATTAAATCTTCAACTTCTTCTGGTTTTGCTTCAAAAACTGCAGCGGCCTTTGCAATTGTATTATAGTGATAAACAACACGGTAGCGGGTAAAGTTAAGCATACGCCCACTAAGGTTACTTAAAACTTTGCGTCCACCTTTTGGTAAACTTGAAATACTTGATAAGTAAAGGTTGACCCCACCTAATTCAACAGAATTACCATCAGGGCTCTCTTCATCTGGAAGCCAAAATGTTCTTGCATTCTTAGCAATTAGTCCTTGAGAATTCAATGCAGACTTACCAGTTGCATCAACGATTGAATCACCCGACACTTTCAATTTCTTTAGGTTTCCTCGCCAACGAGCGTTAGTGCTTGGATAGAACATCGTGTAATACAAAGCATCTCTACTACGAGTCTGATCTCTATTATTCGAAGTAATAGCGGGTGCAGTAAAATCTCCACTATCCTCTCTAATGACTGCGAAGGCCTTATCGATTGCTTCAGATAACCCTTTCGCATTATTTGCAAAAAGATATTGGCCGCCACCAAACTCAGCAGTTTTCGTAAGCAGTGCTTCATTGTTATCAGTGATACCACTGCCAAAACCTACGGTATAAATTACCCCTTGGTCATTTACAGATGATGTTTTGGTATACAAATCAACCTTTACATTCTTTGTTCCATGAATAATTTTTGCTAATGCAGCTAAATGGCTATCTGGTTCATAATCATTCACAGGATAAGAAGGCGCTGTTGTACCAAAATAGTTTCGGTAAATATTTTGTATATAAGCATCACGGCTATTATCCCACTGAGGCTCACCATCAGAAATAAGAATAATATTGACTGTATTATCACACCGTTTATTTGGAGAACTAAAAGGCGACACATATTGCTGATCTTTTTCCGCTGTCGTATCTCGCATTGAAGGATCAATTAGTTTCGCAAAATCAACACTTTGCCCGGTTAAATACCGATAAGTTTCCCATAAAGTCTCTGTGACTGGAGTAGATCCTCCAGCTGATATGTTACTAATAATATTTTTTATTGTTTTGTGATCTGTTCCTAACTTTGCTTTTAAATATCCACCTTCATTCGCTGAAAAACGAAATAAACCAAAATCCATATCGGGGTTGGAGTTAATAACTCTTGTAATTACATTTCGGGCTGCATTTATTCGGCTATCTGGACACTCTAATAAAAAGCTAGTGTATGGATCACGACATTGTAAACCAGTTTCTGCTGAACGGAGCATACTTCCTGATGTATCTAACACAAATAATACTCGTGTCTTTTCAGCTAAATCTTTATCGTAATTTACATATAGCTCTGTATCATCAGCATACCCTGGCACGATAAATATTAAGGCAAATATACACATAAAAAAAAGTAAAATAGTACTGGCTTTCATTTTGCTTTCCTTCTCTAACCACCCGTATTTAGGCTTGCCATTTCTTGGGCAACCCCCGTAGTTATTGTCAGAACATGAGTACTTTTCTTGCCATAAGTTATTGTGCTATTAACCTGAATCATGTTGCATGCTACGCCTGAGGTGAAATTATATTTTCGAGGACAAGGTAAATCTAAGGCACCATTATTTAAGTTAGTCATGGTGTTAGTTGTATTGCCAACCCTTCCAATTACAAAGCCCCCCTCAGGTATTTCTGCAGCTTTCATCAGAAAAGCACTATCGCCGCCTTTTGTGGCCTCCGCTGAAATTACTTGCTGAACATTACCAAATAACTCATTTTCAGCGACTTCACGTTCTTGTACTGCGTTTGTTATTTTTATATCAATAGAACTACTATTCATTAAAGTAACAGCAATCCCTGTAACAGCTACCACCATTATCAATGCTACAATTAATACAACGCCTTGTTGCTTTTTTGCTAAGGTTACATGCGCCATAAATTTGCCCCCACATTGTTAAGCCTAATTGTTGTTGTAAAAAGAGCTCGCCTGTAATTGTCATTAAATTTAAGCACCCTACCGCTAGTACCTTCTCCTAACGTGTATGTTTGATTAGTAACCTTTAAATTTGCATCAGGCATCAGCGTTCTGGCTAATAAAAACACCTGAACCGTTAAAATTCCTCGGCGATTTTCCCAGTCACTTTCTGTCATATCAGTAATACTTTTATAAGTGTCTACACGACTGTTATTAGTCGTATCCAAGCCAAAAACAAAATGTAAATTCTCAACCCCTTCCATGATGGTTTCTTTTCTCATACCTGCATTTACTGTTAGCCTCATTCGTTTTAGAGCGGGTACTTTGACTGTCTTTTTGTTAAAACTAAACGTTTGCTCTGAAATGTAGTAGACATGGTGCCTGTAACGCCAAATTGTTGCATTCCCATTTATTGCGCCTGCAACTATCGGTCCTCGAGAAAAAAGCCCAAACTCTTGCTCAGCAACAAAATAAAAGTTTCTGTTATTAGTACTGTTAGGTTGGATTTGTAGTCCTTCTAAAAACTTAACCTGTAAAATATCGGAGTTTTGATTAGCATCGTTAATACAGCCTAAAGCATTGGCTGAACTTGCTTCTATTGCATAAACCGAGCGAAAGTTTGTATTTGCATTAGCATCTGGAAAGCTTGCATTGTTCAAGCCTGCTGAACAGTCATTACCTGGGTTATTAACCCGTGTGGTATCAGTGTTATCACTCGAAAACGAGTCTTCATAAAAGGTGCCCCAAAAGCCGATTTGTTCTATATCACGTTGCATTATATTTAATGCTAAACGACCTGTTTCCTGTAACTCACCAATAGCCATTGTATCTTTTGTAGTTACTTTCATACTGATATAAGTAAACATCACTCCACCAAGAACCAGGCCACCTATAAATAAAGCGACCATTACCTCAACCAGTGTAAATCCATTATGTTTATTCATATCAAGACCTTAAATAGATATAACTATCAAGAACAACCAAACGACGCTTATCAGTAGCAGCGCCACATTTGACAGCATTATTTTCTTTGCTAGCTGATAACTCTTGTCTACCTCGCCAACTGATCACAACTTGAATATTGAACTCATTTGCACTCCCTGCAGCGACAGGGGTGCTACTTATACACACTGTTGCGTCATCTAAAGCACCTGTATTTTCACGTGCTTGAATGGCTCGTATCCACTGTTGTTTATCGAATGCTGCGATTTGTTGCGCAGAACATCTAGCGTTAAGACACGGTTGTGCTGCACCAGCCGAAGATTCACTGCTAAATTCTCCATTATACAAACCTGCAAAGCCTGAAGAATCATTAGCTCGCATACGTTGAATAATGTCATTGCCTAACGCAATTGCAGCAGAGCGTTGCAATGCATCGAAGCTTGCTTGCTTAGCTTTTGCTTGGAGGGCCACAGCGCCTAATAAACCAAAACTTAAAATAACAAAGGCAATAAGTACTTCGATTAAAGTAAAACCTTGCTGGTCAGGATGTTTAAACATGATGAAATTACGGATACTTTTACATACCGTAAGAATAAAAGAACACTAATAAATCACAATCTGAATATGGATAAGCGGTCAAAATGCTCGATAAGCGGTATTCCTCCCTCATTGAAGCTAATACCATTGACCCAGAAAGAGCCAAAACTAATAGGAAAGACTAATTAAGTGGCTTTTACTTACCCATCGCAGCTTTAACATTTTTAAGCTCTCGACGACTAACAGCTAACGGCTCTTCAAATTGCTTCATAATCACGGTATGACCACCCGTCAACGAGTTATTAAGACTTACAATATGCTGTGAATTCACAAGCGTGTTGCGATGAATTCGCAGTAGCTGTAACGGATAGGTTTGCTCGAGTTGCTTTAAACTCTGTTCAATAAGCGCTTCACCTTTGAAAAATAAAACTCGAGTGTATTTTTGTTCAGCGATACAGCATATAACATCATCCACATTTATCCTTC
Source organism: Pseudoalteromonas sp. NFXS39 (assembly GCF_040148775.1). NCBI lineage: Bacteria > Pseudomonadati > Pseudomonadota > Gammaproteobacteria > Alteromonadales > Pseudoalteromonadaceae > Pseudoalteromonas > Pseudoalteromonas sp. NFXS39. The sequence goes on along the minus strand of NZ_JAGDEC010000002.1, from coordinate 397,843 downwards.
GCAATACGCCAGCAAGTTGATAACTAATATAGTTATTTTCAAGTGGGCTTACTTGAGTGCGGTTTAATTTACTGAGTTGAGCCATTGCTTTAGTTAATGCTTGCTCAGAAACAGGTTTGACTAAATAACCATCAACAGCGAGCTCAAATGCAGTTAACGCATGCTCGGCATGTGCTGTTAAAAACATAACTGCAGGAGGGATAGAAAACTGCTTTAGCTCTGCTGCTACCTCTAACCCAGTCAGCTTAGGCATATTAATATCAAGCATGACTAAATCAGGTTGCAAGCACTTACAAAGCTCTATCGCTTGTTCACCATTACTTGCTTCACCAACCACAGTATACCCCTCATTAGTAGATAATAAACGTTTGATACGTGCCCTTGCTAAAGGCTCATCATCAGCAATCAATACTTTTATCATGCGCCCCTCTGCTTTGGTATAACTAGCTTCACTCTAAAAATTCCATCACGATTAGTAGTCGTAAGTTGCGCTCTTTGATTATAAAACAGCGCCAAGCGCTGACGAATATTATCAAGCGCCATACCATTACCTGTTCGCGAATGGCTCACTTGTGCTGCGACTGGGTTAGTTATAATGAAGGTATAAGCTTTGTCTGAGTGATGCATTTCGACCGAGATATTTCCCAGCTCAGCGGGCTCCACACCATAAAATACGGCATTTTCAATAATTGGTTGAATTGTTAAACAGGGAATATCAATATCTGGCAGCGCCTCAGGTAATTTCCAACTTAAAGCTAGCCGCTCACCGTAGCGCCAACGTTCAAGTGCTACATACTGTTGGCACAAGGTGATTTCGTCAACAAGCTTAATCGCTTTACCGCTTCGCATAGCAGCCTGTGATAGCGCCGCCAGTGCTAAAATTGCCTGCTCTGCGGCGTCAGCATCATAATGTGTAAGCTCAGCGGCCGTATTCAAACTATTAAACAAAAAATGGGGCCGAATTCTTGCTTGCAATGCATCTAGCTCAGCCTGAGCTAACGCTTTAGTTTGCTGCTCTTTTTGATTATGAATATGCAAAAACTGACCAAATAGTGCCGCTACTAAAAACACAATTAGTAGGTTACTGCCAATAAAGTTTGCTCTCGACTCCATAGAAAAAACATCTGAAAATAGAGTCAAAAACAGCCAGCTATAAACGTAAGTTAATCCAAGTAAGGATAAAATTAAAATGGTCAGCTGATGCGTCTGTGATAGCTTTATGAGTATAACTCGACTCAAATAAAGTAAAGATAAACTAGAAAGAAAGATAAGGTGTAAAAAGCAGCTAAATATTGCAAGACGTGACCACACATCACCTAAACTCATTGGCGAGAAAGCGAGTAAAATAGCAATGACTTGGCTGACGATCAGTGTGGCAAGGACACCACGGGATTGAAAAAGAGCCGCAATCAGCAAGCCGTTTGAATTTGGCTGTTTGCTCATGGGCTCCTCTTTTATTGTTGTCTACTAACTGTTTAGATTAGCGTAGCTCAACGGGAACAGCAAATACTATGTTCTCTTCTTCACCTGGATTTTCAACAACTTGATTACCACCTAATTCTTTTAGACGGGCAATTACCTGCTGGACTAAAACTTCTGGTGCAGATGCGCCTGCAGTGACACCGACAGCATTTACATTGTTAAACCAATCAGCTTCAACATTACTCGCATCATCGATTAAATAAGCGGTCGTTCCCATTTTGTCAGCAAGCTCACGTAAACGATTTGAGTTAGAGCTATTTTTAGCCCCCACAACAAGCAGTACATCTACTTTATCTGCCAAGTCACGAACGGCATCTTGACGGTTTTGCGTAGCATAACAAATGTCATCTTTACGCGGACCATCAATCGCCGGAAACTTAGTACGAAGTGCATCAATCACATCTGCCGTATCATCAACAGATAAGGTTGTTTGGCTACAGTAAAACAGATTTTCAGGGTTTTTAACCGTTAAGCTAGCAACATCCTCAGGGGTTTCTACTAAATAAATACCACCCTTTTCGTTGTCATACTGCCCCATTGTACCTTCGACTTCAGGATGCCCATGGTGACCGATTAACACGCACTCAGTCCCTTTGCGGCTTGCACGTGTTACTTCCATATGTACTTTTGTTACTAGCGGGCAAGTTGCATCAAACACTTTAAGATCACGACGTTTTGCTTCGTTGCGAACAGCTTGCGATACACCATGAGCGCTAAAAATAACAATGCTGTCGTCAGGCACCTGATCTAGCTCTTCAACAAATACTGCACCACGATTTTTAAGTCCATCAACAACATATCGATTATGAACCACTTCATGGCGCACATAGATAGGTTTTTCAAAGATATCAAGTGCACGTTCCACAATACTAATTGCACGATCAACACCGGCACAAAAACCACGTGGATTTGCTAATAAAATATCCATTAACCTGTTACCTCTAAAATATCGACTTCAAAGGTTAAGCGTTGTCCCGCAAGTGGGTGATTAAAATCAATTGTGACAGAGTCACCTTGCACTTCACGAACAAGTCCTGGTAATTCAGTACCATCAGGCTGAGTAAAAGCTATAATATTACCCACTTCAGCAGGGGTCTCTGCACCAAACTTGCTGCGGTCTACATAATAAATGTTATCTGGATTTGGCTGACCAAATGCATCCTCTGGCTCCAACGCAAATGACTTACTGTCACCAGCAGCTAAACCTAGTAAACATTTTTCAAAGTTTTCTGTCAGGCTACCATCACCCATTCGCAATTTTGCAGGTTTATTATGCACCTTAGTTGAATCGGCTGCTGAGCCATCCTCTAATTTAATTGAGAAATGAAAGATCACTTCAGAGTTTTCACCAATTACAGCTTGGCTCATGCTTGTTGCTCCTTAGGACTTTCGCCTGTGAAGGCATCAAATAAAAGTAATGCGGCACCGATACAAATCGCACAATCGGCAATATTAAAAACAGGAAAGTGCCAATTTTCATAATATACGTGTAAGAAGTCAATAACATAGCCATAAGCGATGCGGTCGTATAAATTGCCAATCGCGCCGGCTAACACTAACGCATAAGCAGAACACAAGACCTTGTTCGTCGCTGGTAAGCGTTTAAGCCACCACACTAATAACACACTGATCGACACAGCAATCAAACTAAAAAACCAGCGCTGCCAACCACCAGAATCACTTAAAAAGCTAAATGCTGCACCATAGTTATGTACATAGGTGAAATTAAAGAACGGCAGAATATCTATCGACTCTTTGTAGGCCATGGTATTAACGACAAGTGTTTTTGTCGCATGGTCTACTACTAAAAGTAGTAGACTCAGCCATAACCAAACCAAGCCACTTTTTCCGGCTAGTTTGCTCACTAACAACTCCTATGCGAACTGACGCTGTTCACCATCGCCGTCAACATTACTTACACAACGGCCACAGATTTCAGGGTGTGCTGGATCAGCACCTACATCATCACAGTAATGCCAACAACGCTCACATTTTTCAGCAGTTGTTGCGGCAACTTTAATGAATAAACCATCAATCTCAGTCACCTGAGTACCTTCAGGCTGCGCTGTCACTGTTTCAACTGTCACGCCTGAAGTTAATAATACAAAGCGCAATTCATCACCTAATGCAGCTAATTTCGAGCTTAGCTCTTCACTAGCGTAGATGCTTACGTTTGCTTGTAGTGTTGCACCAATAACGTCTTCTTTACGAGCAGCTTCTAGCACACGGTTTACTTCATCACGAACATTAAGGATTGTTAACCAATCATCGTTGCTGAATTTACCTTGTGAAGATGCTTGTAAGCCATCGTACCACACTGAAGTGAATACGAATTTGTCACGCTCACCTGGTAATGCTTCCCAAATTTCTTGCGCGGTGAAGCTTAAAATCGGTGCCATCCAACGCGTCATTGCTTCAGCAATGTGGTAAAGCGCAGTTTGACATGAACGACGTGCATGGCTGTCGCTTTTAGCTGTGTATTGACGATCTTTGATTACGTCTAGGTAGAACGAACCAAGCTCACCAGTACAGAAGTTCATTAGCTTTTGCGTTACAAGTAACATTTGGTACTTGTCATAAGCCGCTAAGATTTCATCTTGCAGCTCAGCTGCACGACCCACAATCCAACGATCAAGCTCAACCATGTCTTCAATTGCAACTTGATCCGTTTTAGGATCAAAACCATTAAGGTTCGCAAGTAAGTAACGGCTGGTGTTACGGATACGACGGTAACGGTCAGCTGAACGTTTAAAGATTTCATCAGATACAGTCATTTCGGCTGTAAAGTCAGTTGATGCAACCCATAAACGTAAGATGTCAGCACCTAGTTTGTTCATCACGTTTTGTGGCGAAATTACATTGCCTAATGATTTAGACATCTTGCGGCCGTTTTCATCAACTGTGAAACCGTGTGTTAACACTTGCTTATATGGCGCATGACCATTGATAGCAACCGAAGTCATCATTGACGACATGAACCAACCACGGTGTTGATCAGAACCTTCTAAATAAAGATCTGCCGGACTCGTTAAATCTTCACGAGCATCAACCACACATGCGTGAGTCACGCCTGAGTCAAACCATACATCTAGGGTATCTTGTACTTTCATGTATTGCTCAGCGTCATCGCCAAGCAAGGTTGCAGGGTCTAAGTCATACCAAGCTTGAATACCTGATTTCTCAACCAGTTTTGCGGCTTCTTCGATTAGCTCTTGCGTATTTGGGTGAAGCGCACCTGTGTCTTTATCAACAAATAATGCAATTGGCACACCCCATGTACGTTGACGTGAAATACACCAATCAGGACGGCCTTCAACCATGTTTGCAATGCGGCTCTCGCCCCACTCAGGTAACCACTCAGTCTTTTTGATTTCATTTAATGAATCTTGACGAAGGTTAGCTTGATCCATACTTACAAACCACTGTGGCGTAGCACGGAAGATAATTGGTGTTTTATGACGCCAGCAATGTGGGTAGCTATGTGTAAGCGCATGATGGTGTAATAACGCATTGTTTTCAGTTAATACGTCAATCACGCTCGCATTTGCTTTAAATACGTGCTGACCAGCAAACATTGGTGTGTCAGGTAAGTAAACACCGTTTGCACCAACAGGGTTAGCAACTTCTAAACCATAAGCAAGACCTGCCGCGAAATCCTCTTGACCGTGACCAGGCGCAGTATGAACAACACCAGTACCAGAATCAGTTGTTACGTGATCAGCAACAATTACAGGCACTGTGAAGTCATAGAACGGGTGAGCAACCTGTAAATTCTCAAGTGCCGCACCTTTTACATAACCTAGTACATGGTAATGCTTAAAGCCATAACGGTCCATTGCATCTTTTACTAGCTCTGAACCTAAAATTAAACGCTGCTGTGCGCCTTCGTCATCAACTTGAACTAGGGCATATTCAAGCTTTTCGTGAACTGCTACTGCACGGTTAGCTGGTAATGTCCAAGGTGTTGTCGTCCAAATGGCGGTACTAACAGCACCAGTGCCATGATGGCCCTCTGCTAGTTCGAACGCATCAATAACAGCGTCTTGATCAGCAAATTCAAAACGAACATCGATTGCTGGTGACTGTTTATCTTGGTATTCAACTTCCGCTTCAGCGAGTGCTGAACCACAATCTGTACACCAGTGAACAGGCTTAGCACCTTTATGTAAGTGACCATTTTTAATGATGCGACCAAGTACGCGAATTGCGTTCGCTTCAAAGTCAAAGTTCATTGTTAAGTAAGGCTTGTCCCAGTCACCAAATACACCAAGACGTTTAAAGTCTGTTTTTTGACCTTCAACTTGTTTTTTGGCGTATGCACGGCACTTTTCACGAAACTCAGCGGCAGACACTTTCACGCCAGGCTTGCCTACTTTCTTTTCAACCATTAATTCAATAGGTAAACCGTGGCAGTCCCAACCCGGCACATAAGGTGCGTCGAAGTCAGACAAGGTTTTTGACTTAACAATAATATCTTTAAGGATTTTGTTTACCGAGTGGCCTAAATGGATATCACCGTTTGCATACGGAGGGCCGTCATGCAAAATGAAGGTTTTTTTACCTTTTTTAGCGCTGCGAATTTGACCATATAGATCGTCTTCATACCATGTCTTAAGCATCTTTGGTTCACGTTGTGCCAAATTGCCGCGCATTGGAAACGCTGTTTCCGGTAAATTCAAAGTATGTTTGTAGTCGCTCATTAATCCTACTTTCCGTATCGGCTACCTAATTTAAACCAAAACACTGCTTAGCGGCGGTTACATCATCTGCAATCTGCGCCGTCAGTTGTGTTAATGTCTCGAATTTTTTCTCATCGCGAAGCTTCTTGATTAGCTCCACGTGCATGAATTGTCCATAAATGTCTTGCGCAAAGTCGAAGAGATGAACTTCTAACAATGCACGTGTCCCATTAAATGTGGGTTTGTTGCCAATATTTGCAACCCCAAATAATTCTTTATTACCAACTTTTGCTCGCACCGCAAACACCCCATTCACAGGGCATACTTGGCGTTTCAATGCAATATTGGCGGTTCTGAACCCTAATTCACGGCCTTTTGCCCAACCATGAATAACGCGCCCAGAAATTGCGTATCCATGACCTAACATGGTCTTAGCATCTTCTAATTGCCCTGCAGCAAGCGCATGACGAATAAGAGTACTGCTCACCCTATCATTGAGTCTGCGAAAACTTGCAGTACTTTTCACATCCATGTTTAACTCAGCGCCCATAGTTTTCAGTAGCGCAAAATCACCACGGCGACGTTTACCAAAGCAAAAGTCATCGCCCACGGTTAATGCTTTGACACCTAATTTTTCAACCAGTACATGACTAACAAACTGCTCGGCTTCCATATTGGCAAATTGCTGATTGAAACTAATGCAAATCACCCGCTCCACTCCTAATTTAGCAAGTAAGCTGAGCTTATCACGAAGTCGAGTCAAACGCGCTGGTGCATTATCTTTGGCAAAAAACTCTTGTGGCTGAGGCTCAAATAACATCACGGTACTTGGCAACTGATGTTTTTGTGCGTCTTGAAGCAAGCCTTTAATCACTTCAGCATGACCTAAATGCACGCCATCAAAATTACCAATGGTCAACACACAGCCATAGTGCTGCGCGCGAATATTGTGAATACCTCTAATTAACTCCATGCCACCTTTTTGCCTTTATAAGCGAGCCCAAAACATTGATATCGAGCTTGAAACGCCGATTATAATCTTTTTTTTAGTTTGATTCAGTAGTTGCAACACTTTTTATCGTATTTAGTCGCACACCTAAAATGAATAAGGCCGCAAAGTACACAAAAACCGCCAACACTAATAACCCGCTCAACAGCAGCACTTGCTCAGTAAAGTGCCATGTTCTCCACGCAAATTGCTGACCAACAACCCACACCGAAGCAGCCATTAATACACTTGAAAACAAACACTTAAATGTAAAACCTAAACTCATCACTGAAAACTGATAGACCCCTTCTTTACGCAGTTGATGATACAACAAATAAGCATTACAACTGGCCGACATCGCTGTTGCCAACGCTAACCCCAAATAACCGATAAATGGTGCTAGCATAATATTAAACACCATATTCAACACGAGTGTTTTAATGCCTATTTTTACGGGGGTTTTAGTATCTTGGCGAGAGTAAAAGCCGGGTGCTAACACCTTGATCAACATGAAACTAACCAATCCCACAGAATAGGCCATCACACCGTAACTTACCGCTTTCACATGATCAATTTCACCGTCCTGAAACGCGCCATGGTCAAATAAAACCGTAATAATTAGCGGGCTTATCACCATTAAACCAAACATGGCAGGCAAACCTAAAAATATAACAAACCGTACTCCCCAGTCTAAGGTCAGCTGAAAATCTCTAGTACTTTTGGTGCTATGCAACTTTGACAGTGCCGGCAAAATTACCGTTGCGATACCGATACCAAATAAGCCAAGAGGAAACTCAATTAAACGGTCTGAGTAGTAAAGCCAAGCGATAGAGCCTGTCATCAACATTGAGGCAATCATGGTGTCGAGTAACAAATTTATTTGACTGATAGAAACACCAAACAACGCAGGAAGCATTAGTTTTCGGACTTTTTTAACGTTTTCATCTTGCCATCCCCACTTTGGGCGGCTCAGCATGCGTGCACGGTATAAAAATGGCAATTGAAATAGCAACTGCACTAAACCACCGACAAACACGCCGATAGCAAGCGCATATGCCCCTACCGAAAATTTATCATGAAGTAAGATAGCGCAACTAATGATCGATATATTCAACAGCACTGGAGTAAACGCCGCAACAGCAAAACGATTATATACGTTCATTACCGCACCACTAAGGGCAACTAAACTTACAAAAAATAAATACGGGAAAGTCAGTTTTAAAAGCGCACTGGCAAGTACGAACTTTTCAGCATTTTCGCCTCCTTGCCACCAATCGATAAACCAGCCAGTGCCAAATAGGGCTGCTATGACAGGGGAAGCAACGACCCCAAACAAGGTAACAATTAATAAAATAGTTCCTAAAGTGCCAGCAGCTTGAGCAACAAACAGCCTGACTTTGTCATCACCTTGTTGCTCTTTTATTTCAGATAAAACCGGCACAAAGGCTTGTGCAAATGCACCTTCGGCAAACAAACGTCTTAAAAAGTTAGGAATACGATTGGCAAACAAAAATACATCTGCAGCGGCACTGGCGCCAAGCAGGTTCGCTACAACAGCATCTCGCACTAATCCTAAAATACGCGAAATCATTGTCATTGCACTGACAATCATCCCAGAACGAAATAATCCTTTTGCCACCTTAAACCTATTATCAAAAAACCTCTAAGATGGGCGATTATGCCTAAAATATCTTTAAAGCACTAGGCTCGAACCCGACCCTTTGTTACAATAGCGATATTAACTGCTAAAGCGGCAAATTGATGTTCGTTATAAGGAGCAGTTTTTCTTGAGATGTCAAAATTTCGTTGACATTCATGATAAAAACAGGCATATTCCACGGCCTTTAAATTAAGCTTATTTTAAGATTGTTAGGAGCAAACCTTGGCTAACATCAAGTCTGCAAAAAAACGCGCTATTACGAGCGAAAAAAATCGTCAACATAACGCAAGCCGTCGTTCAATGATGCGTACTTACTTCAAAAAAGTAGTTACTGCTATTGAAGCGGGCGACAAAGAAGCTGCACAAGCAGCATTCGCTGTTGCAACACCTATCCTAGACCGTTACGCAACTAAAGGTCTAATCCACAAGAACAAAGCAGCTCGTCATAAGAGCCGTTTAGCAGCTAAAATCAAAGCGCTATAATTTGTTTTTGATGAATATATAAAAAACCGGCTTATGCCGGTTTTTTTTTATTTAGAATTTAACAAAGTAATCGCTCAATTTACCTCATTAAATTAATTCGCTAGACAATTTCCAGCTCAGGGTAAAACTTCTTCAGCATCGCTGCAATTTTCTTAGGTGTAAAAGGTTTAACAACAAATCCTTTAGCCCCCTTTTCGATCGCCTCTTTAACATTTTCTACTGTCGAATGGGCCGAAACCATGACCACATTTGCTTCAGGCGAAATTTCATTGATTTGTGAGATAATCTCTTTACCGTCACCATCAGGTAATTCAATATCTAAAAAGATAATATTGAATTCTTTTTCTTTGCATGCGCTTAAACATTGCGCGGCCGTAGAAGCCTCACGCACATTGTCTATACCTAGGTGCATTAATGTTTGATTTAAAAAACTGCGAACCGTGCCTACGTCGTCCACAATAAGAATTGAAAGCTGCGTATCCATACTATTCCTCTTAAACTATGAAGATAAACACTCATTGCACTCAAGAGTGTAACGCATTTAACCTATAAGTGATTTGAATTTGACTATTATATCAAAAACTTCGTTATAATCTCATTATAGATACCTACATTTAAAAGGCCAGATAAGCTTTATGTCTAATAAAATAAAAAAACAATCTTTGCTTGGTAAAACACCTGAACGAAAAAAACCAACGCAAGCCAAGCGTCAAAGACCGTCAAATCAACAACAAGCTCGCGCACAAGTAGCGCAACAAACAGCCCCTGAAGTAGAACTTAAAAAAAGCAAAACACGTTGGTACGCACTCGCAGCTGTTGTATTAATTCTATTAATTACACCAAAACCGATGTTAATCACTTATGAAAAGCTTGGTATGGTCTCACAAAGTGTATTTTGGCCAGGTGTTTTTGGCTATGGTGCAAACTTATTTGATTCAAGCCTCAGCCCGCGCGCAGACCTAAGCCGCAACACTATATACTTATGCCAAGATAAGCATAAACCAGATACTTGTCAGAAGTATCGTGTAACAGAACAAAGCGGTTTTATTGCAGCAATGAAAAAGCTATTAATAGATTAAAAAATCTAATCCGAAAATTAAAAATTACTTGGTTGAAAGCTGTGTAAAAGATCACCATAATGGCGCTCCTTTTTCAACACAGACACGATCAGATACGACCATGCTAAACGAGCTAGATTGGCTTTTAAACTTTACATTACTTGCACTAGGGCTAGGTGCATTTTTTATTAACCAGCTCACATTACTGCGTTTTGCGGCAATTAGCGCGTGTAGTTTATTATTTTTATCGTTTAGTTTAGATCTGATGTCATCAAGCGTTATCTCGAATATGAGCTTGGTGTTGATCAACACATTTTATTTATTCAAGGTCTACACATTTGGCCAATTGAATATCAATCAAGGTTAATCTTCTCCTAAGATAAATTGATAGAATAGGCTATCCCATCTATCATCTTTTATGCCCAAACAGCCTTCTGTTTGGGCTTTTTTTTACTTACAAAATAATTGAACTGAGATACCATAAACGGCGTATATAAATAATTTGGAGGTACCTTATGTCATTAAACGACTTCGACTTATTTCTCTCATCAATGGAAGACGTAAAACCTCTTAAGCATGACACTGTTCAATTTGATTCCACGAAACAGGGCCCTTCTTTAGCGCAACAAGAAAAACGTAAAGCAGCTGAGTGTGATTTAGCAATTGATGAAAACTATTTACGTACTGAATTCGTTGAGCTATTAGATCCTCATGCCATATTGGCATTTAAAAAAGATGGCGTACAAGGCCAAGTATATAAAAATCTGCGCTTAGCTAAATATCAACTCGATGCCACGCTTGATTTGCATGGCCAGCCTCTTCAACGAGCGCGCAGTACGCTTTTTAATTTTATTGATGACTGCCATAAACGAAATATTCGTGTCGTACTAATTCGCCATGGTATTGGTATCAAAAATAAATCACAGCCGGGTATTTTAAAGAGTTACACCAACAAGTGGCTGCAAGAAATTCCAGCCGTTTTAGCGTTTCATAGTGCTCTTAAACATCATGGTGGTAGCGGTGCAACGTATGTAATGATTAAAAAGTCAGACGAGAAAAAACACGAGAATAGAGAAATACATTCAAAAAGAAGTTAGTTGAATAAGCGATTGAAGTGCAGCATTTATACCAATACGCTTAATTTATTAGTCTATTTTGAGGCAACATAGCCTCGTTGATAACAAGGCAAAAATTTCGTTATTTAGTTGTTCTAAATGAAAAATTTTAACCTAGTTAGCGACATGTTTAATCCCTCAAAAAGATTAAGTATTATTACGGATTGGTATTATACATGCTGCACTAGCTGACAATGATTTGTGGTTATGATTGGCTAATATCAATGGCCTGAGCTGGTTGCTCAGATGCATTAGCTTGATTGAACCATGCTGACACACCTAGAACGATAACTGACACTACGACTAGGCTAAATTTAGCCCCACCTTGATTAGATTTCATAACGCCTCTTTTTATTGTTTTTTTATTGAGCAACAACAGAATAGCAAAGTTACAGATGTTAACAAGGTGTTTATTAAACTAATTTGTAATGCGTCAATAACCTTTTGTTCTATCAACCTGATTTATTAGATTTTTACCCTCAATTAATCTTTTAACATTACCCGCAATTTGCAAAGTGACTGACTCTAAATCTGATAATGCAGCGCAATGAGGCGTTAAGGTTATCTTTTCATGAGACCAAAATGGATGTGTTTTAGGTAAGGGCTCTTCACTAAATACATCAAGCGTTGCACCTCGTAATTGCTCACTATCAAGTGCCCTCAGTAAATCTTCATCAACCACATGTTTGCCTCTGGCAACATTAATTAGCACTGCATGGGTTTGCAGTTTACTAAGAAGTGATTTATTGATAATGCCCTGAGTGTGTTGATTAAGTGGAAGTAAGCAAACGAGAAAATCAATTTGACCAAGCATTTCATATAAACCCTGCTGCGTGTAATACGTATTCACCTCAGAATCATGTTTTTCACTATTAGACCAAGCACTTACTTGAAAACCGTTGCGAAGTAAACGCTTAGCGCAGGCTTTACCTAGTTCGCCATAACCCAAGATACCCACATGTTGATGTGAATACGCTCGCTTTGGCTTCCAAGTGCAGGCTGATTGTTTTAAATAATATTCTTTAAGCCTAAGCTTGTGTGCTAACACATGAGTCAACACATACTCTGCCATGTCATTTGCAAGGTTATCATCAACAATTCTAACAACGGGAACATGCGCTGCTATCTTCGTTAAGTCGATGCTATCAACGCCTGCACCGAATGAAGAAACCGCTTTTAAATTTACCAGCTTAGGCCATAAATCAGCAGGGGCATTCCAAGCCAGTACAAACTCAACTGCTTCGTAGTCAGTACACTCAGACCAAAGCTGCACGTCAACCTCTGGTAATAACGCTTGTAATCGGGCAATTAATTGGCTGCAATCTCGGCCAGTTACAGCTACAAGTAAAATCATTGTCTTCTCCATTTTGCTTCGTACTCGAAGCGCTCTTTAAAAAGTCACACAACTGCAACCTAACTGTCACAGCGAACTCTTACCCTAACCTCATCGCTGAATGCGTTTATGTTTGAGGTTTGTATGATCAGTGTTGATAAAGTAATAGAAGCAAATTTACCACAGTTAGAAAATTCACCAAAAGTAAAAGGCTTAGTAAAGAAAGGTCTGGGTTATTTATTACATGAGCAAGAGTTTGTTGCCTTTGGTGATGCATACCCACACTTACAAGGACTAGAGTTTGTAGAGCAAGTACTTGATGAGCTGGACTTTGACACGCGCTACAAGCCTAAGCAAATGGAACATATTCCGAGTGAGGGTAATGTCGTCATTGTGGCTAACCACCCTATTGGTTCACTCGATGCATTAGCGCTGATAAAAGTATTATCAAGTGTGCGTCCTGACTTAAAAGTCGTTGCAAACCGCATGCTGATGTCAATCACCCCTATGCACTCGTTACTTCTTCCCGTTGATAACCTCTCTGGCACAAGTAAAAAGAAAGAGCTTGCTAATATCCAACAGCATTTAAAATCAGACGGTGCGCTATTAATCTTCCCTGCCGGTGAAGTTTCAAGGTTAAGTCCAACCGGAATAAAAGACTGTAAATGGAACTCTGGCTTTTTAAGGATGGCAAAAAAAGCCAATGCACCTATTTTGCCAATTTATATCAAAGCGAAAAACAGCCCGCTATTTTATGGTACTTCAATGATTTATAAACCATTAGCTAGTTTATTATTAGTCAAAGAAATGTTTAAACAGCGACAGAAGTCACTAGAGTTTGAAATTGGGGCATCCATCCCTCCTGAGTCATATTTAATTGAGAATTTAAAAGATAAAGAAATAGCCCAGCTTATAAGAAAGCAGCTGTATCGACTTATCACTAAAAAACCTCTGCCGTTAAAGACGCAAACCCCCATTGCAAGCCCAGAAGCGACAAAAGATCTAAAAAAAGCCATTGAAGAGTGTGAGTTATTGGGTGAAACCTCTGATGGTATGAAAATTTACCTATATCAATACTGTGGTAGCTCACCAATTTTCCGTGAGCTAGGACGACTTCGTGAAATTGCGTTTCGTGCAGTCGGTGAAGGCAGTGGTAAACGCCGAGATATAGATAAATACGACATGGATTATCAACACCTCGTACTGTGGGATGCTAAGCAACTTGAACTAGTCGGCGCATACCGACTTGCCTGCGCACAAGATATTATAGAAAAACATGGCCGCAAAGGTTTATATACTGATAGCCTATTTAGCTACAGCGATGATATGGATCCGTATTTTGAAAAAGGCATTGAGCTCGGTCGCAGCTTTGTGCAACCCAAATACTGGGGCAGAAAGAGCCTAGACTATTTGTGGTTCGGCATCGGCGCCTTTGTTAATCGTTACCCACAATACCGCTACTTGTTTGGTGCAGTCAGTGTATCTAACGCACTACCCGAGCAAGCTAAATCGCTACTCGTTCATTATTACCAGCATTATTATAGTGCAAAACAAGTGTTAGCAATTCCAAACAATGAATATCGTCATACCGAATCACAAAAAGAACAATGTGCTCAGTTATTCGCTGGGGATGATATTAAAGAAGATTTTGTTGAACTTAAGCATGTACTCGCCAATATTGGCGCGCAAGTCCCTACCTTATTCAAACAATATACAGAACTTTGTGAGCCAGGTGGCGTACAATTTTTAAGTTTTAGTATCGACCCTGAGTTTAATAACTGCATTGATGGTTTAGTGCTTGTCGACTTAGATAAAGTGAAAGCGAGTAAAGCCAAACGCTACTTAGGACAGATACGCGAATAGTCGTTATAAAATAACTAAAAAAAGTCGGCAAGCGCGCCGACTTTTTCTTTTTTTAATTAAATATATTTCTAAGCGCAGCTAAATATATTTGCTCAATGGCTTTTAAATCTGCAATGGGAACGTGTTCATTAACTTGATGAATAGTATGGTTTCTCACGCCACATTCAATCACTTGCGTGTGCTCATTAGCAAAAAAGCGGCCATCAGATGTGCCACCACTGGTACTAAGCATAGGAAAGCTGCCAGTTACTTCATGCACAGCTTGTTCAAGCTGCTGCAATAAGCAATTGCTTGCTTGATGCATGGTATAAAATGATTCGCACGGGCGCTCCCAAACAAGCGTTAGCTGCGATGCTAAATCTGCCAATGCAAACTGAATTTCTTCTTTAACGTCTTTACTTTTATAGCCATGACTATAACGCACGTTAAAAGTGAGCTCACATTGAGCAGGAACAAGGTTATCTACCACATTAGCAATATTAATTCCGGTCACTTGCAGTGTTGTTGCCGAGCCAGCTTCATCTTTGTGCCAGCAAATTGCCGTTAAGCGCTTCACAACCTCTGCACTTAAATGCGCTGCGTTTATGGTGTTTTCTGGATAGGCAACATGTCCAGCTTTACCTTGAATAGATAATCGAGCAGACAATGCGCCACGTCTGCCATTTTTAATGGTATCACCAACATGCAAGTGACTCGTCGGCTCGCCAACTAGGCAACCATCAAGCACGACGCCTTGTTTGGCTAGACGCTCAGCAATCAATAAAGAGCCGTATTCAGCCTCGCCCTCTTCATCTGAGGTTATTAACCAGTAAAATGTGCCTCGTTTATTGCTATTTTGCGCTAAAAAGCGATTGGTTGCGCAAAACATTGCAGCAACACCACCTTTCATATCTGCAGCGCCACGGCCATAAATATTGCCTTCAACTATTTCGCCGCTAAAAGGGTCAACTCGCCAATCACCTTGAGCGGCAGGCACCACATCAATATGACCCGAAAAAGCAACAACAGGCCCATCACCAAAGGTTACTTTAGCGATTAAGTTAGTAACATGATTAAAGCTAAACACCTCACATTCAAAGCCCAATTGGCTTAACTTGTCCTCAAGCCAATCAATCGCGCCTGCTTGAGCAGGTGTTACCGATTTAAATCGAATCAAGGTTTGTAATGCTTTTACCACCTCAAACTGTGCTGATGGGTGTGATGCTAATTCAACATTTGATACCAAACTCATAATAACCCTAGTCATTTAGAAAGCTTGGGTTATTACAACGAGAGATTATGACCGCAGTGTGAAAGTTAAATTAATGATTTCCTTCTTCGATGAGTGTTTCTTGGGTCACCTTAGCAATCTCTTTGTCTTCTTTCGTTAATTGTGTTCGTTGCCAACGACCTGCTGCGAACCAAAGATAAGTAATTAGCGCCACGAGTACATTGGTGATTGCAAAGGAATACCATATGCCCTGCGGTCCAAGTGAGGTATGTTTAGACAAAATATACGCTGTTGGAAATTGGATAACACACTGTGAAAGCAGTGAGACAACCATAGCATTAAGCATGTTACCTGAAGCTCTAAATGCAGCAACCACGCAAAGCTGTACGCCTATTCCGCCCCAAGTTAAACACATAACGCGGATAAACTCTGCACCACCAGCAATCACAGATTCATCATCGGGAATGAAAAAAGCCACCAAGTATTCAGCGAATACATAAGCTATAACGCCTACTAATGTCAGGCCTAGCAGCCCCCAAAGCGAGGCTAAATGTGTTATTTGTGCAGCACGCTGTGGGTTTCTCGCTCCCATATTTTGACCAACCAAGGTCGAAACAGCCATTGAAAGACCCATTGCTGGAATCATCACCATTTGCAAAATATTAGATCCTACACCATAAGAAGCAATGGTATGCGTACCAAAGCTAGCCACCAAAAAAGACATAATGATTAAACCAAATGCTCTCGCTGATAGTTCAACCGACCCAGGAGCCCCTAAAAAGAAGGCTTGCTTCATATATTGCCAGTCTGGTTTAAAACTAGAGAGTTTAAGTTGAATACCATGACGCCCACGTAAAAACACCCATACTCCGATTGCAGCCGCTAAGCTTTGCGTGATAAGTGTAGCTAATGCAGCCCCCATTACGCCAAAGCCAGAGAACTCACCAAAACCAAAAATCAGTAAGGGATCGAGCACAAAATTGAGTAACACAGTACCGCTTACAATGTAAAGCGGCACCTTGGTTTGCCCTATGCCACGCATTAGAGCTTGAAACATGGCATAAATAAACACAAACACAACGCCAATAAATGATACATGCATAAATTTAAGGGCATCACCAAACACTTGCTCTTCAACACCTAATAAAGTCAAAAAGTAAGGTGATAGCACATAGCCAATTAAGCCAAGTAAGGCTGCGGTTATTGTCACCATTAACATGGTTTGCGCAGCAACATGATTTACCTTATCTTGCTGGCCAGCTCCCATATATTGAGCAGATAAAATAGCGCCCGCCATAGCCAACCCAGAGCCAATAGCAATCACTAAAAAAGTAACAGGCATACTGACAGAAACAGCAGCTACTTGCTCTGCCCCTAAACGTCCTACCCAAAATGCATCGGTCAGCTGATAAGCCGACTGCAAAATATTGATTAAGATGATCGGGATACCTAATTTAAGTAGCGCTTTTGAAATCGAGCCATGAAGAAATAAATGCTGGGGATCAGCCATGAAAAACACCTAATAAGCAAATAACACCGTTAGTTTACCAGCCGTAAATGAATATAGAGTCAATAAGAGTCAATCTTTTTTTTGCTGTACCCGCTTAAAAACTTAATCTAAATCAATAAATGCCTTCACTTAGTTCAAACATTTTTGAAACTTTGATCTAGAACAGGTTTTGTCCGCTTCAACTTGGTAATAATAGCGTCAACCAAATAAGACAAGTAGTTCGCGGAGAACAACATGAAAACTAAATTAAGCATTGCATTACTTACTTCACTATTAGCACTCTCTCCTGTTGCAAACGCAAACTTAAGCGTGAACGTAGGTGCAATTAATGTAAACCCTGATAACGACAGTTCAAAAATCAATGAAGCACCAACATTAGGTCTACGTGCAGATGATGATACTCAATTAGGTATTACTGTAGATTATGCGCTTGATGACAATTGGGTAATTGAATTAGTAGCAGCAACACCTTTTAGTCATGATGTTCAAGGTGCTGGTGGTTTAGCAGGTAACAAAATTGCGACAATCAAACATTTACCACCAACACTTTTAGCGCAATACCACTTCTTAGACTCAACTTATAAGTTCCGTCCATTTGTGGGTGTTGGTCTTAACTATACAACTTTCTTTGATGAGAAACCTTCAGCAGCTTTAAAAGCAACACTAGGTACTGACGATGTAGAAGTTAAACTAGATGATTCATTTGGCTTTGCAGCTCAAGCTGGTTTTAACTACATGATGAGTGAAAACTGGGGCCTTCATGGCATGGTTTCACTAATCGACATCGATACAGACGCTACAGTTTATGCTGACGGCGCAAAAGCATTAACTTCAACTGTAGAAATCGACCCAGTTGTTGCTATGTTCGGTGTTAAATACAAATTCTAACTTTCATTTTGTGAAAGCCCATACGCACAAAAAGGCCATATATTGGCCTTTTTTATTTAATTCTCATAGCCAATTCCATATTAAAAACTAGCTTAGTGTATCCTCTCTGACCAACTAATGAATTTAGGTTGCACCTCAAAAATAAACCATTTTATATCATTAGTTTTTAATTTTTATTTAGTTAACGCTTCTCATTTTTACCGTTTTTGACTGCAATATCTGAATTTTCAGAGCCCTAGACGTGTTGTTCCCACCCCTACGCAATTATAAAATGACCGTAATAATTTTGACCTATTTAAACTAAACTAGGTGTCAGCTTGAGGTGTTAATTGAGAATAGTTATTAATTCTTTGGTGTTAATTCTTTGCGCAACTTTATTATCATGTAAAGTAAAAGACCCCAATGAAGATAAACCACAACAACAAAAGCAAGATTCAATTAGTGACCGTGAAGCATTAATTGCTGGTTCTACTGACGTCGAATTTACTATAACAGATGAGAATCAAGCGCCTCTTAGTCATGTAACTGTTTCTGTAGCAGCTCAAGAGTATCTCTCTGATGTAAATGGACGAGTCTCTATCAATAACCTTTCATTTGGTAACCATGCAATTTTCATTACACAACTAGGCTATTTCCCTAAAGCGAGCATTTTAGTAAATCAGCCTAACTTTTTCACTTCCCATATTCAGTTAGAAACAAAGCCTGCTAACTCAAAGAGTTTGCTATTTGCAGGTGATACAATGTTTGGTCGACGTTTTCTAGACCCCAAGTTAGACACCATGGGTACATCAGTACCTGATGTTAGTAATGCGCTAATTAGACCTGACTCAGCGCGAGAAGACAGTATTGCGATTACCAACCAAGTGGCAGCACTGTTTAGGGCTGCTGACTTTTCATCAGTCAATCTTGAGTCGCCAGTGACGACAATGCCAACGAATGTACACCCAACCAAAGAGTTCAGTTTCTTTTCATTACCAGAATCATTGCAAAGCCTAACTGAAATTGGCATTGATTATGTCGGCCTCGGTAATAATCACATCTATGACTATTTGCAAAATGGCCTTGAAGATACCTTGCTTGAAGTCTCAAGTGCAGGATTTCTTAATAGCGGTGCAGGCCTTAACGACTCTGAAGCATTTAAAACTGTCTCACATAACCTTGAAGATGTTAACTTAACACTTTTTGCAGCAACCACAATTACGGGAAAAGAGCACCAATATACGTATGTCGCTGATGCGAATAAAGGTGGGGCTGCGGATTTGACTAACTCAGAAGAAGTTAGAGCAGTACTTGAGCAACTTGATCCTAATGATTTTGTAATCGCACAAATGCATGGTGGCGATGAATACTCATATACGCCTTCACCCTATATAGGTAGCCGATTTAAGGTTCTTTCTTCGCAGAACACCGATTTATTAATTGGCCATCATCCTCATATTGCTCAAGGGTTTGCTGTATATAATAAAATACCGGCCATATTAGGTTTAGGTAATTTTGTATTTGACCAGCCTAGACTTGACACCTTATTGGGTCTTGCTGTCATGCTCGATCTTGATACCCAAAGCCAAACTATTAATCGCGGCTTTGCCTACCCAATATATTTAGAGGACTATAAGCCTCGATTCACAAACGGTTTTTTAAGTCATTATTTATTGAGAAGAATCGCTGAGCTTTCTGATGATAATATTACCCTTATCCCCCGTGAAAACTACGCAGAGATATACTTTACAGCTAATCAAGCAAGTAAAAAATCTCAGCAAGTGACCATTGATATTGACGCGACTACAGACATCATCGATTTAAGACAGTATTCGCCATCTTCAGCAGCCTATGTTTCATCTATTGAAGTGAACAATGAAGCGCTTGATAACCTTTTACTTGGCCGTGATATTATGGTGTTTGGTGATTTTGAAGATTGGGACAATGACACCGAAGCGTTTGAAGTAAGTCGATGGGATCACAGCAGTGAAAGTGTTTTACCTTGCACTGATAAGCCACTTAATGGCTTGCAGGCTCTGTGCTCAACGCGTGATAGATTTGATAATACCCCTTCTATTATTCCATTTAGACATACAATGCGAGTCATGGAATTAACCGATGAAGCAGGCGAGCTTGATCTCAGTAAAGACTTTTCATTACTAACCTATTTACAGTCTGAAAATGGTGGACAATTCGAGGCATTACTGACCTATACCACTGAAATCGATGACCTTACCTTTGCAGAAAACATAGTTCCAGTCAGCGAAGGAGGCGATCAGCCATGGCACGCTTTTAGCTATGATTTTAGTTTACCTTCAGATGAACTTACTCTTGGGCCTAAAGAACTCCCACCTCGTGGTGTTAAGTTACAGTTTAGGCACTATCCACCCAATACAGGTGAAGCTATCATTCGCCTAGATGATGTCGCTATGATTAGCTGGCAACAAAAAATTAATCTAAAAAACGGACAATGGAAGACCGATAAAATGCACGGTTTCGACTTTTTAAAAGTCAATTCAAGTGGTGAGGTAAGTTTAAAGCTTACATTCACTGTACTTGATTAAGGAGGAATTTTGGCTGCATTACAACAGTTGTTGCGATTAACGCAGCAAAGAGCCTTTTGGTTCACTGTTTTCTTATTTGCGATTGTGCTTTTTAGTAACCTGCTGAACATATTTCAAGCGAGTGATGCTTTTTTCTATAAAAAAATAAGCTCGTTTAGTAGCACTCAGAAAACAAACGTTGTGCTCATCACAAGTGAAAGTCTCAGCACTAATCATTCAGACTTAGTCACTCAGCTATCCGAGTATCAGCCAAGAGCAATCATCATGTTAGCTGATGAGCCACTACAGCCTGCAACCAAGGAAGGGGTTTTCTATCCTTATGCTGGTAGTGAGTATTGCATGCCAAAGGTAGAGATTTGGGCAACCTATCAAATGCGTATCCCCGCTGCTGATAATCTTGAATGTGAAAGTGTATGGCAAGCTGTTTTTAATTATAACCATGACAAATCTAAACTGATTAATTTCAGATTAGACGTATCTGCGCTTCCAAAATTTACCGCTAAGCGAATACTTAACTTCGACGTTATGAGTGAACAACTTGAAGATAAAGTGCTCATTGTTGGTCAACAAGCTGCTGAATTTAATGTAAATATACATGCTCCTAAACTTGAAGGCCTAAATGATCCTTTACTTCTTTTTGCTTACATCGCTGATAGTATTGAGAAAAACAGCACTATAAATGAGCTTAATTTTGCTATATCGGTAGTATTTGCACAGGTTTTTGTGTTTACTTTGCTGTTTTTTTATCAAAAAATATCTATAAGTTATTCATTTCTAGTCGCTTTCGGCATAACTATATTTTGGTGTGCTGCCGGCTACTTTTTAGTGAACTTTACAAAACTTTTCATTCCAATTGGTCAATACATCACACTGACCTTTGCAACTTTAATTTGGGTTGTAGTTGCTCGAAAAATTTCTGAAGACAAAGAGCTCACAGCTGATGTAAATAACATTCAGCAGATGATGATGGGCCGTTATATTCCTCAAAGTTTTATTGAGCACCCATCCCCATGGGATCCCATTATTCAATTAATAAGTCAGCAATTAGATCTGGAGAAATCAATCTTTTTAGCCCGTAAAGAAGACGACCACCGAGTAGTTGAAATTCGCGCAATAAATTGCCAACTCGATGATATCCAAGAAATGAGAAGAGACTATCAACGCACACCTTATAGTAATGCGTTAAAGTCATTAGGCATTGTGAAAATAAACCGTCCTTTTTTTAAACAGGTCATTAAAGGTGAAATTGAATTCATTGCGCCACTTGTATACGCTGGTGATGTACGTGGCTTTTGGGCTCTATCAATTGTTCCTAACCAAAGCTTTCATCAGCAAGCGTTTGAAAAAAACGTTAATAAGTTTGCTGCCCAAGTTGCTGAGCTCCTATTCCATTACCATATATTTAAAACAACACAGGCTAAGAATCGAACTCTAATTAATAGACTACTTACATTTAAGCTTCACGAATCGGTTAGCCAGAAGGTTAAAAGCTCACTTAATGAAATGGAGCAAAAGCTAACCACCTTAGAAATGGTATTTAACCATACCAGTCCTGCTACAGTGTTATTTAATTTGTTTGGTCAAATTATTCAAACCAATGCTTCTTTAGAGCACTTTGCTAAGCTGCACCAAATTGCTATTTTTGAAACGACAGCCCTTGATTTACTTTGTCGAAGTTGCGCACTTGATATCGAAACTGCAAAAGGGAAATTACGCTACATAACTCTAAATAAAGCCACTGTTGAGCTACCTGCTAACCTAGATAAACATAGTTATACGCTTATTATTAGAGCACTTCATTCCGATAACTCGCAAACCGCATCCGGTGCGCCTTTTCAAGTGTCTGGAATATTATTTGAATTTATTAAAGACACTCCAGAAGTAATTCCGGAGGCTAGACTTTAATGGACTTCGTTTTAGCGCTTTTTCCTGCAGGTAGCGGACTGGGTCAATCCGTTATTACAACTGTTTGGGTTGGGACTGCCGTTGTATGCCTACTCAATTTGCGCTTTGGATTTCCACTTACAGGCCTTGTAGTTCCGGGTTATCTTGTGCCATTACTCATAATTAGCCCCACCTCAGCAGCAGTTATCATTATAGAAGCTATTGTTGTATATGGGTTTATGCGTATAAGTGCAAGTTACTTGATGGAGCGCTTTGGTTACAGTGAAATGTTTGGCAGAGACCGCTTTTTTGCCATCATCTTAATCAGTATCTTAGTCCGTGTTTGTATGGATACTCTATTTTGGCCAATCATAGCTGACCAGTTAAGCCTATGGGATATTACTTTTGATTATGCATCTCAGCTTTATTCTTTAGGTCTTATTATTATCGCATTAACAGCTAACGTAATGTGGAATGGCGGTTTTAAGTATGGTCTGAAAGTAAGTTTTATTCAGTTATTCATCACTTATATATTGGTGCGATTTGTACTCATGCCGTTTACCAATTTTAGCATCGCTAATTTAGGTATAATGTATGAAGCTGTTGCCGCATCTATTATTGCTGCCCCTAAAGCCTATATTATTTTGGTTATTACAGCCTTTTTGGCCTCTCGTGCAAATTTAAAGTATGGCTGGGAATTTAACGGTATCATGCTACCTGCGTTATTAGCTTTACAGCTAACGCAACCAAGTAAAATTTTAACCTCATTTATAGAAACTGCCGTTATATTAACGGTAGGAAGCTCTCTGATTCATTATACTCGCCTAAGGCATGCACATATTGAAGGTGCCAGATTACTGATGCTATTTTTTACCATAGGCTTTATTTTTAAGCTTGTTTTAAACTATATCGTCGTTTGGTTCTTTCCAACGGTTAAAGTAACCGACACCTTTGCATTTGGGTATATGCTCGCTACCTTACTTGCCCTTAAGATTTATCAAAAAAATGCACTGGGTCTGGTACTTAGAGCTACATTTCAAACTTCTGTAATAGGTGGAAGCCTTGCCATTATTGTTGGCTTTTTAGTCATGCTTGTGCCTTCTTTACTAATAAAACAAAGTATTAGCCCTGAAGCAGAAAACTTACAAGTCATAACACTTAACCAGCAAGTGAGTCAGTATAAAAGCTATTTATATACCACTCGCTCCAATAGAGTAACGGTAAGTAGCTATAAAGCAAGTCAAGCTGTATCTGACTTCAAATATGCTATTTATCAACTGAACAAAGCCATCGAGAATAAGCAAAAAATGGGGCATCTCAGTGCCATGTTCAATTCTATCGGCTTTAAGCTTGTGAGTGATGATAATTATGTATATCTAATAGATATTGTTGAGAATCAACAACGTGGTTTATTTGTAATTAATAAAAAACCACAGACAAATTTAATAATCACTGTGCCCTACCCTATAACTGAGGGCCTTGCTAGTGACTCTGCAGCTCTTATCTTTCAACACTTAAAAAGCAAAGCACTCGTTTTTGGAGCCACAAGGACGCCTCAAGTAACGTTGACGAAAGAAAATCAACAAAGTCCATTTTACCAAGCTTTCATTAATGCATTGGAAATTAATGAGCTGTTACAGGTTCGCGAATCTAACCGTCATACTGCAGCTTTACTCAAAAGCACTCCTAGTGATGTAAAAAGCCAATATTGGATCTTTAATCGACTTCCAGAATCTATAAGTCAGCGCGAGATCCATGAATTTTTAGGCAGTGAAGCAACTTATTTTGGTAAAGCCGCCAAAAGTAGTTTACCAGCAACAGACTTTACCGGGTCTATGCTTGAGGTCTTTCTTGATGGAGATAATTACACCAATATTTTGGCGTATATTTACCGTGAAAATTATCGCTATAGTAATTTAAAACTTAATATTATCAATGAAGATATGGCTCATATTGTCGATGACTTTTCCGCTTATATCAGCAGTAAAGGCAGTTTCAATTATCAGCCATTAACTCACAGCCAAGTAGCCCTTTGGGAATTTGAAGTCTTAACACCACTTTATAAGTTAATTGAGCAAATTGGCAACTCATCACTTAATGAAGATGTATTAAATCACTTAAAACAGATTAATGGCACAGCCGAATTACTCAATTACCAGCTACAACTTGTACAAAATAGTAATGGGCGATACATACTGCTTAGCCCATTGCAAAGTAATGATGCACAGGCTCTTGGGCAAGGTATATATGCATTTTCACTGAGTAAACATGAAGCAATCAGTTTAAGTGTCCCAAGGCCAATATTCGAAGGGAATACGTTAAGTTTCGCAAGTGAGCTTTTCACTAATTCAAATGCTGCCAACTTATTAATTGCAGGTGCACATCCCTACGCTCACCCTGAGGCAAATGTTCTTGCAGCAAATAATGTCGGTTCATTATTCAATGTTGTTCATCAAAGCTATTCACGTTTTAAAGCACAACAACCAAGCTTAAATATTCAGATCCGTAGCCACAGTGCGCCATCATGGATCCGCCCTAACGCAATTGCATTTTCAAATACCCAAGTAAGGGATATCGCAACTCCTCTAATGGAAAAGCTCACTAAAGACTTAAGCAGTCTAGGAGTCAGCTATCAAGTAGTAGAAGGTCAAAAAGCCACTAGGGGCCTCGAAATTGGTAGTTCGCCACAATATGGATATCAACAGTTTAATTCAAACAGTGAACTGGCAACCTTATGGATTGCATCTGACTTTAAAGAACAGTTTTCAATTGATCAAAACAGCCTTCTGATGCGCCTTCTCGCTATCTCGAATAACCCGACTGTAACCACAATAAATCTAGCTACTTTGTCGCCTTCAAACTGGGCAGCGCTCACTAGCCATGATAAACAAATAATCCAACGAAAAATTAATAAATATACTGCTGATAAACAAACTGCGGCCTTAAAGACGATATGTTCTGAACTAAATGAGTGTGTATTACAGACAATAAAATTAGAACAGTTGAATAAATTCGTACTGATGATCAAAAAGCAAAATAACCTCATCGCCATCTATAACCCAGCTAGCAATCAACTGATTGATATAGATGTTTTTAACAACATGATGGTTGGAGGCTTTAATGTATCTAATTAAACGCTTCCTAGCCATCTTAGCTATTATCACTGTTTTATTAATCGCCTTATTTACTTGGAATAGCTTTTTAATTTGGCTGGATTCAGCAGAACCGGTAAACCCAAAAACCAGTAAAGAGACTCGCTCAAAAGTTCAATGGTTAAGTACTAAAAAGCCACTGACTTATACATTTTCTAATCAGCGGACTCACTCACTGCGTATACTTTCAAATGCTGTATTTGATCAATCGGTTACTCTTGATAAACCAGTTAATTATGCCATCAAATATACTCTTTATAATGATAAAAAAGAGGTGATCTTAGATGAAACTTACCACCACGCTTCAAAGCTAGTTAACCATAGTGAAGAGCAACAGATCAAACAAATCATTGAGAATAAACAATCGCTTAATGTTGCGTCTGGGCAATCATTTTACCTGCCAATAGCTCATTACCCTACGGCAAAAAGCGTAGCGTTATTACTTATCCCTGAAGAAAAATCAATTCAAGGCGTGGTAGTTCGAGTTCATGCGAAAACCCCCGTTCAAAACGTTGATCCACTTAATAGTTGGTTAAAACGGCCTCTAGATAGACGTAAGCGCGCAACTGATTACCTTACCATGGGTGAAAATACTCTAACAAATACTGAAATAACGAATGCAATGGCATTTTGGTGGCAAAAAATTGCACCACAAGGTATTCCTGAAATCGACTTTAAGTCAGACATCCTATACGAAAGCTTACCGTATAATGTAATTAGTTATGACTTCAGTCAGCAGCAGTATAGCCTTGCAGCTTATTATACTAGAGGTAGTTTGTGTGCCAGTGTCAAGTTAGATGAAAGTGATAGCTTAATTTTCACTGTCAGTGATAACCAA
Source organism: Pseudoalteromonas sp. NFXS39 (assembly GCF_040148775.1). Lineage (NCBI taxonomy): Bacteria > Pseudomonadati > Pseudomonadota > Gammaproteobacteria > Alteromonadales > Pseudoalteromonadaceae > Pseudoalteromonas > Pseudoalteromonas sp. NFXS39. The sequence goes on along the minus strand of NZ_JAGDEC010000002.1, from coordinate 371,157 downwards.
AAACCCCCTTCATTGATCTGGTATGACAAACTTCAGTTTGAAGCGCCAAAAAAAATAAACTTTACTCAAACTGATGAAGTAAACACGTACAAAACCCCATTACTTAATGCGGGGTTAATTACAATCTGCAGTGAAAAAGAATTGTTAACTCAATGGCGAACAGAGTCTGGGGCAGTTATTTTAACAAGTTATGCTGGCAGTTATTTGATAAACCCAAAAGTGTCAGTTGAATTTGATATCGTCCCTGAAAGCCATCTAAATTTAGAACTTAGAACATTAAATAGCAGCCAAATATACGTAACTTTATACGACAATAATAAAAAACAAATCGAACGATATGCCGTCACTATAAAAGGTGAAGCATCTAAATTTGACCGGTTAATTGCTAGCAATACCCAGAGACAAGCGGTAGGCATGCTCACATCGTATTACCTACGTACACCGCAACAAGCACGCTATATTAAAGTTGAATCTAGCGACGATGTATACCTGCGTGTAAAGTCAAGACTCGCTAACTTTCATTATCAACGCCGCACTGCACATCAACCGCTTACGACTGAATCAACAGATGGCTTTTATGATATTGCAGCCTGGTATGAGCAAAAAGCAAGTAACCATTACGACTTGGCGCAGCGAGAACATTTCGTAAATATTCGTACTTTCACTCCACCTAGAGATATTGAGGAAACAACAACATACTACCAATCTAAGGAATTATTTAATGTTTTGCCATTATCAAATGTGGCACTTGGTTTAAGTCCAAAACGATATTATGAAAAGCCAGAGCCATCACAAGAATTTAATTTTGGGATCTATAATAACAATCACTACTTCCCCTCTTCTGGCGAAAACGATAACCGACTGATATTAAAAATAAATAACAATAGTGCTAATGAAGTCAAAACCGGTGATATCTCTTTGTCAGAAAAAATGAAATTAATTGATGAAGCAAATACTGTTTATCAAAATTGGTACGGTCATCGCCCTTGGGTAAAACAACGCCTTTACCAATTAGATAAAAATAAGCCAATTAAGCTGCTTTATTCGAAGAACAAACACCCAATAAGCATTGTCTTTAAAGCATTTCGTACTCAAAGTAATAAACCTATTACATTGAGTCTTGAACATACTGCTAATTACAAACTTGGCCTGACTAGTGAGTACAGTATTGCAAAGCAAAGTTATCAGCTACATAACTCTGAGCTATTAGAATCATTTTTAATTCACCCTAAAAAGAGCCAATTAGCTAGCTATCCTAGCGTTACATTCAAGGTCGCTAATGATATAGATTCTTTGCAGTCCGTGACTTTAACCTCTTCCGAAACGATTTGGCTATCAATACTTGAAGAGTATCTTGTAAAGGATCAAAAAGTAAGGTGGTGGAATAATGAACAATAAAATTATCGTTACTGTTCTTATATTATTTACCGCTGCATGTTGTGAGGCCGCTCAGCTAGAAAAACTCACTTCCAGCCTACGAGTTTGGTTGAATAACCAACAACGTGTACCAGAGCACTTTTCCATTAAGAATGGGGCTTTAGTAGCCAATAAGTCTCTTTTTTCGGGTGGTGAAATACATTTTAAAGCTAAAGGGAACACCTGTATTTCTTATGCTCCACATAGATATTTTGATAAACACACATTGCAAATTGCTAAAGCCTTATTTAGTGAGTGCCAAGTGTTATTGACTAATACGAAACACCGAAATAGCCGTGATGCCGATGGCAAAACAATCGATTTTAGCAAATATAAAAATAGCAGTAGTAACGCATTTATACTTGCGTACAGCAGTTCAGTTAAGTCATTTTCGATTTATCAAATCCATGGATTTGCAAAGGAAAAGCGAACCACAGAGCAAGGACGCAAAGCAGATATTATTTTAAGCGAAGGCCATGTATTCGCCTCTCAACGAACTTTAGACATTGCTCAATGCCTCATTAATAAGCTAGGTATTAATGCATTGGTTTATGGGCGCGATGTGCATGAGTTGGGTGGAACACACAATGTTCTTAATTCGCTGGCTCCTGTTAATAGTCAGTTTTTCCATATCGAGTTAAGTCGCGAGCTGCGAGAGCAGTTAATAATTAACAACCAACTTTTAAAGCAGTTTAGCCTATGCCTTACTTCATAATAGCCTTTATAACATTAACGCTGCTAGCCTATAAACCAGCTCTTGCCGTACAACAAGAGCATGCTGTTCTGCAGCCTCCTATCTGGTTAAAAACCTCTCCAAAGCTAGACGTGCTCGCAACCACACAAGAGATGCAATTTGATTCGTATGAGCATCAATATTTATGGCTACCCGAAGGGCACTGGTTAGAGTTCAACCCTGAGTTATTCGACAAGTTCATTATGAGTGTGGGTAACACACAATATATACAGCAACGAGTTCAAATGGATCGTGACTTATTATGTTTAGAAAAACGGTGTCAACTTCCTGCTCTTGGGCATAACCGTGTTGTAGCGATTCAAAACCGCCAAAATGAGCGGGCTGAATTTTCTGCGCAAGTCGGTCACTATCAACCACTGTTGATAGCTTTAAACGAGCCCTAAAACTTGCTAAGCCATCAGTATTACTTTCTTCAAGAAAAGGCAGCGAACGGTTTTATAAGTTCGATAAAGGTGATGAGGTCACTCTATATTTTCCTGATGCAAAAAAAATTAAGCTTTCGGTCAGAAAGAATATGACATCTTTAGATAGCCATGGTGCTGTCTATGCCTACACAGATGAAGTTCTTACTGCAAAAGTTAACATCATCAATAACCCGGCCCTTGAATACCAAAACCAAAATGTTGGCTTGGTGAATAGTGACTATTTAGCTATTGATGCGGGCCAATATTTAACCATTAAAAGCTATGCCGATTCGTATGTAAAAATATCGCAAAGCCACAGAGCCATATACGATGATTCGACAGCCATAAAAGTTGAAGAAAAACTACTACTCCCCTACTGGTTAAAAACTGCCAATGATGCAATGGAATCAGTTTACAATGAGTATTCGCTGAATGTTTTTAGTGACAGTGTATTTACAAAAAATAACTCCCTCGCAGTTAAGCGCTACTATGATTTGCTTAGCTTAATGTCCACACAAACTTTACTAGAAGGGAGCAGCGTAGTTCATGCTTCGAGCCAATCAAAAAAACGGCTAATTACTGAACTTGAAGAGCAAAGATTAGTTGATGATCAATTTTATCCACGCATTAATAAACAGGTCAGACATATTACGTCGCTTTCACAGATCGCTTTGAATTTTGACTTATTAAGCCAAAAACGAGTCACGCCGTGGCTTACCTTCGTTGCCCGTAGTAATAAAGACAGTCAATTTAAACTTAATGTTGGTGATAAAAGCTGGTTGGTTAATGTTAAAGCTACAAAAGAATACCAAACAATTCACGTCTCAGTGCCATTAAACAGCAAAACGATGACAATTCAGAAAACCACTGATGATGTGCCTGGTATTGATTTTGCTGTTTATGCCAGGACACTTACAGATTTTCCAAGTAATGAAGTACTTTATTTACAACCGAGAACCCTTTCTGAAAAAAGCCCTATTACAGCAGAGCTAATAACTGAGCACTTAAGGAAATTATATAGTGACTATTTAGCGCTAATTGAGCCTTATGCCCCAGCAAGAAGAAAAATTAAATTAGTTAATTGGCAGCAATCTTTGCTAACAGCTAAAGACTTAGCTAAGTCTGCACCTTTAGATGCGCTTGCCTTTTTAAAACCATTAACTCAAAACCCAAATCCACAGGTTGCTATTGAAGCATGGCAAATTAAAATAAATATTTTGCGTGAACAACAACAGTTTCATCTTGCAACAAGTTACTTAGAAGGACTATACAAGAGTACTCAACAAAGGGAATTACAGGAGTTTGCTTTAAAGTCTCTATTAAAAACCTACCAAGATGAGCACCAAGAAATAAAGTTCTTTGCTCTGTGCGCAGGAAACCAAAGCTTATTGGAAGAATGTAATAGTATTCTCACTAAGCTTGCAACTAAACAACAGAAAAATAGACTCGCAATATGGCTTTTAAACAAAAAGGATGAAACTCACACAATTAAGCAAGCTTATATGGCACTTGACTACCACAGTTTAAGTCCTGGATTAAAAGCTGAAGATAAGCAATATGAATTACTTTCTGGAGCCCAAGAAACATTAATAAACTCTCAAGGAAAATTGCAAAACACTGTGCTTTCACAGCATATGCCCTGGAAGTACACTGCGATAGAAGCGGTTAATTTAAGTATAAAAGCGCGCACAGAAGCCAAACAAAATGGCGAGTATCAAACTGCTTGGTTAAAGGCTGATAGTCAATACCAACATAAATTAATGCCAATATACAGCGATATTCCATCAACAACACTCATTGTTGAAAGCCAAAAAGCGGCTTCTGTTGCATCAACAATGATTGTGAGTCTGAAAGCAGGAGAGACACTCACTCTATCAGCTGATCAGAAAGCCTTTATAGAGTTTAAAAATATACCTGACGCATTATATGAAGCTTTTGATTACCGCTCTGATGCTGCAAACCAGCTTGCTACAGACGATATTATGTCATTAGTTTATGCCTATGATGCCACACAAAACGACCTTTTAATTAATGGCTTATATCTATTATCTAAAAAGCGTTTAAACAATAATGAATATACGCAACTATTACAGCGAATAGCTACAATTCCTGCGAGTGCCGCATCGACCTTTTTACAAAATAGAATAGAAAGTTTTGGCCACTGGCAACCCTTAGATAGCCTAATCGATTATGCAGGTACGCGTCTTTTTAATATTCAAAGTGCAGCACAAACTAGCTTTGCTGATAGGTTTAACCAATTCAAGACGCATCTAAAAAATAATGATGGTTTATTGATTCGCCCATTTCATACCCTTTATATAGATTTGGCCGAAACAGAGGCAGAACAAATTCGCTTTGTATTTAATTTTTCTACCGCAGAGCTTGCCCAAGCTAATGTGGCAAACTTATCCATACAACTGGCTAACAGTTTAAAAATATGGTCTGTTACGGAGCAGCAAAGCATTCCCTTTACATTTAATAAACGGGAGTTAGATAATAATGTCATTGCCCTACACTGGCTTAACCCCTATTTATCTCAACAACTAAAAGTTGAAGTACAGCAATATATTGCGGGTCGGTGGAGAAAGATAGAATTACCTACAACGCTACTATTTTATTCTGTTATTCCCACTACCCCTTTGCTTGCGACTTTAAATGCAGATCGTTTAATCAAGTTAGAAAAGATAAATAGCTATAGTCGAAGTGAACGCCAATTTTTCCATCCTGCAGGCAAAATTGAAGTCAAATCATCGGAACTTGAACATGTTCGCCTGTATACTTGGGAGCTTAGTGATCTCAATAATAAGATTTCAGAATTTACACAAGCACAAATTCCTTTGCCTGATTTAGTAACTTATCGAGTACCAGAAAAGCAAACAATTGTAAGTGATCAAAAGTCATTTCAAAGTGATGATCTTAATTGGCAAGGTTTTATACAATTTGACCAACAAGAAATATTTCAAACCGCTGAAAATATCCCAACCCAACAGAGCATTGATATTGGCGCTCGTTTACGTATTAACGACGACAATGATTGGTACCAATTAGAAGGTTACTACTCATTTAGTAAAGAACAAACGGATCTAATTGCACTCAATGGTTACTATTCATGGCAAGATGATACAACTCCTTGGTATGTTGATGCGCAAATTCAAAGCCGTTGGCAACCAAGTCATAATGGATTTGATCTTCAATATGCCCTTGATAGTAGTTTCAGTGTAGGACAAAAATGGCAACGTGATTCTTCGCATCGTCACCAATGGCAGCTAACTCCATTTATTCGTTACAGTAGTGCTGATTTAAATGATTACCTCAGTGACGACCTACTTAATTCAAATGTATTTAATTTTTACCGTGAAAACCATGCCTCGGGATGGCAAGGGTTTTATCAATATCGTTATCATCCTTGGGTCGATAATTATTTAAATTTTGGTGTGTCATCAAGCTCAAACGATGATTGGACGAGCTTAGACTATCTGCACTTCAACACCAGTTGGAATCAATATTATCAAGATCACATTTTCCAACTTGGCATTGATAGCTATTACCGCTTTAAAGATGACAACCGTGCCACAGCTACGTGGCAATACATCACACAGTTTGCTTGGCAAACACAAATTAGTTTAGGTGATTTTTCACATGGTTGGCTAAAGGTGCGACTACAACAGGATTGGGTATGGGACAACCACAATATTAGCATCGAGTTTTCATCTGGTAACAACCAACATACCGGATTTACCCCTTTTGCCCATGATGAAATCATTTTCCCAGCACTTCAATTAAATCATTTGCTAGAGCACACTGACTATGAGTAACCACTTACTTACAAAACGCCTTGAAAACTTGCTTTTCGCAGACATTGCCAGTTTTTGGTTAGACTTATATCGCCAAAAATACCGCGAACTAGTTGATGAATTAAGTGAATGGGAATTAATAAAAAATCAGCCTGATGACTATGAGGAAGATGATTGGTTACTACTGCAAACTATTTCATTTTTAACTCATAAAATTGATACCCTACAAAGTCAATTAATCAAAATTGATGCCGATCACAGGCGCTTTATCGAGCGTTTAAATCATGCCGAATTAAAAGCTGAGCGTGAGTTTCATATTCTCGATTACGCGTATACTTTAGGTGCAAACCGAGAACAATTAAAAAAAGATCAAGATGCTTTTCAACGCTGGTTTGATGAGGGAGCTATCATCAACAGATACCAAGATAAACTCTCTGAACTTGAGCAATCTCTTAAGTTTTTAATAGGTAAACTGGGTGATTTAACTAATCGCTATTTACGGATCCACTCGGGGGAAATAACCAAATCATGGTTAACACTCAATTTAGAAAGCTTCTTTTTGGGGCTACTAGAAAAAAGTGAGAACGAAGCTATTCGTAACTCTATTTTTCGCGCCCTTGCCAACCAGGTAAACTTAATTAGCGAATATGTAAGTGAAACTCAATTCGATTCTGATCTTGTTGAGCTGTTATTACTATCTCTTGAAAAACAATCAACCCCACATGCTGCAAAAGTAGATATTTTAGAAATTCTGATCAATTTAAGACCCACTTTTACTCACTATTTTATGCGCTCTCAAATTGATTTAGATGTTTTACCAAATGAAAAAATCGAAGCTCAGCACCTGTTTTTATTGGCGTCATTTTCAAAAATTATATGTAAACAGCCTAAATTAAGTGAGGCTAATTATAAGCTTCTCATTTTACTTGCTAAGCATACTTACCCTCGAGTAAGGCAAAGTGTCATTGAACAATGCGCATTATTACCCAGGGCATTTGCTCTCAAACTATTAACAGTTCGGCTCCAAAAAGAAACCCATGAAGCGGTACGACTAACACTCATTAAGCAATTAACAGATCCTCGTTTAACCAAAGAGTTGCAAGTTTTTCACATATGGCGAAAACAACTGAAAATTGCACAAAGCTTTGCCCAGAAGCGTTTATTACTCGAGTTAACGCCAAGGATAATGTTCAACTTACAAGTTGATTATGATCAGCAAAGCCAAGCAGATATATTGTTTAAGTCTTTTATCAATGTCTTAAATACGCAGCTTGAAAATGAGAAAGATACTGCCGTAAAGCGAATTATTAGCCGTGTCAGAGAGCAGCTTGTCAGCTTTGTGTACCAGCAACAAGTCGCTGAGCTCGAGTTTAACTTAAACTCAAACTTTACCATTAATTTAAACTCTGAATGGGTTGAGCAAGATTTATTAGGCCGACTTTTGAGTAAGCAAGCGCAGAATAATGAAGCCTTTAATGTAGCAATGAAAAATAAAGGCTGGCACATACAACGAGGTTACAGGCGGGGCTTTCGTTTTTGGCGGCTATGGCATGAATTTAAAAATCCAAGTACAGGTAAACGCCAAAGCTTTAATCATGTACAAGCCAGAAAACCAAGTGCATTTATGCATGTGCCGAGCTGCACCGTCGCGGAGATTAGCCAAACGGAGGTACCTGGAGAGCCCCGGTTTGATGCTAAACAGTTTAGTGCTCGACCTCATTTACCTATGTTAGATTTTCTACTGAGTACATTGTCACAAGACAATCTGAAAACGCCAGCTAAATCGTTCACTCCTGATGGTATTTTAATCGTCACCCCTCCCTGTAACGTACTCCAACGCATGTTTGCGTATAGCTGGATTTCTTTCAACTTTGAAAAATTAGATGATTTACGAAATGGTTCTGACCACGAACAACAAGACTTTCTAGAGTTAATAAAAGCAAGAGGCTTCACACTTGATTTCCAACAATATGGATCAGTGCTTAATGCCGAATTCCCTGTTGAGCCGAGTATTGCCAACTTATATCAAAAACTATCCCTCACGCCCTTCTTGTTTAATATGTGGTCAAGCTTTAAAGAATATGCCTATTCGCTTTATCAAAATAGTATTGGTCAACTGATCTTTTTCGTTATGGCTTTCTCAGCCTACTTTTGGGCTCGCCACATAAAAATAAGTAGGCAAATAAAGTCAGATAGAGCCAAAATTCCCGTTTCAATCGGGGGTTGGGGAACACGAGGAAAGTCAGGAACTGAACGATTAAAAGCAGCATTATTTAGTAGTTTAACTCTTAAAGTGATTAGTAAAACAACAGGTTGTGAAGCAACTCTTATTTATGCAAGAGCAAGTGGAGAGCAATTCGAAATTCCATTATTCAGACCTTTTGATAAAGCGAGTATTTGGGAACAAAGCGATGTTTTGCATTTTGCAACAAAAGTAAAAGCCGATGTATTTCTTTGGGAATGTATGGGATTGACCCCGCGCTATGTAAAAATATTAAGGAATTGGATGGATGATAACTTTTCAACTATTACCAATGCTTACCCAGACCATGAGGATACATTAGGTCCAACAGGAATTGATGTTGCAAATGAAACAAGCCATTTTATCGGTGAGAATAGTTTAGTGTTCACCAGCGAACAAAATATGAACCCAATTCTTGAATTAAATGCAAAACAAAAAAACGCTAACTTAATTCAAGTTCACTGGGCCGATGGTTTGCAAATAACTGATGACATTCGCTCTTTATACCCCTACCAGGAACATCCATCCAATATAGCACTCGTGTGCAAAATGGCGGAACATATCGGCTTAAATAAAGATTATGTATTCAAAGAAACATCCGCACGAATAGTGCCTGATATTGGCGTATTAAAGCACTTTACTGAAGCGCCTATCGGAAAAATTAGTCAATCGTTCGTCAATAGCATGTCTGCAAACGAACGCTTAGCTACATTAGAAAACTGGCAGCGCCTTAAGCTTGAAAGATTAAATAACGACCCAAAAAACCAGGTAATCGCGCTTATAAATAATCGTAACGACCGTGTCGCGCGCTCAAAAGTTTTTGCTGCGATGCTCAGTAATGACCTACGTTTTGACCGTGTTGTGGTAATAGGAAGTAATGTAGAGGGATTCTACAGTTACTTTCTCGATGCATTTATAGAAAGAGTAGAAAAGTTAATTGAAATTAATGATCTCGAAAGCCTAGATAAGCTTCTAGAGCAATTTAATTTACTCACCAGAGCTGAAGTTAGAGCAAGGTTTAGAATTGCATATGGCAGTGTAGCAGCTGAGAATTTACTTACACTTAGCGAGGGGGTTGTTAATAAATCTTACATAAAAGAGATCACAGGAGAGATCCCTGATCAAGAACTAACCACAATTCTCTATACCCTGCGTATTTATTATCAGCGTATGCACCTGGATTACCTAAAAAGTGATATCGCAAAGAATAGTAAAGAAATAAAAGAACGCTTGATTTCCATCCTCCAATCTAAAGTCACATTACTTGACGATAGCAATATATCTGCAGATGAAATAACCAATTCGATTGCGGATTTAGCTTTGCCCAATACTCATCAGGTCGTTGTTGGTATGCAAAACATTAAAGGGGCAGGGTTAAATTACGTTTATGCCTGGCAGCAATGGCAAAAAATATCACAAACTATTACGAATATGCTGAGTAAGCACTGCACAGCTAAAGAGTTCAGAACGGCATTAACTAGTTTAAATATGATAGTGTCATTTAACTTACTTGAAACTGACTACTTAAAACAAAAGTTAGATATATTGAAGAAAAGTCAGCTTGCTCAAAATGAGTTCTGCCAAGCAGAAATAACGACTCTTCAAGAAAAAGTTAATGAGGAGTATTTAAAAGTAGACGAAGAAAATTCGCAATCTCGCCCTACTCGTTACTTTAACCAAGTGATCGAATCATTTTTAGATGCAGGTGCTGCTGTAAAACGTAAAAAACGTGCTATTCAAATATACAATGATATAGCAGAACAGCGCATAACATTAGAAAAAGCAATTAAATTACTTAGCGAGATGAACCGTAACCAAAAGTCAGGTTGGTTCACAAATAAACGAAAACTTTACGACAAAAAATAAGAGAACTTTATTATCAATAAAAATAAAAACAATAATGAAAAATAATAAAAATAAATTCAAAAAAGAAAACACAAATAAAACAAAAACAAAAATAAGAAATTTCCTACAAACAAAAATAACCAGCCTCATCAATATATTATGTGGAAATTAAAAATAAAACAAAATAAAACAGCGTACCTAAATTGAAAATAACTTTATAAAAGATAAAAATATAACTGATAAAACATTTTATCTAATACAAAGGATAGTTATATGAAAAGTTTATTTTATAAGTTAGCTGTATTACCACTTGCTATTACCTCTGCACTTGCCGTGGCTAACACAAATTTGATTGAAAATGGATCATTCGAAGCCGAGGTTGTCACTGATCATAATGGCCAATGGCAATTATTCAATGAAATCACTGGTTGGACACGCAGCGAAAACGCACCTTTTGAAATACAAACGAGTAGTCTAGGAATTCTCAAAGCGAAAGAAGGCCAAAAATATCTAGAACTTGGCTCTACGCAGCAATATAGCGTGTCTCAAGCCGTAGCTACAACAGCTGGTAAAATGTATGAAATTAGCTTCTATTACTCAGCACGTGTGTCTGGTGATGATACAGCGAGTACAGTTGAAGTGCTGTGGAATGGTGAATCCTTAGGTGTTGTTAATGCTAAATTTAAAGGTTGGACTAAGTACAGCTTTACTGTAGAGGCAACTGGCACAAGTTCAGAGATTACATTAGCTGGCGTTGGTAGCAGAAGTAGTGTGGGTGGCTTCATCGATAATGTTTCTGTAAGTGAAGCTACAGAATACTGCTCAGTCCAAGCGGGTTTGTATGCAATTAATAAATATGGTTCTGATTCAGAAGGCTATATTTACCACTTAGACCCTGAAACATCAGCTGTAACAAAAGTTGCTGGTGTTACTAATACAGCTGCAAACATAGCAGGTATGGACGGTAAGCTATACTTTATGGAAAAGCTAGATAGTGAGACTAGAGACTCAAAAATTTACAGTCTAGATTTAGCATCAAATACGCAAAGCGAAGTCGCAGATACTAACTCTTATACTATTATTCGTTCTACAGTTTCTCCTGATGGTCTTAACTTACGTGCAACAAGCAAAACCTACATGTATGACTTCAACCTTGAAACTGGTGAAAAGACAGTTCTAGGAAAACTAAGCTACGAAGGTGAAGAGTTCATAGGTGGTGATATTGCATACTCAAGTGACAATAACGTACTTTATGCATTAACTGAACAAGCACTATACACTGTTGATCAAGATACTTTAGAACTTACATTAGTAGGTGAGCATGGAGTTAACTGGGCATCAGGCCTTGCAGTTGCCGATGATGGTACGATCTATGTTACTGGAAGAAAGAGTGGTCAAAGCGCGAAGCTTTATACGCTAGATCAAAACACTGCTGAAGCAACATATATAATGCGAGGTCCAGCTAATCTAAATGATCTAACATTTATTAGTGGGTCAACTTGCTCAACACAGTAAACTTTTAATATTATAAATGCCAGTTAAATACTGGCATTTATAACTATAAAAACTTCAACACGAAACACTCACCTAACGCCCTCAAAAAAATAAAAAAATATCAATAAAAAACCTTAAAGCAATAAAAAAATATCAGACAAAAAATTATAAAAAACAGAAAAGTAAAATAAGAAATTTCCCACCCTAAAAAACAGCATTAAGATTCAAACACTTAAACACAAAAAACAATTAAAATAAAAAATATAAAATATAAATATTTGATATTTAAATTAATAACATTAAAATTTTAATATTAAAAAATAATGGAGAAATTCATGAAAAACTTTGTTACTAAACTAGCTGTTTTACCTCTAACTATTGTATCGGGTATTGCAATGGCTGGCACAAATTTAGTAGAAAACGGATCATTCGAAAACACAGATACAGTGACCGATCACAATGGTCAATGGCAGTTATTTAACGAGATTCCTGGCTGGACAAGAAGTACTCATGCTAAATTCGAAATTCAAACAAATAAACTAGGGATCGTGACTGCACAAGAAGGTAACCAATATCTAGAGCTTGACTCAACAGCCAATTACAGTATTTCTCAAAATATTACTACACAACCAGGCAAACAGTACGAGTTAACCTTTTACTATTCTGCCCGTAAGGAAGGTAATGAAACAACAAATAAAGCTGAAGTTTTTTGGAATGGTAGCTCTTTAGCTGTTGTTAATAGCTCAAGTAAAGGCTGGACAAAATATAGCTTCATCGTTGAAGCTGATAGCACAAGCTCGGTATTAAGCTTTGCAGGTACTGGTACATCTGATTCAGTAGGTGCATTCATCGATAACGTAGTAGTCACTGAAGTTGCTGAACCATGTGCTGTTGCAACAGGTTTATATGGTATTAATAACTTTGGCTCTGAGACTGAAGGCTATGTATACCACTTTAACCCAGAATCAAGCGCTGTAACTGTTGTTGCAGGCCTTAACAATACAGCATCAAATATTGCCAACAAAGACGGTATGCTGTATTTCATGGAGCAACTTGATAAGAATAGCAAAGCATCAAAAATCTATAGCCTAAATTTAGCCACTAACACACAAGCTGAAGTTGTAGATGCGACATCATTCCCTATTTACCGCTCAACGGTAACTGCAGATGGCCTGTTTTTACGTGCGACAAGCAAAACGTATTTGTATGACTTTGATCTAACTACAGGTGAGAAAACAGTATTAGGTAAGCTTTCGTATGAAGGTGACACATTTGCAGACGGCGACATCGCATACTCAAGTGACTACAACGTACTTTACGTGTTAACAGGAAAGGCGCTATATACTCTAGATGAAGGTAGCCTAGAGTTAACACTAATCGGTGAGCACGGTATAAACTGGGCATCAGGCCTTGCAATTGCAGATAACGGGACAATTTATATCTCAGGTAGAGAAAGCGGCGAAAATGCAAAAATCTACACCTTAGATCAAAACACCGCTGAAGCGACATTCGTAATGGATGGCCCAGCACACGTAAACGACTTAACGTTTGTTAGTGAAGCAGTTTGCGCAGCAGAGTAAACTGTGTTTAAAGCCATAAAATGCCAGCTTAGCTGGCATTTTTTTACTGACCTTTGGCATCACTTATTTGTGAGTTTCTTTTGTTCTAACATTTCTTTCCAGTGCATTACTTCTGCAGGCAGAATAGGTGCTACACCATTAAAACCAGCAACCTCAAGTATCTCTTCGACACTTACAACGCCTTTTTTGCGTTTAAAAACACCGCGCACATAAGCAATCGCGTGCAGGCCACGATCAGAGTGAAACTTTTGCTCAATATAAAAGTATTTATGATCCCAGCCAACCAAACGTGTACTAACCGTGTACCTTTGCATTGGTTTAATATCGCGAATATAGGTAATTGCAGTTGCGTTAACAATTGGAAACCAACGGCGTTTCATAATGTGCTTTAATAAACCTACTCGCTCAGTCATCCAGGTACGGGCAAGATCCATCATCGCTAAATAACGAGAATTAGTCAGATGGAAATTAATATCGCAATCCGTTGGTAACGCTTTGAATTCAATATCAATTGTGTCTAACAGTTGTTGATAATCACGATTACGTTTAATTTTAAAAAACAGTAGTATTAGTCGAAAATAGAGGTTCACGGCAAAGGTCTAACCAGTTGATGATGCACAAAGTGTATCACAGCATATTGCTAAGGCGAATATTCTGCTCTAATCTGTGCATATATTAGTATAAAAAAAGAATAACCTAATGAAATTTTTTAGTTTGGTAACTTTATTTAGTGCGAGTTTATTCACCACTTCAGCATTTGCTGACTTTAACTTTCCTGGTGAAGGTACTTTAAAATACCCAACGGGTGTAGAAAAGGCCTTTAATTTTGGCTTTGCGTGGCAACAAGATGCTGAAAAATTCTCGATTGGTGATAAAAGCTATGACATGTCTCTGCCAGAGTCATATTCAGTGGCAATTACACTTAGCAAAGACGAGGAACAAGTATGGGTGCAGGAGTTTAATAATGGCTTTATTGAGGGATTCACTTGGCAAATTGCCGATCACACCCTAAAACTCGAAAAGCGCAAATTTAGCGATACTGTAAAAGGCAATTATGTTATTAGCCTGGATAACCGAGATTACTTTTTTTCTCGCAATAACATCAGTATTGTTATTAAATTCGACAATGATGGTATTAAGAATATCGCCATTGATGGTGTCACCAAAGATATGGGTACCAAACAGTAATACCATTCGCTTAATTAATTGGTCTATTTTTAGGCAATAAAACCTCGTTGATTTCAAAAAACTTTGTTATTTAGTAGTTCTAAATCAGAAATTTTTAACGCAGGTAGCGACAGCTTTAATACCTCAAAATGGTTAAGTATTATTGCGGATTGGTATGATATTGAACAACAAAGAAAAAGGCTTGAGTTTTCACCCAAGCCTTTTTTATTTAATAAATTAAGTTAGTATCATTAAACCTTTACAGTCTTACGATTAATCCCATAATCTCGAAGCTTATTTGCTACTGCTGTATGACTTAAACCTAACCGCTTTGCAAGCTGACGAGAGCTTGGATAAGCAGGGTAAAGCTTGCGAAGTAAAGTCGCTTCAAAGCGTTTTACCGCTTGGTCTAAGGTTCCTTCAAAGTCAGACTCTAGATAACCTAAATCATGGGTAAACGTTGGTAACTGCAGATGCTCAATGCGCAATTCATTATCATCTAATAATGATACTGCTCGATAAATCGCATTTTCTAATTGGCGTACATTACCTGGCCATGGGTAATCTTGTAAAAAGCGTAAACAATCTTCAGACATTACAGGCACAGAATGACCATTTTGCTGGGCATACTTTTGAATAAAGTGCTCAGCCAAAGGGCCAATATCTGCTTTTCTATCACGTAATGGCGCAATTTCAAGGGTTAACACGTTAATTCGATAGTAAAGATCTTCTCGAAATGTTCCTTCTTGGACCATTGCAGGTAAGTCTTTTTGTGTTGCTGCAATAATCCTCACATTAACTTTAACTTCGTTTTCATCACCGACCTTACGGAAGGTACCGTCTTGTAAAAAACGTAGTAACTTAGTTTGCAGCTGAGTCGACATTTCACCGACTTCATCTAAAAACACTGTACCACCATCAGCTTGCTCTAGCACACCACGTTTAGGTGCTGCATTCTCTTCATAGCCTGCATAACCAAATAATTCTGACTCAGCGACATCATCTGGCAAAGAAGCACATGATAAAGCGATAAATGGTTTTACTGAACGGTTTGATGCGTAGTGGCAAGCACGGGCGAGTAACTCTTTACCTGTGCCTGTTTCACCAGTAATGAGGATCGGCGCTTCAAGCTGTGCCATTTTGCGTGCTTCACGAACAACACGACGCATTGCAGTACTAAAATTATGTATAGTTGCAAAGCTTTCTTGGCCATAACGGCGAAACGCACTTACTTGCTGACCTAGTCTACTTTGTGATTTGATATTGATAACTGCACCGGCTAACACATCCCCTTCTGCACCTTGTGGTACTGAAATTGGCAGAATATCAGCAATAAAGTCTTCGCCAGCTACTTCAACTCGGGTTGTTTGGCCAAGTACTTCTTTACCTTCTAACCAACGCGTAAAGTTAAAGCCTTTAAGCAAGTTATTTATATTAGCGCCAATAACTTCACTTTCGGATAGTTGTAAGTCGCGACAAGCAGCATCATTACATAAACGCACCCACCCTTTAGCATCAATAGATATAACACCATCAGGTAATGCACGCAGTAATGTATTTAACTCATTATGCTCTCGCTCAGAAGGTAAGAATGCAGTCGTACGAACGTCTTTCACACCATCTATCAAGCGGATAGATGGCATAATTTTTTGGAATTGTTCAAATTCAATAGGCGGAAAGCTGACATACATTCGACAATTAACCGAATCTACTTCGATGCCTTTTAAATCAACTTGGTAACTCACCAAGATATTGAGAATCTCTTGTGCGATACCAATTCGGTCAGCACAGTGGATATCTAAACGCATTACATCCTCAAAAAACGGGAACCTATAGTATGAGAATGATACGCTAACTCCCTGCAACTGGGTAGTCTATTGTAAACAATTTTGGACAAATAACTTAATTAGTCGGGTACCTGGTCCATTCCCCTCCATCTAATTGAATGTAGGGCTGCCCTTTTATGTACATCATGACCGTATCTTCATTCTCTGCGACCTTGGCTGAAGTTGGTAAATTATCAAGCACTCGGTTAATTGGTACCGTCCCTGTGAACAAGTCAAGCTTCATCGTATTGTTGATTAACTCTGACAGTGAAAAATAACTCATTGTTTCATCGACGACATTCAGCCCCTCATGCTTTATATCAGGGCCGATGAATTTAACAGCAGTTGGCACTGAAACAATTGAAGGGCTCGGAATTTCGCGCAAACCAGAGAATTGTAGTTTATCTCCCTGTAATGCAGCGCCATGCTCTGGCACAACCAATAGTATTACATTTCGACCTTGTGCTTCTAACTCAGTTATAAACTTATCGATATCATTAAATAAGCGCTGTTGTCTAAGCGGATAGCTTTCAAAGCTATTCATACGTTCACGACCAGCAAGTTGATTGCCATCGTGTAAGCTAATGGTGTTGTAGTAAAGAGCCCTAGGCTGCTCACTCGAACCTTGCTTTTTCAACCAATTAGTGAGTATATCCGCATCAGAATAAATCGGTTTGCCATCGAAACCATACTGCGCAGCACTAAATTGGCTAAAATCCAGTTTTGGCACAGAGACACCACCGTATTGTCTGATCAAACCAATAAAGTCATCAAAATGTCCATCGTGGTTAAGAGCCACACTGGTTTTATAGCCAAGCTCAGCAAGGTTAGTGAATAGCTGACATTGCTCATCAACAGGTTTAAATAGTTGCTCTTGACTTGTTTGCCCGCAACTTGCTCGTAATAAACGAATTGCCGCAGGGCCACTGTACGACGTTGCAGAGTTAAATTGGCTAAACAAAATATCAAAATCAGCAAATAAGTTACGTGGCTCAACACCAATTGCATTTAAATCAGCCGTCGCTAAAGAGCAAATATTTAGCACAACAACATCAAATGGCTGGCCATTAAATACGTCAGGAAACTGGCTTTGTAGTAAATTCTGTTGCTGGTAAAAGTCTTGTAACTGTTGATCTGGTGTCTTTTGTTTTGCTGTATCAGAAACTAAAACGGGTACTTGTTTTTTTGTAGTTTGGTTATTGCTTGCAACTTGAGTTGTAACCTCATCACTCGTAACAGCCCCACCTAACCAAAACGCATACATAAAGCCAATTATTGAAATACTGGTGTAACGCAACCACTTCACAGTAAACCAATAAAAAACCACTAAAGCAAAGAGCGCAAAAATCATATCGAGGCTAACAACGCGCGCTGTGATCTCAAAAAAGTAGCCGATGCTAAAGTCTTTTACATTGCCAGCTTGCTTGGTGAGCCTAGAAATCGGGGGCAACCACGAGTCGTGATACAACAAGGCCACTCCTACCACCACACTCATAGCGTGTTTGATACGATACAACCAAACATGTTGAAAAGAGATAGCTAGAAAAGCAAAAAATGCTAAGTTTGCAAATAAATCAAAAGAAATATCACCTCGGCTATACAGAACAAACTTAACTAAAAAGTATAAATTCCAAACACCTAATCCTGAAAGCCTCACTTGTTATCCTTCTTGTGTCGTTTTGGCGTATAAGGGGTTAATAATACATGCCTAAATGTTAATTTTCGGTATAGCACTACTGCTTTATTAAACAATGCCTTACCTATATTACTCAATAAAATACCGATAAGCATTGCAACAATAAAAGTGATAAAAAACTGATTTAAGCTCATGATAGCTCACCTTTTAAGGTCACTTTTACTGGCTCGGATATTGGTCGAATCACTTTTTTGAATTCCGGTGTCTCTGTATTTAAAGTCGCTATATCTGAACCTTTTGCATCAAAAATATAACTCACATTTTCTTGTAATTGTTGAGTAAAATCAGTTATTTCAACATTTGCAAAATTACGTTGTATACGGCGACATTCTTGCTGAATATAAAAATGATCGGCAATGACATTTTTAGACATAAAAAAGTCACTCACCTGTAATTTAAATAAATGCTTAATCGCACTTTCTACATCATGCTCTCGACAAGCATGCAGATATAGATAAATCGTGCCATCTGCAAAACTAAAAATATCTCCTTCACGTTTCACATGAAATAAATGCAATGGGTGTATAGCATCAATGCGAGGTAAAAGCTCTAGCATAACAAGCACCCCACTTACACCAAGATTTGCCGCAGAATCGCTATGCTTGGTAACCTGCTGTGCAAACTTGGTGATTGGTAGATAGCCTTTTGCTAAGGTATTTTCACTGTATTTCAGAACATCATCAATTGATTTAGGGAGTGGTCTTGAAAATTGAAATCCTTGAATTGACTGAATTTGTGATAGCAAACGCGAAGGCTCAGAATAACTATATAAAATAAGGTTAACCCCTAAAGTTAAAAATAAGCACTCGTCCTGATGACGAATTATGCCATCAACATTTTGAATTACTAATTTCAGTCGGCGACCACATTTCTTTCGAAGAGAGAAACAATCTTTGGCTAACGCTTTTAAATCAGTATATCGGGTAACTGCAAAAACTAACGTCGCTGATTTTTTGGTAAGCCCTTTAGAAAAAAGAGCATCATTATCATCAATTATTTTATAAAACACGGGTAGCTTTGTACCCTCAGGTACAGCACTGCGAGTTAGCCATACCTCGTCTTCATCAAAGTCTTGCTCCGTTGCTTGCGACTTATCATCAGCCTCTTGCTCTACCTCAACTAATGCAAGTTGACCATCATGAAGCTGTAAATTAACCGAACGCCCAGCGATAACTCCTTCTTTATGACACCAATAATCATACTCAAGAGTGCGAATTGATGCCTCTTGAGTTATATAAATAAGGCCATCAAAGAAACGGTTTAAGGCTAATAACTGACGTCTCAATTCACTGACATAAGCACCTGACATTAAAAAAACTAAAGTGACATTTTTTGATTGTGACAAAGCAACATAGAGCTTGAGTTTTTCACCAAGCTGCTGTTCGTTCAAAGAGACTAAATGTTCTGAATCGACATGCACGATAACCGTACTGTTTTTCAGTTGCTCATACTGTTTTATTTCGTTAATAACACCACGGGAAAAATGCAAACTTTTTGATACATTCTCATTATGATGTAAATGGAATGGGTGCAGCACCTTTTGTTCGAACAGGGTAAATAATAACTCGCTTCCCTCTCCTTCGAAAAATAATTCGACTTGTTCAGAAAGCAAAAAAACCGAGTCTTTATGATTGGTTAAAAGATGCCTTGTTAACTCTAATAGCTGATTATCTAGCGGGGCAAGTAAAGCATAGTTTGCGCCTCGCTTTAGCTCAGAGAAAGCTCCGTTTAGTCCTGTAATATTTAAATGAGGCACCAACAAACCCTTAAAAAAGATACTTTAGTACTAGTTTTAAACGCTATTCTATATATAATGCAGATTATGTCCATGGATCGTGAACATTTTTAAGCTAATTTTTCTCATAACGGTTTTTTAGATGAATGACTTTGCAGTAAAAAATTCACACACCTTAACTCAATACGATATTGAAAAGCTGTTACGACAATTTGGCGGCAAGGAAACGGATTATGTTGAAATTGTTGATGTTGAAAAAAATCGCAAAACGATTGAAAAGTACCCTTTGCTTAACGATATTGCACTAGCGACCAAAGAAGCCCTGCGCACAGAAAAAATTAACAAAAACGCAATAAAGAATCATAAATGAAACGAGTTTTCTTGAAAGGTATTAAGGGTGGAACAGGTACAACATCTATTGTGGCCAACCTTGCTTGTGCTTTGAGAAAATCAAATGTGCCTGTGTATGCCATCGATTTAGACCCAAAGAGCGACTTAGGCCTACATCTTGGTCTTGCGTGGGAGCATCAGCTAGGCTGGAGTGATTACCCAAACTTTGCCTCTGCATGTGAGCAGTTTCACCAAGATAACGATGGCGTAAAGTTTTTACCCTATGGCAGCCGTTCGAACTTAGGGTTAGACTTTTCATGTATTATAGAGAGTTGTCAGCAGCTTAATGACAGCGATGACAGCTGGTTTTTATTTGACTGCCCAGCCCATGTTGATGTGCACCGCTATTCGCTAAATGAAGACGATATATTCCTTGAGATTATTAATTGTGATGCAATTTGTCACAGTTTTGCTTTCAAACGTTTAAACACTCTAAAGCAGGCTGAATCATCATGGCAGCATTATTTTTTAACCAATAAATATAATTCAGCCTCTGAGCTTGAATCAGATTTATTGCAGCTTTGGCAAACTGAATTACCATTAATTGCACCTTTATATATCAATAGAGATGAAGTTATCAAAGAAGCCACTGCGTTTCGTAATGTGGCAATTAATTGTGCGCCATATAGCGTTGCCAATGACGATTTTGAAACGCTAGCTGGTTGGCTTGTAAGCCGTGCGAGTCAGAATGAGTAATAATACAAGTTCAAACGGGGTTTCGCATCGCCTGCTCAAGGGCCTTTTAAGTTTGTTTTTAACGAAACAACTTGTGCGCTTTGTATTTATTAAATTTTATAGTTATTACAATCAGCATAAAATGAGCTTGTTGGGTGCGTTTTTACTTCCTTTCTTTGTACTTTTTTTGTCATTATTTATTAAATTAGATAACAATAAAAAACGTGAACTAAAGCTTAAACTTAAACGCTTATACCCTCATGTTTCACAACCTGTTTTGACACCGACTAACTGCATTCGGATCGTATTGCAAAGTGTGTACCTTGCGCTTTTCAACACCACCACAACCTCACAACAACAAATAGCCGCGGAGCAGCGTAAATCTTGGCGTAAAATCACGCGATCAGCCCGCTTATTAAGACTTGCAGATAATAAGTTAGTTCGCTCTTTTAAAGGGCTTTGGTTAATTGCAAGAGATCAAACAAATACTAACTCATATAAAACACTAACCCGCTCTTCACTTTGGAAAAACAGCACATTAAAAGTCGCGTTTTTCACTTTCATTGTTTTTGCCGTAGCTATATTTGTGACTGTACCATTTAGTATTGAAGCACAAGCGGTGTTTATTAGTTTAATTTTAATTGTTGCTTACTCACTTAGACGCGTTGAAGGGAAAATAGCCACTATTGTGATGATCACCCTTTCTGTGACAACCTCTACACGTTATCTATGGTGGCGCTACACTGACACTCTTAACTGGGGTGACCCTTTAGCCCTTACCCTAGGGATTGGTTTGCTGCTTGCTGAAAGTTACGCTTGGTTAGTACTAATATTAGGCTTTTTCCAAACCATCAATCCTTTAAACCGTAAACCAATCGCTTTAGATCAAAACACAGTAAACTGGCCAACAGTTGATATTTATATTCCTACTTATAATGAGCCGCTTGATGTTGTTAAACCGACTACAATCGCCGCGCAAAGTATTGATTGGCCTGCAGATAAGCTTAACATTTATATTTTAGATGATGGTAAGCGCCCTGAATTTGCCGAATTCGCAAAGCAAATTGGTGTTGGTTATTTAACTCGCCCTGATAACAACCATGCCAAAGCCGGTAACATGAACCATGCGATGAAAGTAACTAATGGCGACTACATTGCTATTTTTGACTGTGACCATATCCCTGCTCGCTCATTTTTACAAATGACTATGGGACAATTCATCAATGACAGTAAAGTGTGTTTAGTACAAACACCTCACCACTTTTTTTCTGCCGATCCATTTGAGCGCAACCTCAAAAACCATCGGAAAATCCCAAATGAAAATATGTTGTTCTATGGCTTAATTCAAGATGGCAACGATATGTGGGATGCGACCTTCTTTTGTGGTTCGTGTGCTGTTTTAAGGCGCAGTGCCCTTGAAGAAATTGGTGGTTTTGCCGTAGAAACCGTCACAGAAGATGCCCACACTGCTTTGAGAATGCAGCGCGCTGGTTACAAAACAACGTATATTAATATTCCGCAAGCTGCCGGCCTTGCCACTGACAGTTTATCTGCCCACGTTGGTCAGCGTATTCGCTGGGCACGCGGCATGGCACAAATATTCCGATTAGATAACCCACTGCTTGGTAAAGGCTTAAATATTGCCCAGCGGTTATGCTACTTAAACGCCATGCTGCACTTTTTATCGGGTATCCCGCGTATTGTGTTCTTAACAGCGCCACTGGCATTAATTTATTTTAATGCGCAAATTATCTATGCACCGTTTGTTGCCATCTTTCTTTATATTGTACCGACCTTATTACAAGTAAAAATAACCAATTCCCGAATTCAAGGTAAGTACCGCTATTCATTTTGGGGCGAAGTTTATGAGTCAGTACTTGCTTGGTATATCTTAAAACCCACCACAGTTGCGCTTATCAACCCGAATAAGGGCAAATTTAACGTGACTGAAAAAGGTGGTTTAAACAAACAAGATCACTACGACTGGACGATTTCAAAGCCCTATATCATCTTGTTACTTGTTAACGTGTTGGGTATGGCCTATGGCGTGTTCAGATTGTTCTTTGGTGACAGCTCACAAATAGGTGTACTGGTCATTAGCATGTTATGGGCAAGCTATAACGTGATAATTCTAGGTGCAGCTGTGGCCGTTGCCGCTGAAGCAAAACAAGTGCGCAGCTCACATCGTATAAAAGCAAACTTCCCTGCAGCCATTCGTCTGGCTAATGGCCGTACCATTAAAGTTAAAATTACTGATTACTCAAACAATGGTGTTGGTCTGGAAACTGAACATACCCATCTTTGCCGTGTAAACGATAAGGTAGAGCTGTTAATGAGTCGTGGCTTAAAGCAGTTTTCATTTCCAACTTATATCTGTAACACCCGCGATAAGCAGCTGGGTCTTACCCTAAGAGATTTAGATTTAGAAAAACAAAAAGCCTTTATTCAATGCACTTTCTCACGTGCCGATGCTTGGCTTGATTGGCAAGAGAACTTTAAACACGATAAGCCTTCATACAGTTTTTCTCACGTTTTTTATACCAGCCTAAAAGGCTTTAAGAACTTGATTTTCCATGCTCCAAATGAATTAAGACCAGTGATTTCCTTTGTATCCAGGGTCTTGTACTTTGTGGCGTCATTATTACCTAAAAAACCAACAAAAGTACTAAAAACATCATGATAAAAACTATTTTGACCTTGTTATTAGCTGTTGCCACACTCAGCACATCTAGCTGGGCGATAAGTGCTGAGCCTCTCCCTAATAAAGCGATTTTTGATGATGGTTACCCTGAACAAGCGCCAATTGAAACCATGACATTAAGCTTTGAAAAGCTTGGTTTAAGCAAGTTTAAACTTGATGGTATTAGCAACAGTACGCGTGTTGATTTTACGAATCGCTTAGATAAGCTAGGTAAAAAGCTAACCCTAGACTTTTCATACACATCGTCACCATCACTTCTTGCCCGGGTGTCACATTTAAAGATTTTCTTAAATGAAAACTTAGTGACAGTGTTACCTTTTGATAAGAAAGACTCTCCAATTGGCAAAGTGTCTGAGCAGAGTGTTGTACTTAATCCTAAGTTGATTAAAGACTTCAACCAAATACGTTTTGAGCTAGTAGGTTATTACGACATGGTTTGTCAAGATGGCTACAGTGACACAATTTGGGCAGAGCTAAGTAAAAGTAGCCGTATTTCAATTGACCGTCAGTCACTAGCTCTTGAAAGCTTACTTGAGTATTTCCCTGCGCCATTTTTTGATTCACGTGATTACAGCAGACTAACCTTACCATTTGTTTTTGCATCACAACCGGATGAAAATACGCTAGAAGCAGCTGCAGCGCTATCAAGCTTTTTTGGGGCACAAGCAAAATGGCGCAAAGCACAATTCCCTGTACAAATCAATGCAACACCAACAGAGCATAGTGTCGTCTTTGCAACAAACGACAACAAACCTGATTTTTTATTGAATTACCCTGATGTTGAAAAACCAACTGTAGAAATTATCAGCAGCCCGACTCAGCGCTACGCCAAATTACTTCTAGTTTTAGGTAAAGACACAGCACAATTAAAAGAAGCCGTTGTTGGTTTAGTCTTTGGCTATAAGGTAATGACAGGTCGCAGTGCAATCATCGAAGCAATTAGCAACTTACCACTTAGAGAAGCTTACGATGCGCCACTGTGGGTGCGTTCTGATCGCGCAGTGAGCTTTGATGAGTTTATTGAATACCCAACCCAACTTCAGTCAGAGGGTTATCGCGGTCTGCCAGTTCGTTTAGATTTACGCTTTGCACCAGATTTATTCACTTGGCGTGAAAACGGTATTCCTATTACTTTGAATTACCGCAACACACCAGTTGAGAAAAACATGTTGTCGCGTTTAAATATGCTGATAAACGATAAATTTGTGGATGGCTTTATTCTTGATAATGAAGGTGGTAAGACTATTACAACCAATACCTTATTGCCTCTACTTTCAGATTACAACCCAACAAAAACTCGCCAAGACTTTGAATTAACAGGCCTTGATTTAACAACTAAGAATCAACTAACTTATGATTTTAATTTTGCAGTAGTAAAAACAGGTGAGTGTAGTGCCATTCCTGCCGGTGGTGAGTTTGGTGCAATTGATGGCAGCTCAACGATTGATGTAAGTGACTTCCATCACTACATTGCCATGCCAAACTTACGCGCTTTTGCAAATGGTGGTTTTCCATTCACCAAATATGCCGATTTACACCAAAGTACTTTAGTAATGGAAGCTAACAGCTCAGTTAATGCGATTAGCTTATTACTTAACTTCACAGGTCATTTAGGCGCTATTACTGGCTATCCTGCGCACCGTTTAGACATTCAATTTCCAAGCAACCAATTTGCGCTAAAAGATAAAGACATTATTATCATTGGTAAGCCTGATTCTTTCTTAACATCGCTTGCCAAAGACAGCGCGTTAAGTGTGCTGTTCAACAACAACCAACGCATTGTCGATCAAGCTATCTACAATGGTGCATATGACACCAAAGGCGCTGAAAAAATTAAAGTAAACATAAGTAGCATTGGTCGTTTAGCCGTGATGTCAGGATTCCAGTCACCGTTCGATTCAGACCGCTCAGTAGTTTCTTTGATTGCCAGTAATGAAAGTGCTTATGCACTACTAACTGATGCCCTATTAAATGAAGAAAAAACGGTTCAAATTACAGGTAGTTCAGCAATTATTAATAGCCAAGGCATCAAAACGATTAAAACCGATGAGCAGTATTTTGTCGGTCACGTGCCTATTCATACGCTCATTTGGTTTCACTTTTCAGACCGTCCAGTACTGTTAGCGATTTTATCGCTACTAACACTATTACTTATTTCATTTATGTTGTGGCGAGTGCTCGCACTACTAACCAAAAAACGTTTATCTGAAGGAGATAAAGCATAATGAAAACTATCGCTTCTTTATTATTCGTTTTTATTTATTCTACCAATGCATTGGCTCAGTTAAGTTGTAGTACATGGCCGCAGTGGAATAACTTTAAAACTCACTTCATTACACCCGAAGGACGAGTGATTGATTTAGGCAGTGAATACAGCATCACCACTTCAGAGGGGCAATCTTATGCGCTATTCTTTGCTTTACTTGCAAATGATAAAGCCAGCTTTGATAAATTACTTGAATGGACCGAAGTGCACCTTTCTGAAGGTGATTTAAGCACCCGTTTACCAGCATGGCAATGGGGAATAAAGCAAAACCAAGGACAAATCCTTGATTCAAATCCAGCGTCTGATTCAGATTTATGGATTGCTTATAGCCTTTCACAAGCTGCAATATTATGGAATGAAAGACGCTATGCAGTGCTCAGCTCAGTACTTGCTGAGCGCATCATTCGCGAAGAAACGGCGCAGATACCAAGCCTTGGCCTGACTCTATTACCTGGGCCAACAGGCTTTAAAAAAGACAGTCACTGGAAGTTAAACCCAAGCTATGCACCGCTATTTATATTTGCGCAATTTGCGCACCTATACCCACATTCACCTTGGCAAACATTACACGATAACTCTGCGCAGTTATTAATAGATACAGCACCAAAAGGCGTGAGCCCTGACTGGGTTAATTACAGTGTTGAAAAAGGCTTTTATCATGATAAAAAAGCTCCAGCAACCGGCAGTTATAATGCGATTCGTGTCTACCTTTGGGCTAGCATGATGGCTAATAATGCTGCATATAAAAAAAACCTCACTGAACAGTTTAAACCTTTTGTTGATAGCATCGTCTCTTCAGGCAAAGTGCCACTTGAAACCAATGCGCTAACGGGAAAAACATCAGGCAACGCCCCAAGTGGCTTTATTGCGGCATTACTACCACTGCTTGCAGAAGATAATGCTTCACAAACTGTCACTGCGCTACAGCAGCAAATCATGATGGATAAACGCTTTACCACCAGCCGCTATTACGACAGCGTATTGTATTTATTTGCTAATAGCGCCCTGAATAAGCGTTTTAGTATTGATAAAAAAGGAACATTAACAACTAACTGGAGCAATGAATGCCGATAAAGTGGCTACTTGCAGCAGTTTTAGCGAGCTCCAGTGCATCCGCAGCAAATAACAAGGACCTTAATAGTCAATCAATTGATTGGTTAATTAGCCAAATACAACTTGGTGAAATTGAGCGCGATAATCAATTAATGAGCGACAGCTTAGAAAAACTGCAAAGCATTGCACCTAAAAATACTCAAGTGCAATGCGCCGAGGTGCGCGTTTTATATAGTCTAAAAGAAAGTGACAAAGCCAATGCTCGGTTAGCAGAGCTTAGTAATCTGTCGCATCCGTGCGTAACAAGCTTAATCATGCTCGCACGCGTAAATAATCAAGACAAAGAAACCGTTCAGCAAGCTCGGCTACGTGCCAGAGCTGGGCAATACAGCGATGCGGTGAAAATTTATAATCGCCTGTTTAAGTCAGCCTACCCTAATATTGAATATGAACTTGAACACATAAACTGGCTTGCTCAAGACACAAACCAATACCAACAAGCATTGCGTGGCTATCGCTCTTTGATAAAGCGCTACCCGAATAGCGGCCGTTTTGAGCTTGCTTATGCACGTCACTTATTAAAGCAAAACCCGAGTAATAAAGAAGCCATCGCATTACTGAGCCATTATGCACACAGTAACCAATACGGTGTTGAAGCTGAATTTGCTTGGCTTGCGGCACTTGAAGATATGCCGCTTAATAAACAAACTGAACGCGAATATCAGCGTTACTTTGCTGCTTACCCA
Source organism: Pseudoalteromonas sp. NFXS39 (assembly GCF_040148775.1). Classification (NCBI taxonomy): domain Bacteria; kingdom Pseudomonadati; phylum Pseudomonadota; class Gammaproteobacteria; order Alteromonadales; family Pseudoalteromonadaceae; genus Pseudoalteromonas; species Pseudoalteromonas sp. NFXS39. The sequence goes on along the minus strand of NZ_JAGDEC010000002.1, from coordinate 343,373 downwards.
AAAAGCAGTAAAGGTCAGTTGCAATTTAGTGACTTTAAAAAAGCACATTTAGCTGAGCAAAAGAAACAAGCCGATCCAGCTTACCAAACATGGCTTAAAGGCAGCACTGAGCTTGAAAAACGCCATTTTAATACAGCTGAAAAACTATTTAAAAAAGCTCTACAAGGCCGACCTCAAGACCCTGAAATATACAATAGTCTTGGGTTATTAAATCTTAGACAAGGTAGAAATGCCAAAGCGTACCAGTACTTTAAAAAAGCCCAACAATATAGTATCGATACAAATCGTATTACTGTATTTATAGGTTTGGCCAATACCGCACGTTTTTGGCAATACATAGATGAAGCTAAATCGGCCATCAATAGCAATGAATTGAAACGTGCAGGTCTCAAACTTGATTTAGCTGATACCTTAAATGAAGACCCGAATACCGTGTTGTTTTACCGCGCAGAACTTGCCAAGCAAGCTGGGCAATACCAAAACGCGATGAATTTCTATAAGCAAGTCCTAAAAGACGATCCCTTGCAACAGGCTACCTTGAGCGCCATGCTCGAATTAACTGCCTCAGATGATAATTATGCTCGTAGTCATCGTTTTTATAACAGTTTAAATCAACAACAACAGGCATTGATTACTGAAGATTACACGCTATTACAAACACAACAATTGCGAGCCCGCGCTGATGACCTTACTGCCAAAGGTAAGCTAGATGAAGCAGTTGATGTGTTACTTTTGGCAATCAAACAAAGCCCTCGTCAAAGTTGGCTCTATTATGACCTTGCAAATTTATACCAACAACAAGGTTTGGTTGATCATGCCAAAGCTCTTTATAAAAAAACCTTGTGGCAATTTCCGTTAGATGCAGAGCTACGCTATAGCCATGCTTTATTTTTACGTTCGTTGAATGATTTTCAAGGAGCATTGGCAACCTTAGATTACATTCCAAATAACGCGCGTACTGAACAAATCAATGTACTCACAGAGCAATTGAGCATTAATACCAAGCTTGAAAGACTCTCTGCCAATAATACAGCCACTAATAAGGCCACGGTGATTTATAAGCTCACCGAGTTAGAAGCACAACCATTAACGCCTTTAATGCAAGCAGAGCTTGCCAGCCAATGGCAGCAAATTAATGAGCAACAATATGCGATTAGGCAGCTGAAAAAAGCCCTAATTCGTGATCCAAGCTTGAGTCCTTATTGGCATATGACCTATGCAGCTTGGCTTATTGAAAGCGACGATAAAAATGCCTCTGATATCTGGTTTGCTGACTATCAACTGCCGAGTAACGCAACCGATGCTGAGCAGTCACAATGGCTAGCACTGCAAATAAACTATATTAATCGCTTTAGCGATAGTAACCAACGAATAGCTAAGCTCTCAGCGCTTGAAACACGCTACCCAGATAACCGAGAATTGGCAGAAGCATTGATCAATGCTCATATCGAGCAAGGCAATAGTAACCAGGCTATTACCCGCTTTGAGCAGCACATGGCAAAAGGTCAAACTGTGTCAACGGATACTGCTTTAGCTATTGCGACACTTGCTCGTCAGCAGCAACAGAATGATTTAGCAGATCGCATCATTGCTGGACAAATTAATCAAGTTTCCAGTGAGCAAAGCTATCGCCAGCAGCAATTAATGACCGCACTTGAACAATTTGAAGATACACAAAGCGCCATTAATCTAGCTGAGCAATTACTGGCTAAATCAAACAATAACCAAGAACTTTATTATCAAGCGGCAGCGGTTGCACAAGCTAAACAACAAACTACGCTTGCTCAAAGCTGGTACCGCGCTGCAGTTGATCCAGATACTGCAACGAGCAACTTAAGCGATGAACAGAACTATGAGCTGTATGCCCTTGATGAAAATGAAGCATGGTATGTCAATAATGCCAAGCGCCAATTACAAAGCATCGAGCGCGATGAACAAGCGTATATCACTGCTGCAATCAACTTAAGTAGCCAAACCAGCACGCAAAATGAGTCAACCCTCGGCGCTGGTGCAACGCCTATTGAAGCAGGCTTCCCGCTATGGGGTGGCACTGGGATTGTGAAATTAGACCCAATGACAATATCGAGCCAAGAAACCCGCTTTGATGAAACCTTTGCAGGTAGCCGCTATGGTCAAGGAGCCTTGTGTATTTTTGACTGCCCACTTTTAAGTATAAAACCAAAGCAACAAGGTATGGATATTGGCCTTGCTTGGCAAAACGAGCAATGGCGCATTGATGTTGGTACTACTCCACTTGGCTTTCTAGTCGAAGATATCGTGTGGGGCGTTAATTACAAAGGTGATTTAGGCGACTTTGGTTATGGCGTCACGTTTAATAAACGCCCAGTAACTAGCTCTGTATTATCTTACGCCGGACTTGAAGATGTCTTTACCAACCAAGTATGGGGTGGCGTTAGAGCAACGCAATTACAACTTAGCCTATCCCATGACCTAGGCCTAGACTGGGGTTTTTGGGGCAGCACCAACTATCAAATCTTGCAAGGTAAAAATGTAAAAGACAACCAAAGCTACAGCCTAATGGGTGGTAGTTACTATCGCTATATTCGCGAAAGAAACGCCGAATTAAGCCTAGGTCTTAACTTATTACACTGGTCATATAAGTATAATTTAAGTGAAGAAACCTGGGGACATGGTGGCTATTACAGTCCGCAAAACTACTTGGGTGCTTCTTTACCTGTTATTTTTGATAAACGGGTTGGTCATAATTTTATTTATAGGCTTCGTGCTGGGGTATCTTGGTCTACCACTACCACTGACGACATCGCATTTTTCCCGAACGACCCTATTTTGCAAGGCCAAGCAGAAGCTCAAACAGCCGTAACAGGTGTTGTGCCATACTTTGAGGGCGATACCAGCAGCGGCTTATCGTATAACTTAGGGGCAAGTTTTGAGTATCGATTCACTCCTCATTGGTTCTTTGGTGGTTACTTCAACCTAGATAGAGCCGATTTTTACGAACCGAATTACGCTCAGCTGTACTTCCGTTATTACTTTAATCCGGTGTATAGCGAGCTGGCATTCCCTGGGAAACCTGTTGTGCCTTATGCAAGCTACTAACCATCGCATCCCAAGGGGCAAGTGTCGCAAGATCTTCCCCTCACCATAAGGTCTATGTATACTGTAGCGCACTTGTAGCTAGGATAAGGGTGTGTCTCTTACCTTCAAGTATAAAACTTGAGCAACAAACCATTATCTTAGCTGCATCAAAAAACATGGCCGCCCGTTCACTAAATAAATACATAGAACGACCAAAGCAAAAACAATAAGGCCTCAAATAAAAACTTAGAGTTAGGAAGTAAATATGAGTTCATTACCAAAAGCAGGTGACTTTTTAGGGCATCCTAAAGGGTTGTTCCTGTTGTTCGGCACAGAAATGTGGGAACGTTTCGGTTATTACGGCATGCGCGCCATCTTAGTTTTATACTTAGTAGCGCTTGTTCAAGAAGGTGGTTTTGGTTGGTCAAATGCAGACGCATTAAGCCTTTATGGTACCTTCACAATGGCTGTATACATTACACCACTGTTTGGTGGTTGGTTAGCCGATAACGTATTGGGTCAACGTAAAGCAATTATCCTTGGTGGTTTATTAATGGCTGCTGGCCACTTCACTATGGGTATTCCGCACAGCTACTTAGCTGGCCAAGAAGAAAACGTATTCTATATTGGTTTAACCCTTCTTTGTATTGGTAACGGTTTATTCAAGCCAAACATCTCAACCATGGTTGGCGATTTATATAAAGAAGGTGACCAACGTCGTGATGGCGCATTTACTATCTTTTACATGGGTATCAACTTAGGTGGTGCATTAGGTCCTCTAGTTGCGGGTTATGCTGCTGCAGCAATGGGCTGGCAATGGGGTTTCATCGTAGCTGGTGTAGGTATGGTTTTATCTGTACTTTTACAGCTTGCATTAAGCAACAAATACTTAGGCAACATCGGTGTTGTACCTTCAGCTAAGCTTTCTCAAGCGCAGTCTGAATCAAATACTAAAGAGCCATTAACTAAAGTTGAAACTGACCGTATTAAAGTTATCTTCACTATGAGTGTATTCAGCATCATCTTCTGGATGGGCTTTGAACAAGCGGGTGGTTTAATGAACCTTTTCGCTAACGATTACACTGACCGTATGTTACTTGGTTTTGAAGTGCCTGCTTCTTGGTTCCAGTCATTAAACTCAATTTTCATCATTGTATTTGCACCTTTAGTTGCCATTATTTGGTTAAAGCTTGATAAACGTGAACCAAATTCACCAGTTAAGTTTGCTATTGCACTTATTTTCTTAGCACTTGGTTTCATTACTATGATCCTGGCGCTTATGACACAAGGTCAAGGTGAGCACCTACAAATCAGCATGATGTGGTTAGTATTATTCTACTTATTCCACACGCTAGGTGAGTTGTGTTTATCTCCAATTGGCTTATCTATGGTGAGTAAACTTGCACCACTACGTTTAGCTTCAATGCTTATGGGTATCTGGTTCCTATGTACAGCGGTTGCAAACAAAATTGCAGGTTTCGTAGGTTCATTCCTAGGTGAAGGTGAAGAAGCGTTAGACAACGCGATGGGTATCTTCATTGGTTTAGGCGCAACTGCGGTTCTTTCTGCTGTTATCATGTACTTACTAAGCGACAAACTTGTAGCTTGGATGCACGGTGCTGAAGGCCAACACGAGCCACAAACTACTGAGCATATCCTAGCTGAAGAGCTAGAAGTGACAGCTGAAAAGCAATAATATTTATTCCCCGTAGCGCCCGCTGCGGGGAATTTCTCTCTCCCCTATTCCCTCTACGCCCTTAAAACTGATACTATATTCTTATACTAATTTGGTATGGCAAAGGAACTGAGTAAGTGCGCTCTAACACTCAACTACTGGTCATTATTCTGACTAGCTTATTACTGACGGCATGTGGTGGCGATAAAACAACAAAAGAAGTCGCAGCAGCTCCTGATCAGTCTGGTTTAATTATTTCTGTTGAAAATGGTTTATCGGCTGAATTTGCACAGGGCGATGTCACACTTAATGCAATAAGTAACACGGTTACAACAGACACCACATTTACTTACACTGAGACAAGCGCTTCAAGCACAGATATAGAGCAAGGTATTGTCTCGAGCATTCATACCTTTCGCCCCAATAACCTGATATTTGCTGAGCCATTAAGTTTAGCGATTAAGTTACCAAATGAACAAACCAACCTTGCCTTTAGCATAGTGCAGTTAGTCGATGAGCAATGGCAAACTCTCACTACTGAACAAAGCGATGATGGATTTGCAGTCAGTGCTATCACAGAATTTGGTAGCTTTGCTTTAATTTCTCGCACCATTCCTTCGGTTAGTAAAACCATTGGCGAGCAATGTAATGACACAGCCAGTAACCAAACTGTACGCTTTATTCATGTTGCTGATTTACACGCGCGCTTTGGCTTTAAAGAGCAATTATTCAGCCGTATTCGCAGTTACTACGACAATGCAAAACTTGAAAACCCTAACACCTTATTCACCAATGGCGGTGACGATTATGAAAAAGGCACTGTAGCTGAACAAACCTCACAAGGGTTAGCCACAGTCGAAGCAATAAAAGCAATGGCCTTTGACGTACGAGTGATTGGTAACCACGACTATGCGTGGGGACCTGAGCAACTGCTGGACTTTGCCGATGACGATAATGCCATCGTGCTTTCAAGTAATACCGAATATGATGGTAGCAGCGATACGCCATTTGCTGGTGTCGATTTTTCAGTTGTCCAAGTTGGTTGTCTTCGAATTGGCTTTTTTGGTATGACTTCAGTGCCTTGGAATGAACTTGATGATCCTATCGAAGAGGAACCGATCCCTGATTTTATCGCTAATTTCAAAATGAATTGGCAGTGGCAAGAAGTGGCTGAGCAGATTGTTAACCAATACCGTCAAGATGTTGATTACATGGTCATGGTGAGTCACTTAGGTGAAGGCACTGACACCCGTATTGCACAAAATGTTGCAGGAATTGATTTAGTACTTGGTGGACATACCCATGGCGGTGAAAGCTATCAAACCTTAGATAACGGCAGCATTGTCATTCAGCCAAACTTTTTTGCTCAAGGGCTAACTGATCTTACCTTAACCTTTAACCTTGATGACAAAACGCTTGCAGATGTTGATTACAATACCGTAGCAACAACCAGCATTACGACCCGAGATGAAAGCACTAAAGCCGCCATTGATGAAATCATGGGTCGCTATGCCCCAGATGCAAATACCGAAATTGCCGTTTCAGAAAATTACCCCACTGCAGAAGAACTCACGACGATTACTGCCAAAGCTGCCATGCAGCAGTTCCCTGCTATTGATGCGGCCTTGCTTGATGCAAGCCAAGTACAAGATCGCTGGCTACCAGGAACGTTAACCCAAGAAGACTTCCATGCCGCGTTTAAGGTTGAACGCCAACCATCGAATACCCCGGGCTTTAATTCAATTTATCAAGTCGCGGTGACAGGCAGCCAATTAAAAAACATGCTCGAAAGCCGACCTGAATGGGTCTCTTTAGTGCCTGATAACATTAATGATGCAAGTAATTACCACGTAGCTCTATTTAAAGGCCCAGCGCTTAATAGCGAATTATTCTTTCCAGCTCTGCCAAACTTAGAAGCGCAATTGGTCGCTGAAAGTTGGTGGCTGCTTGATAATTACGCACGAGCACGCACCAGCCAATGTTTATATCTCGATACCGATAACACGCTTAATGCGTGTAAAACGGATGATGCAGTCACAGTATGGAATTTTAATAATCCTGAGCAAGGGTTTAGCAGTGACTTTGGCCCTGCAACACTCAGCTTTTATGACCCTGAAGACAAAAACTGGGGGCCAGAGAATAGCCAATTTGCGACCACCACTGAACTTGAAATTACTGATTTACCAAGTGGAGCCTCTGGCGTGTTGTCCTTTGCTCGTCATAGCCCAACACAAGGCTTAACCTTAACGGCTAATAGTGCTGCTAATGGTGATTATCAAACAGAAGGCCTTATCGCTGATTACACCTTAGTGATGGATATTATGTGGCCAGAACAAAGCACCAATGAGTGGCGCTCATTACTACAAACCGATATCACTAATAGTGATGACGCAGACCTTTACGTCAGCCGAGATAACGCCATCGGTATTGCCACCAGTGATAGCGGTTACTTTGGCGAGCTTACAGCAAACAGCTGGCACCGTATTGCTTTTGTGTTTTATGCTGCTCCAAACAATGGTGCACTAAAAATTTATCTTGATGGCGAGCTAATTGGTATTAAAGATGAAGGTGAAATCAATGAGCGCTGGGCAATAAACAATGCGGCCTTACTTTTAACCGATAATGACTACGAAACTAAGCCGGGTTACTTAAACGCCTTGTTATTTGCAGGTCGTGCGATGACTGATGCCGAGATTGCCAATATGGGTGCTGCCCAGCAACAACTTAATTTTACGCAATCAACCCGTACCTTAAACCAAGTAGTTGAGCGTCATTATCAAGCTGCACCACAAATTATGAATAACCCTTGGTTACAACAACGCAGCAAGTTTTTTAACAAAGCGCGCCAAACCGTAAACTAAACTATACAATCACCTTAATAAAAAAGGCCGTTTCAGGCCTTTTTTATTGCCTGAAAAACGCTGAAATTTACTATTAAATACATATAGATAACCATAAAGATGGTTAACCTCTTTTAGTCAACCTAGTGGCTTACTCACTGCCTTTGTTAGGGCAATTGCTGAAATTAAAATCATTGTCCCATTTAATTTACAAAGAAGGCTTTAGCTAAATAGTGCTGGGATCTTCCCCTTATCGAATTTCTGGTTAATCATCCGCTCATTACAGAACAATAATTCTTTTTTAGCGCAGTGCTTATAATTGCGGGAGTAATGACAATGAGCGAAGTAAATAATCCATTAGGCCTAATGGGCATTGAATTCACTGAATACGCAACACCTGATGCAGATTACATGGACAAAGTGTTTACTGATTTTGGCTTTTCAAAGCTAAAAAAATTCAAAGGTAAAGACATTGTTTACTACAACCAACATGACATTCATTTCTTACTAAATAATGAGCGTGATGGTTTCTCTGCTGAATTTGCTAAAAGCCACGGTCCAGCAATCTGTTCTATGGGTTGGCGTGTAGAAAATGCGCAAAAAGCATTCGATGTTGCTGTTGAGCGCGGTGCAAAACCTGCGACAGACTCAACACACAAAGATTTACCTTACCCAGCTATCTACGGTATCGGCGACAGCTTAATCTATTTCATCGAGCAATTTGGTGACAAAGGTTCTATCTATGAGTCAGACTTCGAAGATTTAAGTGAGCAAAACATTGTTGAAGACAAAGGCTTCATCCGTATCGACCATTTAACTAATAACGTTTATAAAGGCACTATGGAAACATGGGCTAACTTTTACAAAGACGTGTTTGGTTTTACTGAAGTACGTTACTTCGACATTAAAGGCCAAAAAACAGCGTTATTATCTTACGCACTTAAATCTCCATGCGGTACTTTCTCGATTCCGATCAACGAAGGCAAAGATAACAACAACAACCAAATCGATGAGTACTTAAATGAGTACAATGGTCCGGGTGTACAACATTTAGCATTCCTTACTAATGACCTAGTAAGCTCACTTGATAAGCTTGACCAATCAACGATTGCTACGCTTGATATCATCCCTGAGTACTACGATACAATTTTTGACCGTGTGCCTTGGGTTAAAGAAGACAAAGAGAAGATCCGTAAGCATCAAATTCTAGTAGATAGCCAAAGCGAAAATTGTTACCTACTACAAATCTTCTCGAAGAACCTATTTGGTCCAATCTTTATCGAGATGATCCAACGTGTAGATGACGGCGGTTTCGGTGAAGGTAACTTCCAAGCGCTTTTCGAATCAATCGAACGAGATCAAGAGCGTCGTGGTGTAATCTAAATCATCATGATGAATAAAAAGCAGCGTGTGGTTTGGCTATATTCACACGCTGCTTTTTGTCGTTTTAAATTCTGTTTTAAACTAACTGTTTAAATTGCGTTGATTGCCTCCATATAGATAACTAACACATCAGCGCGAACAAATAAGGAAAGAGTATGAGCCTAATTAACGAAACCCACGATATTAATCTAAAAAGCTGGGTTGCATCTGCTAACGAAGCGAACTGTGACTTCCCAATTCAAAACCTTCCTTTTGCAGAAGTACGTCGTAAAAATTCAGACGAAGCGTTCCGTGGCGCTGTAGCAATTGGTGATCAAGTTATCGATTTAGCGAAAGTAAACGACCTTGGTTTATTCTCAGGTGATGCACAAGTTGCCGTTAAAGCAGCGAGCCAAGCTACATTAAATGAATTTATGGGCCTTGGTCAGCAATATTGGTCAGCACTTCGTCTTGCGTTATCAAAAGCATTACGTGAAGGTGCCAGTGAGCAAGCGCAATTAAGCGAAGCACTTATTGCTCAAGCAGATATCGAATTTGCGCTGCCTTGTCGCATTGGTGATTACACTGACTTCTATACCTCTATTTACCACGCAACAGCAGTAGGCAGCCTATTCCGCCCTGATAACCCACTTTTACCTAACTACAAATGGGTACCAATTGGTTATCATGGCCGTTCATCGTCAATTGATGTATCAGGTCAAACGTTCCACCGTCCTAACGGTCAAACTAAAGCACCAGATGCTGAAGTACCGTCATTCGGCCCTTGTAAACGCCTAGACTATGAACTTGAATTAGGTATTTACCTTGGTAAAGGTAATGAATTAGGCGATGCAATTGCCATTGAGAATGCTGAAAACCACGTATTTGGTTTCTGTGTATTCAATGACTGGTCTGCACGTGACTTACAAGCATGGGAATACCAACCACTTGGTCCGTTCCTTGCAAAAAACTTCGCATCGACTGTATCTCCTTGGATTGTTACTACAGAAGCACTGGCGCCATTTAGAACAAACTGGACACGTGATGAAAATGACCCGCAACCAATGGACTATTTAGAGTCTTCTCATAACCGTGAGTTTGGTGCATTCGATATCAAAATGGATGTACAAATCGAAACTGAAAAGATGCGTGCAGCTGGCGAAGCGCCAACACAAGTATCTAAATCTAGCTTCAAACACTCTTACTGGACTGTGGCGCAAATGGTGACTCACCACACTGTAAATGGCTGTAACTTCCAACCTGGCGACATGTTAGGTTCTGGCACTCAATCAGGCCCAGAGCACGAAGAAGCAGGTTCATTGTTAGAGCTATCACGCGGCGGTAAAGAAAAAATCACCCTTGCTAATGGCGAGCAACGTACTTTCTTAGAAGATGGCGACAACGTAATCATGCGTGGTTGGTGTGAAAAAGACGGTTTTGCACGCATTGGTTTTGGTTCAGTTGAGGGTACAGTGCTACCTGCCAAATGAAAATAACTCGCTATTTTCATTTACAAAACAAGTATTAAGGGCATTATTTGCCCTTTTTTATTTGCCATTTCTCTCTTGAGTTACAATTTTTTTCTGGCTTTTTTAAATCAGATTGCTATCTTAACTCGGTTATTAGTTAAATTTTGTACGCCATGTTAGTTAAACTTAAGTCTTTTTACCGCACGATTTTTCCAGCTAGACAGCTGTTGATCCGTCAAAATGGCGAAGTAAAGCACTTAGTGTTAGCGCCTTGGTTACAATTAACAACACTTCTGGTCATTTTAACAGCTATTGCTTGGTTAAGTATTTCAACGCTCCAGATCATGTCACAAGCCGACCAAATCATCAGCATCGAACAAAACCAACTCAGCAAACAACAACAGTGGCAAAAACAACGCTACCAGCAACAAACTGCCTATGAAAAACAATTAGAGCAGTTGGCTATTCTTGAGCAAAAACAAGCGTTATTGCAAAGCATGATTGAGTCGCTACCAGAATCAATGAACAAACCTGCACTACCAACTAATGCAGAGCCATTGCTTCTACCTGTTAAGGAACACTCTGAGGAATTTCATGCTCCTTTAGAAGGTGAACAGCAGCCAAAACAAGTTAAACGCTTAGAAAGTATTCCTGAACGCTTAGTGCGCCTTGATGCCGCTTATAACAACAGCTTTGTGGTATTGGATGAGCAAATAAAACTTCGCCATCAAGAAATCGTTGCCATATTAGAGGGTGCAGGCCTTGATAGCAGCCTTGCCAATGCCTCGGTACTAGAAAGTTCAGATACAGCTCAAGGTGGTCCACTCGATTTATTTGATGAATCAAAAATTCCTGCTGAATTTTTAGCGATTGCAGATAACTTATTAGCATTAAACAACCTAGAAAGTTTGCTGAGTGAATTGCCACAAACGCTCCCTGCTGCCGATTACTACATTTCAAGCAGTTTTGGCCTTCGTAAAGACCCATTGAATGGTCGTCGTGCATTTCATAAAGGGGTTGATTTAGCTGGTTGGCATAAAACCGAAATTTTTGCGCCCGCTAATGGTACGGTTCTTCGTGCTGGTCGTAATGGTGGTTATGGTAATTTTATCGAACTACAACACAAAAATGGTTTCATCACTCGCTTTGGCCACCTAAATAAAATTAAAGTAAAAAAAGGCCAAACGGTAACAAAAGATGATGTCATTGGCTTAATGGGAAGTACTGGCCGTAGCACCAGTACGCACTTACATTACGAAGTTTTAGTGAATGGCAAACATGTCAATCCAGTTAAAATAACAAAGGCCCTTTCTCGTGTTCGGTAGAAAAAAGCAACCAGCAGCTAGCTCGTCTGGCTCATCTTTAAAAAGAACCAACCATACTCCTTCAATTATTTCTGAAGACGTCCGTTTAACTGGTAGCCTTACTTGCCAAGGTGAAGTCCAACTTGATGGTCGGATCGATGGTGATTTACATGTTAAACACCTAGTGATTGGTCATACTGGTGTGATTGAAGGCGTGATTGAGGCTGATAGTGTAACTGTCAAAGGTAAAATCTTCGGAACACTCATCGCCAATCAAGTGGTAATTGAAAGCACCGCAGAAGTCCATGGTGACGTATTTCATGACACCCTTAGCATTGAAGCGGGAGCAATCATTGAAGGCAGCTTAAAACATCGTCATGAAGAAGATAATGTGGCGCCTATTAAGCCTGAAGAAAAAACCAGTTCATCATTACTCCCCGATGATGACAACGACTTGTCGTTTGTAAACAAACAAGCCGCTGATAAGTCTTAACGTTTTTTAGCAGTTACATACATTGTGATATCTGCTGTAAACACCAATTCATCGCGGCTGTTAAAAACCTTCACCGGTACTAACAAATCTTGCTTTTCTAACCACTCACTCGGTACTTCTATATCTGCAACTGCACGCATGTCTGTGTCAATTTTTGCTATATAATTCACTGTCATGCCTTTTGGGATCCAGCGGTGTGTTTTTGCCGGCACCGTCGCATCGACCATTAAACCTGCGCACAACTCAGCTATATTACACTGGGCAATAGCATGGATAGTACCAATGTGATTATGGATTGCTCGGCGGTTTTTAACGGTTGCACTGCAATGCCCTGCTGTTAAACCTGTGATCAATGGCTTTATTGAGCCGAAATAAGGAGCTTTAAAACAGACAGCTTTACTAAATAACCAATTACCTTTTGGCAGTGACTGACATTGAGTCCAGATTTTTAATAATGACGATTGTGAGCTCAAGACGATTATCCATTTTTTTTGATGTGAGATGGAAATTAACACATCAGACCAGATAGCGAAATGGAAACTTTTTGTTAGCAGTTTTGATGATTACATATTTAGCTAAGTGAATGCTTTTCTTTTCCTTTAGGGGCACATAAAATACCGTTTTAAAGGAGAGCGAATGCAGTCACGCCAGCACAAAAACCTCAGTTTATTATTTATCCTCGGCCTTCTGGTTGTTTTTTGCCCATTAGGTATTGATATTTATCTTCCAGCATTTCCTACTATCGCTGAACAATTGAATGCGTCAGAAAAGCAACTTCAGCAAACCGTGGCTATTTTTTTGCTTACAGTCGGTCTTGGGCAGCTTATTGCGGGACCACTTGCAGATAAATTTGGCCGTAAACCTGTTGCGATTAGCGGTGTTACGATTTATGGGCTAGCTGCATTCTGGGCATATTTGGCGCCAGACTTTACCACCTTAATGATAGCAAGAGCATTACAAGGCTTAGGAGCATGCGCAACTTTTGTCGTCGCTTTTGCAATAGTTAGAGACAAATTTGGTAGTGAGCGTAGCGGACAAATCATTACTTACTTAAATGGCATTGTCTGCTTTATTCCTGCCCTTGCGCCTATTCTTGGTGCTTGGTTAACCGTACAATTTGGTTGGCGCATGAACTTTTTATTCATGGTCAGTTTTGCACTTGTTGGCCTATTTATAGTTTTGTTTCTCTATAAAGAAACCCGCCCTAAAGACAGTGTTTACAGTGGTCATATTCTCGACTTAAGGCGCTTTATACCTATTATCTCCACACCACTCTTTCTATTTCATAGCTTAATTTGTTTAGTGACTATGTCCGCTATTTTAGTCTTTGTAACCCTTGCTCCGGGTTGGATAATCACAGAGCTTGGTGGCAGTGTCACCGACTTTACTTTTTGGTTTACCTGTAATGCCGCCCTGAGCATTTTTGCAAGCTTCGTCATGCCCATATATATAAAGCGCCAGCCCAAACGAGCCTTAAAAGCAGGACTTATGTTGTTAGTATTGTCTGGCTGCATAATGCTGGCTTTTAGTCAGCAAAATTCAGTTTTAGCTTTAATGTTTCCTATGTTCTTGGCAGCTTTTGGTTATGCCTTAACACTTGGCTCATCAGCAGGTCGTGCATTGAGTATGTTTCCTAAACAAGCAGGCACAGCTTCTGCACTTATCGGCTTGATGCAAATGAGTGGCGCAAGTTTATTAGTGTTTATAACGCAATTTTTAAATTTAACGACACCTGTATTAATTGGCGTACATTTTTTGATGCTCACTCCTTTTACTTACTTATTACTTAAACATAAGCGCTTGTCATAAAAAAGTTTTACCATACTTTTAGCTAATATGGGTAAATGAGAATCGTTATACTTCATTTGCCCATTTAGCCATCCTTTTATATCTCACAGTTATAAAAATCACCTTTCTAGAATAATTTGTTCCGTTTTTGCGGATTATTTTTCTTGTACCCAACCACATATTAAACTATTGTTTACCCACGTTAACAATTGGTTAACTAAATGACATGTTTGGGATACGAATTATGAAAAAGAATAAATTAGCATTAGCACTGATCATCAGTGGACTATGTGCAGCAGGAACTGCAAACGCAGCAAATGACCGTTACATCATCCAAGTAGACAACAATAAAAAAGGCGTAGTTAAAGCACTCGCTAAAAAGCTCGGTGGTGATATTAAAGTTGATGGTAATGGCTTCATTGCAGCGCAATTCTCAGGTCATGACCTAGCGAGCGTGAAAGGCTTATTAAACAACCCTCACATAAAACTGATTGAAGAAGACCAAAAACGTGTGCCAATGGCGCTTTATAACGATGACGCGGGTAATGCTATGCAGCAGCAGCTGACCCCTTACGCAGTTTACCAATCACAAGCAGACCAAGTTACTTTTGATGCAAATGCTGGCATGAAAGTGTGTGTAATTGACTCAGGTCTAGATGCTTCGAATCCTGATTTCATTTGGGGTAATATTACTGGTGACAACGACAGTGGTACTGGTAACTGGTTCGATAATGGTGGTCCTCATGGTACTCACGTCGCCGGAACAATTGGCGCAGCAGATAATAATGTAGGTGTGGTTGGTATGGCACCTGGCGTTGCAATGCACATCATCAAAGTCTTTAATGCTGAAGGCTGGGGTTACTCTTCAGATTTAGCACACGCAGCGGACTTATGCTCTCAAGCAGGTGCAAATATTATTAGCATGAGCCTAGGTGGCGGTGGTTCAAATAGCACCGAGTCTAACGCGTTTGCTAACTTCACAAGTGCAGGCGGCTTAGTCGTTGCTGCGGCAGGTAATGATGGTAATAACGTACGTTCATACCCTGCAGGCTATCCATCAGTAATGATGGTAGGTGCAAATGATGCGAACAACCAAATTGCAGATTTCTCGCAGTTCCCTAGCTGTACGTCTGGTCGTGGTAAACGCGCTACTACAGATGAAACTATCTGTGTTGAAGTAACAGCAGGTGGTGTTGATACTCTTTCTACTTACCCTGCAGGTATGGCCACTTCGGCTAGCTTAGCAGCAGATGGTGCGGGCTTTGCAACTTCATCAATGGAGAACTCAGGAAATGCATCAGGCACGGCTTATTACATGGGTACTGCTGAAAGTGTAGATTCTGGCGCAGCTGGCAAAATCTGTATGATTGACCGCGGTAATATCTCGTTCTATGACAAAGTGAATAACTGTGAAAACTCAGGTGGTATCGGCGCTGTTATCATTAATAACGAAGCAGGCATGTTATACGCTACATTAGGCGATACTAACGATACAACAATTCCTGCTGTAGGTGCAGCACTTGAAGACCGTTCAGCACTTCTTTCAAGTACAACAATTGATATCGCAATTGGTACCAGTGATTATGGTTTCATGAGCGGTACATCAATGGCGACGCCTGCTGTATCTGGTATTGCAGCACTAGTTTGGTCAAACCATCCTGAGTGTACTGGGACAGAAATTCGTGATGCCTTAAAAGCGACAGCACAAGACCAAGGCGCTTCTGGTCACGATGTTTACTTCGGTCACGGTATTGTTAAAGCCGCTGATGCAGATGCATACCTAATGGCAAATGGCTGTGCAGGTGGCAATAATGGCGGCGGCACAACTCCTGGTAGCGATGATATTAGCCTTTCTACGTCAGGTTATAAATCAAAAGGCACTGCGTATGTTGATTTAAGCTGGAATGGCGCAGCAACAAGCACAGTTGATGTATACCGTAATGGTAGCAAGGTAGGCTCAGTGGCAAACACTAACAGCTATACTGACACTATCACATCGAAAGGCGGTGGTACTTACACTTACCAAGTATGTGAAGCACAAAGCACAACTGTTTGTTCAAACAATAGCTCAGTGACGTTCTAATACTTTCCCCAACCCAAATCAGCGGGCATTGATTGCCCGCTTTTTCTTTTTCTAAAAGCTTGTTAAGATCAAATACCTAGCTTTTTAACTTTGTGCCAATGATCAATCCAGAATCGTTACTGTCGTTTTTAGGCGCCAGTTTTTTAATTGCCGTAGCTCCCGGCCCTTCTAATGCATTTTTAATGGCGCAAACCTTTGCAAATGGCCGTAAAGCCGGAATGCAAAGTGCCTTTGGTTTTGCCTTGGGTGGTGTGGTGCATACTATTTTGGCAGTAGTAGGTTTAACGGCAATTTTAAAAGCATCCACGGTAGCATATACCACAGTTCAGTATTTAGGCGCGGCCTACCTTTGCTACCTAGGTATAATGACCTTAAAGGATACCTTCACAGGGCCTGAGCCAGACTGCAGCGAAAAGCCTCATGTTAGCACCAGTAAAAAACAAAATGTGATGTTTCAAGCCATGATGACCGAGGTACTCAATCCGAAAGTTGCCTTATTCTTTATTGCTTTTATTCCTCAGTTCGTCGATCCGAGCTTGTCTTCAACGACATTTCAACTCGCTTTCTTTGGATTACTCTACCCGCTTTTTGCTTTTCCAATCGACTGCACGTATATTTATTTCGGCGATAAGATAGCCAGTTATTTTCGTGAACATCCACAAGCCCAAATTTGGATTGATCGGATCACGGGACTAGTTTTTATTGCGTTAGCAATTAACCTATTGATATAAGAGCACTTATGGAACAAAAACAACAAGCTTTACCCGCCAAAAAGAATATTGCCCTCGTAGCCCATGATGGCAAAAAAGCAGCCCTTCAGGCATGGTGTGAAAAGCACCTGGATATTTTAAGTAAGCACACGCTATACGGTACAGGCACAACGGGTCATTTAATCGAGCGCACAACAGGGCTTGAAGTGATAAAGCTATTAAGTGGTCCTATGGGTGGCGATCAACAATTAGGTGCTAAAATTGCTGAACATGAGGTGCATGTGTTAGTTTTTTTCTGGGATCCACTTGCATCGCAGCCCCACGACCCTGATGTAAAAGCATTACTTCGTTTAGCTGCGGTTTGGAATATTCCTGTTGCCTGTAATGAAGTTAGTGCCGATATGCTATTAAGCTCCCCTATGATGGAGACAGAGCTTTGCCGCACGTTGCCAGATTACGAAAAATACCTCGCAACGCGCCAAGTGACTCTTTAATTATTAAAGTTGTACACCTAAGTGGGGCGATTAGCTATAAAGCTTGTGCGCCCACTTAGTTAAACCTGCAGTAACACTACCAAAGTGATCCCCGTTCAGCATATTAATATCACCTAAATGTGATTTTAACGCAGCCTTGATCAGCGGTGATTGCGCACTACCACCCGTTAAGTAAATTACATCCGGTGTTGTTCCTGCCTCTTGAATCGCTTGTTTAGCTAAGCTCACTATCTGGCTTATTGAGTCATCAACAGCTAAAGCTAAGTCTTTTAGCGTTAAGCATTGCATTAAATCTGAATCTAAGAAACGCAAGTCTGTGGTAAATTCGTTCGCTGACGAGAGTGCAATTTTTGCCGCTTCGCCTTGCTGCACTAATTGATGACCCTGCTTATTTTGCTGCAATTGAATTAAGCGTTTAAAAAGCGCAGGCTCTTTAACTTCACGAACTTGAGTCAATAACTCACGATGATGGGCATCGCTATAAAACTGGCTTTGCAGGTTTACATCATTGATTTTACACGCTTGCCAAAACGGTTGGTTCGGCAGCGGAAGACCCGATTTAAACTCAGTACCTAAACCTAATAATGGCATTAAACCATGAAAGCTCAGGGCAATATCTAAATCATTTCCACCCACACGCTTGCCACTGTGGGCTAAGAAATCATTATCACGACACTGCTTTTCACGGAAGCTCGGCCCCATTTGTACGAATGAACAATCACTGGTACCCCCGCCAATATCTACAACCAATACTTTTTGGTCTTGCTGTAATGAAGTTTCATAATCAATCCCTGCCGCTAACGGCTCATATAAAAACGACACCTCTTTAAAGCCTGCGCGCTTTGCTGCTCGTTCTAAAATTCCCAGTGCTTGCTGATTAGATTCTTCACCACCAACTGATTGAAAGTTTACCGGTCGTCCGATTACCGTTTCTGTTAATGACTCTTGCAGTGACTGCTCTGCACGCTGCTTAATTTTTAAGATCATCGCCGTAGCAATGTCTTCAAAGAAGTTTATTTGACCTTGCTTTAAGCCCACAGCACCAAAGAATGATTTAGGTGATTTTACAAAGTAACCTTCTTCAGGAAATTGCACATACTCGCTAATTGCTTCACGACCGATGAATAAGGTCTCATCACCAGCTTGAATATCTAAATCTGATTTAATGCGAGGAATGGTATTTAAAAGCGCATTGCGCTCAGTTTTAAAGTCATGCTCAAATGGGCTACCAGTGAGGTGCTTTGCCACAAAATCGACAACTAAAGCACTGTGATGAGTATAAAGTGTTGAGGGTAAATACTGCTTACCTTGTTCAAGCGGCACTAATGACACTTGTTGCTCGTTATCCATTACACCGATTGCACAATTTGAGCTACCGTAATCAAAGCCTGCAAACATTCTAGCACCTATACATCAATAAAAAGGCCGCGAAATTTACCATAGTCGCAGCCATTTTTGAATGACGCTAAGGTGTTTCATGTAAAAAGCTTGCAAATCGTGGCAAACCATTTTTAGTAAAACCATGATATTTATAGGTAATGGTACTACCTATGGCTGGCGGTGACTTTCTTTGCTGATCAGAAAACCCCGAGCCAATTTTAAATTCAGTACCATCACTGTTGCGCACCTTGAGTGCGCCAAGCATATTTTTATACTTACCTTTTCCTGCAACATAACCGATTACAACCGCTTCAGCGTCAAAATAGGGTTTTAACTTTAACAATGCATCACTGCGTCCCGCACTATGCTTAGCAGCCGCTAGATGCAGCATCACGCCCTCAGCACCTTGCGCTATTAGCTCATCCATAAACAAACTAAGTTGCTTGTTATCGTTAAAGTGCGTTTGCTCCACTGCTTTAATATGTTCACTTTGCAGCTGATTTACTAACCGCGAGTAGTCCTCAAAGCGCTGACTAAATGGTTTTGTCGCATCAGGCATATCAAATATCATATAGCTTACTGTTTGCCATTCAGTATCAATAGGAATGGCTTTTCGAACGATACCGCTCAAAGTGGCAAAATCTTGTCGCTTAGTCCAAAGTTCTCCATCAAGCCAAACCCTAGGAAGTGGCTCAGTAAACCAGTCAGGGGCATAAATTGGGTTACCGTTTCGGGTTACTAATTGACTACCAGTCCAGATGGCCCGAACGCCATCATATTTTTCACTAACTAAATACTCGCTTACATTGACCTTGTCAGCTTCATAGACGTTTGCTAAAAGTACTGAAGGGGCTTGTTGAGCTTCGACCGAAAGGCTTAATAATAAAGTGATTGCGCACATCAGCGCACGAGTGATCATAACCATCATTGCTTCCTTGCAAATTTGTAAGTTTTAAGTAGCTTTCACGACTTAATAAATGCTGCTTAGTAATAGCCGTTTAATTATAGGTTAGTTTGTAGCCATTTGAAAAATTCGCCCAAATCAGCAAACACCCCCGCCGCTTTACTAAAGTCATGTTCTAAAGTGAAATGATTCGGCACCGCATACACAGCAACAGCGGCATTACTTGCGGCGGTGACACCGGTAAAGGTATCTTCGACTGCAACGGCTTCATTAGCGGTTATATTTAACGTATCAAGTGCCAATTGGTATGGGTCGCCAGATGGTTTAGGATTGTTAACATCATCTTTGGTAACCACACAATCAAACCAATCAAAAATGCCATAGCCTTTTAAAATAGGATAGGCTTCATCTTTTGCACTGCCTGTTACTAATGCCATTTTTAAACCACTGGCTTTTACTTGCTCAAGCACTGCTTTTGCATGAGGCATATAGGCGGGTAAATTAGTACTAACAAAGCGCCCAAATGCAGCATATTTATCATCGGTTAGCTGCTGTGAAGTGATACTAAGCCCATAATTTTCAACAACTTCCTTTGCAGCTTCAAGAGTTGGTCTACCAGAAAAGCGCTGACAAAACGTGGCCTCATCATACTGCACGCCAAAAGGGGCTAGTAAATCATTCCAAATATTAAAATGCACACTTTCAGAGTCGACAAGTGTGCCATCCATATCAAACAATACTGCTTTTAAAGTCATCCTCATTCCTTTTACAGTCTAAAAAATAAAAGGTGCCATGTGGCACCTTCGATAAATATAATTTGTTACTCAGTTAAACCCGCAGGTGGCTCAGCAAACGCTTCTTCGCCTGTTTCTACATCAACCAGCTCGTAACCGCGTTGTTTTCTTACCACTTTTAATACTGGCTTAGAAAACGCTGTTTTTAAACGATCAGCGTCTGCTTCAAGTTCTTCGACTGTATTACCAAATGGCGCTGCACCGGTTTCTGACCAGTTAGTCACTTTGCCATTTAAGTTATATTCAACTTCATGTATTTGATATTGTGCCGCTTCATCTTTTGTTGCTTCACAAAAAATTACACGGTAGTTCCAAAATCCAGCCATACTTCTTCTCTTTCTCAAAATTTAATGCTGCCACTTTAGCAGTTACAAACACGATTATAAACGAAAAAACCCGCTATACAGCGGGTTTTGATAGGACTTATTCTTTCAGCTTAGAAGAAGCTTACTTTGAACTCAGCACCGATGTAACGCTCTTCGTTCACCATTGCTGTGTTGTTATTGAAATCGATAGCGCCGATTGATTGTTGCTCGTCGAACATGTTACGAACGAATGCTGATACTTCATATTCGTTGTCGCCTTCAGCCCAAGCGTAACCGGCACGTAAACCAACTTCAGTTAATGGCTTACCTTCAAATTCAACTGACTCGTATAAGAAGTAATTGATTTCGCTACGGTAAGACACGTCAGCGTATGTGAAGAATTCACCGTCAGCTACTTCGCGGCTATAACGTAATGTTAGGTTAGAGATCCACTCAGGTGCGTGCGGTAAACTATTACCATCAAGAATAGCTTGACCTGCGCTGTTTAAAGAATTTGTAACAGTACACTGAGCACATACGTCAACGGCTAAGTCTTTATCGTCAAGCTCAGTATTGTTGTAGCTTAAGTTAAATGTTGCGTTTAGGTTGTCAGTTAATACCCACTCAGTGTCTAACTCAAAACCGTAACCAGTTGTCTTATCAGCATTAACTAAACGGTTGAAGTTTGCACCACCACCTACAGCTGTTAATTGTTGGTCATCCATTGTGTAATAGAACACTGTGGCATTTACACGACCTTGGCCGTCAAGAACGTCTGATTTGATACCTGTCTCGAAAGACGTCACAGTTTCAGACTCAGCAACAGTTACTTCATCACCGAATAAGATACGACCCTGAATACTTGGTGCACGGAAGCTGTTCGCAACACGTGCGTACCAGTTTACGTCGTCGTTGATCTTATAGTTAGCAGATAGATCCCAGCTAACGTGATCGTCACTTGGGTTTTCTGTAAGGAAAAGCGCACCGCCACCAGCAGGGCTTAAAGTACGGTTCGCAGAGAATTCTTTCTCGTCATCTGAGTAACGAAGACCCGCAGTGATTTTTAGATCATCAGTGATTGTGTAATCTAATGAGCCGAATACCGCCCATGCTTTGGTATCTTGTTGCTGGATAACATAGCCGTTTAACTCACCTGGCGTTGAACCATAAGTGTCGTAGCTGAAGTTTTCGATCGTTAGCGCTTCATCAAAGTAGAATACACCTACTTGGAAATTTACGTCGCCAGCATAGTTGCTAGATAAACGAAGTTCTTGCGTGTACTGGTCTTGATCTGGAATACCGTCAGCACTTTCAGAATAGAATGGAATAAAACCAGGACCCATATCTGGTAAGTAGCTAGCACCGTAACCGCCGTCGATATCAGCGCGAGAATAGATTTCAGCACTTTCCCATGCAGAGATTGACGTAAGTGTTAAATCGTTGATATCCCACTCAAGCTTTAAGCTTGCACCTTGAGATTCAACTTGCTGAGTCGCACGAGAAGCAGCATCGTGGTAAACCACGTCGTGCTCAAAATTATCTACTAAATCGTTAGTACCAGCTTTGATAGCATTACCACGGAATGCGATTGGCGTACCATCCATATCACGTACATGGTAATTGAAAAGACCAGTGAAGTCGTCGCCTTCATATAAGAATTGAACACGTGCCGCTTTCTCAGTGTAACCACCTAATACGTCATCTTGCTCAAAACCTGGTGCACGATTATCAATATAATCATCTTTTTCTTGCCAAAGAACAGAAACACGTGTTGATAAACGATCTGTTAAGCCACCGCCAACAGCACCTTCAAAATCAACTGCGCCACGGCTACCGTAAGATACTGAGCCATAGCCTTCAAATTCTTGTGATGGTTTAACTGTATCAAATTTAACAAGACCAGCCGGCGTGTTACGGCCGAATAAAGTACCTTGTGGGCCACGTAGAACTTCTACGCGTGCTACGTCAAATACAGGGAAACCTTTTAAGATAGCGTTCTCTTGAACTACTTCATCCACCACTAAAGAAACAGGTTGTGAAGCATTTAGGTCAAAGTCAGTATTACCTAGACCACGAACATAAAAGCGTGGGAATGAACGACCAAACGAAGATTCAATTGATAAGCTTGGGATCTTCGCGTTCATGAAACGAATATCCATACCAGCTGAGCTGTAAGCATCTAAGCTGTCACCTTGTAAAGCAGATACAGCTACAGGTACTTCCTGTGCGTTTTCTACACGTTTACGAGCGGTGATTTGAATAACTTCTAATTGATTGTTTTTTGCTGCTGAGGCTTCGTCTGCAGCAAGAGTTGAAAATGAAGTACCTGCTACGGCAGAGAACAACGTTGCATTGATAAGTGTTGCTAACGTAGATCTTTTCATTGCTTTCATGTCGGGTTTTAACCTTTTTTATGCACTCTTATTCAACGGTGATGATGTTGCGTCAATTCATTTGACGGGCTCGGCCAATTTTTCGCGCCTTGTAATAAGCTGCGCGGACCTCTTAATCGAGAGTGCAAAACGAAGTAAAGAGGCTGAACGAACGCTGACGATTATAACACTTTATGACACTTTTACTGCATTAAAAATTATAAATATACAATTATTTTACAACAATTAGCGGCAACATCGCCGCATTTAGAAGATTTTATGCAATTATTTTTGATTAAAGCGGACATATGTCCTGTCCATCTAATCACGACAATGTGTAGACATTATGCACAAATGAGAGCCACTTTCATTTACCCCTTTTTTAGCAACTAATCAGTTACACGTGCGAATTCTGGATTAGCTAATTCGCACTCATGCTCATTTAATAAGCCTAAAATTGCTAAGTTTAATTCTTCTATTACTTCCATATAAAATGCAAAGTCGACAGTCTCTACGTAGCTTAGTACATCCACTTGTAAAGCCCAAGGCGAGAAAGCTTTAAAACGAACCCTGCAAGGCTCAAAGGCGATATGTTTATGTTGTTCTAAAAGCTCTCTTACCGCTTGCATAAACGAGATTAGATTTTGTTGCTTGGTATTCGCACTGAGCATCAATTTCGGCCTATAAGAAATACGCTCTCTTTCAGAAACATTCTCAAGCTGCATATCAACGAACTTTGCATTCGCCACATATATTACAGAGCGGTCAAGAGTGCGAATTCGAGTTGCTCTCAGTCCTATTTCTTCAATTGTGCCTAGCTGGCTACCAAATTTACATAAACTGCCAATTTTAACTGGTGCTGAAATATAAAGTGTGATGGCCGCTATAATATTTTCCACCGTTTTTTGCGCAGCCAGCGCGATGGCTAAACCACCGATCCCTAAACCAGCTAATAGCGTTGTGGCATTGAATCCTAAGTTTTCAAACCACATAAATAGCAAGATAATTACAATTGAGGTTTTTACAACGTTACTAATTGGGCGAAGTAAAAAAACCACTTGGGGCCTATCTTGCTTAATGAAGCGCTGACCAAGTCTATGCTTCACTATGTCAACTGTACGAAGGCATATCCAACCCCATGCAATCAAAAGTACTGTTGCACCATGAAATAAAGCGAGTACAGCAATCGTTACATTCGACTGATCACTCAAAGAACGCGACATTAATACAGCCAGCAATAAGCAAACTGGCCCATTGATGAACGCTATCACATCTTTTTCGACTGGCACTTTTAAATGGGCAAGTATAAAAGTAATAATACGCGTCAAGATGATTGCTATTGCAAGGAAAAGCAAAAAACTAAAAACAAAATATACCCATTGCCAAAGTAGCACACCTAAAAACTCAACATCTGGCAAGTTTTTATATAACCACTCGCCGACATGGCTATAGCCATACTCTTTCGTCAATAAGGGAATTTGGCTTACCGTCGCATTCGATATTTTCCAGATGCGATTGCCACTTTCTGGGTCTGGAATCAACTGTAATAAGATTTGCACAGTACCTTGTGAGGTTGAGATTTCCCCCACTAAATCACGATAACTTGGCACACTTTCTTTTTGTTTTCCTTCGGGTTTATTACTTAAGTTATCAATGTCGACCCAGAGTGTACGATCAAGTACTACAGATAAGTTCTCAGCTAGTTGAAGCTGCCCTATAATAGACACATCCTTAGGTAAATTTCGAAAATCAAGATACTGAGCAGCCCGTTCAAAGTCACGAGCTCTGGCCGCTTTCAAGTAACCCTGCATTGAACTTCTTGGTGTCATTCGACCATATGTGTCGAAAGGTAAATCATCCTCTAAAGCCGTTTCTTTTTCTTCGCTGGCTGCAGGAGAACTGACTTCAGGCTCTTGCTTAGCTGCTTTTTGTTCACTTTGCTCTTCCTTGTTGTCTTTATCTATTAAGGACTTAACGGTAACTTCAGGTGTGGTTGTTGCCCATAATGGCGCATTGAACAACAGTAAAAAACACACTAATAACTTACTAAATTGTAATGAAAACTTTGTATTACAACGGCTCACACTTTGTTCCTTGTCTTATAAACATTAAATCGCTGAAATAATCAGCTAATTAAATTAGAGCACGGTTTGTGTAACTGTACAAAAAATAATTAAAAATCTTTGCAAGTAAGCGCTGAGATGTTAGTTATATAGAGACTAAAGCAAAGGAAAACGATAATGCAGATTTCAAGTTCACTAATCCCCCATTGGTCATCATTAATGATCCACGGTGTCATCGCTATCATTTTTGGTATTTGTGGTTGGTTTGCCCCAGAAGCCTCATTAGCGATTTTGATGTTTATTTTCGCCGCTTACTTTTTTGTCGATGGTGCCATTAGAACTTGGTTAGCTATTGCTTCAAAAAATGAAAACCCACTTTGGTGGATGCTATTAGTTGGTGGTCTAATTTCAATTGCAGCTGCACTTGTGACCCTGTTTGCTCCCAACGTAACGGCTATCTTAATGCTGTACTTTATTGCCGCATGGGCTATTGCTATTGGTGTGATTGAGATTGTTATTGCCAGTAAACTACGCAAAGAAATCACTAATGAGTGGCTGTTAATTGGCAGCGGTATTATTTCGATTATCTTTGGTGGATATCTGATATTTAACCCTGGCGCGGGCATAATCACCCTGCTTTGGCTCGTTGCCAGTTACGCCATCGTGTTTGGCATAATGATGGTACTATTAGCACTTAAGCTGAAAAAAATGCAACACTCTCAAATATAAAACAAAAAAGGAGCTGTTTAGCTCCTTTTTTATATCAATCAAATCAGGACTGATTAATCAACGCTGTTTTCTTCTTGATTGTGTAACTCTAAACTCGCAGACATCGCATTTTCACGCGTTGATTTCGCTGAATCATTACGTAAACGGTCAATGTGGTTCAGGTAGTCTTGGTCGATATCACCAGTGATGTATTGACCATCAAATACTGATGTTTCAAAACGGGTGATTTCTGGATTTTCTTGGCTTACTGCCGAGATTAAGTCATCTAGCGATTGATAGATAAGACCATCTGCACCAATGCTTGCGTTGATATCTTCAACTTCACGGCCATGAGCAATTAGCTCAGCTGCCGATGGCATGTCGATACCATAAACGTTCGGGAAACGAATCTCTGGCGCAGCTGAAGCGAAGTAAACGTTCTTCGCACCTGACTCACGAGCCATCTCAACGATTTGTGCTGACGTTGTACCACGCACAATTGAATCATCAACAAGTAATACGTTTTTACCCTTGAACTCGCGGTCAATGGCATTCAGTTTTTGACGAACTGACTTCTTACGCATTTCTTGGCCTGGCATGATGAACGTACGACCAATGTAGCGATTTTTAACGAAACCTTGGCGGTATGGCAGGTTAAGAGCAGACGCAATCTCAAGCGCTACATCACATGATGTTTCAGGGATAGGAATGACAACGTCGATGTCTTTATCAGCCCATTCACGTGCAATCTTTTCACCTAACTTAGTCCCCATGTTTACACGTGTTGCATAAACAGACATACGGTCAATCGTTGAATCTGGGCGCGCAAAGTAAACGAACTCAAAGATACACGGTGCGTAAGTTGCTTTTTCAGCACACGATTGTGAGAACAGCTGACCATCTTCAGTTACGTAAATTGCTTCACCTGGTGCAACATCACGAACAAACTCAAAGCCGTCGGTTTTTAAAGCAACGCTTTCTGATGCAAACATGTACTCAGTACCGTTTGCTGTTTCGCGCTTACCAAAAACCAGTGGGCGAATGCCGTTAGGGTCACGAAATGCAACAATACCATGACCAATGATCATAGCAATCGTTGCATAGCCACCTGTTACTTTATTATTAACTTCAGTTACCGCAGTGAAGATATCTTCCGCATCAAGTTTCAGCTTGTTTGATTTACTTAACTCATGCGCCATGATGTTAAGTAAAATTTCAGAGTCAGACGTTGTATTAACATGACGGCGAGCTTCTGAAAATAGTTGCTGCTTTAATGCTTCTGCGTTTGTTAAGTTACCATTGTGCGCAAGTGCGATACCAAATGGCGAGTTAACATAGAAAGGTTGCGCTTCTGACGAGCTAGAAGAACCAGCTGTCGGGTAGCGAACATGGCCAATACCAATTGTACCTTGCAGACGTTTCATATGACGGGTATGAAATACGTCTTTTACTAGGCCATTGGCTTTACGTAAGCTAAACGTGTTGTTTTCAATGGTAATGATGCCAGCTGCATCTTGACCGCGGTGTTGCAAAACAGTTAAGCCGTCATATAACGCCTGATTAACAGGAGAAGTTCCGACTATGCCAACGATACCACACATTAAATTTATCCTCGCCGATTAACGGTTTACAGAATTTAAAAAGCTCGAGTTGTTTTCGAGGTACGAGAAGAACCACTCAACAACAAAGCCAAATTCTGGAATCAAAATAGAGTTGCCCCACCAATGCGTATTAGGTGCACCGGTAAAAGCATCAAGAAAGAAGAGTAACGCGCTTACGACCAACACGCCACGAAGAGCACCAAACACTATGCCGAACACACGGTCTGTGCCAGATAAACCAGTACGTTGTACAAGTTCACCTAAAATATAGTTTAGTAACCCACCCAACAGGAGTGTCGCAAAGAATAATATGGCTATTGCGGCTGCATTTCTTAAAAGGGGTTCTGAAATACTTGTTAGGAAGGATGCTAAATATTGGTAAAACAAGCTAGAGATGATAAATGCGCCAGCCCATACAGCTAATGACATTGCTTCTTTTACAAAGCCACGTATTAAGCCGATGATAGTGGATAGTGCAATAATACCAAGTACGGCGTAATCAACCCAGATCATAAGAACCAACTAGTCGTTAATTTGGGGCGCATTCTATACCCAAACCACCTGTGGATGCAAGAATTCAGCATGAGATAAAACGCATTTAGGCAAGGCATTGATTGTAGGGAATGGTGTCCCCTTGTCAAAATCAATAACGCAGAATAAATGCGTTTTAGCCATGCCCTTCGGGGGCTTCACAGGGCTTCCACTACTGCGTTGTAGCAATTTGAAAGGTACCTACATTCCTGCATCGCCACGCCTTGTATTGAAAACCCTGTGATAGCGCTGAATCATGGATCCACAAGTGGTTTGGGTATTTGAACCACCTGTGGATGCAAGAATTCAGCATGAGATAAAACGCATTTAGGCAAGGCATTGATTGTAGGGAATGGTGTCCCCTTGTCAAAATCAATAACGCAGAATAAATGCGTTTTAGCCATGCCCTTCGGGGGCTTCACAGGGCTTCCACTACTGCGTTGTAGCAATTTGAAAGGTACCTACTACTTGAATGCCAAGCCCTGAGTTTTAATCCCTGTAATAATGCTGAAACTTGGATCCACAGGTAGTTTGGGTATCCTTTGCCAGATCATTTTGTAATTTCAAACTGAGTAACTTTGCCATTTAACTTGGTTAACTGCTTTAACTCAGTAAGCTTACTCTCTAACTCTTTCTTGCTAAGTGAAGGGCCTACAAAGACTTTTGTAAGTGTGCCGTTCGGGGTTTTGACTGGCCGAGTGAAGGTTTTGAAACCATTCGCTTTTAATTTTTCCTGTAGTGATTTCACATTAGGTGCGTGGGAAAAACTCCCCAGCTGAATGACATAAGCCATTTGTGTGAGGTTCTCTTCTGGCTTACGAGTTGGCTCTGGGGTTTTAGCGATTGGCTTTGCTGGTTCTTGCACTACGACTTTTGGCTCAGCTTTGGTAATGACAGGCTCATCTGTTGAGGCTTCAACCATTTTCGGCGCATCATCAATTTGCTGGGTTTCATTAGTAACAAGTTCAGTATCGTTTGCTTGAATATCTTCAACCGAAATTTGCGAAGGTTGCTCCGCTGAAGATACTTTATTATCAATCGCTTCTTGCAAGTCAATGGTAGTGAACTCAGGACGTTCAGGAATTGCTTTAAAGCCTTCTTTATAATGAACCTTTTCACCATCCAAAATGTTTGGGATGAAGACAATAGCCGCCACAACCACAATCGTGGTTCCTACTAAGCGATTAATAAACCCTGCGTTCACCGATTTCCTCTCTATTTTTTAAAGTAATTGATGGCTGCAGCCACAGTTATAAATGAACCAAACACAATCACTAACGTGTTTTCATCGACATTTGGTAATAACGTATCTAGCGCAGTTTCAACACTCGCATAGTGCGTGCTTGGCGCTGTTGATGCGGTTTCGGCTAATGCTTTAGCAAGATTCTCAACCTTGTCTCCACGGAAACAATCTAAGCTTGCTAACGACCACTGATCAACAACATTCGCCATGGCCGACATAGCAGCCACCTTATCTTTATCTGCAAGCATAGCGACTAATGCATGAATTTTAAACCCTTGATCTTTATACACGCTTAATTTGCGTGCCAAATATCGAGCAGATTCAGGATTATGCGCAACATCGGTAAAAATAAGCGGTTGCTCACTTAACTGCTGAAAGCGACCTTCGACAATAAGGTTAGCTAAGCAGTCACGCACTTGTTGCTCGCTTGGCAGTAGGTCAAGTTTTGCTAGTAAGGTCAACGCGGTTGCTGCATTTTGACAAGGGATCGCAGGCTTAGCTAAGCGCCAGTCTTTATCTTGGTACTGCCATTTAAAGCCTTTACTGTCTTCTGTGAATATGAAGTCACGACCTGATAGCACCATATCAGCGTTAATTTCGTTGCCATAATCAGTTACTGTGTGTGGAATGGCTAAATCGCCAACAATAGCAGGCGTATTGGTGCGGAAAATGCCAGCTTTATCGTAACCAACAAGTTCACGGGTATCACCTAGATATTCTTTATGGTCTAAATCTATGGTGGTGATCACACAAGCATGTGGTTTAACGATATTAGTGGCATCGTAACGACCACCAAGGCCGACTTCTAACAGTACATAATCAACGGCGTGACGTTTAAAAATAGCCAGTGCACCTAAGGTACCGTACTCAAAATAAGTTAGTTGCGTGTCAGCACGGCCTTTTTCTAGCATATCAAAAGCATCAACATGGAATTGATCATCAAGCTCTTGGCCATTAATACGTACGCGCTCGTTGTAACGAATAAGATGCGGCGAAGCATAAGTACCCACACTAAAACCCTGTGCAAGTAATAAGCTTTCTAGGCAACGGGCAGTGGTCCCTTTACCGTTAGTGCCTGCAATAAGGATTATTTTGCTTGATGTATCAAGTAAACCGACTTGGTTTGCCACGCGTTCTACGCGCTCTAAACCCATTTCGATATTGGCAGGATGGACATTTTCTAAATAACAAAGCCAATCATCAAGGCTTGATGATTGGCTAGGAAGGATTTCTGTCATAGCGTTTAATCAGTTAAGCTGAAATTTACGCTACTCTATGCTCTTGTTCAGTAGAAGGCAAGTTCATAAATTTCGCTAAGATACGTGCAAGGGTGTCACGCATTTCACGACGGTCAACAATCATGTCGATTGCACCGTGCTCTAGCAAGAATTCACTGCGTTGGAAACCTTCAGGAAGCGTTTCACGTACTGTTTGCTCGATTACGCGAGGACCCGCAAAACCGATAAGCGCTTTAGGTTCAGCAACGTTTACATCACCAAGCATTGCCAGTGATGCAGATACACCACCCATTGTTGGATCTGTTAATACTGAAATAAACGGTAAGCCTTTTTCGCTCATTTTCGCAAGCGCAGCACTTGTTTTAGCCATTTGCATTAATGACATAAGTGCTTCTTGCATACGTGCACCGCCTGATGCAGAGAAACAAATAAGTGGCATGTCGTGCTCTAAACATTGGTCTACAGCTTCAACAAAACGAGCACCTACTACTGACGCCATTGAACCACCCATAAACGAGAACTCAAAAGCAACAGCAGCAACAGGAATGCCTTTTAAACGGCCTTTCATTGCCACAAGTGCGTCTTTTTCGCCGCTTGCTTTTTGTGCTTGGGTAATACGGTCTGAGTATTTTTTAGAATCTTTAAACTTTAATACGTCTTTTGGTTCGTGCTCTGCACCAAGTTCTTGACGATCAGCATCGTCTAAAAAGTTTTCAAGACGTTTACGGCCACTTAAACGCATGTGGTGATCACACTTAGGACACACGTTGAGTGCTTTTTCTAATTCTGCTTTATATAAAATTGAATCACAGTCTGTACACTTAGCCCAAACCCCTTCAGGGATTTCTTTACGACCTGACGATTTAGTCGTTTTAGGTAAGATTTTTTCTAACCAACTCATTTGCAACTCTCTTAATGCTGTTCTGTGTCGCAGTCTGTTTAATTGGAAACACTCACTTGTGTTTCTGATAACAAATAAACAGACAGATTTTTTCAATTAAAACATGAATTACCCGCAGACGATATAAAAAACTGGTCTTAGTAGTAGTCTACTAAAGTCTAACTGTCTGAATCAGGTAAAAACAAAGGCCCTAATGGTGTTTTAGGAATGCCAAAATGTTCTGGGTAATCCACGTCAACTAAGTAAAGGCCAGCAGCTTTCGCTGTCGCACTTGCCTTAGCGCGCTCTTTTAAATCGAGTAATTCTTTTAACCACACGGGTTCATGCTTATGAAGACCAATGTCCATCAAACACCCTGTGATGTTTCGTACCATGTGATGTAAAAACGCATTGGCTTTAATATCAATAATCACATAATCACCTTGGCGTTTTACCGACAGGTGGTGAATAGTACGATTTGCTGTATTTGCTTGGCAATGTAGTGCTCTAAACGAAGTAAAGTCATGCTCGCCTATTAAATACTGACAGGCTTCTTGCATTTTAGTTTCGTCTAATGGGTGATGAAAGTGTGTCACCCCTTCACTCATGATAGCGCCGCGATAGGTGTAATTATAAATCACATAGCGGTAGCGACGAGCTGTAGCACTAAAACGAGCGTGAAAGTCTTCGCTTACAGGCTGGGCAAAGCGAATAGCAATATCTTTTGGCAGTAAGGTATTCATACCCATAGTGAACGCGACCATTTCACGCTCAGCGTGAGTATCAAAATGGATCACTTGCCCGGTGCCATGTACACCCGCATCGGTGCGGCCTGCACAAACAATTTCGACTGGATGATTACAAATACGCGACAACGCCGTTTCTACTTCTTGTTGTACGCTATTGACGTGTGATTGACGTTGCCAACCACTGTAACGCGCGCCGTTGTATTCTACTCCAAGTGCTACTCGCATAATGCTCTATTTACCTACTGTACTAAATGACGGGGCATTTTATGCGATCTACGAGCTCAATAAAAGCCACTCGAGTAGATCACATTGTTCTGTTACTCAGATATCACACCAATTCCTTAAGTATTATTGCGAGCTGGTATTAATCTTCTTCGATGTTATCGAGGCCCTTAGTGCCATCTTTAGCACGAAGCTTATGATGGATTGCTGACTTAATCAGCATATAGCCGCTAATAGGCGCGGTGATCAGTAAGAAAATTGAAATGAGAATTTCTTTTACGCTCATCCCTTCATTGGTATAGCTAAAATAAACCATCGCAGCAATCAATAACGATGCCATTCCTAGGGTTGTTGCTTTAGTTGGACCGTGTAAACGCATAAAAAAATCAGGCATTTTCACAAGGCCTATTGAGCCTATTAGAATAAAGCAACCACCAATTAATAGTAAGATTGATACAATCCATTCACTCATCATTTGCTACCCTATTCAATAATATCGCCACGTAGCAAATACTTACATACAGCTACCGTGCTAACAAAGCCAAGCATAGCGATTAATAATGCGGCTTCAAAATATAAATCTGTTCCCATGCTCATGCCATACAGAATAATTAAAGCGATGGTGTTAATAAACATAGTATCTAAAGCCAAAATACGATCAGGTACCGACGGCCCTACAATTAACCGCCACACGTTTAGTAATAAAGATATAGCTATCATGGCGTAAACTATTAAAAAAACGGTATCTAGCATCGAAAAATCTCCTTAAGCGGTGCTTCATAGCGCTGCTTAATCGTTTTAATTAACGCTTGTTCATCAGCTAAATCGAGCACATGGATTAATAAATAGCGCTGCTCAATCTCTGCCCCCTCTTCGAGGGACTCAGGAATAGGGTAAACCTCTGCGCTCACAGTACCCGGCGTTAACGACACTGTACTTGCCAAAATAGTAATTGGCATTTCGTGGCTTAAATCCAAAGGCACTTTTATAAAACCTGGGCGCAATTTTTTAGTGGGCCCGAGAATCAACAGTGCCACTTGTAAATTGGCAGTCACAATATCATAAAGCACCAACAATAAGTGCCTAAACGCAAGACCCGGCCTTACAATTAGCGGCTGAGGATCACGAAATGGGAAAGTAATCCACGGAATGGTAATTGCGAAAAATGCAGCTAAAAACAGGTGTCCAGGCGACACACTGTTATTTAACAACAGCCATACAATAAATAATAAAACACTGCGAAATGGTGTTGGCAACCAACGAAAGCGAGCTTCTAAACGCATCAATGGCCTCCTTGTAATACAGTGTTGATGCTAGTGTTGATATCAAACAACTGCTCTGATGTTGCTAGCATATAGTCTGAAATAGGTCCTGCAAATACAACCATTAAAGGTGAACATGCAAGTAGCGCAACTACTGAAATCACTTTAAGAGGATGTGCTTTGGTGCCTTCAATTGCTTCACTGTCTTTATGAGTATGATCCCAGAATAAGCTTGTACCAGCGCGTGAAACCGCCACTAATAACGCCAAACTAGATACTAGGTAAATTGGCCAAAACAACATGGCTTTTTCACTATCTAGCGTGCTCTTTAAAATCCATACTTTACCTACAAAGCCAGATAACGGCGGCATACCAACAACGGCAAGAGCAGCAACTATGAAACAAGCACCAAGCAAGTATGGCTGTGCAACGGCACGACCTGCTACTAATCGGTCGGCAACTTTACCGCGTTGTTGAGCAATTAAATCTGCAATTAAAAATAGTGCTGCGCAAATAATAGTTGAATGCACTAAGTAGTAAAGTAATGCAGCTGTTGCAGAGACATTTTGAATCGCAACCAATGCCACTAAAGTACCTACAGATACAACAACCAGATTCGCAACAAGCTTTCTAAGGTCTTGACTCGCTAATACACCAATACCACCCATAACTATGGTCGCTAGTGCTAAGCCCCATAGCCAAGGTTGTGCCATGTGAGCAAGCTCGCCAGCATTATCACCAAATATTACGGTATACACACGTAGCATGGCATAAACACCTACCTTGGTCATAATCGCAAATAATGCAGCCACCAATGGCATTGCACTTGCGTAGGTATTCGGTAACCATAAATGCAATGGTAATAACGCGCCTTTTAAAGCAAATACCACAATTAATAACAAACCACCAATTTTAGCGAGGTAAACATCGTCACCCGTCAATTGCGGGACTTTTTGCGCTAAATCAGCAATATTCAATGTGCCTAGTACACCATAAAGTACACCTAGCGCAATCAAGAACACACTTGAACCAATTAAGTTTAAAATCACATATTGCAGTGCAGCACGTGTACTGTGTTTGTTACCTGCATGCATCAATAATGAGTATGAGGCAATTAACAAGACTTCAAAGAATACGAATAAGTTAAACACATCGCCAGTTAAAAAGGCACCATTAACACCTAACACTAAAAAGTGCACTAATGGGTGGAAAAAGCTC
The DNA here is from genome assembly GCF_040148775.1 of Pseudoalteromonas sp. NFXS39. Classification (NCBI taxonomy): domain Bacteria; kingdom Pseudomonadati; phylum Pseudomonadota; class Gammaproteobacteria; order Alteromonadales; family Pseudoalteromonadaceae; genus Pseudoalteromonas; species Pseudoalteromonas sp. NFXS39. The sequence goes on along the minus strand of NZ_JAGDEC010000002.1, from coordinate 308,628 downwards.
CCTTTTTTATCATCACCTGCACAGCTATAGAGCACTACAACCGCACCAAGGAAACTGGTAAGTAACACCAGTAGTGTTGCTAGTCTATCGGCAACCAGCACAATACCAAATGGTGCAGACCAGTCACCGATTGCGTAAACAAGCGGTGCTGTACTATTAACGTGGTATAATAAGTAAGCACTTACTGATAATGTGACAATCGACAAAATAACCGACGAAACACGACGGATATGTAAGTTTTTACCACATGGCGGCATGAGTAAAATAACACCTGCCAACATCGGAATTAGAATCGGTAAAGAAGCTAAATGCTGAATCATTTTTGCTCCTTCGATGATTTAACAAGGTGACCATCAACATGGTCATTACCCAAATCTGCACGACCACGAATCGCTAAAATAACCACAAAAGCGGTCATCGCAAAGCCAATTACAATTGCTGTTAAAACCAGCGCTTGAGGGAGTGGGTCGGCATACTCACTGCCTGTACCAAGTACAGCCGCTTTGTTAATTGTTAAGCGGCCTGAAGAGAATAAAAACAGGTTAACTGCATACGACAACATAGTCAGGCCGAGTACCACAGGGAAAGTACGAGCCCGCAATATTAAGTAAATTCCGCATGCAACCAGCACGCCGACGCACGATGCGTACAATACTTCCATTAAATATTTACCTCTTGCTTGGGTGTATCAGCAGTTAATTTACCTAAACTTGCTAAAATCATCAGCGTTGCACCTACAACAGTTAAATACACACCTAAATCAAATACGATAGCACTAGCAAGTTCTGTTTTGCCGACTAACGGAATATCAAAATAATCAAACCAGGTTGTTAGGAATGGACGTTCGAAGAACCAACTTCCAATACCTGTGAACAATGCAATAGCAATACCTGACGCAATAATCTTACGATAATTCACGTCAAATCTGCCTGCAATCCAATGCGAACCATTGGCCATATATTGCAAAATAAATGCAATCGCGGTAACGAGTCCTGCAATAAAGCCACCACCTGGTAAGTTATGACCACGTAAGAAAATATACGCAGACACAAGTAATGCAAGTGGTAACAAGCTTTGTGAAATACTCGAGAGTAGAATTGGGTAACGCTCTCTTGCCCATGGGCGCCCTTCGCTATCACTTGCTGGCATAAACAGCGGCAAGTTAATAAGCAGTTTATAAATACCTAATGCAGCAATACCCAATACGGTAATTTCACCTAGGGTATCAAACCCCCTAAAGTCAACGAGGATAACGTTTACAACGTTAGTACCACCACCGCCAGTTTTTGCATTGGCAACAAAGAAGTCAGAAATTGACTCAAGTGGTCTTGTCAGAAGCGCATAACAAATACTTGCCACAACCACACCAATTGCCGATGAGATACCCAAGTCACGCAGAATACGCAGTGAGCTCGATTCTTTCGGAGTACGCTGCGGTAAAAAGAACAGTGCAAGCATCAGTAGCATCACGGTGACAACTTCAACCGTTAACTGAGTCAGTGCTAAATCTGGCGCAGAGAATCGAGTGAAAGCAACAGATACCATCAGGCCTACAATTGAAATCATAATCAAAGATATCATTCGTGAGCGGTGCCAAATAACCGTTGCCAACGCACCAATTATTAGTAAGCCTGCACCTATTGCATTATGGAAATCGATTGGGGTTAACTCGCTTGCTCCTGCTAACTGGCGCATTTCAAATAAAGGCCAACCCGCACACATGAGCACCACCGCAATCATCACAAAGGCATAACGCTGTAAGGAACCATTTTCGATACGTTTAATCTTTTCTTGTGACCACTTAATCAAGCTATATAAGCCACGCTCAAAGCCTTTTTTAGCATTCAAAGTTGGTAATGACGCTTGGAAGTGGAACAGGTGCTTACGCTGCACATAAATCATCACACCAACGCTTGTTGCAATAAAGCTCATTAACAGAGGTAAGTTAAAGCCATGCCATACTGATAGCTTATAATCCGGGGCTACATTACCAAGCACTGCGAAAGATGCCGAAGCTAAAATATCGCTTACTGCAAAGTGCGGGAACATACCAACGAGTAAACACAGCACAACCAAAATTTCGATTGGTACACGCATATAGCGTGGTGGCTCATGGGGCTGTTTTGGCAAATCAATTGGGTCGCCATTGAAAAACACGTCATGAATAAAGCGCGCTGAATACGCCACAGATAGTGCACCAGCAATCGTTGCTAACACTGGAATTAACCACGACATAGAGCCAAGCACTTGTTGATGTAGTGTTTCGGCAAAGAACATTTCTTTCGACAAGAAACCATTTAACAGTGGCACGCCCGCCATGGCTGCAGCTGCCACCATAGCAAGTGTGGCGGTATACGGCATAAATCGCCACATACCATTAAGTTTACGCATATCACGGGTGCCAGTTTCATGATCAATGATACCCGTTGCCATAAATAACGACGCTTTAAACGTAGCGTGGTTAATAATGTGGAAAATAGCAGCCACTGTAGCAAGCTCAGTGTCTAAACCTAAGAGTAATGTAATTAAACCTAAATGGCTGATTGTTGAATAAGCCAACAAGCCTTTTAAATCATGCTTAAACAACGCGATATAAGCGCCAACCAATAAAGTCGCCAGACCCGTCATCGCCACTAAGATAAACCAAGTATCTGTGCCTGATAGCGCTGGATAAAAACGCGCTAATAAAAAGATACCCGCTTTAACCATGGTTGCAGAGTGTAAGTAGGCACTGACTGGTGTCGGTGCCGCCATCGCATGTGGTAACCAGAAATGAAATGGAAATTGCGCAGATTTGGTAAAAGCACCTAATAGCACTAATACCAGCGCAACTTCATAGAGTTCATGAGATTGAATAAGCGCTTTGCTTGCTAAAATAACGTCAAGATTATAACTACCAACAATATCACCAATAAGTAATAAACCAGCTAGTAATGCAAGACCACCGGCACCGGTAATAGCAAGCGCCATGCGCGCGCCTTTTCGAGCTTCTGATTTATGCCACCAATAACTGATCAATAAAAAAGAGCTAATACTGGTGAGCTCCCAAAAAAACCAAAGCTGAATCACATTGTTTGACATCACGATGCCAACCATTGCGGTCATAAATAGCATTAAATAGCAGTATAGCTTTGGCATTGAGTCGCTATTACTCAAGTAATAACGCGCATAAAAAATCACTAGGGTACCAATACCCAAGATCATATATAAAAAGAGTAACGTTAAACCATCAAGTCGAAACGAGACTTGCATGTTTAAAAGCGGGATCCACTCAGCAGTGTAGCGAATTGTTTCACCAGAAAAGACTGCAGGGGTATACGAAAATACAATTCCAAGGGCAATCAAAGGCGCTAACATGGTCAAAGCAGTGCTTTGGTTACGTGTTAGTTTTGAAGTGCAGGATGAAATAACACTGCCGATTAAGGATAACAGGGGTATCCAGAGCAAAGTCATAATTAGGAGCCTTTTAGTGTCATAAGAATATCAATACCGCTCTAGTTTTAATTAGTTGCGTACTGTTCATTTGGATGGTTAAAAGTTGGCTTCAAAAAAAGCTTACAATGCGTATAGTTATACTGATCAGGTGCTATTTTGTCTATAGGAGACACTCCTATTTGCACAATATTCAACCGCTTTGCATACTAAAATAGCAATAAATAGTCGATTAGTCAGAAAAATTCTGCTCTTTGGAAGCTGTTGTAAACACTGGCTTTAAGCCTAAAAAGGCAAAATATTCAGAAAACCGAACCGGCTTTGTTAAGGGCTGGTTAATTTGTTTTTGCCAAAGCGCTCTGTATTGCTCAGATAACCCCATAGTTTGGTACTGCATAATCGACCAATTAGGGCTAGGTTTATAGGCCTTTTCATTGTCGCAAGCGACACTTTTTTGCCAGCTTTTTGGTGGAAGAACGCCATTTGCGATAAATAAATTTGGAGCGACTAACCCTTGCTGCTTGCACAGCCACTGCTGTTTTTTCTCTGCTAAAGCATATTCATCTTCAAAACCACTAAAGTGCATTAATTCATGTAAAAACACCGCATAAGGTTGCGATGAGTTAATATGCATAATACCGCCTTGAACATTTGCTGCCCCTTGATTCGACATCATCACAATAAAGTCAAAACCTTCAGGCCATTTTTGCTCTGCAGCATTTTGCCAATTACAACTAAGCGCCCCACCACTTGCATCACACTTAAATTTATCGGCTACATAAACAACCTCAGTGAAGCAAAAGCTGTCTTTGGCGGGCTCAGGAGCTTTGCTGTATTGCTGCTTATACTGGTTTAAAGCCTGAATCCCTTTGTAGTGATCTGTCATCATTAAAACATTAAATTTGCACTGGCTGCTTGCTTGTAAAGTCGCTGTTGATAAAGCAAATTGCTGTTGCTTCGCATAAGCAGGGGCAATTTGAGCTACCGGCATTTGTTGTTGCAATAGCCAAGCTTGCTTAGCATTCCCCTCGGGTAACTTGCCAGCTTGGCCTAAACTGCTTATATCGTGCCACTGTTGCGTTTGGACTAGCTGATCCGCTAAGGCTTGCTGCTGCAATAAAGTAAATTCAGCAAAGTAAGGCTGCCACCATAATTTTGCTGCAGTGTAGTCTTGTTGCTGCAAAAACCTAAGCGCAAGCTGATACACGGCATTGCTATCATCGAGCTTTGCCAGCTGGCGAAGTTGCGAGTTACTCAACACTAAATGCTGCAAATTAATAGCACTCGGCGCTAAATGATAGATAGCTGTCACTTGTGAAGGGCTGGTATTTGCGTAATAAAAATAAGCGGGAATAAAACGAGACACTGAGCTTGAAACAAGACCCAAGCTCAGTAATAGAATCACAATTAAAGAAACCTTAGCTTGCGTTTTCACCAGCCATTAACTCAAGCTCTAAACGGGCATATTTGTATTCAACAAATTCATGTACATTGGTGGCAAGGGCAAGCCTAAAATAGTCAGCAGCAAGGTAGTTATCACCAGCTGCTTGATGCATTTTAGCTAGATAGAAATAAGCTTCACATAAGCGATGTGCATACTCTTGCTCTGAAGTAACGCCTTCAATAATGCCAGATAAAAATTCAAACTCACTAATGTCACCTAAGTATAGTGCCAAGAGTTGGTAACCCCATTGTGACTCATCTACACCTTGTGAGTTAGCTTTTAAATCAATTAAGGCTTGCTTTTTATCAGCTTCTGATTGCGCTAAATAAAGCCATAACACACGATAAGGATCGCTGGGTGAACGATTTAAAAACTGTTGTAAATCATCTTGTGCAAGTAATGGGCGCTCACCATAGTAAAGTGCAATCCCACGATTTAAATAGGCGTACTCATGCTGCTCATTAAGCTCAAGTGCAGAATCAAAAAATTCGTAGGCTTGTTCATACTGCTGCATCAGTGTGTGGTGAATACCTAAAAAGTTATATACCTCAGCCAAATCTGGTTTGAGCTTAATCGCACGGTTAAAGTCTATTCGCGCTAACGTCGACATACCTAAGCTGTCAAATAACACGCCGCGATCGTAATAAAGCTTAGCCTGTTGCTCAGCACTTAAATCTGCGCGGTTTAACAACTCAGAGTAACGAGCAATCGTAATTTCATTACGAAAATCAGGCGCCAATGGTGCGGTAAAAGGCACATTAACAATAGGGACTGACTCAGATTGTGTGGTGGTTTGGCATGCACTTAAAGAAAAAATAGCCACAGCGGTCAATGCTAAGTGTTTAAAAATCATTAAATTCCTTAATACCTGAATTCTCTGTAGACAAAATCGAAGCGGATAGGTTTCATTAAAGCATAAAAAAAGGGGCTAAACAGCCCCTTTTTCTTATATCCAGCAAATAACTGGTTATTCAATCATCATTAAGCGTCTTTAGACTCTTCTGCTTTTTCTTCAGCAGCTGATTCCATAGCTTCTTTGATGCTTAGACGTACACGACCTTGGCGATCTACTTCAAGAACTTTAACTTTAACTTCTTGGCCTTCGCTCAGGTGGTCAGTCACGTTGTTAACACGCTCAGTGCTGATTTGTGAAATGTGCACTAGACCATCTTTACCTGGAAGAATATTAACGAACGCACCAAAATCAACGATACGAACAACTTTACCAGTGTAGATAGTACCTACTTCTAGCTCAGCAGTTAATTGCTCGATACGCTTAATAGCATCGTTAGCGCTGATGCCATCAGTTGCTGCGATCTTGATTGTACCGTCATCTTCGATTTCAATCGTAGTACCAGTTTCTTCTGTAAGTTGACGGATAGTTGCGCCACCTTTACCGATAACTTCAGCAATTTTCTTCGCAGGGATTTGCATTGTGTAAATGCGTGGCGCGAACTGAGATAACTCTTCAGAAGGTGCTGAAATCGCTTCGTCCATAACACCTAAGATGTGTAAACGTGCTGCTTTCGCCTGTTTAAGAGCGATTTGCATGATTTCTTTAGTGATACCTTCGATCTTGATATCCATTTGTAATGCAGTGATACCATTAGAAGTACCCGCTACTTTAAAGTCCATGTCACCTAAGTGATCTTCATCACCTAAGATGTCAGAAAGAACAACGAAATCTTCGCCTTCTTTAACTAGACCCATCGCAATACCAGCAACAGATGCTTCAATTGGTACACCAGCATTCATAAGAGCTAATGACGTACCACATACTGATGCCATAGACGATGAACCATTTGATTCAGTGATTTCTGAAACAACACGGATTGAGTATGGGAAGTCAGTTAACGTTGGTAATACAGCTGCAATACCACGCTTAGCTAAGTTACCGTGACCGATCTCACGACGCTTAGGTGAGCCAACAAAACCAGTTTCACCTACGCAGAACGGAGGGAAGTTATAGTGCAGCATAAAGTGGTTTTTGTTAGTACCAGTTAAATCATCGATTAACTGTGAATCACGCTCTGTACCAAGTGTTGCAGTAACAAGTGCTTGCGTCTCACCACGAGTAAAGATTGCAGAACCGTGAGTACGAGGTAAAACCCCTGTCATTACGTCTAGTGCACGGATCATATCTGGTTCACGACCATCGATACGCTTCTCACCTGCGATGATACGGCCACGAACGATTTCTTTTTCTAAAGAACCAAATAGTTTACCAACTTCTTGTGTATCTAGCTCTTCGCCTTCAGCAAGCTCTGCAGTTAAAGTAGCAACAACTTCCTCTTTCGCTACACCTAGTGCTTCTTTACGCGCTACTTTGTCAGTGATGCGGTATGCTTCACCTACTTTTTCAGCAGCGATTGCAGAGATTTTCTCAGCAAGTGTTACATTTTTCTCTGGTGCAGTCCAATCCCAAGCTGGTTTACCTGCTTCAGCTTTGAATTCGTTGATTGCGTTGATGATAGCTTGAGATTGCTCATGACCATAAACAACCGCACCTAACATTACTTCTTCAGATAGTGTTTCAGCTTCTGATTCAACCATAAGTACTGCGTTATCAGTACCTGCAACAACTAGGTCTAATTGGCTCTCTTCAAGCTCAGCTAGTGTTGGGTTAAGTACATATTCGCCGTTGATGAAACCAACGCGTGATGCACCGATAGGACCATTGAATGGGATACCAGAGATAGCAAGAGCTGCTGAAGTACCAATCATAGCAACCATGTCAGGTTGGATTTCTGGATTAACAGAAACAACTGTCGCAATTACTTGTACTTCGTTTACGAAACCGTCTGGGAAAAGTGGACGGATTGGACGGTCGATTAAACGAGCGATAAGCGTTTCGCCATCGTTAGGACGACCTTCACGCTTAAGGAAACCACCAGGGATACGACCCGCAGCGTACATACGCTCTTGGTAGTTAACTGTTAGTGGAAAGAAGTCTTGACCTGGTTGTGCATCGCGCTTGCCTACAACAGTAACTAATACTGAAGTATCGCCAATGCTTGCTAGTACTGCGCCGTCAGCTTGACGAGCGATAGCACCAGTTTCTAGAGTCACAGTGTGTTGACCTAGTTGAAATTCTTTAATAATTGCTTGCACTTAAAAATATCCTTTAAATGTAAAAGCAACTCAGAGCAGTGCTCCGAATTGGTAAAAAATAGTCCATCAAAGTACCAATTACAGTACTTAATTGTGCTTATGAAAACACGATTAAGTACTACAATTGGCAATGATGTTTTTTCAATTACTTAGTAGATTCACCTACTAAGATGTGCGCTAGTATACCTTTCATGCGCGCACAAAAAAAGGGGCTAAATAGCCCCTTTTCTCGTAATCTAGTTCTTAGCGACGTAGGCCAAGCTCTTGGATTAACGCAGTGTAACGTGCAATGTCTTTACCTTTAAGGTAGTCAAGCAGTTTACGGCGTTGGCTTACTTTGCGAAGAAGACCACGACGTGAGTGGAAGTCGTGCTTGTGGCTAGCAAAGTGACCTTGAAGCTTGTTGATATCGAAAGTTAGAAGTGCAACTTGTACTTCAGGTGAACCAGTGTCGCCTTCAGCGCGTGCAAATTTACCGATGATCTCAACTTTTTCTTGATTGCTTAGTGACATAGTAACTCCAAAAATTAATTTAAATTGTGTTTTAGCCGATCACTAATTCAGCCAAAACGATTGAGCGGGGCGTATTCTACCCAGCTTTGCTTATAACTACAAGGTAATCTTTACTCAGGCAGCTGATTTGATAAGCCACGCTTTGATTTTAAGTGACCATCTTTATGGCGCTCACCGGTACCAATGAACACCCCATCAGCCATTACCTTTACTACCCCATCTGGTACAGGCCTACCAATCACTACTGTTTGACCATGACTAAATGCCACGCCCTGCTCTTGGGTAATCTCAATCACAGGTAAGTCAACCAAAGCAGTATCCATTGGCAATAGTAGCTCATCGAGGTAGCTTGAAGGCGCAACATCGTCTGCTTTTGCTTGCTGTAGCTTTTCTTCAAGTTGCTCAAGAGTGACCATTTTCTCACTTGGATAATGGCCAACTGCACTGCGGTGTAACATGATAACATGAGCACCACAGCCAAGCTTTTCACCTAAGTCGTCAACAATAGTACGAATATAAGTGCCTTTAGATACATGTGCCGTCATTTGTACTTCGTTATTAGCTTCATCAAACTCATCAAGCGTTAAACTAAATACATTAATTTTTCGACACTTACGCGGCACTTCAATGCCTTCGCGGGCATATTTATACAAAGGCTGACCTTGGTATTTAAGCGCAGAGTACATCGAAGGGTATTGATCCGACTCACCTAAGAAACTGGCAATTTGCTCAGCTAATTGCTCAGGTGTTACCGATACTTCACGCGTTTCAACCACTTCACCATCTGAATCAGACGTTGTAGTTCGCTCACCAAGTTTGGCACGAACAACATAGGTTTTGTCTGTATCGAGCAAAAACTGGGTAAACTTAGTCGCTTCACCAAAACAAATAGGCAGCATACCCGTCGCGAGCGGATCAAGCGCACCGGTGTGGCCTGCTTTTTGAGCAAAGTATATTCCCTTTGCTTGCTGCAATGCTTTGTTTGATGAAATACCTTGCGGCTTATTAAGTAATAAGATGCCGTCAATAGCACGACCTTTACTGCGTCTAGCCATTAGCCTTTAGTGCCTTCTTCGCCGTCGTCTTCGTCTACATGCTTAGCATTGTCTTCACGAATAACAGAATCAACCAAGTTTGAAATACGCATACCTTCCATTAGTGAATTATCGATTACAAAACGTAACTCTGGCATGATGCGCGCACGAATGCGTTTACCTAATAAAGAACGAATATAACCCGTTGCTTCATTTAAGATTTTAGCGCTTTGCTTGGCTTTATCTTCATCATCCGTGTTGAATACCGTGATAAATACTTTTGCGTAAGATAAGTCGCGAGATACCTCAACCGCAGACACTGTTACCATGCCTAGGCGTGGATCTTTGATTTCGCGTTGAAGAATAACAGCAATCTCTTTTTGAATTTGCTGAGCAACACGATCAGTGCGAGAAAATTCTCTCATTTCATTTCACTCTAAAATAATAACTTATTGATGTTAAAGAATAAGTTAATTTAATTACGAATGCACAAATGGGGGCTAGGCCCCCATTTAAAGCAATAACTTAAACGAAATTAAAGTGAACGTTGTACTTCAACCGTCTCGAATACCTCGATTTGGTCGCCAACTTTAACATCGTTGTAGTTCTTAACGCCGATACCACACTCCATACCGTTACGAACTTCTTGAACGTCGTCTTTAAAGCGACGTAGTGACTCAAGTTCACCTTCGTAGATAACCACGTTATCACGAAGTACACGGATAGGTGCGCTACGCTTAACGATACCTTCAGTAACCATACAACCTGCGATTGCACCAATCTTAGGTGACTTGAACACGTCACGAACTTCAGCAAGACCAATGATCTCTTGCTTGAATTCTGGAGCAAGCATACCTGACATCGCTTGTTTAACTTCTTCAATCAGGCTGTAGATTACGCTGTAGTAACGTAAGTCTAGGTTTTCTGACTCAATCACTTTACGAGCTGATGCATCAGCACGTACGTTAAAGCCAACAACAATCGCGTTAGACGCTGCTGCAAGAGTTGCATCAGTTTCAGTGATACCACCTACACCTGAACCTACAATCTTCACTTTAACTTCATCAGTAGAAAGCTTAGTTAATGAATCAGCGATTGCTTCGATTGAACCTTGTACGTCAGCTTTAAGAACGATGTTAACTTCTGATACATCACCTTCAGCCATGTTCGTAAACATGTTTTCAAGCTTCGCTTTTTGTTGACGAGCAAGCTTCACTTCACGGAATTTACCTTGACGGTAAAGTGCTACTTCACGCGCTTTACGCTCATCTTTAACTACTGTTGCTTCATCACCAGCAGCAGGGATACCAGATAGACCTAAAATCTCTACTGGAATAGATGGACCAGCAGACTTAATGTCTTGTCCGTTCTCATCTTTCATCGCACGTACACGGCCATATTCAAGACCACAAAGTACGATATCACCTTGGTTAAGCGTACCAGACTGAACTAGGATTGAAGCAACTGGACCACGGCCTTTATCAAGACGCGATTCAATTACAACACCTGCAGCCATACCTTCAGCTGGCGCAGTTAGCTCAAGTAGCTCAGCTTGCATTAATACTGCTTCAAGTAGGTCATCAATACCTAAACCTGTTTTCGCAGAGATATGCACAAACTGTGTTTCACCACCCCACTCTTCTGGGATAACATCTAATTGTGCTAGCTCGTTCTTAACGCGATCTGGGTCGATGCCTTCTTTATCCATCTTGTTTACTGCGATGATTAAAGGAACGCCTGCAGCACGGGCGTGCTGAACCGCTTCTTTAGTCTGTGGCATTACACCATCATCGGCTGCAACAACAAGAATTACAATATCCGTAGCTTTAGCACCACGAGCACGCATTGATGTAAACGCGGCGTGACCTGGCGTATCTAAGAATGTGATCATATGACCATTTGTTTCAACGTGATATGCACCAATGTGCTGAGTAATACCACCGGCTTCACCAGAAGCAACTTTTGCTGAACGAATGTAATCAAGTGTTGACGTTTTACCGTGGTCAACGTGACCCATTACTGTCACAACCGGTGCACGAGGAATGGCTTTACCTTCTTCGCTACGGTCGTTTAGTACTTTCTCTTCTAATTCATTTTCTTTAACAATGATAACCTTGTGACCCATTTCTTCAGCAACAAGCTGTGCTGTTTCTTGGTCAATCACTTGGTTAATGGTAACCATGTCACCCATCTTCATCATTGTTTTAACAACTTCAGCACCTTTAACTGCCATACGTGATGCAAGCTCAGCAACAGTGATTGTTTCACTGATACGAACTTCATTTTTCACGTCAGCGGTTGGTTTTTGGAAACCATGTTGTAAAGACGTTGGTGCTTTTAGCTTGCCTTTCTTACCTTTAGGACCGGCAGCCTGTTTATCTTTTTGAGGTCCTTTTTTCTTTTTCTTACGACGAGCGCTATGCTCTTCACGTGCGTCAGATTCATCTTCTGCTTCACGTGCGTAAGTTGAAGTCGTAAGGTGGTGATCAGCGCTTTCTTCACGCTTCTTACGCTCTTCTTCTTCCTTTTTCCAGCGAGCTTCATTTTCTTCAGCTAGCTTTCTTGCCTCTTCTGCTTGACGTTTCGCTTCTTCTTCAGCTTTTCTCAATGCGGCCTCTTCTGCTTCTTTTTGCAGACGCTCAGCTTCGGCGCGATCTTGTTCAGACTTAGCACTTTGCTCTGGGGTCATCTGCTTCTGTTTCGCTTTACGCTCAGCTTCAGCTTTACGTTTAGCCTCTTCTTTGGCTTTACGCTCAGCTTCTTCTTTCGCTTTGCGTTCTGCCTCTTGTTTCGCTTTTAGCTCTTCAGCTTCTTGCTGGGCTTTAAGCTCTGCTGCTTTACGTGCAGCTTCTTCTGCAGCTAAACGCTCTTCTTCTTGCTGTTGCTCAATGGCGCTTTTCTTGACGTAAGTACGTGTTTTACGTACTTCAACTTGCACAGACTTTGCTTTACCTGTTGAGCCAGTCACACTTAGAGTGCTCTTGCTTTTACGTTGCAAAGTCATGCGAGCAGGGCCTTCAGACCCTGTACCGCCGTGCTGCTTGCTTAAGTGATCAAGTAATGTTGACTTTTCAGCCTCCGTTACCATATCACCTGCTTTTTTAGATATACCGGCTTGCTCAAGCTGCTGTAATAACTTATCAACAGTTGTACCAATATCTCCGGCTAGTTTTTCAACATTTACTTCTGCCATAGTGTGTAATACCTCCGTTAATAAATTACTCGTCTGCGAACCAACAAATGTTACGCGCAGCCATAATTAGCTTACCAGCTTCTTCTTCTGATAGCTCAGTGATGTCTACTAACTCATCAATACCTTGCTCAGCTAAGTCTTCAAGTGTTACTACACCTTTGCTTGCCATAACAAATGCAAGATGACGCTCTAAGCCCTCAAGTGCTAGTAGGTCTTCTGCAGGTTCAGCACCTTCTAAACTTTCTTCCGTTTTAAGCGCTTTAGTTGTTAATGCGTCTTTTGCACGTGAACGTAAGATATCAACTGTTTCTTCATCTAAACCGTCGATTTCTAGGAATTCCGATGCAGGAACGTAAGCAACTTCTTCAAGTGTTGAGAAACCTTCGTTGATAAGTAATGTTGCAAACTCATCATCGATATCTAGGTATTCAGTGAATAAGTTAATTAGCTTGTCTGATTCAGCTTCGTTCTTCGCACGCATGTCATCAACTGTCATTACGTTTAATTCCCAACCAGTTAACTGGCTAGCAAGACGAACGTTTTGACCGTTACGACCAATTGCTTGTGCTAGATTATCTGCTTCAACAGCAATATCCATTGAATGAGTATCTTCGTCCATTACGATTGACGCAACTTCTGCTGGCGCCATTGCATTGATAACGAATTGTGCTGGGTTATCATCGTAAAGAACGATATCAACACGCTCACCACCAAGCTCAGTTGAAACAGCTTGTACTCGAGCACCACGCATACCAACACACGCACCCACTGGGTCGATACGTTTATCGTTAGATTTTACTGCGATTTTTGCACGAGAACCTGGATCACGTGCTGCAGCACGTAATTCAATCATCTCTTCGCCAATTTCAGGTACCTCAATGCGGAATAACTCCATTAGCATTTCAGGTTTAGAACGCGTTACAAATAATTGCGCGCCACGAGCTTCCGGCTTAACTTCGTAAAGTAAACCACGGATACGGTCACCTGGACGGAAGTTCTCACGTGGTAACATATCATCACGGTAGATAACCGCTTCAGCATTGTTACCAAGGTCAAGTACGATTGCATCACGTGTTGCTTTTTTAACAACACCAGTTACCAATTCGCCTTGTTGATCTTTATATTCTTCAACAACTAAAGCACGCTCAGCTTCACGTACTTTTTGTACGATAACTTGCTTTGCCATTTGTGTCGTAATACGGTCGAACTTGATTGACTCAATTTGTTCTTCGACGTAATCACCTAGTTGTAAGTTTTCGTCTTCAACTTGTGCTGCTTCAAGCGTGATTTCGCTGTATGGATGTTCTAAAGAACCATCTTCAAGAACTTCAGCGATTTTCCAGCGACGGAACGTGTCGTAATCACCAGTTTTACGATCAATTGATACGCGAACGTCAATTTCGCCATCGTGTTTTTTCTTTGTTGCAGTCGCTAATGCGAACTCTAACGCTTCAAAAATCTTTTCTTTTGGAACCGCTTTCTCATTGGAGACGGCTTCAGCAACCAATAATATTTCTTTTGCCATGGGTTATGCCTCGCTTGCCCTATTCCTTCGCACTCGAATTAAAACTTTGCGATGATGTTCGCACGTTCAATGTTACTGATCATAATCATATGCTCAGTGCCATCTGCTGAAAGTGTGATCATATCACTGCTAACTGATACTAAATCGCCTTTAAAGTTACGACGACCATCTTGCGGAAGCTTAGTACGCACGCGTACTTCTTCTCCTTGCGCCTTCTCGTAGTGATCTTGTTTGAATAATGGACGATCAACACCAGGAGACGAAACTTCCAAATCATATTCATTTGTAATTGGGTCTTCGACATCTAAAATTGCGCTAACTTGACGACTAACGTCGGCACAATTGTCAACCGTAATCCCTGCATCGTGATCGATATAAACACGTAATGTAGAGTGGCGACCAGCTTGCACAAACTCAAGACCATGTAACTCAAAGCCTAACATTTCAACGGCCGGTGAGAGCATGGCTACTAAATCTTGCTCAAGTTTTGTCACGAAAATCCTCCATACAAACAAAAAAAGGGCATATAGCCCTGAAATACTGAGTTTAATAATGATTTAAAATCACCGCCAAGCAGATACAACAACGCCCCGAACCAAGCGGGGCGTCACACCTAAAGCATAAAACTGTGTGGCCTAGGGCCAAGCTTGGTTGCGAGTCAATTACCTGACCAAATTAAACTAGATAGCCTAAACGCAAAACGCGCATTACCAGAATGCGCGACTTCATACAGTAAAAATTACTGTGCATACTAAGTACACTTACAATGCCTTAGCATGTATTTGGTTGCGGGAGCCGGATTTGAACCGACGACCTTCGGGTTATGAGCCCGACGAGCTACCAGGCTGCTCCATCCCGCGCCAATAGATATTAAAAGTAACTTAATATCATCTAATCGAGTGCAAAACACCTCAATTCAATGGCGGCCATTATAAGCATGTAGCGCTCAATTAGCAACCTTCCAGCATGAATTAGTTAGACTATTTTTTGCCTAAAAAATTTATGACAACCTTGTCATAAATTTTCCAAAACTGGAAATTCTTGTCTATATTTAATCAAATAATAAGAACAACCTATAGCCTCGGCTATTAAGCGATGTACTATGAGTCTATCTTCATTTCAAAAAAGACTGTTACTACAAGACATTGAATTGCTAAAACCTGATTTTCATCAGTATACAAGCGCCTATCATCGCAATCTTAGTTCATATAAGTTAACTATGGTGGTGCCAGATCATGAAAGCATAACTAAGCGCAGTTATATCTTGTATTGTGCTTTGAATAAGATAATCAGTCATCTTGATGACTTACATCAAGTCACACCATTTATCCATTACTTAGCAAATAACCTAAGCTTTTTAAAAGTATCCTTTAACGATATCGATTCGCTTTGCAGAGCCTTTATCGAAACCCGCAAATCATACATTCACCCAATTGACTCTCAATTGCATCGCGCTTGGCTGCAAGCTACGAGAGTGTTTGCAAATATTGTCAAAAGTTACTTGTTTTCTTATTCAAATGTGGTGTCTTTTAGCGCGTATTGTCCCGCACGATTAAGTTCATAGCTTCGTTAACTCGCTGTTGAGTCTGTCGATTTGTTTTTGCTCAATAGCGATAAGAGTATTAAAGCGACTAGTTAGAGCTGTCATTTTGTCTGCTAATGCATTGTCGCTATTTGCATCAGCTAAATTGCGAGGGCGGCTACTTAGTTGTTGCTCAAGCTCTGACATTTGCATGTTAAGCTCAGCTTGATAAGTATCTATTTTATTCTCGTGCTCTGAAATTTTACGCATAATCTGTTTTGAGCGAATAAAACTAGCGACCTCATTATTGGCAACCTTGTTAGCATATGATGTTAAGGTGTACTTTTCAGCCATGAGCCTATCAATACTACGCTGCTCGCCGTTAATAAGTAGGCCGTAACGCTCAGATGCGGCGCTCATCTGTTTGGCAATGGCTGCCTGTTTCTTAGCACCCACCAAGTTACGCAGCTGAGAATCAGATTGCTCAGATAAGGCCGCAATTTCCCTGTTCATTTTGAGCTTAAATGTATCAATTTTATTGTTATGTTCTGCAATTTTCGCATCAATTTGCTTTAAGCGGATATAACGCTCGACTTCCGCGGAATCTTTATCTGTTGATGTTTGTGCATCATTATTTGAAGTATACGAAAGGTGTGGGCTTTGCTCTTTAATAGTAATCAACTTTGCATCTTTGCCACAAGGTTGTTGGCTAAACTCAGCAACACCATTTTTCTCACAGTGATAAACAGTGCTGTGCGCCAAAGGGCAAACTAGTAGGCTTATAAATAGTAAATATAAGTTAATTTTCATGTCGTACCATCCCTAGTTTATTACTCATTAATTATGCCATTAATATACTTTTTTATAGACTATATTAATCGATCTATCTTAGTGTTTGTTTCGTAACACCTTAGATTACTTGCTGCAAAGGTAATTAAAAAGTGCAATACACCACCTTAAGATTTATTTTTGGCGACCAACTTAATGCAAGCCACAGTTGGTTTAAAGATAAATCACAACCAGACACACTGTATGTCATCGCCGAATTAAAACAAGAAACCGACTATGTAAAACATCACCTACAAAAAGTGGCCGCTTTCTTTGCTGCAATGGAAAACTTTGCTAATGCACTTACAAAAGCAAATTTAAACTGCCTACATCTAACACTTGATGACACAAAAAATGATGCTACATTACCTGATCTACTCACCCGTTTAGCAAAGCACTATCGATGCCAAAATATTGAGTATCAATATCCAGACGAATACCGCCTCAAAAAGCAACTTGTAGAATTTTCAAATCAGAGCGAATTTAATGTTAATGCCGTTGACTCGGAGCATTTTCTACTACCTTTCGATGATATTGACCAGTATTTTAAGCAAGATAAGCCAGTTAAAATGGAGTTTTTTTATCGTGCTATGCGTAAGCGATTTAATATATTAATGGACGGTAATAACCAACCTCGTGGTGGGAAATGGAATTTTGATCAGCAAAACAGAAATAAGTTAAAACCGAGCGATCTTAAAGAAATCCCAGAACCTTTGTGTTTTGGTCATGATATTAGCCAAACCCTCAAACGGATAGAAAAGCACAAAGTAAACACCTTTGGCGAGTGTAGCAATACTCTCATTTGGCCAACCACTCGCTCTGAAGCAAAACAATTACTCGATTTTTTCTGTGAACATTTGCTTGTTAATTTTGGTCAATTTCAAGATGCCATGACATGCCAGTCAAAGTATCAATGGTCTTTGTATCACAGCCGTTTATCGTTTGCCCTCAATACTAAAATGTTGCACCCAATGCAGGTCATCGAACAAGTGTTAACGAGCTTTGAAAAGCAACATATTGATATTGCGCAAGTAGAAGGCTTTATTCGGCAAATTCTCGGCTGGCGTGAATATGTACGTGGGATTTATTGGCAAAATATGCCTGATTACGCAAGCAAAAATGCCTTAAATGCCAAGCGTGCCCTACCCGATTACTTTTGGCACGGCAAAACGAACATGAATTGTATGCACCATGCTATTTCACAAAGCCTGCAAACGGCTTATGCACACCACATACAACGTTTAATGATAACCGGTAACTTTTGCTTATTAACCGCTATTGAGCCAAGCGAAGTAGATGAATGGTATCTAGGCATTTATATCGATGCCATAGAATGGGTTGAAATGCCAAACACTCGTGGCATGAGTCAATTTGCTGATGGTGGCTTAATTGCCACTAAGCCTTACGCTGCCAGTGGTAATTACATCAACAAAATGAGTGATTATTGCAAACACTGTCACTACAACATTAAAGAAAAAGCGACTGATGATGCATGTCCGTTTAACAGTTTATATTGGCATTTTATGTTAGAGCATAAACAGCAACTATCACAAAACCCACGGATTGGTATGATTTATAATAACTGGTATAAGCAAGATGAATCAGTTCAGCAAGCCACACTTGATCGTGCCAACTGGTGTTTGGATAATTTAGATAAACTGTAACAACAAAAAAGCCGCCTCAAGTGAGGCGGCAAAACTAACTAGGGGAAACAATGCTGTTGGGAATTACTTGTTTTCGAGTAATTTACCATTACCAATTTCAATTTTGCGTGGTTTTAATGCTTCTGGAATCTCACGCTCTAAATCGATACTTAGTAAGCCATTTTCAAGGTCTGCGCCAAGTACTTTAACGTGGTCACCTAATTGGAACTTACGCTCAAAGTTACGCTCCGCAATGCCTTGATGTATGAACTTACGTTCAGCATTATCTTCTTTATCAGCTTTCGTACCGCTGACTTTTAAAGTGTTATTTTCTGACTCAATGGTCAATTCACTGTCACTAAAACCTGCTACAGCCATAGTGATACGATATTTGTCTTTATCGAGTGCTTCGATGTTATATGGAGGAAAACTTGGCTGCTTGTCTGTACGCGCTGCCGCATCCATTAATGATGCTAAGTGATCGAAACCGATGAATGAACGATAAAGTGGTGATAAGTCTACTGTACGCATAATTATATCCTCATATTTAAGCGATATTTTGTTAGTGCTCTTCTATAGAACCAGCGCTAACAAAGTTAAATTAATATTATATATTTCAATTACTTTAGTTTGTTTGGGACCCATCAGGCGTCCTCACTAAACTATCTATGGGCGGGCAAAATCTTTTCAAGATTTTTAGCAAAAAAAATTACAACTTTTTTAAATTAAATGAAATTTATACCATCGCAAACGGGTCTGAATAAGTTGATTTTAAAGGGCTAAACACGTACAAAATAACAATGAAAAAAAATCCAACTTTTTTAAAAAAATTTATCAGTGTGCTAAAAAATGTCGTGTTAATGGCTGTCGTTGTGTATGCCGTGACCGCATTTCAGCAACGTAATTTACTCTCAACTGATAAAACTCCTGCCCCCTATTTTAATTTAGCCACGCTAAATGACCCGACAGAGCGGATGACCATCGCACAATTACAAGGAAAGCAAACAGTGGTGTATTTCTTTGCGCCTTGGTGCTCAATTTGTCGCTACAGCATGCCAAATTTAGAAAAGTCCCATCAGCAAGGTAAGTTAAATGCCATAGCAATTGCCCTCGATTACCAAAACATTGCTGAAGTTAAACAGTTTACCGATTCACTGGAACTGACCATGCCTGTGTTACTTGGCAGTAAAAGTACGGGTCAAGATTATAAAATAAGTGCCTATCCAACTTATTATGTCATTGATGAACAGTTGGCTATTACTGCTCACTCTATGGGTTACTCAACAGAACTTGGTCTTAGGATGCGGACACTTGATTAGCTAAATTACTATGATGAGAAAAACAGAATAGTACAATCGATTTTATGCGCTGTTTTTATTCATTTTATTCGTTAATATAACAACTAGATAAACACATTCACATCGAGGAGAGCGATATGTTAACTGTAATTTTTGGCCGTGAAGGCTGCCCATACTGTGTTCGTGCAAAAGATGTTGCTGAAAAACTTGCAAATGAGCGTGACGATTTTAAATATCGTTATATCGACATAATCAAAGAAGGCATCAGCAAAGCGGATCTAGAGCAGTCTGCTGGCAAACCTTGCCCAACTGTACCACAGATTTTTATTGACCAAGCTCACATTGGTGGCTTCACTGAATTCGAAGCATACGCTAAAGAAAATTTAGGGTTATATCAATAAATTGTAAACGTGGTTGATTTTGGCAAATTCAAACTGATTAAATTATGACCAACATCAACCACATACAAATTAGTTGTAATTTATACAAGCAATTGCCTCGTATTTCCTATACAATGCGCGCCTCTTTAAATTCGTTGAGGCGTATTAATGTCAGAACCAGTCACGTTTGAATCTCTAAATCTTTCTCCTGCAATCCTTAAAGCAGTTGAAGAGTTGGGTTACAAGACTCCATCTGAAATCCAAGCTCAATGTATACCGTTATTGCTAGAAAGAAAGGACGTACTGGGACTAGCGCAAACGGGTACAGGTAAAACAGCAGCATTTGCACTGCCGTTACTAAATAATATTGACCCGTCTGTGAAGCAGCCACAGATCCTTGTTTTAACGCCTACGCGTGAACTTGCGATCCAAGTAGCTGAGGCATTCGAACAATATGCTAAGCATACTCGTGGTGTTGAAGTTTTAGCCCTTTATGGTGGCCAAAGCTACAGTATCCAACTAAGTGCACTTCGTCGTGGCGCGCAAATCATTGTTGCAACGCCAGGTCGCTTAATTGACCACATTAACCGTGGCACAATCAAGTTTGAGAGCTTACAAGCCCTTGTTCTTGATGAAGCAGACGAAATGTTACGCATGGGCTTCATTGATGATGTAGAAAGCATCATGGAGAAAACGCCACGTGAAAAGCAAACATGTCTTTTCTCTGCGACCATGCCTAAGCAAATTCAAAATATCAGCAGCAAGTACATGAATGAGCCTGAGCAAGTTCATATCTCTGCTCGTAACTCAACTGTATCTACTGTTGAGCAAGTATTTTGGAATGCACATGTACACAAAAACAAAGCTATCGTTCGCTTCTTAGAAGCTGAACAATACGATGGTGCAATTGTTTTCGTACGTACACGTAACGACACTGTACAGTTAGCTGAATTACTTGAGCGCGAAGGTTTCTCTGCCGCACCACTTAATGGTGATATGAACCAACAAGCACGTGAGCGAACAGTAGACCGTTTGAAAAACGGCCTAGTTGATATCGTTATTGCAACAGACGTTGCTGCACGTGGTCTTGATGTAGACCGTTTAAGCTTAGTAATCAACTACGATATTCCACAAGACTCAGAAGCCTACGTTCACCGTATTGGTCGTACTGGTCGTGCGGGTCGTACAGGTAAAGCGATTCTTTTCGTAAAACATAACGAGCGTTATTTACTTAAAAATATCATTCGTCATACGAAGTCAGAGATCGCACAAGTTGATTTACCAACAGCAAAAGTAGTTGAAGAAAAACGTATTAAAGCTCTTCAAGACAAATTAACTATTGCTCTTGAAAACAAAGATATCACTTTCTTTAACCAAGTAGCTGCTGACATGGCAGAAAAGCTTGAGCTAAGTGCTGAAGATTTAGCCGGTGCATTACTTTGTTTAGCGCAGCAACAATCACCAATCAAGGTTGAAGAAGTTAAAGTTCAACCGCGTGGCGAACGTAACGAGCGTCGTCGTAACGAACGAGGTGATCGTGCTGAGCGTGGCGACCGTCAAGGACGTGAGCGTAAACCTCGCGAGCCACGTGAGCGCAATAGCCGCAGCATGGGCCCTATGGATACTTACCGTATCGAAGTTGGTCGTGAGCACGGTGTACAAGTTAAAAATATCGTTGGTGCGATTGCTAACGAAGCTGATATCTCAAGCAAATTCATTGGTGATATCCGCTTACACGACAGTCACAGTACGGTACAGTTACCACAGAACATGCCAAAAGATGTGCTTGATCACTTCCAAAAGGTGTTCATCTGTAAACGTCCGATGAATATGACGCTAACGCAAGACCAAGGTCCTGCGGCTCCTCGCTCTGAACGCCCAAGCGGTGATCGTGGTGACAAAAAGCGTAGCTTCAAAGACAAAGATCGTGGTGAAAAACGTGGCGGCCCACGTAAAGAGCGTCGCCCAGTGAGCTTCACTGCGAACTAATCAAAGCTGTAAGCTGTAAGCTGTAAGCTGTAAGCAATAAAAAAACCTTGTCATGAAAGTGACAAGGTTTTTTTGTGTCTGAAGTTAGGCTATCAGCCTAAAGTTTTTAAAGCCTCAGCTGGGTGGCTGAGGCTTTATTACTTAAATCGTTATGAGCCAATGGCTGGGTATGCGTAGCTTGATTGTAGGCCAAGTGGGATGCCTAAGCCCCAGTACGCGAGTAAGAAGATACTCCAACCGATTAAGAAGGCGATTGAATACGGCAACATCATGGCGATTAACGTACCAATACCTGTGCCTTTAACATACTTCTGGCAGTACACCACAACCAGTGGGAAGTATGGCATCAGTGGGGTAATGATATTAGAGCTTGAGTCACCTACACGGTACGCAGCTTGAGTCAAATCAGGTGAAATACCTAGTTGCATCAGCATTGGTACAAAGATTGGCCCTAACAGCGCCCATTTTGCTGAACTTGAACCTACAAATAGATTCACAAACGCCGTTAAGAAGATAATACCTACCACAGTCACCGAACTTGGTAATGCCATCGCTTTAAGTAGCTGTGCACCTTCAATAGCAAGTAATGCACCTAGATTTGATTTACTAAATGCGGCAATAAATAACGCGCAGAAGAACGCCATAACAATGTAGTAAGCCATACCGCTCATGGCTTTACTCATGGCATCGATCATATCTTTAGAACTTTTGAATGTACCAACTACAAAACCGTAAACTGCACCTGGGATCCAAAACAGAAAGAATATAAGTGGAACAATTGATTGCATTAACGGTGAGCGGAAATTAGTTAAAGAACCATCACTACTTCGCATTGCTGAGTCAGCTGGAGCAGAGACAAACCAAAGTAATACAAGGCCAACAATCATCACTGTGCTTGCGATATAGAATGCACGTTTTTCATCACTGCGCGCTTCATCAAAAGCAGGTAAATCTTCTGTATCACCATCAAGTGGCGTGTTTTGTAAACGCGGCTCGATAATTTTATCTGTGATATACCAGCCTAATAAGATAATAAATAAGCTTGAAGCAGAAGTGAAAAACCAGTTATTAAGCGGATTAATCGCCATATCAGGATTAATAATTTGTGCTGCACTTTGGGTAAAGCTTTGCAGTAACGGATCAATCCCTGACGGAATAAAGTTTGCGCTAAAGCCACCACTTACCCCAGCAAACGCCGCAGCAATACCAGCAAGCGGATGACGACCCATAGCATAAAAAATGACCCCAGCCAGAGGGATGACTAATACATAACCGGCATCAGTTGCCGTATGGCTGACAATCGCCACTAAGATAATAGAGGGTGTTAAAAGCTGCTTAGGTGTTACTTTTAGCATTAATTTAAGGCCAGTGTTGATAAAGCCAGAGTGCTCAGCAACACCAACACCTAACATGGCAACAAGCACCACGCCAAGTGGCGCAAAACTGGTAAAAGTTTTCACCATCGAAGACAAGAAAGTAGCAAGGGAATCCCCTGCTAATAGATTATTTACAACTATGGCTTCGCCTGTTCGCGGGTCGATTGCATCAAATGTGGTGCCCGAGAAGAGCCAAGATAAGAACCAAATAAGCAGCATTGCGACTAAGAAGATAATCGCAGGATCAGGGAGCTTGTTGCCCACCCTTTCAATCGTATTCAGAAAACGTGCGATTGCACCACTTGGTGCCTGCACATCATTATTGTTATTCATTTTCAAATTCCCTGGAAAAATATCTCGTTAACCTTAACGTATCTAAGTTCTAAGGTAAATTTTAAGTTAATAGAATTCCCTAATAAAGGTAATCACTTGATGTAAAAAAAGCGACACAGGTCGCTTTACAGTACTCATTTTAATACTTAACTAAACCGCTAGTGCTTTAACCTCATCCCAAAGGCGCACAACGAGCTCTTTATCTTCTTCGTTTAGCTCACCATTGCGATAAGCTTTAACCAGACTTGATTCAACTTGATTATTAAGTTCATCAATCGATAAATTTAATTCTTCTACTTGTGCGTAGCCTACCGCTAAGTCAAAGTGACCACGCAAATAGCCACCAGCAAATAGCTCGTCGTCAGTTGCTTTATCGACTAAATCATCAAAATATTGCTGCGCTGCATCAATATAACTTACTAAAATCATTGTTACTTCTCCTCTGGGTGCAGCCCATCTTGATGACCCACTGCATACATAATATGGTCATTAAAACCTGTGGTTACGCGAATATAACCACTTAATTCATCGTCTAACTCACTATCACCTGTATCGGCAATCAGTGGTCGGCCATTTAAGGCCTGTAATTTAGTTTTCGTTGCCACTACAATAATGTTGTCGCGACCAATCGCACGGATAAGTGCAGGACTCAATTGTTGATTTCCTCGGCCGAATATATGCCCTTGTCCACCAATTAAGGTGATCACCAACTTAGTATCTTTACCTTGTGTGAGCTCAAGTAATTGCTGTGCAGTTAAATCCTGCGCAACTAGCTCTTGGTCTGCTACTAAATCAACACCTAATAAGGTATTTTCAAGACCCATCTCTTCCATTATTGCAGCCACGGTTGAACCACTGCCCATTACATATAAGCAGTCTTCGTCCATTTCACTGACAACATAGGCAGCAATGTCAGCAAGCACTAATTCATTGGTTTCTTTACCGCCATTTTTAACTGCTTGCACATATCGCACTTCACTCGGAACTTGCATTTCACCATAGCGCTTAGCTTTTACTGTACCTTCACGAAATGCATCTTCATCGATATCCATAACATCGGCATCGCCAAGGCTGACGAGTTCACCTTTGACTAGCATCTCGACAACGCGACCTGCTGCTTTAGGGGTAATAGCGTAAACGCCAGAATGTATTTTACAGCCTGCAGGAATACCTAACACAGGGGTGCTATCACCAACCGCATGACAAATATTACGTGCAGTACCATCACCACCAGCAAATAAAATAAGGTCGACACCTTGCTCAACTAATAACTTGGCAGCCTGCTCAGTGTCATCGGGGGTGGTGATTTCATTTGTTTGGTAAATCACTTGAGTTTTAAAACCAAGCTGGCGCGCCGTCTGCTCGCCCATTTCACCGTCTACTGTGTAAATGGTTAAGTCGCCTTGATGTGCAAGCAGAACTTCAAGAGCTGCTCGGGTGCGTAAGTTTGCTTTTGGCTCTGCGCCAAGTTGCATCGCCCTTGCAGCGGTATCTGCGCCATCACTTCCCTTCAGTGCCACACTGCCACCTAAGCCGGCAACCGGATTTACAATCAAACCTAATTTAAACTGCATCAGATAAAGCTCCTGGGTTGCTTTGAAAATCGCGCTGCCATGAAAACTGTGTAGCCGTTAATGGCCATGGGGTATTATAAAAATCGCTCAATGCTTTGAGGAGTGCTGTAGTGCGCTGATTAAAACCTGTTGCTAAAAAACTCAACACTTGCTGGTGAACCCGAGCCTGAAAATCAAATCGACAGGTTTGTTCACCATTTAAATTATCAACCGATACATTAAAATCGAAACCAGCTGCTGCACTTAGCGCCCATTCAATAGCTTGAGGCTTTACTTCAACCGCTTCAAATTCAGCTTGTTGGTGTTTATCACGACCATCAGGACAATACCAATAGCCATAATCTTCTTTTAATCTACGTGCCTCTCCAGCCACTAACCAGTGAGCAATCTCATGTAAGGCACTGGCATAAAAACCGTGGGCAAACACAATTTGATGATAAGACGTTTGCTCATCAGCAGGCAGGTATATGGGTTCATCATCACCCTTTATCAAACGCGTATTATGGCTTTGATAAAAGGTGTTTTCAAAAATAGCGATTAAGTCAGCAATCTGATGCATACGGCTTGAATTTATCTCGTTAAAAGCGTCACTAAAAACGAGGCGAATTGTACGGACTTTTCCCTCTAAAGTAAAAGCAAGCGCTTCCAATCACAGGTATTTCGCAATATCTACATCATCGATTTGATCTGGATTTAAATAGCGTTTTGCATACTCAAAATAGATACCTGACGTTAAGAACAATTTGAACACATCTTGATCTACATGTTGATCGGCAACCATCTTCGCTAAAATATCAATCGCAACACTCAATGGTTTGGCTTTTTTATAAGGTCTATCGGCTGCGGTCAATGCTTCAAATATATCGGCCAGCACTAACACACGCTCAGGTATCGATAAATCATCTGCAGACAATTTACGGGGATAACCCGTGCCTTTTAATGTTTCGTGATGGGTCGAGGCATAACGCGGCACACGGGCTAATTCATCAGGAAATGGGACGTTATCTAGCATCCGAATAGTACTGATAATATGCTCATTAATTTTAAATCGATCTTCGTTTGTTAAAGTACCGCGCTGAATTTGTAAGTTATACAGTTCGCCAAGATTATACTTGTATTCTGGAATGGTTACTTTTATCCCTAAACGCTCGTCATACTGTATAGGTTTATCGTGGGCAATCAAATGCTCAGGCTTATCTGAAAGTAGCTTTTCAGCGACAGGCAATTGCTCATCATTGCTTTGAACCCTTAACTCTTCAACTGGCGAAAGGCCTATTTTATCATCAAAATTTCGCTGCCAAGTGATGTTGCTAAGCGCCTCTAAACGTCCAAGGCTTGCTTCATCCATAAACTCACCGCCAACATTACAGGCTGCTATAAACGAAAAATCACTACGTAACTCTGCTTGGCGTTTAATAAGTTCAGCCTCAAGCTCTGGTTGCTTTTCAGGTGACACTAGCACGTCTTTTAAATAAGCAATTTCTGCATCCCGCCAAAGTACCTCAAAACGCGTTCTCACTTCGTGGATACGGTTATAAATAGTTTCTAACTTTGTGCCCTTGTCTACGATATGCTCTGGAGTAGTGATTTTGCCGCAGTCATGTAACCAAGCTGCGAGGCTAAATTCCCTTAGTTCGTCTTTATTTTTAAACGCAAACTGTTTAAACGCATCCTCATTTGAGTTTGAAGCTGCTTTGGCCAGCATGATCCCAAGTTCAGGTACCCGTTCACAATGTCCTGCTGTATAAGGAGACTTATCATCGATAGCCTGAGCTATAAGCTCAATAAATGACTCCATTAAGGCTTTTTGCTTTTGCTCATGCTGCTGAATTGATTGGCTCATTTGCACCATGGAGTTGGCTAAATTATTGATTTCTTTAATACTGCTTTTTAGCGTTGAAACCTGATCAAACTGACGGTGTTTAATTTTTAAATTTTCACCCTCTAAGGTCTTAATTGGCGAAACAATTGGTGAGGCAAAAAACCATGATACAGGCAGTACCATAATCAAACAGGCCGCGGTGATAAAAATAGACAGCTTAATTTTTTCACGGGTAGAACTCAATACGCCCTCTTTGGGCACCACTATCGCTAAGTAATCGCTATTGCTCCCCCCTTCTGAAACAGGGGTAATATACACGTACTTCTCAACGCCATTTAGAGTCATTAAACGTAAATGGGCGAAGTTTGCCCGATCTGTAATTAGTGTAAGAAATTCAGGGTATGGCACTGTGCCAATCACTTGTGATTGCTGACTAGGATCGCTCCCTAACCATTTACGCTCTAGTGCAGCAATATACGAATTTGGGAGCTGCTCTATCGCCATATTAATTAAATCTTTTAGCTCTGCATCATCAGGATGAAACAATAAATGTAGAGTATCTGGTAGGAGATCATGACTATAACTATCAAGCTGATTATATTGAATCCCTTCAATAAAAAACTGATTTTGAGTGTATTTGAACACTGCTTCGTTATCTAACCCTGCATACACACGTCCTTGGCTTACCGCATCGAGCACCGCTTTGGTACTTGGCAGCTCAACAATGTCGATATCAGGAAAGTGCTCTTTAATCACTTTAATTACCGACCAGCCTTCACCAATTGCTAACTGTTTGCCCGCTAACTGCTTCATGCTAACGACCGGTGTTGAACCTTTTGCAGTAATGATACTGAACGGCAAAGTTGCCATTGTTTGGCTCATAAGACCGAGCGACTCATTTGCTGGGGTTTTAAAAATAGGCTGTACAATATCTATTTCATCTTTTGCAAATTGAGTTAAAAACTCAGTCCATGTAAAACCGTTAATAAAAGTTACCTTAATTCCGAGCAACTCAGCCAAGGCATTAATATAATCAATGCTATAGCCTTTCGGGTTACCGCCGACACTAAAGTCCATTGGTGGCCAATTAGTTTCGTTAGAAACGCTCAAATAAGGGTACTTCGCCAATACACTTTGCTGCTGTTCTGTTAAGGGAAGTTTTTCAAGCCTTGGCAAAAGTAAGCTATTTTTTTGTTGGTTAGAGGCAACAATTTCACCTTCTTTATTGTAAATGTACAGCTCACTTAAATACTGGCTACTCATTTTACTTTGCTGTTGACTCAAATATTCAGAAATACTCGACAAGCTAACGTCTAACGCCAACACACTATTTTCATTTGCTGACTTTATTGAGTAGGTTTGCCCAGGTGCTTGCAGGTGAGTAAAGAAATATGGCTTTGTTTTTTCACGCGTGTTGAGTTTGCTTGCTTAAACCACAAGCGCTCTCGCGGATCATAGCTGGTGCCTTTGGTTTGCGAGATACGTAAATTAAATTGCTGGTCAAAATAATGAGTATGCTGAACACGCTCTGCCCCTTCACCGCTAATGTGGATCACCACCCAACGGTCTGCTTCAATGGCCTGCAACTGCTGACGCACTATTTCACTGCTTTCTAAATTAATTAATTCATAAAAGTCACCATTTTCATAGCCTACATACAACGCATAAAACAATGGATTGAGCTGCATGATTTCACTCATGACATTTCTCAGCTCACTTTTATCTTCGCTGTTGGCACTGATCAAGCTACTATTTTGAACCATTACACTTAGCGTGTTTTCTGACTTTTCATTCACCCTTGCAAGGTAATCAACCACTGAGCCTGTGGCTAAATTAAAGTTTTTGACACTGGCCTCTATAGCCATTTTTTCGCTGAAATAATATTGCAGACTAATTGCAATGAGAGCTGTTAGTGAAGTTGCTAAAACGAACACGGCAACAACGGTAAGGCGAATCGAAAAACGAATTCTCGATTTAAGTTTTTGAAAAGCAGATACCAGCACTTATGCATCTCCTTGCAATGCTTTGTTCGTTAGTAATATTAGCTTGTATATCTTTTATACACCAATAATTTTGTATTACAAACAAAACTCTGCAATTTTATCCTAAAGCATAAGCAAATAATTACCTTAGATATTTTGTTAAATTGACAGAATCAATTTGCGACTCATGTAAAAACAGTTTTGCATATTTTAGGTAAATGCCGGAAGTTAAAAAGAGCTCAAATACGTCACGGTCAATATGATCGTCATCAACCATTTTCGCTAAAATATCAATAGCAACACTCAAAGGTTTGGCTTTTTTATATGGGCGGTCTGCCGCGGTTAATGCTTCGAAGATATCAGCAAGTACTAACACACGTTCAGGTATTGATAATTGTTCCGCGGTTAATTTTCGTGGGTAGCCAGTCCCTTTTAAGGTTTCGTGGTGGGTTGATGCATAACGCGGAACTTTCGCTAATTCTTTCGGGAATGGCACACTACCAAGCATACGAATTGTACTGATCACATGCTCATTGATCTTAAACCGGTCTTCCGCTGTAAGCGTGCCCCGCGCCACCGACAAGTTATACACTTCGCCAAGGTTATATTTATACTCCGGAATCGCCATATTAATGCCCAAACTTTCTGGGTACTCAACGGCTTTTTCGTGTGGAATTAAATCACTTAGCTTATCGCTCAGGAGTGACTCTTCGACAGGTAAATGCTGATTCTTCAAATCAGCCATACGCATTTCTTCAAGGGGCGATAAACCTAAACTTGCGTCAAAATGGCGCTGCCACTTAATGCTAGCAACCTCATGTAAACGAGACAGCTGCGCTTCATCCATAAACTCACCACCAACATTACAGGCAGCAATAAAGCTAAAGTCTGCGTGTAACTTTTTGGTTCGTTGGTCAAGCGTTTGCTTAAGCACAGATTGCTGCTCAGGATGGGCTAATAACTGCTCATAATAAGTAATTTTTGCATCACGTAGCAGCACTTCAAATCGGGTGCGTACTTCATGAATACGGTTATAAATGGTTTCAAGCTTAGTGCCTTTATCAACGATATGCTCAGGCGTAGTAATTTTACCACAGTCGTGCAACCACGCAGCTAAGCGAAACTCTCGTCGTTCATCAGACGTTTTAAAGCTGAACTCAGAAAACGCCTCATTTTTTGAGTCTGACGCAGCATCAGCAAGCCAAATACCCAGCTCAGGGACCCGCTCACAGTGCCCTGCCGTATATGGTGATTTGTCATCAATCGCTTGGGCGATAAGCTCTACAAATGACTCCATCAGGGCTTTTTGTGAGTTTTCATGTTGCTCAATAGAGCGACTCATATCCACCATCGAACTTGCCAAATAATGGATTTCTAAAATGTGGCTAGAGAGTGTTGAAACTTCATTATAATCTCGCTGCTGAATTTTTTTATTTTCACCTACTAATTTGAGAATCGGGTTGACGATTGAAGAGGCAAAAAACCAAGAGACTGGCAGCAGCAAAATTAAAAATAAACCAGTCACTAAAATTGAAATACGAATTTTATCTCTTATAACCGCCAGCACGTCATCTTTAGATACCAGCACCGTGAAATAATCAACTTCATCTGATTGCATATCGCTACTAAGCGGCAGCGGCAGTACAAACATGTATTTTTCTATGCCCTTTTCATGCACATTTAACATTTTGCCGAATTGATGTTCTTTGTTAGCAAGCCCTGATTTTTGTTCATCCAATTTAACTAACTTAGATAGGTCAGCAAAACTATGCTGATGACTTTGATTTTTACTGCTTGCAATAATTTCACCATTCCCCCGATAAACATACATTTCGCTTTCAACAAGGTGCTTCATTTTAGATTGTTGGTCGGTTAAAAAGTGATTCAAACTTGCACTGGCTATATCAATCGCTAATACATCGCCTGTTTGCGCTGACTTTATTGCATAGGTGTAACCTGGTACCTCAAGTACTTTAAACACATACTGCTCGGTTTTCGTTACAGAGTCACTCGTTGCATCCAGAAACCAAACTCTATTCCGTGGGTCGTAATCCGTAGTTTGGGTGTCTCTTTTACGAATGACCAACGACTCATCTAAATACGTGGTTACCTGCTTACGCTCCCCCCCCTGCCCAGAAATTTGATACACTAACCAATGATCGTCTTCATCGAGTTGGATTGATGGAGGAAGCTTTGCATACCCTTTTAAATTAATAACCTGTAATAAGTCACCATTAGCATGACCAAGAATTAGCGAATAAAAGTCTGGATGACGCGTTAAAATTTCGATCAGCACTTGCTGTAAAATTTCTTTGTTATTTTGGCTCTCTGATAATAGCCTAGTGTCGTGGATCATCACGCTTAAGGTATTATCAGCACGCTGATTGATTCTTGTTATGTGATCGGCTATTTGCTGACTAGTTTGTTTGAACTGTTCTGATTTAGATTGCAGTAATAACTTTTCACTAAAGTAATAATGCAAACTTATCGCCACGATACCGGTGAGTAAGCTAGCAAGGGCAAAAACCAGCAATACACTTGCCCTAATTGAAATTTTATAGCCTTCCGCCTGGCGTGTTAGCATTCGCGACTCCTTGCTTGCTAATAATTCAGATTAAATTAATAGAAAAGAATGTATAAAGATTATACTTAAACGAGCATAAGGTACATATTTTGTACTTATATTTAGGCTATTAAAATTTAATAACTAATTGATTCCGTCCTGCATCTTTAGCCTGATAAAGTGCAGCATCAGCTCTGGAGATAACTGACTTTTGCTCCTCTTCTTTCATTACGGTTAAGCCAAAACTTGCACGTATTGCTAAAGATAACTCACCAACCTCGCACCTTTCACTATTCATCCTTGCGATCATAGTATTAATAATAACAGTTGCATCTGACACTGAGCATAGTGGTAGCACAATAACAAATTCTTCACCGCCAAATCGATATACATCATCAGAGGAACGTAATGAGTCAGTTAAAAAAGCAGAAAAACGCTGCAATACAACATCACCTACCTCGTGACCATGGGTATCGTTAACACGTTTGAAGTAATCAATATCAGCTAAAATAACACATACTTGCTTGGACTCACCTTGCTGCTGTTTAACCATCCGCTGATATTCTTCATAGGCATTATCAAAAGCACGACGGTTAGGTAACTGAGTAAGGGCATCTTTAAGGGCTTGGCTTTTCATCTCATGGGCAAGCTGAGCAAGCTGGGTGTTCCTTACAAAAAGTTCTCTACGGATAATATGTTCATGAGCAGCCATGATCATACCTGCTAAGTTTGCTGCCACATGCGCTAAAACCACCATGTAAAAAGAGTGGTTAGATATTTCTTTACTGAAATAGATAACAGAGATAGCAAGAGCACTATATGAAATACTTAAAAATACCGATATCTTAATTGAAACCAAGGTCGAGAAATAAAATGTGATCAAGATGATCACATCAAAAAACATATGCAAAATATAGAAACGCTCATAAGTGATAGCCATAAATTGCATGTTCAAAAATAAAAACAGCATAAACACAGATATCACCAAACGAAATGACTGGATGCTTTTAATATAATTCAGAGCAAAAGCACTAAGAATACAAACTGAGACCATAATAGCTCGGCCGATTAAAGCGGTTTCTGGCCAAAATGAAGCCTGTATAATCATCTTATCGAAGAAGGTTACAAGCGCAGTGACTAATGCAATTGTACAGCACAAAAATTGCGCTATTTTTTTATCTTGACCGAATTTACTTTGTAAAAAGACATGCTCTACCTCAAGCGACTTAAATTGACAGGCATAGCGCTCAATTGTCATATCTTGATTTAATAATTTTGCTGCAAAAGCGCCCATAAATAAATGCCTACTACGAAAGGAAATGTGGGATGTTCGATTAAAGAGCAACTACTCTAGTATAGTGTGTGTGCTCATTAATTGAACTAGTATTTTTGTATAAAAATATGCCAAAAAATCCCACGCAAAAGTATAATAGGCAATAAAATTAATAGTTAGAAATTCTCAATATCGGCTAGTTAATTTCCTCACCTGCTTCATCACAGTCAACGATATCTGTTTCCTTAAGAGCTTCGCTAATCCAGATTTTGATAACCGGGCAAGCAAGTAGATGCTGGCAATAAGTTTGTGCAGCACACGATAGCTCAACTTGATACGTTTTAAAACGAAGTACTACAGGTGCGAA
The DNA here is from genome assembly GCF_040148775.1 of Pseudoalteromonas sp. NFXS39. Lineage (NCBI taxonomy): Bacteria > Pseudomonadati > Pseudomonadota > Gammaproteobacteria > Alteromonadales > Pseudoalteromonadaceae > Pseudoalteromonas > Pseudoalteromonas sp. NFXS39. The sequence continues at coordinate 275,426 of NZ_JAGDEC010000002.1, read as the reverse complement.
CATCGCATCAACAATAGAGAAATCGCCAAATAACCACATATTAGGATAACTTTGTTGCTGAGAAGAAAATATCTCATCGATACGAGCGATATCTTTTTTAGCTTGTTCTGATAATTCAACATGCCTTTTAGCACGAATATTCATTGGCATTTCATTACGAAGTGCAGCAAAACCAGAGTGCATCTCGGCAGCTAGACTGCGCGCTTTTGCTCTTTGGGCTATTTCACTAGGCCAAGCGGCACCATTTAGATAAGCATCATTGATGTATTCACAAATAGCGAGTGAGTCCCACACGGTTAACTCAGCATCAATAAGTGCCGGCACTTTTTGCACGGGAAACTTATTTTTTAATGCTTCATAAAATTCAGGCGTATCTAAAACCAATTGTTGCTCTTTAAAAGAAACATTGAATTTACTTAGTAAATACCACGCTCGCAATGACCAAGTTGAGTAGTTTTTATTGCCAATAAATAATTGCATTGTACTTCCTTTAACGTTTAGATTAGGCTCACTATAAAACAGCAATTGGGCAATTACTCGCCAATTGTTTTTATAGTACCTATAAGAAAAGCTGATACATTATGGATATTGATGCCCTTAGAACATTTTGCGCCTTCGTCGATACAGGTAGTTTCACCCGTGCTGCAGCGCAAATTTCTAGAACCCAATCTGCGGTAAGTATGCAAATGAAAAAGCTTGAACAGGACCTCGCAAGTTCACTCTTTGAAAAGCAAGGTCGTCAGCTGGTGCTAACCCATCAAGGCCACCAGCTAGCAAGTTATGCGAAGCAACTGATAGCCCTTCATGATGAAGCCTTTAAACAATTAAAAGCAGGTACTGGCAATTTACGTGTGCGCATCGGCTGTCCTGACGACTATGTCCACTCTTTGCTACCACAGCTTGTTTGTGCCCTACACCAACAGTTTGATGCCTTAGATATACAGATAAGCTGCGCCCCAAGTTCTGAGCTTAGAGCCAAACTAGACCAAGGTATGCTCGATTTAGTTGTTGCCACTCGCTCACCAGACAGCGAAGAAGGTTACTTATTGCAATCAAGCCAAGGCGTATGGGTGAAAAGCCCCGCTTTTGAGATTGAAGATTCAACCCCACTTCCTATTGCCCTGTTTCAACGAGACTGTAAGTTTCACCAAGCCAGTATTGAAGGTCTCTTAAAAACCGAGCGTCGTTTTAATATTATTGCCTGCTGTGGATCAGCAGGTGCATTACATGGCTTAATTGAACAAGGGTTGGCAATCGGCAGCATGGCGCGAATAAGCATGCAAAAAGGTTTGGAAGAAATCAGCGATAATTCGTTACCAGTACTGCCTATGATTGATATCGTACTGTTGTTCGGTAATCATGCCCACAATCCACTCAATCATGAACAGCTTAAGCAGCTTGTGGAGTTGATTAAGACGTAAAGAACATATCAAGCTACTGAAGTTTTACTAACTTACGAGTTCTATAAGGTTCTGTAAGATATAAAAACTCTTTTAAATCATGAGCACTGTTGATCAACATATGTTGCTTAGGTTGTGTTAACTGCCAACTTTCTGTTTCAGCAGTTGCCAAATCGATACGCTGGAAATTAATTGTATCTGCATGCTCCATTGTTACTGCTAATTGCTGGTTACTAACAGATATACCAATAATGTCATTGCTAGCTGCTTGCCAAACAGTTTCTATATCTCCACGGGTATTAACTCGAAACACTTCATTGCTATTTGAGAAGTAGATCTGATCTTGCTCATCTAAATCCATACCATAACAGCTTAAACGTTTCCCTGAGCCTGTGAATGGTGTCAACGTTAAGCTTGTTAAATCGAATTTTGCTGGATGAAACGTCTGTCCATCCTCTGCTCGATACGAAACTAAAATCGCGTCTTCATTGTGATACATTTCTCTCAAATAAAAAGAGTGATTTCCATGAGGTATTGTTTCATAAGTGCCACTGTTTAAATCAATTTTAAACAGTGTATCTTTACTTGCGGTGTAAACCAGCCGTGCGTCTTGGCTCCAAACAATGCCAAATAACTCATGGTTATCAGGGTTAGCAAAAATGCGCGTTTGCTTGCCACTATCGTATAAAAATAATTGTTTTAATCCAAAACGATGAGACTCAAAAACAAATTTCGTTGAGTCTGGCGAAAACACGGGTAGAAAGTCGATTGATGAGGTATCTACGAGTTTGGTCAGAGTGTCAGGGTTAGCACGTGTTTGGCTAACAATATCTACATCAACATTCACTAACTCCATCAAAATGGCTTCAGCGTCTGGTGTGTACTGGGCATCACGAATTATTTGATAATTATTAAATGAAATTAGCTGAAGCTCACCATCAAGATCTAGATTTACAAGCTGATTTCGTTGGCTAATTAATAGCGCTTGATTATTCGGGTGCCAACTTAACCCTTGAATACCGTTTTCTATGATAGCAATAGTTTGTATTTTTTTACTGGCAAGGTCGAGTACATCAATACGGTATTTATTTTGCCCAGCCTCAATCCCCATCGCGACTTTACTACCATCTTTCGATAACGCATTAACGAGCAACCAATCTTGCTGTGTAGCAGCTAGTAACTGTGTCTTTTGTTTAGATTCTAAGTTAAGTGAAACGAGTCGAGTATCGTTGTTTAGTTTATCTTTTTCTATGTAATAGAGCAGCTTATCAACATGCCAATCGATGTGGTGACTGGTTAAAACGGTGTCATTAAAAACACTCACAGTCGCTTGTTCTAATGGCTGAAATTTAGATAAATCAATGCTTATAGTGTTTAGATGTTGTTTCTGCTCTGTACTTTTCACAAATGCAATCGCATTATCGGAGGTCGACCACCCCAAAGCGTAGTAGCTTGCAGCATCTTCAGTCAGCCTCACCTCTCGCTCAGTCGCAAGCTCTTTAATCCAAATCTGCTGACTTCCTTTATTACCTCGAACAAAAGCAAGGTACTTACCACTGTGTGAAAGTGACAAATTAGCTTCATTTAGTTCACTCGAAGTGAGTGGCATCAACTGAGTAAAGTAAGCAGTATCTTGTTGTTTAGGCACTAGTTGCCACGCAATAGCAATAAAGCTAACTAGTAAAACAAACAGCAACAGAACATGTTGCGCTTTTAATTTTTTGCCTGGCCCCTGTGTTACTTTCTCAAGGCTATAACCGCGCTTAGGGTGTGTAATTATAAACTGTGGGTTCTTGGCATCTTCTTGGAGTGCTTTTCGTAGCAATGCTATACAACGCTGTACCGAACTGGGGTTATAGGTAGCATTAGGCCACACTTTTGCAAAGATTACTTCTTGGCTTACAACTTCACCTTTATTTAAATAAAGGGTATGTAATACATCCATGACCTTTGGCTCGACTATTTGCTTATAATCTTGCGATGAAATTAAACATCGACTCTCATCAATTGCAAACTTGCCGATTCGATAACGCGCCACTTACTTCTCCAATAAATATTTAAGAATCAAAGATTAAGGTTTTCTTAAGAGAAACTCAAGGGTTACTCCATTGTCACTTTGCTCTGGCTATTGGATTGTTTTTGCTATCTCAAAATAGGTAATAAAAACAATGTATAAATATTTATCAACGCTCACTATTTTCATCAGTGCTTTTTTAATTTTTCAAATCCAACCGATGCTTTCAAAGCAACTGCTACCACAATTTGGTGGTGGTGCCTCTATCTGGTCAGCGAGTTTAGTGTTTTATCAAGTCATGTTACTTATTGGCTATTTCTATGCGCATAACATAGGTCGTTTTCATATTAAGTTGCAGGTAGTCATCCATATAGTTTTAGTCACCTTTGCCACACTCATTGTTGTGACAGAATTTGCAGCCCCAAATCTCACAAATTGGCCGCCTGCGCTTGCGGTGTTTGTTAATTTATTTATAGAAATTGGTCCAATATTTATTCTACTGAGCGCTACCAGCGTACTTTTACAAAGATGGTATGTGCAAACTGCTTCAGCACAGGTGCCTTACCATTGGTATTCCATCTCAAACTTGGGTTCTTTACTGGCGTTAATGAGCTACCCGCTCGTTTATGAATTACTATTTTCTTTAGAGCAGCAAACTACCTACTGGCTATTTGGACTTATCAGCTACTGCTTGTTATTAGCACTTCTAGTAATCTTTTTACTAAAAAAAGCACCCGATTTATCAAGAGAGTCTATTCAGACTAGGCCTGTCACACTATTAAAAGGTAAAGGTCAATGGCTGTTATTAAGTGCCTTAAGCTCAGCCATGTTGGTATCTACCACGCATATGATCAGCACTAATATTCCCCCCATGCCATTACTTTGGTCGTTACCTCTTGTAATTTACTTGCTCACCTTTAGTTATACGTTTGCCAACAAAGCAAATTATCAGCGTCATGTCTGGGCATATGCGTTTATATTTTCGGCTTTTGCAGGCCTGCTGATGTTTTATTTTGGCAGCTTATTCAATGCCCTAGCCCAGCTTATAATTTACAGCCTGATTCTATTAACCGCCGGTATGGTCTGTCATGGTGAGCTGAGAAACAAAGCCCCTGAAAACGAGCAATTTACCGTTTTTTATTTTTATATCGCCCTTGGCGGTGTGTTAGGTTCGCTTTTCAGTACGCTCATTGCCCCATTGCTATTTTTCCAGATTGACGAGTATTTACTTACATTAGCGGTTATTTTTAGTTTTGTGTGTTACTACCAAATAAAAGCTAAAACAAAGACAAAACAGCTCAAATTCACTCTCGCAACCAGCTCAGTTACTTGGTTAGCATGCTATTGTTTTTTAGCGGTAAACTTTAACCAATATAACGTTGCGACTAGCCGCAACTTTTATGGCTATTTAGCGGTTAAAGATATAAACACTCAATCAATAAAAGAAAGGCGCTTAATTGACGGCACCACGATTCATGGCTCAGAGCCACTAAATCCAAGCCAACAGTTTGGGCAAAGTTATTACCACCAGCATACTGGTGTCGCTAAATCACTTGCCATACTAAAGCAACACAGCGCACTAAACATTGGCGTGATTGGTTTAGGTGCAGGCGTATTAGCTCGGTTTGCAGACCAACAGGATAGTATTCACTTTTTTGAGTTAAACCCTGCTGTATACGAGATGGCAAAACGTTATTTCTCATATCTTGAAAACAGTGAAGCCAAGCTCACAGTCAGCTTAGGGGATGGTCGTATTGCGCTAAAAAATAATGCAAACGAAGTATTTGATGTCTTAATAATTGATGCGTTTTCAAGTGATGTAATTCCTGCGCATTTGCTAACCCAAGAAGCAATGTCACTTTATTGGCAGAGGCTCAATGAAAATGGCGTATTGATTGTGCATACTTCAAATAATCATATCGACTTACTGCCTGTATTACAGGCACATAGCCAACACTTCGATAAGGCTATGTTAAAGTTTAGCTATCAAGGCCATAGCCCATCAGACATAGGCTCAGACTGGGTGGTGCTAACTGATAATCAGGCTTTTTTAAATCGTGTATCTATCAGTGATTTGTCGCCCATTAAACGCTACCCACATAACGAGCTGGCAATGTGGACTGATAGCAAACACAGCCTACTTCCCTTATTAAAATTCTAACAGGCATAAAAAAAGCGCGATGATATTATCGCGCTTATTAACTGCGTTTACTTTATTTAAAGCTGCGCTTAAATCGAACCTTTGATTGGTCCATGTTCATGGCTAACATGTGGGTTTTGGCCACGTTGACGCAATAAGTGATCCATTAAGGTAATCGCCATCATCGCCTCAGCGATAGGAATGGCACGAATACCTACACATGGGTCATGACGTCCTTTAGTGATCATCTCTACCGCTTCGTTGCTAGTATTAATGCTGTTGCCCGGTATGGTGATGCTTGAAGTTGGCTTAAGGGCGATTGAGGCAATGATATCTTGCCCTGTCGAGATACCTGCAAGTACACCACCTGCGTGATTTGATGTAAAACCATCTGGGGTTAACTCATCACGGTGCTCAGAGCCTTTTTGCTCAACCACATCAAAGCCATCACCAATCTCAACGCCTTTTACCGCATTAATACTCATTAATGAGTGTGCAAGCTCTGCATCAAGGCGATCAAATACTGGCTCACCAAGACCTACAGGAACATTTTTAGCAACCACTTTAACTTTAGCGCCTACCGAATCGCCTTGTTTTTTTAGGTCACGCATGTATTCATCAAGCGCTTCTAGCTTGCTGGTGTCTGGAAAGAAAAATGCATTGTTTTCCACCTCATCCCAGTTATAGTCTTCGGCTTTGATTGGCCCTAGCTGGCTCAAACATGCTCGAATTTCAATACCATGAAACTGTTTTAAGTATTTTTTCGCAATTGCACCTGCCGCTACACGAATAGCCGTTTCACGGGCTGAGGAGCGACCACCACCTCGGTAATCACGGATACCGTATTTATGCCAATAGGTATAATCGCCATGACCTGGGCGAAACACTTCAGCGATTTTGCCGTAATCTTTTGAACGCTGATCGGTGTTTTCAATCAGTAAACCAATGCTAGTACCTGTGGTTTTACCTTCGAATACACCAGAAAGAATTTTTACTTCATCACTTTCGCGTCGCTGTGTTGTATAACGACTTTGCCCCGGCTTGCGACGGTCTAAATCAATTTGTAAATCGGCCTCGCTAATTTCAAGACCTGCTGGTGTGCCATCTACAACGCCGCCTAATGCAACGCCGTGGCTCTCACCAAAGGTGGACACTTTAAATAGTTGTCCGATGCTATTACCTGCCATTAACTTTCCTCATTCCTAATGACTACTGAGACCGAGCCCTCAGGCTCGGCTTTTAAAATTTGCTGTTAATCTGCGAAATACTTCACAAGCTGCTGTTTGCTGATTACAAACACGCCAAGGCCACCTTGTTCGAATTCAACCCACTCAAATGGTGCACCCGGGTACAGCGCTTCCATATGTACCATAGAGTTACCAACTTCGACAAATAACAAACCGTTATCAGTTAGATGCTCTGCGGCTTCCGCTAAAATGGTACGAGTCACATCAAGACCATCATGTCCCGATGCTAAACCAAGCTCTGGCTCGTGATGGAATTCACGTGGTAAATCAGCCATATCTTCAGCATCAACATAAGGTGGGTTAGCTACGATCAGATCGTACTTTTGACCCGGAACACCACTAAACACGTCTGACTGAATTGGCAGTACGCGGTCATTCAGCATGTAATCGCTAATATTAATATCAGCAACTTCTAGCGCCTCGTAAGAAATATCAACCGCATCAACCTGTGCATCTTCAAATGCTTGTGCAAGGGCAATGGCAATACATGCTGAGCCAGTGCATAAATCAAGAATGCGCGTTACCGACTCTGGCTCTTCTAACCAAGGAGCAAAACGATTATTAATTAGCTCTGCAAATGGTGAGCGAGGGATTAACACACGCTCATCAACATAAAACGGCATACCTGCAAACCACGCGATGTTGGTCAGGTATGGTACTGGCGTACAATCATTAATACGCTCTGCAATTAGTTCAGCTAAACGGCTTTTCTCGGTGCTGGTTAAACGCGCATGCATTAGCTCTTTAGGTGCATCGATTGGCAAGCTTAGTGCAGGTAATAAAAGGCTAACTGCTTCATCCCATGCGTTGTCTGTGCCGTGCCCAAAGAAAATACCACTGCTGGCGAATTGACTGGTTGTCCAACGTAACCAATCATGCAACGTTGAAAGTTCTGCAATTGCCTCGTCTAAAATTGCGTCTTCTATCTGGAAATGGTTCATGTATGTTCCTTAACTTTCAAAGTCTGTTCTGACGCGTATTGTACCGTCTTTTCAGTTGGTTTTTACTCGATTTTTAGCGTTTTTTTGTTTAGACTGCCGCCATGAAAAAAGATCCCCACGCCAACAATCACATTAGCACTGACGATATTGACTTATTTCGTCAGAGTATCAGTGGTGCCAAAGCATTTAAACAAGACACTATTCGATTCACCAATAAGCCTAAAGTGTCACAAGCGAAACAATTTTCCCAGCAAAAAAAGCAACATCAGGCAGAATTTTTCTTTTCTGATGAATATGTACCAGACATAGATACTCATGGAACTGTGAGTTATGTCAAACCTGGTCATGATAGCTATTTGGCAAAGCAACTTCGTCGTGGAGATTACCCACCTGATTTAACCCTTGATTTACATGGCTTAAATAAAGAATTAGCCAAAGATGAGCTGGCTGGTTTAATTCATGAGTGTAAAAAGCAGCATTACTATTGTGCATGTGTCGTGCATGGCATTGGTGAACGCATACTCAAACACAAGGTGCCGCAATATTTAGTACAACACCCTGATGTGATTGCTATGCACCAAGCACCTCTTGAATTTGGCGGTAAAGGTGCTGTGCTTATTTTAATTAACCTTCCACAAAGTGATGAATTCAGACGCTAACGTCTTCTTGTCATAAGGCTTAATGTGCATATTTTTTCGATTATCTTTCCACTGATTTTTATCGTGTTAAGTGGTTATATCAGTTCTCGTAGCAGGTTTTTATCGAAAGAACATATAGCAGGGTTAAGTAAGTTCACTTTTTATATTAGCGTGCCAGCGTTTCTATTTTTAAATATGGCACAAGCCGATTTACAAAGTAGTGTTTCTGTTGCGGGCTTTTTAAGTTTTTACTTTCCAGTATTGGCTATTTACGCCCTTGGCTATGTTATTGACCGCTATTTCATTAAGAAACAATCTGCAGCATCACATCACGCAGTTTTTGCCCTTGGCAGTAGTTATTCAAATACAGTGCTGGTAGGTTTGCCAATTATTATTGCGGCACTTGGCGAGCAAATGGTCGGTATTGTGTTTATGATCATTACTTTTCATAGTGCACTTTTGTTTACCCTAACCTTTTTACTTAGTGCTAAATCGCAGCAGTCTTTTTCTTGGCGAGCATTTGCTAAAAACATGCTGCTGAACCCTGTGGTGTTAAGTATCAGTAGCGGCCTTGCTGTTAACTTACTTGGTTTTACACTTTTTGATGATTTAGCAAATGGCCTCACCCTACTTGCCAAACCTGCCATTGCCTGTGCGTTATTCGTATTAGGAGCAAACCTTGCGTTTTATAAGGTGTCAGACAACTTACAAGCATCACTCATCGCAACCATCATCAAGCTTGCCGTGTTACCGTGCGGAGTCTACTTTTTTGCCAACTACGTCTTTCATCTAGAACAATCGTTAATAAACGTGCTGGTACTTTTGAGCGCTTCTCCTTTAGGTGTAAACGCCTATCTAATCGCTAATCAAATTAAGCAACATCAAGCAACACTCGCAAGTGCTGTGGTGCTCTCAACGATATTAAGTGTTGTAAGCTTTAGTGTTTGGTTAAGTATTTTACTTTAGTTTTATAAGCCACCTGATACATCTATAAAACTGCCCGTTGTGAATGATGCTTGCTCACTTGCCAAAAAGTAAATTGCTGAGGCGACCTCGTCAGCTTCACCACCTCGCCCTAGCGGTAACTTAGATTTTAACCTATTAACTCGGTTTGCTTCACCGCCATCGCGGTGCATATCGGTATAAATAAGGCCTGGCCTTACCGCGTTTACCCGAATAGCTTTACTGGCGACTTCTTTAGCAAGGCCGATCGTGAAAGTATCAAGCGCTCCTTTAGATGCAGCATAATCTAAATATTCATTTGGCGAGCCTGTGCGCGACGCACCTGATGAAACATTCACAATACTGCCTTTATTCATACGCTTAATTGCTTCTCGTGCACACAAAAATGCGCCTGTAACATTGCAACTTAAAATGGCGTTAATGCGCTTTGCATCCATCTCTAAAAGCGGCATTTGCGGCATCATCATTGCTGCATTGTTAACCAGTACATCTAAACGTGGTGCCCAAGTATCAAGCTTCGCAAACATTGCCTTCACTTGCTGCTCGTCAGCAACATCGGCTTGTATAGTAAACGCTTTAACGCCCAGTTTTTCTATTTCTTTGGCAACTTGCAAAGCACTGTGCTGATCCGACTTATAGTTGATACATACATCATAACCATGCTTGGCAAATAACTTTGCCGTTGCTGCGCCTATACCACGGCCGCCCCCGGTAATAAAAACCACAGGATTCGAACTCATTCTGATTCCTTGAAAACTAACTTAAACTGCTCACACACCAATGGCATATCAGGATGACATTGATAATCCGTACCTGCTAGCTCTCGCTGATAATAATCCCAATGCACACGCTGCCAGTATGCAAGACTTTTGTCGCCCTCGCCTTCTAATGCAGCGTAATCTGCACTTATTTGATTATATGGGATGATGGTCACTGAGACAGTTTCAATAATGCCTAAGGGCTGTCCGTGCCAATTGGTAAAAATGGCTAAATCACCGACCTCAGGAAGAGCCTCATTATTTGCTTCGAACCAATATAATGAAGGGGTTGTTGCTTGCTTTTCGCCACTTAAAACCAGCAATGCGCAGTCATTGGCATCTTGCTCATTATCGCAAAAATGCCAACTCGGTAGTTCAATAATTGCGCGCCCTGATTGCTCGTTAAATCGAGCAATCAAATGCGCTTTACGCCGTTCGTTACTTAACTGCTGCAACAACAGAAATCTCTACGAGCAGAACATCACGCGCCATTTTTGCCTCAACACAAGCGCGAGCTGGAGCATGCCCTTGAGGTACCCATGCATCCCAAACTGCATTCATCGCTGCAAAGTCTTCCATGCTTTTTAAATAGATGGTGGCGCTTAGCATATGCTCTTTGCTACTACCCGCTTCAGTAAGTAAAGCTTCTACCTTATCGAGCATAGTTTGAGTTTGTTCGGTGATATCTTTTTCAGCATCAGCACAAACTTGTCCGCATAGGTATACTGTGCCGTTATGCTTGACGATGCGGCTCATACGCGCACCGGTTTGTAAACGTTCGATTGTCATAGTAAGAACTTGAAAAATTAACAGTGGCGCTAATTTAGCAAATCCACTGTTAGATTTCGACGTTATTTGGCGAGTGAATACTGAGGTAGTGGCTGCGCTGTTTGTGTTCATCATATTCGATAACTGCAACCGCGCCTGTATTGAAAATAGGCATATGACCTGGACTTAACTGATCAACTAAATAGCTAACAATTGGCATATGGGCAACGATTAACCAGGTGTTGCATTGTGGATGCATAGCAATCAGAGTTTCCAAATAATCAGCAGCAATTTGTGGAACACCATCAGGGGTAATATCGCTGCAAGTTTCATTAAATTTTAACGAAATTTGTTGTGTAGCATCAGCAGCCGTTTGTTGTGCACGAATGTAAGGACTCACCAACAAGGCATCGGGTTTATGATAGGTTGCTAACCACTGCCCCATACGACTGGCTTCATAGTGACCGGTCTCGGTAAGTTGTCTTGCTGCATCATCTGCTTGCATTGGCGTAGCTTCGCCATGGCGCATGATTAAGATTGTTTTCATAAAAAATCAACCGATTAAAGAATATAAAACAGTAGCCAGTTTGCTTGATTGTCCGCTATATTAGAATATCATCACTAGATACATTAAACATCCGCTTATGATATTCAGGTAGATTTTCGTAGCTCTGTCTTTTTTAGCTTTCCTGAAAATATCATCTGTTGTTAGGACATTAACGCACTCTTTCAGGAGCATCTTTTGAATATCAGCCGCAATGATAACAGAACATATCAACCCCTAACACTGGACAATGGTCTAAAAGTACTTTTAGTGCAAGACTTAGAATCAACAAAATCAGCGGCTTCTATGGCTATCAACGCAGGCCATTTTGACGATCCTCTTGATAGACAAGGCCTTGCACATTTTTTGGAACATATGCTTTTTTTAGGCACAGACCTGTACCCGGAGTCGGGTGGTTTTTCTAATTTTGTATCACAATCTGGTGGCAACACTAACGCGTGGACAGGCACAGAGCACACATGCTACTTCTTTGATATTAAAAACCAACAGTTTGCTGAAGCATTAGCACAATTTAGCCGTTTCTTCATAGCACCATTACTAAACCCTAAAGAAACAACTAAAGAGCGTAATGCCATAGATGCTGAGTTTAAGCTAAAAATAAAAGATGATGGCCGACGCATCTATCAGGCTCACAAAGAAACAGTCAATCCAGCCCACCCTTTTGCAAAGTTCTCGGTCGGTAACCAGCAAACCCTCGCTGATCGTGAAGGATGCATAAGTGATGAGTTACGTGCTTTTTTCGATAGCCATTATCAAGCTCAGTGGATGACACTTGTGATATGTAGCAATGAAGATATTGCGACAATGACTGCTTGGGTAAAACAGTTTTTCAGCGAAATTAAAGGTCAACCAAAAAGCAAAGAGATCATAGAACAGCCACTTTACCGTAAACAAGACTTAGGTAAGGTGTTACACATTGAACCACATAAACATATGCAAAAGCTGATCATTAGCTTTGCAATGCCTAATATTGACGACTTTTATCGTCACAAAACCGTTAGTTTTATTGCTCACCTACTCGGTTACGAAGGCAAAGGATCACTGTACTCTATTTTAAAAGAGCAAGGCTGGATAAATGCCCTTTCTGCAGGTGGGGGCATTAACGGTAGTAACTTTAAAGACTTTAACATCAGCATGGCTTTAACTGATGAAGGTATTGAGTACTATGAAGATATCGTAGAGATGGTGTTTGAGTATATCTGTTTAATAAACCAAAACTGCGATAAATTGCCACGTCTTTATCAAGATAAAAAGAATCTCTTACAAATTGCCTTTGATAACCAAGAAAAAGCTCGCTTAATTGATTGGGTTAGTAATTTAAGCATAAATATGCAGCATTACGATGAAGCTAATTATGTACAAGGCGATTATTTAATGGACGGCTTTAACCGTTGCGCTCACGAAATTGCCATGCAATGGCTCACACCTGACAATATGCGCTTGGTCTTAATTCATCCAGGTGTAGAACCAGAGCACACCACAGCTTGGTACAACACCCCCTATAAAGTGGAAGATATCTCGACAAGTTGGTTAGAAGCACTCAGTGAAATTAACACTCCATTGCCACAGATGTGCTTACCAAGTGCTAATCCATACCTCACTAAAGATGTTGAACTACTGCCATTAGAGAAACCAACTAGATCGCCTGAATTGTTAGTCAAAAAAGAAGGCTTTGACTTTTGGTTTAAACAAGATGCTACTTTTCGAGTGGCTAAAGGGCATTTTTACTTAGCGATGGACTCAACCTTTGCCATTAAAGATGTTAAACATATGGCCCTCACTCGTTTGTTTGCAGACTTGTTTATGGACAGTGTTGCTGAGCAATTTTATCCGGCAGAACTGGCAGGCCTTAGTTATCACTTAACATCTCACCAAGGCGGCTTGACCTTGCATACCGCAGGTCTTTCATCGAGCCAGTTAGAGCTAGTTAACGAATTACTTGAAGCTCTATTTAATGTTGAGATATGTGCAAAACGCTTTGCTGAATATAAAAAACAACTAGTTAGACATTGGCGAAACAGCAATCAAAACAAGCCTGTTAGTGAATTATTTAGTATTTTGGGTGCGCAAGTTATGCCGTGGAACCCAGAGCCTAACGCGCTCGCACAGGCTTTAAAGGATACTAGCTTTCATCAATTCAATTGCTTTAGAAATGAGTTTTTTAAAGCTTTGCATGTTGAATGTTTTTTACATGGTAACTGGCAACGAAGTGATGCGCTTAAGTTTCAAAAGCAAATTACTGAACACTTGTCTGGTAGCACCACTATCATTGATTTAACGCGACCACTTAATAATATTACCGAAGTGGAGCAACAGCGCTTCACGTTAAATTGTAGTGATCATGCGATGGTACTTTACTATCAAGCTCAAACTGATAACACCACCGAAAAAGTGCAAATGATGGTACTTAATCACTTGATAAATCAAGACTACTTTAATGAATTAAGAACCAAGCAACAACTAGGCTATTTAGTCGGTGCTGGCTATGCACCTTTTAACACACGCGCTGGTATCGCTTTTTATGTTCAGTCACCTAAACATAGTGCTGATGAGATTCTTCAACGTCACCAACAATTTATTAATAATTATGTGTCGCAAATAAATAACATATCTGAGCAGCAGTGGCTCGACACCAAAGCAGGTCTTGTCACTCACATCGCTGAAAAAGATAAAAATTTACGCTTACGTTCGCAACGTCTATGGCTAGCTATAGGCAATCGCGATACAGAGTTTAATATGCAACAGCAGCTTTTAGAGGCGCTTGATAAGTTAAGCCTAACCCAAATGCAGCAATATATTGCCGTAACGTTTAGTGACAACAGGCCAAGAATAGAACTTTTAAGCGAACCTAAGGACAAAAAACAGCCAAAAGCAACACTTTCTTCGCATTCTCTTTGACTCGAACGCGAGCTTAGATTAGATTAATTGTTGCGAATTACGGTAATGCATTAATGATAAAAACAATAAAAATGATTTCTGCTTTTTTAACAATAACTATGACTGGGATTTTTTCAGCATCCGCTAGTCCTATAGAGCTTGAACAGAGCACATTGCTGCTTATCCCAAGCGCTATTATGATGCTATTATTGCCGTACCTATTATTTGTCATTTTTAAATTGAAGCGCTCTCGAAAGCAACTGCGTATTTCAGAACATCGCTTAAAAAGTACCGTAGAAGGCAGTGGCGACACCCTCTGGGATTGGAATATTAAAACCGGAGAAGTGTTACGAATAAATGATAAATACACTTCAGATACTAATAATAGCAGCGGCTTCCCCCCTAACCGCGAACATATCCACCCTCACGATTTACAACACGTCGAAACAGCTCTTAAAAAACACTTTGCCGAACATACTGCCTTTTTTGAAGCGAGTTACCGCATTAAAGATACCCTAGGTCGTTGGCATTGGGTTCTAGATCGCGGCAAGATCATAGAAAAAGACGCAAACCTAAACCCTTTGCGAATGACAGGAACTGTGCGAGATATTTCTCAGCTCAAATCAACGGAAGCACGATTAAACCTATTTGCTAAATGCGTTGAGTCATTAACTGATGCTATCGCTATTTACGATAAAAACTTCAAGCTAGTTGACTTAAATCCAAGCTTCTTAACTTTGTTTGGTGGTAGCCGCGAACAATACTTAAAGAAAGAATTTACCCTAAATGGCTACGATCAAAGCTATGTAGATGAAATTAAAGCCACTGTAAAAGCGACAGAACACTGGCAGCAAGAGGTAAAACTTCGCAATGCGAAGAGGCAGCTGTTACCGATTGAAATTTCAATTGATGAGATTAAAAATGAGCACAATCAAATTTGCAACTATGTAGTTGTTTTTTCAGATCAAACTGAGCGTAAAAAAGCCGAATCACAATTACATAATTTATCGAACCGTGACCGCACAACGGGCTTACCAAACAGAAACTTGTTTTTCACAAACTTGAAGAAGCTCGCTAAGCAAGATAATCATCACGCTTTATTAGTCTTCGACTTAGATAACTTCAAAAAGATCAACGACTCACTCGGTCATCAGCTCGGTGATAGTTTGCTATCTAAGCTTGCGATGCGTTTGAATAAGTTAACCCGTGAAAAAGATGTGTTCTATCGCCTAGGGGGAGACGAATTTGCACTGGTAATGTCCGGAACTAACGATATTCATACCATTACTCGTATGGCTAAACTTTTTTTAGCGGCAATTGCCACACCGTTTAATATGGCTGGCCATGAACTTGTGATCACCTCAAGTGTGGGTATTGTGCTGTTTCCTGAGGATGGGAATACCCCAGAGTTATTGCTTAAAAATGCCGATACAGCCATGTATCACGCTAAGAAAAAAGGTAATAGCTACCTGTTTTTCAATGACACTATGAACCGTGAAGCAGTTAAACGCCTACAAATCGAAAACTTGATGCGCTACGGCCTAAAAGAAGATCACTTCGAAGTCTACTATCAACCGAAAATGAACATTCGCACAGGTAAGCTAGATGGTATGGAAGCACTGGTGCGTTTCATTACCCCAAAAAAAGGCGTGATCAGTCCAGGTGTGTTTATACCGATTGCTGAAGAAACTGGGCAAATTATCGAAATTGGTGAAGTTGTCTTAAACAAGGCATGCCGAGACGTAAAAGCATGGATTGATCAAGGCTTATTTAATGGTCGTGTCGCGGTGAATTTATCGGCTAAACAGTTTAGCTTGCCTGATTTAACCACCCGTATTGATGTAATATTACAAAAGAATGAACTGCCCTCTTACTTCCTTGAGCTTGAGATCACAGAAGGCACCGTAATGGATGATCCAAACGAAGCTATTGCCGTAATGCGTTCACTCAGCGCCCGTGGTATACACCTTGCAATGGATGACTTTGGTACGGGTTATTCATCATTAGCGTACCTAAAACAGTTTCCGCTTAATACCTTGAAAGTCGATAAAGCCTTTATTGACGATATGCAATCTGAACGAGGCCGCAATATGGTCGACTCTATTGTGACAATTGCTCATAACCTTGATTTACATGTGGTTGCAGAAGGTGTAGAACAAGCTGAACAAATAGCTATGTTAGAACAGTTAAAGTGTCAGACAATACAAGGCTACTATTATTCTAAGCCATTATCTCAGCCAGAATTTACCGCATTCTTGCAAAAGCAACTTGATAAGTCAGCGCCGAGTCTATTAAAAACCGTAAAAGCTTAAGGTCGCCAGCCACATGACTTGCGGCCAACATGGCGTACAAATGCGCGGCGATAGTGCACATTAAACAAACACCAAGCTACGGGCCCCAGCACACCACCTAACAGCATCCAACGTTTCACTGGCATCCCTTTAGAAAGAGACTCTAAATACATAACCACTATAAAAATACAGCTCAAAAATATAAATAGCACAAAGCACCTCATTAAAATCAGCGGCAGTGTACATAATTTCATCAAGCATTGAAACTTCACGCATGCTATAGCCTCTATAAGGCCTATTTATGCTCGCTTTAATACTCTTTAGCTTTGTCATCTAGGTTATTGAAACAATGTACAAAAACCAACCATTTTGCTATTATAGGGACGTGCGGTTAGCACAAAGGAATATACAAAAATAATCATGAGGAATCGTTATGTCTGAAGAATCAGCTAACATTTATGCAGCGCCAGAAGCCGAACTTACTCAACAAAATAATGGCGGAAATAAACCAATTTTGAATTTTGATCGTTTCTCAGCTTGGGGCGTGTTTTTTTTAAGTCTTATCACATTGGGAATTTACTCAATATATTGGCTTGTAAGCCGAACAAATAAGGCAAACATGCTTGCTAAACATAAAGTAAACCAAAACTTAGTTTATGGTTATATTGTACTTTATGTAATCAACTTTGCTTTAGCATTTACAGCTATTCCAGAAGTAATATCTTCTATCTTTTCAATCATTACTTTTATTGTTGGTCTAGTATTCATTTTCTCGTTAAGAACTTCACTTCAAGAGCTTATTAATGAAGGCAGCAATGAACCTGTGCACTTAAGTGGCATACTTACATTTTTCTTTTATGCTATTTATTTCCAATACAAAATTAATGAAGCTATTGATAATCAGAAATAACCATTTCGTTATCTAATAAAAAAGGCATTGAATTCAATGCCTTTTTTATTGCCGGATGGTATTACAATGCCCCTGAGTGCTTCACATTTAAATAGGTGTTAAGCACATGCGGTAGTAGCTGCTCAGGGTTACAGTCTATGGCTATCACCCCTTGTTTTTTAAGCTTAGCCATATTGGCTTTGTGTGAATTTAATAGCGCTAATGCTGCACAATAGCTGGTTGCATCTTCGTACTTTTCTATAGGCTCTTCGAGTACTTCATTCACTGCACGATTGTTAATATTAATAAGTGCGACTAAGTGATGCTTTTGTAATAGCTTAATTGCAGGCATTAATTCATCAATACTTTGCTCATCGAGCGTGGTGACTAATAACACTAGAGAGCGTTTACTGCGCTTGGCAATTAATTGGTTCACAGCCACTAAATAGTCACTACTGCTTTTATCTGGGTATAGATCATAAAAGTGATTCATCACCCTTGATACATTTTGTGCGCCTTTTACATCGGGTAACCAACGCAGATTTTGGTTAAAGCTTTGCATGCTAAACCAGTCACCTTGCTTTAAAACCGTGTGTGACAGCAATAATAATGCATTTAAAGCATGATCAAAGTGACTGCCTTCATTGGCTTCTATGGCCATTTTTTTAGAGGCGTCTAGCATCACTATGACGTGTTGGTTTTGTTCTTCTTGATACTCACGAGAAATGAGTTTTCGACGCTTACTAGTCGCCTGCCAATCAATCTGCCTGACGCTATCACCTTGGCGATATTCACGTAACTGCTGAAACTCAATACCATCACCGCGCTTTTTAGTGAGTTTTAAACCTGAAATTGGCTTATTCACCACCCCATTTAAATGCTGCTTTGAAGTAACACGGCTAAAATCTGGGTAAACCTTTAATTGGATAGCTTGAGCAGTTAACCAGTTTGTTTGCCAAAGGCCCAGTGGTGACCCAACTCTAAGCTCAATCGCACTAATCTCTGCATCGCCTCGTTTGTGAGCACGTAAATTAAAGCTCTGCTTAGCTTGTTGCATCGCATCAATAAACACAGTTTGCTGTGGTTTTTGCAGCTCAATCGCATTACTTAAATGAACACTGACATCTAACATAGTCGCATGCTTAGCTTTATTTTTAATGACTACATTTAATGCTTGGCGTCGATATAAGGCCATGTTGAGATTAGTTTGTGCACTCACTTCAAGTAAAGGCTCTGACTTCGCTGCCATATAATCTACAAATACCACCAATAAGGGCACTAATAACAAGGCCGTTAGCACTAAGCTGTCAACCGATGCAATAGCACAGACAAGCAACAATAACAGCAGCAAAGCTGTTAATTGTACTAAGTGTTTTGCAGGTCTATGCTTGATGCGATTCATGAGCGCGGCGCTTCAACACTGGCTAAAATGGCACTGATCACTTCATCAAATGATACCCCTTCAAGCTCCAGATCAGCGGATAAAATTAAACGGTGCCTTAAAATATTCACTGACACTGACTTCACGTCATCTGGGGTTACAAAGTCACGGCCATTCATCAATGCCATTACTTTTGCAGCTTTAATGATGTTAATTGAGGCCCGTAACCCTGCGCCGTGCAGCACACCCTGCCAAGTTCGTGAACTTCGCACAATATCAACAGCATAATTAAGTATTTGTTCGTCCACTAAGATATCTGCACAAAGCTGTTTAATTTCAGCAATACGCTTAGCATCCAATACTGCAGGGAGCTGCTCTACTTTGGTTTCATTAGAAACTATTTGTGTATTCAGTTTTAAAAGCTCAACTTCCGATTCATGTGAAGGAAAACCAAGCTCGACCTTCATCATAAAGCGGTCTAATTCAGCCTCTGGCAGTGGGTAAGTCCCTTCTTGATCTAACGGGTTTTGAGTAGCGAGTACCATAAACGGTGAATCAATAGATAATGACTCACCATCAATGGTGATTTGTTGCTCTTGCATTACCTCAAGTAGTGCTGATTGCGTTTTAGCTGGTGCACGGTTAATTTCATCAGCCAGCAAAATATTAGTAAATGCTGGGCCTTTTTTGATATTAAATTCACCTGATTTCATATCATACAAACTATGACCAACAACATCTGACGGCATTAGATCCGGCGTAAACTGCACTCGCGAGAAATCTACATTTAAGCTCTTTGCTAGGGCTCTAACCAGTAGCGTTTTACCAAGTCCAGGAACCCCTTCAAGTAACACATGACCACCCGCAAATAGAACGGTAAGTACATCTTCAACAATGGCATCTTGACCAACTAACACACGTGAAATGTTATGCTTTACTTGTTTTACTGCATCAGCTGCCTCAATTAAGCTCATGCGATTAGTATCCAATTCCGTGCTCATAAGGCATTCCTTAATTGTTTGAATCGTTTTATATATTCTGTTCGTTGTTCTTTTGACTCAGGCAACTTGCTAGCAAGTAACTGAGCCACATGTTGTTTTTCAAAATGAGTTAAATTAGCGATGATCTGCGCCTGTTTTTCAGCACTGAGCATTTTAAAGTTAGGCACTCGCGACTCTACTTTGGCGTAAAAATCTTTTTCTAGTGCGGTAAATAATACGGCTTCGTGACCATGCTCTGTATAGAAATTTGCTACTGCACGAATATGCTGATTAAAGCTGGTTTTTATATCGAACTCAGGAGTATAAGAGCGGCCAATGCGACTACTTATATGCCACACTGCAAGCACAATTAATAACAGCAACGTCACCACAAATTGCCAGCTCCAGTGCCATAATTTGGCAAACCAATTTGGGTAAGTTAGGTAAGGTACATAAGTGACTTTATCAGCCCCTTTACTTAGCCAAAGTAATAAGCTGCCATGATCAAGATGGCGAAGTCGGTAATTGGTAAAAGGTAACAGTGAAGGCATAACGATGACCCGACCTTGACCAAATGCAAAGTCACACATCAGGGTGTCACTATTTTCACTATTGGTGCTAACACCGGGGCAATTTTCAATATAAAACGCGCGACTTAACTCAAGATCGAGCTGAGTGTTTTCATCGATAGATAGCGTACTGTTTTTATTCCCTTCTTTAAGCATCGCAAAGTCATATTCAAAGACATCTTCTTGGCTTTGCACATTGATGCCAAGCTGACTAAAAAACACCGTGTTATCAATCGCCAGTTCATCGCGTTGCCTATTTAATACATAAATTAAACGCCCGCCATCAGCGACCCAATCAGCAAGTTGTACATCTAACTGGTAAGAATCAGCAAGCACTGCTTCATCCAAAATTAAGATACTTTGCGGGTCTATGTTTAACTCATCACTTTGTACTTGTTCTACCAAGCGCTTATTCTTCTGCCAATCGATGCCATTGGCTTTGAGTAGTCGTTGAGCCATCGTGAAATTGTCTTTTGCCACATCACTATGAAAACCAATTTCGATTTCTTTTTTCTGCCAATCTAAAGAAGCAATACCAGCAATAGCAAATATGCTAAACACCACTAGCGCCGCAATCAGCACATATTTAAGCTTCATGGGCTTGCTCCTTAGTCTCTGCTGTCATTGCTGTAATTTGCTCAGTCAGCTCGATAAAGTCGATATCAGGGGTTTTATGGCCCCAAGCAACTGTGACCCATGCAGAAAATAAGCGGGCAAAAATCGCTTGCCCTTGGCTAGGTACCTTTGCATCAATTGCACCTTTACATTCGCGCTCAGTCATCGAGCGGTGCAAGCGCACTTCATGTCGCTGCTGCGCCCAAGTCAGCGCATGATGAAGCAAGTACGCTAGCGCCAAGCGATGCTGACCTTGCTCAAAGCATTGCTTTGCAGCGGCAATTAAATCAGTAGGTAAATCTTTACTTTTAATTTCTGCAAATAAGGTCGGGATCACCGACTCTTCATTCACTTTACTACGCTCAGGCAAGCTTAAATTGGCAAAAAAACCGCGCTTTTGCATCAGGTAATAAACTAGCCAAATGACTAATAAACCTACCAATACCCAAACCAACATACCAAACATCTGACCAATGGCTGTAAACACATCGATAAGCCACGACCAATCACTATCTGATGAACTCGCTTTCGCTTCAATATTTGGCAGCCAGGTAGTCTCAGTTTCAATGACATTAGGCTCATTATAAAGAGCTGTAACTTGCTCTTTTACCGCTTGCTTATCGATTTGCTCTGCATAGCTAGTTGATGGTTGCAGCGTGAACGTTGTAAGTATAAGTAGTGCTACAGCACTGACTACGCCTGCAAGGCGGGTGCGAATATTTTTGAATGCCAGCTCGATATCCCAGCCTTCTAGTTCAACTCGACGGTGTAAATAAGCAAGGAAACCACCAGTGACGAAAAGCGGCGCCACTAAGGAAATACTAAGGATGTATATTAAATTAAACGCTATCTCAACCCAGATTGGCGCTTCTAAAATTTGATACATGGCTTCTTGTGCTGAAAATGAATGGGGCACAAGTGCAATTGTCAGCGCAGAAATCCCCATTAATAAGATAAACTCAAAATGCACACAAAATAGCATCCACAACGTTTGCTTTGGCTTCGTTGAGGCAAATAAAACCTGCTTGCGCTTTGTTTTTCGCTCGCCTGATAGCCGCTCAAGTTGCTCAACGGGCGCTAAAAATGCTCTATTTGGGCTAAGCCTGAAAATGGTTAAATGCGCTAGCATATCGGCAACTTTTAACTGTTTAAGTGACTTTAAGCTACTACTTATTTTGACCGGTTGATTGAATACCGCCTTTGACATGTAATCGAGTAAAGGTCGTTCAAATACAGGTTTAAGCCACCAAACAACAAATCCGCCTATGCCCCAATTTAATAAAAAGCCGACAATTAAAAATACTGGAACTGCCATCATCAAATACAAAGTGATCAGCGCCACAATATGCTGCTTAACTAACAACACAGTTAAATCAAAGGTCTCGTAAGCACTGCGCTTGCGGGGTGTGAAGCTAAGACGATTAAGCTCCATAGCGCATTCCCTTGTACAAACGGAAAATGACATAACACCAACAGCCGCTGCCAACTATATATTTAATTTCGTAAGCAATATCACGAGGTGACCAAAACGCTTCAATAAAAGCAGCAATTACTAACATTAAAAAAGCACCAACAATGAGCGGAAGTGCCTTTTGTGCAGCCTGTTTCATTGCATATGCACGGGTATACTGCCCAGGGCTTAATATGCCGTAACCAATCTGACATCCTGCAGCTGAGGCAATGATGATAGCAGTCAACTCAAACGAGCCATGAGTGATAACAAACGAAAAAAATGGCCCTTCAAAACCTACATTAACAATATGAGCAGCAACTGCACCAAAGTAAAAACTATTAAATAATAGGAAAAAAGCAGCGCCAACACAGAACAGCACACCACCTGCAAACATCTGAAATGCAATTCCTATGTTATTGTAAATGTAGACACCGAACATCATTAAGTCTTGCGGTGCACCGCGCTCAGCCGATTGAACGCTGCCACTGGGGTTATACATTTGTTCGATATTAAGCACTGTGCCTTGCCCTAAAAATGTATAAACGGCATCAGGGTCAATTGTCACCCAAATAAAAGCGATAAGGGCCAATCCCCAAAACGCGATTAAGTTTACAGCCAGCATTAAACGGTTTTCATACAGTGCGCGTGGAAATGCAGTTCGCGCCACATGCCATATTTCAGAGAATTGATTGCTTCGAGACAAATAAAGGCGCTTTTGCCCTAACTGCACAAGCCTATTTATTTGCTCAATCAACACAGGGCTGTATTGACGACTTTGGGCAATGGCTAAATCATTACAAACTTTGCGATATAAATTAGGGAAATTAACAGGTAAAGACTCAGCATTATTTTGCTCACAAAGGGCTTCGAACTCATCCCAACTTACGCTATTTGATTTTACAAATTGAGTTTGCTTCATTGTTTACCCTCCTGCTGCGGGTAATCGTTATCGTGTTGAACTTGCCCAGCGAAGTGGCGTGCGTAACTAACGAGCTGCGCTTCAATCTCGTGCTCTGCTGTAGAAAACGGTGCAGCTAAAATAGCTGCCAACTCACGACGCCTTGCATCAGATAATTCATCATGGCGCTCAGCAAAAGCAAGTACAGCTAATTGCTCTTCGGTAGTAAAGCTAATTGAAGGAATATGCACTTCACCTTGAGCTATTTCAGGCCGCTCTGCGAACTCATCGTCGTAAATAACCATGGTGCCTGCCGCCCAATCACCAATGCGTTTAAAGCGGTTGTTAAACAACATAACTACAAGGCCCAAAAAATAGCCTATCGGTAGCATATCTGCGGGGCGTAGCAAGTTACGCACAACTATTTGCGAAAAGCTCGCTGGTAAGCCATTGTCTTGCACAACACGAATATTAAGTCGTTTTTTACCTGGGGTTTGGCCACTTTCCATTTCAAACAGGATGTTATAGCCCCATGAAATTAAAAAGTAAGCAATTAATATAAGTCCTTGCCCTGCATCGCCAAAAAAGGCAAGTACAGTGCCTACAGCAAGTAAAACCAAACTACGGATAATAAAATCGATGGTGTAGGCATAGCTTCGGGCGACAACACCTGCAGGAGTGATAGCGATATTAACGCCTTCGGGGAGTTTGATGTATTCTCTGTTTTCCAATCCGTGGTTCAACATTAATCTACTACTGGTATTTATTGTTGTTTTCGTAAGCCAATAATAATGCGCGTTTTTAGTCCCTTTTTCAATGCATTTTGTTATAAGCGCCTTACAAATAAAACAAAAAAACCGGCTAAAAGCCGGTTTTTGAAGAGCCACAAAGTTATTTTTCTGCGCGGCCCATAAACTTATGTTCAACCGTGTTGATACGAATGCGATCGCCTGTAGAAATATGCTCAGGTACCTGAATCGTTAAACCGGTTGTCAAACGTGCAGGCTTTGAACGTGCACTTGCTGAAGCACCCTTAATTGAAGGATCGGTTTCTTCAACAACAAGCTCAACACTTGATGGCAAATCTAAGCCAACCGGAGCGCCATCGATTACAATTACGTGAAGACCTTGAGTTTCTTCATTTACGAATAAAATCTCTTCGCTAATCGCTTCTTTATTTAAGTTATAAGGCGTGTAGTCTTCATTATCCATAAATACATACTCTTCACCGTCAATGTAAGAGAACATTGCTTCACGACGAATTAGATCCGCTAGTTTTAGCATGTCGCTGTCTTTGAATGTTTCATCAACTTTACCACCAGTTACCACATCGTATAAACGCATACGGTATAAACTGCCACCAGCACGACCTTGTGGTACAGAACGTTGAATATCTTTAACTACTAAAACACGGCCGTTATGCTCGATAGCGGCGCCTTTTTTAACTTCACTTGCCTTAGGCATGGGTGTATTCCTATCGTTTTTTGTTGACAGAAATTTACCACGTAATGGCTATTGTTCAATAAAAATTTGCAGTTTTAACTCACAGCCGTTATTTATTCGATTTTTCAGCAAATTATAA
The DNA here is from genome assembly GCF_040148775.1 of Pseudoalteromonas sp. NFXS39. Classification (NCBI taxonomy): domain Bacteria; kingdom Pseudomonadati; phylum Pseudomonadota; class Gammaproteobacteria; order Alteromonadales; family Pseudoalteromonadaceae; genus Pseudoalteromonas; species Pseudoalteromonas sp. NFXS39. Next base: position 250,457 of record NZ_JAGDEC010000002.1, on the reverse strand, counting down.
TATTAGTTGTCTCAAAACTAAGAAAAAGCTGCTATGTTTATAACTACGAAAAATGACTTCAAGGATTGGATCATGAATCAACACACAGTACACGAATATTTAATGAAAAAGCCATTGGTGATGATCACCCAACCATTTGGCCAAGATGTCGACGTTTACAAGGTGAATCATAAAATGTTTGCCACCCTTGCTGAGGGCAAAGAAGGCCAAACAGACGATGAAGGTAATCTTGTATGGTGGCTAAATCTGAAATGCGAGCCAGATGAAGCCCAAGCATTGCGTGATATTTTCCCGTCGGTGATCCCGGGTTATCACATGAACAAACGTTTATGGAATACGGTTATTTTAGATGGTACCGTACCACAAGGAGAGATTGAGCGGATGATTGATAATTCGTTTGATTTAGTGGTTGCGAATATGCCAGAAAAAGACAGAAAAGCGATTGAGCTTCATCTGTAAAATTGCGCACTGATCACGCTCTGTGATCAGTGCAACCTAAATAAAAATGATGATCGGTATACAAAACACCGCCAATAGCATACGCATCTAGCTGCTTATCGACTAACTGAAAACCACATTTCTCAAGTACTTTTTCTGAACCGATATTACCTTCGGTGACAACCGCTTTAAATTCCCGCACAGCATGTTCTGATTTGGCGTAATCAAGCACTGCTTGCAAAGACTCTGTGGCATAGCCACGACCATGAAAATTAGGCAGCAGCAAATAACCGACTTCTTGACTATCAGGCACTGTTGATGAAGTAAACCCAGTTACACCCACCTCTTTACCTGTACTGGTTTCAACAATAACTAAGCACAGTGGTGAATTCGAATTTGGCTGCCAAGGCTTTAAGCGTTCATTAAACTTTGCTCGTAGCTGCGCCTCTGAGGGCTTATCGAAGCATTTCTCTATCACTTGGGCATCATTATGCAAAGTATAAAACAATGGCCAGTCATCGGCATTTAACAGCCGTAGTGTTAATCGCGAAGTGGTGAGAGTCATGGTGATTAATCGCTTAGTAAATAAACCTAGTTATAACAAACTGATTTCGAGAATTAAATACCACTTATGGCCAATATATAAGTAAAAAGCCCCGCTCAATAAGCAGGGCTTTTAAAATTAACTAATTAATTTAAAGAATTAGCTTTTAGTCGTTTCTGTATTAGCTTCTTCTGACGCTTGCTCGTCTTCAACCACTTCTTTGGTTACTTCAACCGGATCGACAGGCGTAGCTTCAGCTATTGCCAGCTCTTCGCTTTCTGCTTGGTAAAAACGCCCCCCCTTTTCAGCCATTGCTTTTAACGTATCGCAAGGTGTGAAAATAGGGTTGTAGTTAGCAAAAGTCGCCATTTCTGAGCTCACTTGTGCTGCACCCAGTTTATCCATATAGCTAAATGGACCGCCTAAGAATGGTGGGAAACCGATACCAAAAATAGCACCAATATCACCGTCACGCGGGCTTGCAATAATGCCATCATCTAAACAGCGTACCGCTTCGTTAAGCATTTGCGCAACACAACGTTTAGCAATTTCGCTCTTGTTTAAACGAGGTGATGGCGTAACACCAAGTAGCTCGTATACTGACTCATCCACTTTTTTATCTTTCTTGTCGTAAAGGTAAAAACCACGGCCAGTCTTACGACCTAAACGCTTAGAATCGATTAAGCGATTAAAGGCGTCAGGTGCTTTAAAGCGCTCGCCCAACTCTTTTTCAAGGATTGGCGCAATTTTAGAACCTATATCAATCCCTACTTCATCAAGTAACGCTAAAGGCCCTACTGGGAAACCAAACTCAACCAATGCTTGGTCAATCTTTTCAATTGGCTCACCTGCAAGCAGTAAATTAGCCGCTTCATTAACATAAGGCGCTAAGATACGGTTTACATAAAAACCAGCCATGTCTTTAACCACAATCGGGGTTTTACCTTGCTTACGGGCAAAGTTAACAACGCGTGCGATAGTTTCTTCAGACGTACCAGCGTGTGGAATGATCTCAACAAGTGGCATCTTTTCAACTGGAGAGAAGTAATGCAGACCAATTACATTTTCTGGGCGTGCTGCATCAGCAGCGATTTGTGCAATCGGTAATGATGAGGTATTACTTGCAAAAATAGTGTTGTCTTGGCATTCACGTTCAACATCAGCCACCATACCTTGCTTTAAAGCAAGATCTTCAAACACTGCTTCGATAACGATATCAATGTGTTTAAAGCCGCTGTAATCGGTGGTACCGGTAATGCGGTTCATGGTTTGTTGTAAATCAGCTTTAGATAAAATACGACGCTTTTGCTTTTTATCTAAAATCTTATAGCTGTAGTTCATTGCATTGCTGATGCCCTTTTCAGCCACATCTTTAATGCGCACTGGAACACCCGCTTTTACAGCACTAACATGGGCAATACCCGCGCCCATGAGGCCGCCACCTAATACTGCCGCTTTAGCGATTGCTGGTGCATCATCATTACGCCACTCTTTTTTCATTTCAGTGGTTGCAAAGAAAATACCGCGCAATGCTTTTGACTCATCACTCATTACCAGCGTGGCAAAGCCTTCTGCTTCAGTTTTGTATGCTTTTAACTGATCAAGCTCAACACTTGCACGAACCGCTTTAATAATGGCTAAAGGTGCTGGGTAGTGACCGCCTGTTTTCTTCAGCACGTTTTCTTGTGCTTTTTTGAAAATAATATTGCGACCAAATGGGTTTGACTCAAGTAATTGACTTAAACGGTCTAGCTTAGGTTTAGTAGCCTTCGCCTTACCTTTCAGAGCAAACTCTTTAGCAACGTCAAGTAATACACTGTGTGGTACACAGTCATTTACTAAGCCTGTTTTCTTCGCTTGCTTAGCACGCACTTGCTTACCTGTAAGCATCCACTCAAGTGCTTTTTGCAAGCCAACTAATTTTGGTAAACGTTGAGTACCGCCACCACCAGGTAATAAGCCTAACTGTACTTCTGGCAAACCAAGCTTAGTGATATCGCTGTCAGAACACACTCGATAATCACATGCTAAAGCAAACTCTAAACCACCGCCTAACGCTGCACCATGAATAGCACTTACTGTTGGGAAAGGTAGCTTTTTCATATCGAAAAAGGCTTGTTGGCACATTTCGCTTAACGCTAATGCATCTTCACGGCTATTCGCGCTATCAAGCATTTTAATATCAGCACCAGCGATAAAGTTATCGCTTTTACCACTAATAAATACCATACCTTTTACAGCTTGCGCTTGTGCGTCTTTGAGTAAGGTTTTTAAATCTTCTGCGAAACTGCTGCGCAGGGTGTTCATTTTCTCACCCGGCACATCAATGGTTACAACGGCTACGCCGTCATCAGCCACTGATAAACTAAATACTGAATCTGTCATTACGCACTCTCCAATACAAAGGCTGCGCCTAAGCCACCCGCTGCACACGCAGTCGTAAGCGCTAAGCCGCCACCGCGACGATTAAGTTCATTTAAGCTTTGCGTGATCAGGCGTGCACCTGTTGCCGCAAATGGGTGACCGTATGCTAGTGAGCCACCTAATACATTGAACTTGTCCATGTTAATTTCGCCGATCGCTTTACTGCGACCAAGCTTTTCTTGTGCAAATTTGTCTGACGCAAACATCTTCATATTAGCCAGTGTTTGCGCTGCAAATGCTTCGTGCATTTCGATTAAATCTAAATCTGCTAATGTAATACCTGCACGGTCAAGAGCAATTGGCGTAGAGTGAGCCGGACCCATTAGCATGTCCTCATGGACACCGATTGCCGAGAAAGCAAAGCTACGTACATAACCTAAGATATTGTAACCCAATGCTTTTGCTTTACTTTCACTCATCATTAATACCGCAGCAGCACCATCAGTTAGTGGCGTAGCATTAGCGGCTGTAACTGAACCGTGTTGACGGTCAAATACTGGTTTTAATTTCGCATAGCCTTCAACAGTCGAGTTATGGCGAATGTTATTATCTTGCTCAATAAAACTCTTATAAGGCGCTACATGCGCAGTCATCACTTCGTCTTTAAGTTTGCCATCAGCCCATGCTTGGCTTGCAAGAGTATGAGAACGATGTGCTAAAGCATCTTGGTCTTCACGGCTAATACTATGCGTTTTAGCCATTTGCTCTGCCGTTTGACCCATAGATAAGCCTGTAGAGTACTCAGCTACCGCTGGCGGCACAGGAAGTAAATCTTTTAGACGTAGTTTTGAGAAAATCTTTAATCGCTGACCAAGCGTGCGTGCTTTGTTTAAATCAACAAGGCTACCCGCTAATTTTTTGCTGACACCAATAGGTAATACAGACGATGAGTCAGCACCACCAGCGATACCCACTTGCACTGAGCCTGCCATAATTGACTCGGCTACGTTAGCAATGGCTTGGAAACTTGTCGCACACGCACGCGAAACAGAATAAGCATCAACAGAAACAGGCATGCCCGTACCTAATACGATTTCACGGGCAATATTTGGGGCTTCTGGCATTTGCACTACTTGACCAAATACAAGTTGATCAATTTCAGATTTATTAAAGTTAAGTCGTTCAAGCATTTCGTTGACAACTAACTTACCCATATCAAGGGCTGGTACATGATGAAATGCTGTGGCTTGCTTTGCGAATGGCGTTCGCAGGCCGCTAACGATAGCGATACGATCGCCTTTTGCTGTTTTAAGTATATTTTGCTCAGACATTTATGCTCTCCCGCTGACAGGTCTGACCTGTTTGTTTTTCCTGATTCTAAAACAACCCGTGTACGAATGCCAATATTAAGTTTTCAACCATAGGCTTTTTTTGGCCTATTTACAAAAAAACACTGTATTTATATGGTAGGCTAAAAATCCTTAAAAAATAACGAACTATTTGAGGATTTTGTGTCTAACACTTGTGTTATAACTTTTGAATCCTTATAACTTGTTAATAGCGCCCCACCACGGTACCGCGTAAAGAATTTATCGGTACTGAATATAACGCATTGGCGCATAACAAAAACAATTTTTGACTCACGCTTTTAGGACAGTCTTTTTATTATGGCAGTTAACGCATTTTCACAATTAAAATCATACTTAGACACGCAAATTATCGGCCAACCACAATTAACCCAAGCACTGTTAATCGCGATTTTGGCAGATGGCCATTTATTAGTAGAAGGCCCTCCAGGTCTTGCAAAGACCCGTGCAGTCAATGCCTTAGCAAAAGGGGTTGAAGGTAGCTTCCAACGTGTTCAGTTTACCCCAGACTTATTACCTGCGGATGTCACAGGTACCGATATATATCGTCAGCAAACCAGTGAATTTGTATTTGAAAAAGGACCGTTATTTCATAACCTAATTTTGGCTGACGAAATTAACCGTGCCCCTGCTAAAGTACAATCTGCGCTACTCGAAGCCATGGCTGAACGCCAAGTAACGGTTGGTAAAAACACTTATCCACTGTCTGATCTATTTATGGTTATGGCAACCCAAAACCCGCTAGAGCAAGAAGGCACTTACCCACTACCAGAAGCACAGCTTGACCGCTTTTTATTGCATTTGAGCATTGATTACCCGGGTGCTGAACACGAATTAGATATCCTACGCCTAACCCGTGGCGAGGCTATTTCTGATAAGCAAGCAGAGACACAACAAATTAGTCAAAGTGAACTTTTTGCTGCGCGTAAAGCTATTTTAGGCTTGTACTTAGCTGAGCCACTTGAAAAGTACCTAGTGCAATTAATTGTTGCAACCCGTGAAGCTTCAGAGCTTGATGAGCAACTTGGCCGCTGGATTGAATATGGCGCAAGCCCGCGTGCAACCATTGCCCTTGATAAATGTGCTCGCGCGCATGCTTGGCTAGAAAACCGTGATTTTGTAGCCCCAGATGATATTCAAGCGGTGCTGCATAATGTGTTACGTCACCGTATTATTTTAAGCTACGAAGCGCAGGCCGATGGCATCAGTAAAGATGACGTGATCAGCCGTATTTTAGAACTGGTAGCAGTGCCATAAGCTATGTCGAGCCAATTTGATACAGCGGCGTGGTTAGCAACGAGCCATAGTCAAGGCGTCAATTTATCACTCAAAGAGTTGATGTATTACAAAGCCAAAGCTCGTTTACTAGAACTTGCGCCCAAAGTAAAAATCAAAAACAGTTTAGCTGGGCAATACCTTGCGCCACATAAAGGTCGCGGGATGGAGTTTGCTGAAGTGCGTCATTATCAAGCTGGTGATGACATACGCTCTATCGACTGGCGTGTTACCGCCCGTACAGGCGAAACCTACACTAAACTGTTTCAAGAAGAAAAAGAACGCCCTGTTTTTGTATTTACCGACTTTTCTAACTCGATGCTGTTTGGCTCAAAGTTACTGTTAAAATCGGTGCAAGCAGCGCATATTAGCGCATTAGTTGCTTGGTCGGCGTGTCAAAGAGGTGACCGCATTGGTGGTCTGGTGTTTAATCAACATAGTCATCACGAATTAAAGCCTACGTCACGCGAAAAGGCGGTGTTAAAGCTCTGTCACAACTTATGTGATATTCACAACCAAGCGCTCAATAATATCGACAAAACAGCCAACAGCCTATTTAGTGAAAACCTAAAACGCCTTAACCATTTGGCTAAACCCGGTAGCCTAGTTTATATCGTTTCTGATTTTAGTGCCCTTGATGAAGCGAGCTTTAAACAACTTGAAATGCTGAGCAGACACTGTGAGTTGGTTGGTTGCCATATTAGCGACCCATTTGAACATCAGTTACCTGCTTTTAAACAAACAGTAACTGTGTCGGCAAATGGACAAGATCTTGCTTTACCATTAATGGACAAGCAATTTCGCGAGCGCTTCGCTAAATCTGCTGAAGAGTCTTTTTCTAATAGGTTAAAGCGCCTACAAAAATCTGGGCTTAGTTTAATTTCATTCAGTGCAGCCACTCCACTTGAGCTGCAATTAGTGAGAAAGTAACAATGCAAAAAAATCCGCTAGATGGCTTACATGATGTCATTGCACCGACCGAGGTTGCATGGTGGCCACTTGCTCCAATTTGGTGGCTGATCATCGCCTTAGTTGGTTCGTTATTAATTATCGGCTTAGTGCTTTTATATAAAAACCAACAGTTCAAAAAAGCCAAGAAACAAGCCATTAAATTAAGTAAAACCCTTAGTGATGATGATGCACAAGAGCTACACATTATTTTAAAACGTTTAACCCGTCATTATTACAGCAGTCAACTTGCCTCTCAGCCTTTGGCAAAGTGGTCTGAAAATTTATCTAAGCTAAGTGGCGATAACTTTAGTTACGACGAGTTGATGCCGCTTTATCAGCAGCAAAGTAATAATGCTGAACTTGCAGCTAAATTACGCAGTGCCATTCGCAACTTTAAACTCAAGGAGCCAATTAATGTTTGAGTTTAGTTGGCCATGGTGTTTTGTGCTTTTACCCCTACCTTGGCTTTTAAGTCGCTTTATGCCGTTAAAGCAACAAGGGCAATTACGGTTGCGTATTCCTGGCTTTGCTAAGCTTGGTTTGAATAATCAAGCGGTGCAGCAACATAGTCGTAAAGTCTCTTTTCTCGAGTGGGCAGTATGGGGATTATTAGTTATTGCTATCGCAAACCCGACTTGGCTTGATGACCCCATCACCTTGCCCAATGAAGGCCGCGATATCATGCTTGCAGTAGATTTATCTGGTTCTATGACAGAACAAGATATGGCCTATCAAAACCAGTATGTCGACAGACTAACTATGGTAAAAGCGGTACTGAGTGACTTTATTGAGCAACGTCAAGGTGACCGCCTTGGTCTCATTTTATTTGGCGACACCGCATTTTTACAAACACCTCTTACGCGTGATGTTAAAACCGTGAGCCAAATGCTGAGCGAGGCGCAAATCGGCCTAGTAGGTAGAGCAACCGCCATTGGTGATGCATTAGGTTTATCGGTAAAGCGTTTTGCTAATAAAGATGAAAGTAACCGTATCGTTGTACTATTAACCGATGGTCAAAACACCGCAGGTAACCTTGACCCAGAAGATGCCCTGCTGTTAGCCCGCGAAGAAGGCATTAAGGTATATACCATAGGTGTTGGTTCTGATAACCCGCGTGGATTTAGCCTGTTTAATATGGGTGGTATGAGTGGCGGTAACTTAGATGAAAGCTTACTCAAGCGCATTGCCGAGCAAACCGGCGGCTTATACTTTAGAGCAAAAGATGTGGCTGGTTTACAGCAAATTTATCAGGAGCTCGATAAACTTGAGCCTATTAGTAGCGATGAACAAACGTTCCGCCCACAAATTTCATTTTTTTATATTCCACTGCTTGTGGCGCTAGGCTTAATCAGCTTAACAATGTTAGTCAATTTTATTCGCCAATTTAAGCAGGAGAGCTAGTTTGGATTTTGAATTTATTCGCCCTGCACTACTTTGGTTATTGCTCCCCGCACTGATTATTTTTAGTGTGTTGTTAGTACGCAATAAAAAGAACGCCCCAGCTGATTTAATTGCCCCCCATTTGGCGCAGTTTGTAATGAGCGACAATCATAAAAAGCAAAGCCAACCGCTTTGGCTAGTTGCTATTTTTACCTTGCTAGCCATTGTGTTTGCAGCAGGTCCAAGCTTCGAGAAAAAACAAGTCCCAGTGTTTCAAGCGAAAAACGCACGGGTTATTGTGATGGATATGTCGTACTCAATGTTCAGTACCGACATCGCACCAAATAGATTAGTTCAAGCTCGCTTTAAAGCACTTGATATGATTGAACTTTTCAAAGAAGGTGATACGGCATTGGTTGCTTATGCAGGTTCTGCATTTACCATTTCACCGCTAACCAATGACGCCAGCACCTTAGCTAACCTCATCCCAAGCCTAAGCCCAGATATCATGCCGAGCAAAGGATCGAACGTTATTGAAGGTTTAGAAAAAGCCGACGATTTACTTAAACAAGCAGGCTATTTAGATGGTGATATTATTTTAGTTACCGATGGGATTGATAGCCTTGATCAAGAAGATATTAGTCGCTTTACCGCTCAGTCGAGTTATCGCTTGAATGTCTATGGCGTCGGCACGGAGCAAGGTGCGCCTATTAAGTTACCTGAAGGTGGCTTTTTAAAAGATTCGCAAGGACAGATTGTTATTCCGACGCTAAATATCAGTCGCTTAAGTGCTTTAGCGCGCAACAGCGGTGGCAAATTTGCACTTTATCAAACCAGTAATCAAGATATTCAAACATTTGCCCCAACAGCCAATGCTGAAGTACTCAAAGACGAGAAACAAAGCCAAGCGTTATGGCGTGTTGATGCTGGTATATACGGTCTTGTTATTTTACTACCATTAGCGCTTTTTTTAATTCGCCGAAGCAGCCTAGTACTTGGCTTTTTGTTCGTTATGCTATTACCTCAGCAACAGGTTTACGCCGCCGAGTTACCAGAGGTGTTTAAAAACCAAGACCAACGCGCTCTCGATGCCTATCAGCAAAATCAATTTGAACAAGCCGCCCAAGCTGAAAACACGCAATTAAAAGGCGCAGCCCTTTATCAGCAAGGTAATTACCAAGCTGCCATGGATGCGTTTAGTGAAGATAAATCTGCGACGGGTTTGTACAACTATGGCAATGCCCTTGCAAAGGCAGGTGAACTAGAGCAAGCAATAGAAGCTTATAAGAAAGCCCAACAGCTTAAAAATGACTTCACTGAAGCAAAAGAAAACCAAGCCCTTGTTGAACAGTTAATGCAGCAGCAAGAGCAACAGCAGCAACAAGATCAACAGCAAAACACTGATCAACAAAACTCCGATGGTCAGCAAGATAACCAGCAAAAGCAACAGGGTGAAAACTCCCAGCAAGGCGATAACTCTGAGCAAAGTGAGCAGCAAGATAGCCAACAACCCTCAGAGCAAGGCGAACAGTCAGATCAAAAAGGTGAGCAAAGTGACTCTGAAAGTGATCAACAAAACAAACCTGAAATGCAATCTGAATCAGAAAAGTCGCCACAATCAGGTGAGCAAAAGCCAGAGCAATCTCCTGAGCAACAAGATGCCCAGCCAGAGCCATCGCAAAGCGATGAACAAGCTAAACAGCAAGCAGAGCAACAGGCTATGCAGGCACAAGCTGCTGAGCTGACTAATGAAGAGAAAGAAAAAGCCCAGCAACTTAATCAATTGCTGCGTAAAGTTCCCGATGATCCTGCGATCTTATTAAGAAATAAAATGCAATTAGAAGCACAAAAACGAAACTATCAACGTCGTCCACGAGGAGCCGAAAAATCATGGTAATGCGATTATTATGTTGTTTATTGCTAATCGCGGCAGCGCCGCTTTGGGCTGCCACCCAGCTACAGGCAAGTGTTGATAAAAACCCAGTCCTTGCCGGTGAGTTTTTTATTTTAACCATCTCAGCAGACGACTCTATTAACAGCGAACAACCCGACACTTCAGTGTTATTAAAAGACTTTGTTGTAGGGCCTACCAGTGTAAGCTCGCGTACCAACATTATTAATGGTGAAATCAGTAAGCAAACTAACTGGTCTGTAAAACTGATGACCCGCAAAGAAGGCACTTATACCATTCCTGCTTTTACCGTTGCTGGTGTCAGTTCAAAACCGATTGAGCTAACGGTGGCTAAGCGCAGCCAAACCTCTGAGCAAAATAAAGAAGCCTTCATTAAAACAAGCATCAAGCCAACTAGCTTATACGTGCAAGAAGCCGGTGTTTATACGGTTAAATTGTATTTAGACAACAACAAAGAACTGCTTGATGGCAACTTAACCACACCAGAAATGGAAAACGCTGAGCTAACTCCAATTAACAAGCAATCTGAAGACTATGAGTTAATTGATGGAAAACGCTATTTAGTGATCACCCGTGAGTATTTAGTGCAACCACAAAAAAGTGGCGTGAATACCATCACAGCCCCAGTATTCAATGGCCGTATTCGTCAAAATTACCGACAAATGGCTGTTTCAGCAATGGGCGAAGATGTCGATATTGAAATCAAGCCAATTCCAGAAAACTACTCAGGTGCTTGGTTACCGAGTGAATTGGTTAACCTTGATGAGCAATGGCAACCAAAAGATGACACCGTGGAAGTCGGTACGCCGATCACTCGAACTATCACCTTAACCGCATTGGGGGTTACTAAAGAGCAACTTCCTGATATCGATATGCCGCAGGTGCAAGGTTTTAGAAGTTACCCTGATGAAAAAGAGAGTAATCATCTGGTACGTGATGGCCGTGTTATTTCACAACAAACGGCTTCTTATGCTTTATTACCGCAAACACCGGGCACTTATACATTGCCTGAAATAAAGCTGCCTTGGTTTAATACCAAAATCAATCGTATTAGCTACGCGACAATACCTGCTCGAACATTAACAGTTGTGCCAAGTACAAATCCACTCACACCAACAGCCCCAGCTATCGCAGAGCCGCAAACAGCAAGCTCTAATGAGCTGAGTCATACGCCAACTAATGTGCAAACCGTTACGCAAGTCACGAGCCCGATGTGGCTTATTATCGTGGCAATTGTCGGCTATGGACTTTGGTTAGTCACCTTAGTGCTTTACATTAAAAAGCGCCCTCAACAATCAACGCCTAAAGCATTATCTAAGAGTGTTACATCCGTGTCATTAAATGAGTTAAAGCTGTTTGCAAAACAGAACAATAGCTCAGCGTTTTATAACGCATTAAACCTCTATGCAAAACAGTACACAGGTAAGAATGTAGCGGCCATTGAGTATTTACTCGCATCACTCAAAAACACACAACTTAATGATGAAATTGCTAAATTACGCACTAAACTTTATAGTTCAGCAGATGAACAAGTTGATTTAAGTTTAATTGTAAACTTGCTAAGCCAAGCAACAAAGCACACCCAATCGACAAGTAATGACACTGAATTAAAAAATCTTTACGATTAACGATTAATCTAATAGATTGAATATAAACGGCTAATCTTGAATTAGCCGTTTTTTTAAGAAAAAAATAATAATCTCAGAAAGATTTTTTCTGATAGGCAGGTCTTAGTTACTATGACAGAAAAACAAAAGCGATATGAAGCGCTGGTTCATGTCTACCACAGTGAGCTTTTTCGCTTTGCGTATTGGTTGTGTCGTGATCAGAACATTGCTGAAGACTTAGTGCAGGAAACTTTCCTGAGGGCTTGGCGTGCCTTGGATTCACTGCAAGATCAACAAGCGGTAAAACCTTGGTTGTTAACTATCTTACGTCGCGAGAATGCACGTCGCTTTGAACGTAAACAATTTGATTACGCCGATGTTGAAAACGACACCCTTGTAGATGAAAAAAGTACAACCCTTGATGCTGAAATGGAACAAACAGTGATTCAACGACAAATTGGAAAGTTATCACAAGAGTATCGAGAACCATTACTGCTGCAGGTGGTAATGGGTTGCTCTGGCGACGAGATTGCCCAGATCCTCGATTTAAATAAAAATACTGTCATGACACGACTTTTTCGTGCCAGAAACCAGCTTAAAGAGGCTTTAAGCAGTGATGATGATCAACTTAGAGGAGCATCAAATTAATGGATGAACTCGAGTTTCGCCGCCGCATCCTCGCCGAGCCAAGCACTATTGATAAGGAACTTGAAGCGTTTGCCGAGCAGGACACTGATAAACAGGCGTTTATTGATGATGTACGTGCCCTCGATGATGAACTAAGCAAAGCGCTTAACGTACCCGTGCCTGAAAATTTGGCAAAGCGAGTTATTGATAACACCTATGCTTGTGAAGAAAACCATGAGCAGCCGCTAGACACTATTATTGAGGCTAAGTCGCGCTTTGCCTTCAATCGCCTGTATTTAGCCGCCGCAGCATCGTTTTTAGTGGCAATTAGTGTGTTCTTTGTCATTAACAAACAACATACTTTATACAGTGTGGGTGAGCATGCCTTTACACACCTTTATCATGAGATTGGCGCGTTAGATAAGCATGAAGCGATAGACCTTGCTTATGTAAATGAAAAGTTTGCTACTATTGGCGGACACCTAGATGAGCTACCAGGTAAAGTAACCTATTTGATGTTTTGTGACTTTCAAGGCAAAAAAGGCCTACACTTGGTGTTTGAGTCTGACTTTGGCCCAATGACAGTATTCATAGTGCCTTCTGACGAGCAACCGTTTGGCACTGGCTCTGATGATTTCAATGATGAGCGTTTTGCTGGTCACATTAACCGCGGAGAGCGAGCAGATACTATCTTAATAGCGAGTATTGGCGCTCCGCTTGACAGCTACAACAATATGATTAATGACGCCATTCGCTGGCTACATTAATACCTACTCGTAGTAACACATATTACAGGCACAAAAAAACCGCAGTCATGCGGTTTTTTTTATCGCTATAGAGCCGATTATTTACAAACGTCTGCTACTGCATTTGCGAAGTAATCAATGTTTGCATCGCTGATACCAGCAACGTTTACACGGCTAGAACCAACAATGTAGATTGAGTACTCTTTTTGTAAACGTTCGATTTGCTCTTTATTAATACCTAGGAATGAGAACATACCATTTTGACGGTCAATAAATGAGAAGTCTTGATCAATGCCTTTCGCTGCTAAGCTTTCTTTGATTAAAGTACGTAAGCCATTAATACGATTACGCATTTCATCAAGCTCGTCATGCCACATTTGCGTCAGCTCAGTGCTGCCTAAAATCGTGCTAACAATATCAGCACCATGTGCAGGCGGCATTGAATAGATGCTACGTACAACGCTTAATAATACAGAGTTAGAGATATCAGCAGTCGCTGCATCTTTAGCAATGATTGAACATGCACCGATACGTTCGCGGTATAGACCGAAGTTTTTCGAACATGAAGAACAGATGATTAGTTCATCTACCGCTGCTGCTAATTTGCGAAGACCCGCTGCGTCTTCTTCAAGGCTTGAACCAAAACCTTGGTAAGCAATATCAACCAGTGGCGTGAAACCAACTTCAACAGCAAGCTCTGCAACTGTGCTCCATTGCTCAGCATTTAAATCCATACCGCTTGGGTTGTGACAACATGCGTGGAATAACACAACATCACCTTTAGGCACTTGCTTAAGGGTATTAATCATGTCATCAAATAAAAGGTCTTTATTTTCGTAATCGTAGTAAGGGTATTCTTTTACTGTTAAGCCCGCCGCTTCAAATAAGCTGATGTGGTTTGCCCACGTTGGCGTAGTTACCCATACCGTCGCATCTTTGTTGCAACGCTTGATGAATTCAGCTGCAACACGTAATGCACCTGTACCACCTGGTGCTTGTGCAGTGCGAACACGGTTAGCTAAAAGTGCTGGATGCTCACCCAGTAATAAGTTTTCCATTTTTTGACAGTAATCTAAGTTACCAGCCAAGCCAATGTACGATTTACTGGTTTCGTTTTCTAAACGAAACGCTTCCGCTTTTTTAACCGCTTTTAATACAGGCGTATTGCCTTGCTCATCCTTATAAACACCTACACCCAAATCAATTTTCTTTGGGTTTGTATCTTGTTTAAAGGCCGCCATTAGGCCAAGAATAGGATCTGTTGGTAATGGTTTTAATTCTGAGAACATTGACTATCTCTTTTTATAGGGGTTAGCGTTGCCACTAGCTTAACATAAAAACCCAGCCTGATTACTAGTAAAATTAGACCAAGAGTTGAGGAATTTTAATACAACAAGCCACAAGTAATGCAAGGGTCTGCTGATCAAAGAAATCATTACTAAATGCTTCTGCATCTATAATACCTAAGCATTCATTTTTAGCTGATAGTAAGGGTAAACAGGTTTCAGCTTTCACCTTTGGATCGCAGGTATAATACTCACCACCTTTTGCAAGATAATCAGCAACGTTATTGATCACGCGACCTTGCTTAGAAAGCGCGACTTGAACATTGTTACTACCTTTAGCAAACGCTTCTGTAAGCGGGAATAATGGTCGGCTAGGTGCCCCGTGATAAACCAGTTTTAATAACTGAGGGCCTTCCTCAGTATTTGTTGCTTGATAAATACCAAACCAATCAACTTGAGTCTGAGCAACGACAAAATCGATGATTTGTTGAAGCTTAGTCAGCTTTTCAGTATTTGTAGCATCATCTGCAACATAATCGTTTAATTTGAATGGTTCATCTTGCAAATAACCAAATAAGCTACACGCCCCCCCCTCGCCTAGCTCAGGAATTTGATACTCCCAACGCACTGCTGGTAAAGCGGACTCTGCAAGATATTGTTCAAGGTTCGATAATTGCTCAGCAACCAAGTTTTCTGGTAATTCAAGCTGTGCAGTAGATAAGTAGTTAGAAATCATTTAGCCATCCAAACATCTATAATGCCAGAATGATAACATGCGATTTTAGTGTGAGCTAGTACTGCTTGCTGTTAATTGATAATAAATTTCGACTTGATTACCAGCACTATTAAATGTCACTTTTGAAGCAACTTCTCTAAGTAAGCACAAGCCTCTACCATGCTCCCTTGCAAGGCTTTGTTGATTTGTTTGCTCTTTACTAAAACCGTTTCCTGAGTCACAAACGGTAAAATATAGAGCACACTCTTCGGGGCAATAACGGATATCAATAATGATTAAAGCATCTGTTAAATTTGCGAGGGCCTCTTCTCGTTGTTGATAATAAATTAAAAAGCCATCTTCTTGATTCTTAATCTCTGAGTCGAGACCTAACACACCGTGATCTAAGGCATTATTATAGGCCTCTGAGAGTATCAAAAAGATATTTGCGCGATGGGCATTTAACCCCGCCACTTTACTTATTACATCAACTACTTCCAACACAGGATCTGTGCTTTTGATTTGCTTTGAATTTAAGCTCAATGAAAAATTAAAGGGTAATGCAGATAGCTGTTCAGACTTTTGCTCAGACTCATCCATAGGTAAACAATTTAATAATACTAAGCTTAAGTCGTCTTGTTGTTTATTGCCGCGGGCAAATTTGTTTACTCGTTCTAATACTTGATTTGAAGAAATATTTGGCTTTGAGCCAAGCACCTTTTTAAAACGCTGCTCACCAAAATATTCATCATTTGGGCTAGTAGTTTCAATAATGCCATCGGTCGCCATCACGATACGAGAAGTATCTTCTACCTCTATGTGAATAAGTGCACGTTCAAATTCATCCTCTTCTAAAATACCCAGTGCCATGTGTTGAGATTCAAGAGTGCGAATGAGTTCTCCATTTTGGTCGATGATATACGTATCAGGTAATCCTCCAAGCCAAGCCGAAACACTTTTCCCGGTGTTACTGAGCTCTAGAATGGTAGCAGCACAAAACATATGTCCTGGCAGTAATTTACCTAGTACTGAATTAATTTCTGCAGCAATATCACTGACTGACATCCCCTTACTTACCATTGTATAAAATACCCTTGAAGCAGGAAGTGCTCCGACCGCAGCAGCTAAACCATGGCCGGTAAAATCACCAAGCATGCAGTACAAGCTGCCAATTGGGCTTTGTGCTACCAAAAACATATCGCCATTAAACATAGCGGCAGGTGATAAATGAAAGTCTAAATGCGACGGAAATGACTGTTGGTT
The DNA here is from genome assembly GCF_040148775.1 of Pseudoalteromonas sp. NFXS39. Classification (NCBI taxonomy): domain Bacteria; kingdom Pseudomonadati; phylum Pseudomonadota; class Gammaproteobacteria; order Alteromonadales; family Pseudoalteromonadaceae; genus Pseudoalteromonas; species Pseudoalteromonas sp. NFXS39. The sequence continues at coordinate 233,982 of NZ_JAGDEC010000002.1, read as the reverse complement.
TTCGAGGGCGTTATTAAAAATATGTTCGACGATTTCATGTTCGCGCTCGACTTGATTTTGATGATATTCAAGTTGTAGATTTTGCTCTCTTGCCTTTTGGCTTAAATTACGGATCCGGCTATGCGCTTTAATTTTCGCGTTAAGAATGACCTCTTGAAATGGCTTATGTAAAAAGTCATCGCCGCCAACCGCTAAGCAACGCTCAAAACTCGCTTCATCTTCTAAAGAGGTAATAAATATAATCGGTAAGTAAACTTGGCTAAAGCGCTCTTTGATAATCGCTGCGGTTTCAAAGCCGTCCATCACAGGCATAATGACATCGAGTAACACAATATCAATGGTGTGTTCTTCGAGCAGGTTTAAAGCAACAAGCCCGTTTTCAGCGGTATAAACACGGTAGCCCTGCTGCTCTAACATCACGGTTAATAAGCGACGATTTAAGGCTAGATCGTCTACAACCAGAATATTAAGCATCAATCAATATCGAACTTTTTATCAAAACGTGAGATTTGCAGGATTTTTTTCAGTTGCGGTTGGCAATTGCTAATTTGAATTGTTTCAACTTTGCCTGTTAGGTTTTTTTTCATGTTCAGCAACATGCCTAACGCTGAGCTGTCCATGTAATCTGTTTCTCTGAGGTCAATAACCACTTTATCGATATTGTCGTTAAGATCGGCGTACGCCTGACGAAAAGATTGCACCAAATTAAAATCAAATTTTCCTTTGATTTGTACGGTTAATATAGCGCCATCAGCAGAAGTGCTGCGCGATAAACTCATAATAAACTCCTAATAAACAAATCTTTCCTGATACCTAATTAAATATAACCGCTTAGAACAAATAAGCCAAAAATTAAAACACTTAGGATGAAATTTGTTATCATTTAGCCAAGCTTCTACAACGAGATCCACTATGAGCGATAATAATCTAGTTTATTCAACTGCTACGGGTCGCATTGAGCAACCTAAAGAAAGCAAACCAACCCAAGGTAAAATTTTTAAAGACGGCTTTTTGCGTATTGAACGTCAAACCAAAGGCCGCAAAGGTAAGGGTGTCATGTTAGTTGTTGGGATCGACAGCGAACAGCACGACTTAAAAAAATTAGCTAAGACCATTAAAAGTAAAATGGGCCAAGGCGGTGCAGTCAAAGACGGTATCATCGAAGTTCAAGGTGATGATAGAGATAAACTAAAAACGATTCTCGAGGGACTGAAATTTAAAGTTAAAATTGCAGGGGGCTAGTCGCCCCCTATATTTTTGAGTTCTGTATTTTATGAATTCAAAGAGTTGAGCTGTTCATAAAGTGCGGGCAACTCATCTTCAGGGATAGGCTTACTATAGTAGTATCCTTGCACAATATAACAGTTGTTATTTTGTAAAAACTCAATTTGTTCAATGGTCTCAACCCCTTCGGCAACAACATTAAGTTTCAACTTTTGCGCCATAGCAATAATCGCAGCGGTAATTTCCATATCATTAGTATCCTCAGGGATATCTTTCACAAACGAGCGGTCAACTTTCAAGATATCCACAGGGAAACGTTTTAGGTAACTTAATGAAGAGTAGCCAGTACCAAAGTCGTCGATTGAAATTGATACCCCCAAGGCTTTTAATTGATGCAGTTGTAAAATAGCGGCTTCAACATGCCCCATCAGCATACTTTCTGTTAGCTCAAGGTGTAAGCGTTTAGGCTCAACCCCTGTTTGCTTGATTATCGTATCAAGAGTCGTCACTAGGTTGGCATCTTTAAACTGGCGAGCCGATAGATTGATTGAAATATTATTCTTCAAATCTTGGCTTGCTAAACGAGCCGCAAATTCACAGGCTTCTCGTAATATCCATGCACCTAACTCAACAATTAAACCGGTTGCTTCAGCAATTGGAATAAATTTCGTCGGTGGGATCATTCCTTCTTCAGGGTGGAACCAACGAATAAGCGCTTCGTACCCAACTACCTGATTATTGCGACAATCCACTTGTGGCTGATAATAAACTCTAAACTGCCCTTCACGGATACCAGTACGTAACTCATTTTCAATAAATAAGCGCTCATTCGCAGCTGCATTTAATTCTTGGCTATAGAAGTGGAAGGTATTGCGCCCTTTGGCTTTTGCTTCATACATCGCAAGGTCAGCATGTTTAAGTAATTGATCTTCTTCTTGACTATCAAATGGCGCCATAGTGATACCAATACTGGCACTAATGATCACTTCATTATTACCTAATTTGATAGGCTCATTGAGAGTGCGTTGAATCGTATTTGCGACTTCCATGGCGTGTGTTTGATGCTCAATACCACTTAATAATACCGCGAATTCATCGCCGCCTAAACGCGCAATCGTATCTTCTGTACGCAGACGCTTTTTCAGGCGATTAGCAACTTCTACTAGCAACTGATCACCCGCATCATGACCTAGCGTATCGTTGATACGTTTAAATTCGTCTAAGTCAAAATAGAATAAGGCAAATGCATAATGACCACGCTCGGCAAGTGCCATTGACTTGCGCAGCTGCATTCTGAAGAAAGTACGGTTAGCAAGTCCAGTTAAAGTATCAAAGTAAGCCAGTTGTTCCATTTTACGTTGGCTTTCTTTCACAAACGAAATATCTTGCGCAGATGCCACATAACTGGTGATCTCACCACCATCTTCACGAATTGGTGAAATACTTAGCGAAACCCAAACAGATTGGCGTTCATTAGCTTGTAATAAGGTATCCCCTCGCCAGTAATTACGGCTACGTAAGTCAATATCAATATCATCAACTAAAATAGCCATTTCTTGAGAGATGATATTTAACAGCGGCGAACCAATGAAATGACGCTCTTCGAAACCGGTCATTTCAACCATTTTCGGATTCACGTATTTGATCTCAAAATCTTGGTTCGTGATCACTACACCGGTGCCCGAGAAAGCCACAGCTTTAGATAAGCGGTTAGCTGCCTTTTCAGCTATTTCTTTTTCGCTAATGCGCTGGTTGAGACCATCAATTAATTTACGAATTTCAATAGCCATGTCTCTGAACGAGCCATTTAAGGTACCAATTTCATCTTTATTGGCTTTTGGAAACTCTGTTTGTAATTGCCCTTTGCCAAAACTCACCACCGCGTTAACTAATGAGTGAATACGACGCAGTACTAATTGGTAAAGTGCTTGATGCAATAACAAGGCAACTAAAATAGCGTACAAGATAAACAAGCCAAAGAATTTTACTTTTAGCTCTTCTAGTGCTGAAAGTGCCGACGAACGCTTTTTATAAATACCAATATACCAATTTAGGTTCTCAACTTTACGAATATTGATAATGTGAGTTTCGCCATCTTGGACAAATGAATTTGCAGACTCAGGTAATTTTAAGCGAATCGTTTCAGACACTAGCTTTTGCAGATCGGGATTAACAAAATCTTCTGTCAGTAATTTTTTACCTTCTCGTCCATATTGCTCTAAAGTTGTCCTATCTAAATCAGGGTGAGCTAATAACTGACCTTTTGCATCGAAAACAAATAGATGTTGCTCACGATCACCAATAGGCAATTGTGCCAATAAAGTTTCAAGAGCAATATCGCTACCTGTTACACCAAAAAATTCGTTATCAAGGTAGATTGGCACAAGTACACTAACGACCCATTTATGCCAAATAGTGTCGTAATACACTTTTGACCATACCGCTTCTCGGCTTGGATTAGTTGCAGCTTGGGCATAATTGAAGGCTTCGTCTTTGGTGAAGTCAAAGTCGCCAGGTACATTTAGCGCCCAGTTTGGTGGCGCTATACGAATAAAGTTGTCTTTCGTAACTAAGTAAAAATTAAAGAAATCTTGAATTAAAGTAGGTGAAACGATTTTCCACAATGATTCAGAATCGTTTATAAGCTGCTTATAAAATTCAGAATATTTATCTTGAGGGATAAACGCTGCAGATAAACCATTTTCTGAAGTACTGCGGATACTGCCATCAACGGAAAATTTAATATCGGCGCTTCGTTTGCTTTGTAAGTGAGACTCATTGTGAAGCAGTTGGCTGCTTACAACATTATTAGCCTGCTCAGCGATATTTATTTTAGTTTTAATCAGGCGGTTAAATTGACGACTCAAGCGTTCACTCGAGTGTTTTAAAAGTTCATGCTCTTCAAAAACAAGCTGTTTTTCTTCAGATTTAAGCATCAAAGCCGCAGCACATATACCTGCAATCAAACAAATCGCAGAGATCAGCAGCGACAATTTCATACTTAATGAATTCACACCAAAACGTGATGGCGGTCGTCGATACACCACAGGACTACCTTATTAATAATTGTTATTATTTATTGTGCAAAAACAAATATACCAGATTCATTTTTATATTTATAAATTTTTTATGAAGATTAATGAATTTTCTGAATAAACACATATGATTTCAAAATTAGCCTCGATAGGCGGTTGACTTTACATACAAGTGTTTTTACATTAACTCAATGAAACAAATTATCTCTCGCACTTACTTTTCGTTTTTTAGCTTCTTTAAATAGAGGAGGCTTAACTGTTTGCGAGATAAATTCACCGAATAGCTAAAGCCTCCCACTTGGGAGGCTTTTTTGTTTGCGCACTGTTTTGGAATGAGGAAACCAACATGAGCATTGATACATTAAATGCGTTACGACACGATATTAATGAAATAGATTCCGACTTACTTGTCTTACTGGCAAAAAGACGTCGTATCAGCCACAGCGTGGTTGAGTACAAGATAGCCAATAACAAACCAATTCGCGATGAGGCTCGCGAACAAGCATTACTCGAAAAACTCATTAGTTATGGAAAATCATTAGGCCTTGATGCGTACTACATTAATAACGTGTTCCAAACCATTCTTGAAGATTCTGTTCTAAACCAACAAGCGATGTTGCAAAAAAACCTTAACCCAGAAGCCATGAGCGAAAGTCATCGTGTTGCTTATTTGGGTGGTCAAGGTTCATACAGTCAATTAGCCTGTCATAAATATTTCAGCCGCCGCCCGGGTAAAGTAATTGAAATGGGTTGTTCTAGCTTTGACCAAATCACCGGTAAAGTAGAAAGTGGCCAAGCTGATTTTGGTTTATTACCCATTGAAAACACCAGTTCTGGTAGTATCAATGAAGTATTCGATTTATTACAGCACGCTCAAGTATCAATTGTTGGTGAAGTGACGCACAGCGTTGAACACTGTTTATTAGCGATGCCTGGTACTGAGTTATCTCATATCAATAAAATATTTGCTCACCCACAGCCTTTTGCTCAATGTAGCCGTTTCATTCAGGGCTTAGGTGACATTCAACATGAAACCTGTGATTCAACTTTCCATGCATTGCAATCAGCAGTTGAAACCGCAAACAGTGCCGCTATCGGCTCTGCACAAGCAGGGAAAAACGTCGGTTTAGAAGTGGTTAAATCAGGCTTGGCCAATCAAAGTGAAAACCATAGCCGCTTCATTGTAGTAGCCCGTAAACCTCTTCAAGTGTCGAAACAAATCCCAACCAAAACGAGTTTAATTATGGCCACCAAGCAACAAGCGGGTTCGTTAGCTGACGCCTTAATGATTTTTAAACATCACAAAATTAACCTTGTAAAACTAGAGTCACGTCCAGTACCTGGAAACCCTTGGGAAGAAGTGTTTTATGTAGATCTCGAAGCAAACCTTGATGACTTACATGTTAAACAGGCACTAGAAGAGCTAAAAGAACATACTCAGTACACCCGTGTACTTGGTTGTTATCAAAGTGAGTCTTTGCAAGCTGTAAGTGTTTAACTGACGATCATTACTGATTAATGAAAGGAGCCGCTTGGCTCCTTTTTCGTATAATTTCATCTTAGATACTTGCACCCACAGCCCCGTCTAAGCATAATCTTGAAAACAATTTCAAATTGGATCATTCATGAATTGGTTAGCAGAATTAGCAACTAAAAGAACACCTTGGTTATTATTAGCATTTATTTCACTAGCGTTTGAAGTCACTGCGTTGTTTTTTCAATACAGCATGGGACTTGAACCATGTATTATGTGCATTTATCAACGTACCGCTGTTTTAGGCTTACTTGCAGCAGGTGTGATTGGAGCGATTAACCCGCAAAATATGGTTGTTCGCCTTGTTGCATTTGCTACTTGGGGTATCTCTGCAATCTGGGGTTACTTTATTGCTAAAGAACACATTGCAATGCAAAACAATACCGACCCTTTTGCATTTAGCTGCGCATTTGAGCCTAATTTCCCAAGCTTTATGCCACTGCATGAATGGATCCCTAGCTTTTTTGCAGCCACTGGCGATTGCGGCAATATTGATTGGCAATTTGCCTCAATGAGTATGCCTGCATGGATGGAGATTATTTTCGCTGCGTTTTCAATAGTCTTTGTAGCCGTTTTATTTAGCCGTTTAGTAACTAAAAAGTCGTTATAATGATTTATTTTTTTACTAGTCAAATCCCTGCTTTAAAAACTTTTAAAGTAAGGCAGCGCCAGCAAATAATTGCACTTGCTCTGGCTCATTTAAGCCCAAGTAAAAAGATTATTTTATCGGTGTGTAAGCTTGCCTTTCTTGCGCCATTATTTTTAGGTTTAGCCTACTTTGAAGGCTGGATGCTGTTACCTTGGTTATTATTAGCAGGCTTAAGTTACCCACTTATCACAACACCTATCGAAAATTTGTTCGCACTAGCGCATTTAGACAAAGCTATCAATGAATTTAAACAGGGCGAATAACGCCCTGTTTAGGGCTTGTTGACCTTTGTGGATTAAAGTTTGTTCACTCTAGGGGCAATTTAATCGCGGCGCGAGATTTGTAACCTAGTGGACTAAGTAAAAATCGAGCAAAGCTACCGCGTTCTGCCCACGCCCTTTAGCTTCATCTATTTAAGTAATAAAAAGATAATCGCCCCTAGGAAGAACCCAAAAGGCAGCGCGTGTTTGGTATGGATGCTGCGTTATCGCCTATTTATGTTGAACAACCACACGACATAGGCTCTGCCTTGCTTAAATACCAAACATACTGCTGCAAAATCAATCACAATAGGTCAACACGCCCTAGTCTTTTAAAGCGTAATTTTCCCCTCAAGTTTAGCAAATACCTTATCGCCTATTCCTTTTACTTCTTTTAATTGCTCTACCGACTTAAACGGACCTTGCTTATTGCGATGCTCAACAATCGCTTTAGCTTTAGACTCACCAATACCCGGTAATTGAGTAAGTTGATCGATGCTAGCTTTGTTAATACTGAGCTTTTGCATTTTAACTTGTTTTGCTTCGGTTGGTTTTACGGCGAATGCCGGTGTTGTAGGCAGTAACGCAATACTCGTGGCAAGTAAAAGACTTGATAGTAATTTCATAATTTCCTCCGTGATGTCCATCTTGGACAGGTAGTTAGCTATTACCCAACACTCACTCCATCGCTTGTGTTTAACTTTGGGTAACAATATAAATAAAGCTAATGCCCCTATTATTGTCAAATTTGTTCCATAAAAAATTTCTTTAGATACTTGCAAAGTAAGGCCCGAAGCATTACTGTATATAAAAACAGTAATCAAAGTGGCGATTTTACGCTGCAAATGCCACGCTTAAATGCAGGAGAAATCATGGCTGTTGTTGTTAAATATGTTGTAGAAAGAAACGGAGTCGAGCGCATGACGTTTACTACTAAGAAAGAAGCTGATGCGTATGACAAAATGCTCGACATTGCTGAGTCATTAGAATTAATGCTTGAAAAAGTTGATGTACCATTAAGCGAGCAACAAATTGAATCACTAGCGCTTGAAATGGCAAAAGAAAAAGACCAATTTATGGCTGTACTTAAAGGTGCAAAAGAGGTTCCTGCGAAGCCTAAAAAAGCAAAATCAGACGATAACGTTGCAGATATAAAAGAAAAAGCTGCAAGCTAAGCATTGGTTATAAAATTAAAAAAGGGCAACAAATGTTGCCCTTTTTTGTGCTTACTCAAAACTAAAGTGATGACTCAACTTCATCAAATAAATCTGTAATTTCTTTTTTCGGCTCAGTCGTCATTAGGCTCACAACAATAATGGCAATCGTTGATAAAATAAAGCCAGGGACAATCTCATAAATAATTGCACTTAGCGATTGGCCATCGATCTTAATTGGCGCGTAAATCCAAAACAGTACTGTTGCAGCACCGACAACCATACCACTGATAGCGCCTTGTAAGTTCATGCGCTTCCAGTAAAGGCTAAGTAGTACTAATGGACCAAATGCAGCACCGAAACCAGCCCATGCATTACTTACTAAATCCAAAATAGAGCTATCGCGGTCATACGCTAGGTAAATAGCAAACAGAGCAACCAAGATAACACTAATACGACCGACTAATACTAGCTCTTTTTGAGAAGCACTTCGGTTTAAATAAATCTTATAGAAGTCTTCTGTTAGAGAGCTTGAACACACTAGTAATTGCGATGAGATGGTACTCATAATCGCAGCTAAAATAGCAGCCAATAAGAAACCAGCAATTAGAGGATGGAAGATAAGTTCAGACAATACCAAGAAAATAGTTTCTTTATCATCAATTGGCATTTGGTTTTCAAGCATATAAGCAGCACCAAATAAACCTGTTAACACAGCACCAATTGCTGAAAGTGTCATCCACGACATCCCCACACGTCGCATAGTTGGCATATCTTTAACTGAACGCACAGACATAAAACGAACAATAATATGCGGCTGTCCAAAATAACCAAGACCCCATGCCATTGCAGAGATAATAGCAATCGTCGAACCACCAGCAAACCAGTCCATCATATTAAGTGCATGAATTTCAGTTTCTTTTGGTGAGCTTAACAATAAATCATAGCGTGCATTGGCGAGTGTATCCATGAATGGTTGATCAAGCATAGTATATGTCGCAATTGGTACTGCAAGCAGCGAGATAAACATGATACAGCCTTGAACAAAGTCTGTAAGGCTTACTGCTAAGAAGCCACCAAACAAGGTATATAACACTACAACGCCAGTTGTGATATACAGACCCATTTCATAGCTCATATTAAATGAGTTTTCGAATAACTTACCACCCGCGACAACACCTGATGAAGTATACAAGGTGAAGAAAACAATGATTACTATCGCAGAAATAACACGCAGTATATTTTTATTATCATCAAAGCGGTTTGCGAAATAATCTGGAATGGTGATTGAGTCATTCGCTTTCTCAGTATAAACACGTAAACGAGGCGCTACCAAGAAATAGTTAGCCCAAGCACCGAGTACTAGACCTATAGCAATCCAAACTTTGCTTAAGCCGAACAGATACATTGCACCTGGTAAGCCCATTAGCAGCCAACCACTCATATCTGATGCACCTGCTGAAAGCGCAGCAACACTTGGTGATAAATTACGACCACCTAGCATATAACCTGATACATCGTCTGTGGATTGCTTATAAGCGTATAGCCCAATCCCCAACATTACGATGAAGTACAATGCTAACGAAATTATCATTCCTGTTTCCAAATTAGCCTCCAATAATTGTTTAATGTTGGCTTTTAATCCGAATAATGACTCGCAAGTTACTTAATTTTAAGACATTATTGGGGTAAAAACCGATATCACTCATGACTATAACATGCTTCTACCCTACAACTCCAATCAAGCCGTTCAGTGGCAGGTTTACAATTACAACCTTTTCATAACAAAAATGTGATATTTAATCGCTAGTTATAGAATTTCATTACAATTTATCCTAGTCTTAGGATCACAGAAAATCAGTATTTATCCTCAAAAATGAATATTTAATTAATGCTATTTTAGGCACGATGACTTATATTGCTCATGGATAAATGAATTAACCGAAGTGGACTTGCTAGGACTATGTATTTTTACGCTGCACGCCAACCTATTTTAGATAAGGAAAAGAAACTTGTCGGCTACGAACTCTTGTTTAGGGATGGCGTAGATAACGTTTTTCCTGATATTGACGGTGATGAAGCGACATCTCGACTCATTGAAGGTAGTCAGTTCAATTTTGGTTTAGAAGATTTAACGGATAACAAACCAGCCTACATTAATTTCACTTTAGAGACACTCCAAAAAGGCTACCCACTTTTACTGGGTAAAGAGCAAGTAGTTGTCGAAATTCTTGAAACGATTCAACCGGGTAAACGTTTACTAGCAATGGTTCAAGATTTAAAAGAGCGCGGATATACGCTTGCCCTTGATGATTACATACACCAACCTGTTTGGCGCCATTTTTATCCGTATATCGATATTATCAAAATTGACTTTTTAACCTGTGATAAAGAGTCTATTGAATCCGTCGTTGAGGCAATCAAACCTCACCCGCACATCAAGTTACTCGCCGAGAAAGTTGAAACATACGAAAAATACCAACTTGCTTTGGACATGGGGTTTAGCTATTTTCAAGGCTTTTTCTTTTCAAAGCCTGAAATGGTGCAAAGTAAAACTTTACCACCTTCTGAGATGGCTCTTGCCGAGCTTTTATACGAAACCTCAAGTATTGATTTAAATCTCAGAAAAATCACCGAGGTATTTGAACGAGACGTTAACTTATCTTACAAGTTGTTACGCTATTCAAACTCAGCAGCTTTCAAACGCAGAGCTGAAATTAGCACGATAAAACAAGCGCTGATTGTTTTAGGCAGTGAAGAAATCAAACGTTTCTTATCACTTTTATTTGCTGCACAAGTTGCGGCAGATAAACCTGCAGAGCTGATACGTTTATCACTAACCCGCGCCCGTTTTGCTGAGTTATTAGCAATAAGCCATGGCAAGTTACGTGATACGGGTATGGCATTTTTAACCGGTATGATGTCGTTAATGGACGCTATCCTCGATGAAGATATGCCAAGCGTAATGGGTAAACTTCCTCTTACAAATGAAATCAAAGGTGCTTTGCTTCATGGTGAAGGATTACTAGCGACTTATTTACGCTTAGTAAAATTTTATGAACAAGCTGAGTGGGATAAAGCAAAGGATATTCAAGAAGAACTCGGTCTTAAACCCGAAGAAGTACCTGATGCTTACCACGATGCATTAAGCTGGTCTAATGAACAAATGGGTGTATTTGGAGATTAACTCCCCCCTTTATAAACATAAAAATGCCAGCAATTGCTGGCATTTTTATTGGTTTGATTTTTTAGGTTAGAGATTTTCTAGGAAATCTTCATCAAAATCATCGGGTTCTTTTTCTACTGGTGGATTACCATCATGTAGCTCATATAATTGACGCTGGAAGTAGATATCCTTCATAAAAATGTAAGGGTCTAACGACTCATTTAATAAGCTCTCTTGCGGCATCAACGAGGCACGTGCTTCAACGGCTTTTAGCGCAAATACCAGAATAGTCTGTGGTGTGGTTAGGGTAATTTCAGGTAGAACGAAGTTATCTACCACATCACCAGTTAGATTTCGTGCTGTACTTGGCCCCATACCTGGGATCATTAAATAAGCACCATCACCGACTCCCCATACACCTAGGGTTTGACCAAAATCTTCATCGACAATTTCTAAACCAAGCGATGAGGCTACATCAAATAAGCCAAGTAGACCTACCGTAGAGTTCACTAGAAAGCGCGCTAAACTAATACCCATATTACCTGGTTTACCCTGCAGACCAGCATTGACCATATCTGTCGGCGCTGTAATGTTATCAGTAAAATTAACAATACTGCGTCTAACAGGGGTTGGTGTCACTGTAACATAACCAACGGCTGCTGGACGAAGAATATAGGCATCAAGCACGTCCATATTAAAATCATACATAGGACGGTTAAACGACTGTAATGGGTCTCGCTCATCCACTTTTTCTTCAGGTATCTGTGCGCATCCTGCAAGTACTAAAAAAAAGATAAAAAATATACTGTGCCTAAACATCGGCTATCCTTACGGTATTAACTCATTAATTAGCAGTGAATATTCTTTAACGTTTGCACGCTCTAAGACATCCGACTTGCCTTCCAACTCGCCGCTTGAAGTTACCACAGTTGCATCTTTTGATAAACGCGCAGTTAAAATAATTTTATCGACACTAGATAGATTCAGACCTTCAACCATCGCATTAGTATCACTTAACATCACTGTTAACGGAAAACTATACTCTGTCATTTTAACTACAGCCAATGGCATTTGCGGGCCACTTGCCGCTTTAGCAAAAATAAACAATGTACCGTTTTGCGGCTGTGAATCGGCAAGTGCAGGGTCTAAATCAACTGTGATGCTAATTTCACTGCTTGTAGCCTCTGCTAATTCAGTCTTTTTGACTTGCTGATCATTACTTAAATGGGCATCGATTTCGGCAATACGCTCTGCAATCATGCTATAACGCGGGTCGCTTTGCTGCATACTTGCAAGCAATACTTCAAATGCTGTTTTAGCTTGAAGCCAATCTTTACGCTCATAAGCAATCAATGCTAATAATGAGATTGCATCAATATTAGTTGGCTCTGCTTTTAGCACTCTTGATAACATAGTCGCTGCTCGAGACATATTCGCATCACTGCCTTCCATTAGCAAAACTTGCGAGTAGCTGATCAGCACTTGTTTGTTATCAGGATTCATTTTAAGCACTTTATCAAATGACTGCATTGCCATATCAAATTCATTTAATGACATAGCAACACGACCTAGTAGCATCCACGCCACTTCATCGTCACCACTTTGATCAAGCTTAGTACGCAGTGCTAAAGCAAAAGCTTGTAGCTCATTCGGTGTTAAAGGCTCACCTTCTTGCATAACGGCACGCTCACCGTATGACTTAAGATTAGCCATCGCGTCATGCCAGCCTTTAATTTGCTGCTGACTACCGGTATAACCATAAAAGATAGCTGTTAAAACAATCAAAAAGCCTGCGCCAGTAAGGGCAAAAATACGGTTATTACCTTTACTGTTCAACGCTTTTTCAGGCGACAACTCATTGAGTAAACGACGTTTTTGTTCGATAACTGACTCATCGTGCATTTGTGCATCAATACGTTGGTTATCGAGCTCAGTTTTAAGTTCATCTAAACGTTGATGATAAATTCGGATTAACTCCGAGTTTGCATTGTGATCAAGACGTTGAATACGCTCACGTTTAAAAAACGGTACGACAACAAATAGCAATGCAATCAGTGTGAGTAAAACAAAAGAAGCCCACATTAATGCCATCTAGCTTTGCTCCTGACGTTGATTTTGTTCAATTAATTTTGCAAGTAATGCTTCGTCTTGCTCTGTCCATGTTTGTTTCACTGATGCCTTGCGTTGGCGTAAAACAATAAAGCCAAAGCCAAGAACCACAATCAATACAGGCAATACCCACAATACCAAGGTTGCTGGTGTGACTGGTGGATCGTAGTGTACGAAGTAACCATAACGGTCAATCATGTAATCAATGACTTCATCTTTGCTTTTGCCATCTTTTACCAGCGCTAACACCTTATCGCGTAAGTCTTTGGCTACAACCGCGTCTGAGTCAGCTATATTTTGGTTTTGACATTTTGGACAGCGCAGCTCTTTGGTTAGCTCACTAAAGCGAACGGCTTGTTCTTTATCATCAAATTGATACTTGTCTTGCTCTGCAAATGCTGTAAACGTGATAAACAAACTTACTAAAAAGATCACGAGTCTCATTACTGTAACTCCTGCATTAACGGTGCGAATTTAGCACGCCATACACGCGGATTAATATCACCTGTATGGTGCAGCAAAATAGTGCCTTGCTTATCGACTAAGAAGGTTTCTGGCGCACCAGAAACCCCTAAATCAAGAGCTAAAGTGCGCTTTAAATCTAAGATATTAAATTGATACGGGTCGCCGGCACGATTAAGCATGCTAGTTACGTCTTCACGTAGTGCGTTAATATCAAACTGACCATCGAAATCAGGGTCATAGCCTTGTTCATAGTATAAACCAACTATCTTAACGCCCTGCTCTCTAAGCTCAGTCAAGTAACCTAACTCAGCTAAACAAGTCGGACACCAAGTACCCCATACATTAAGTAGGTAAACTTCACCTTTTAAATCGGCGTCAGTCCAACGCTTTGACTCATCCATCAAATCTGGCAAGTTAAAAGTAGGCATAGCCTGCCCAATACGCCCTGTTTGTAACTCACGAGGATTAGCAAACAAACCTTGATATAAAAACACACACAGTAAAACGAACACCAATAAAGGTGCTAGTGCGATGAGTTTGCGATTCATACTAAAGCCTCCTGCTTAGTCGACTTCTGGCGATAGCGTTTATCACCAAGCACTAAAAAGCCTGCCAGTGAAATCAAGATACCACCGAGCCACATCCAACGAACATAAGGTTTATGATAAATACGTAACGACCAAGCACCTTGGCTTAATTGCTCACCCAGTGCTAGGTATAAGTCTCGTGTAAAACCGGCATCAACAGCCGCTTCTGTCATAAATTGCATACCAATGTCATAACGACGCTTTTCAGCATGTAAAACGGTCACTTTTTTATCGTTTTTCAGTACAGTGACGACACCTGCATGACCACTATAGTTTGCGCCACGAATTGTTTTAACACCGTCAAATCGGTACTGGTATTCATTTAAAGCCACGGTTTCGCCAGGCTTCATTGATACATCACGCTCAACTGAGTAAGCAGAAGTTAACGTTACACCTGCAATCACGAATGCTAAACCAATGTGACCTAAAACCATCGCCCAGTAACTTAGCCCTAGTCGTTTAAAGCCTTCGCCTAGAGAGCTATGAATAGTCACTTTTGCAGCTAAATCAACAAGAGTGGTAACAAAAATCCATACCGCTAATGCTGTTGCAATAAAAGTAATTGGCGCAATCACGTCGTAGCTTGAATACAACCATGCCGCCGTTGCAACTAAACTTACTGCTGCCGACAGAACAAGTTTATTCTGCAGCATTGACCATTTGTTTTGTTTCCAACGTAACAGTGGACCCATACCCATTAAAATGGCAAATGGCACTAGTAGAATAGCAAACATCTTGTTGAAGAAAGGCTCACCAATCGAAATACTGCCTAAGCCAAGCTCTTTGTGGATCATTGGCAGTAAAGTACCTAGAAGTACAATCAGCGTTGCCACAACTAAAAATATATTGTTTAACCAAAGGGCAACTTCACGTGAGGCAAACTTATAACGGCCCTCACTTTTCACCTGTGAAACACGCAGTGCATACAGCGATAAACCGCCACCCACAACAATGGCTAAGAAAGCTAAAATGAACATACCGCGATTAGGATCTGACGCAAAGGCATGCACAGATACAATAATGCCCGATCGAACAATAAAAGTACCCAGTAAGCTTAGAGAGAATGCCGCAATAGCCAGTAACACTGTCCATGACTTAAATACACCACGTTTTTCTGTGGTTGAGAGTGAGTGTAATAGCGCTGTTGCCACAAGCCATGGCATTAAAGAAGCGTTTTCAACGGGATCCCAGAACCACCAGCCGCCCCAGCCTAGTTCTGAGTATGCCCACCAACTACCGATGGTAATACCTAAAGTTAAAAACCCCCATGCAGCCATAGTCCAAGGACGAGACCACTTGGCCCAAGTATTATCGAGTTTACCAGTAAGTAGCGCAGCGATTGCGAATGAGAAAGACACTGATAGACCTACGTAACCCATATAAAGCAATGGCGGGTGAATAATCATACCTGGGTCTTGCAGTAATGGATTTAAATCGCGACCTTCAACTGGGAAATACGGCAATAGACGTTCAAATGGGCTCGACATTAACAAGGTATACAGCATAAAGCCGACACCTAAAAAGCCTAACACACCAAGCACTCGGGCACGTAAAACCCAAGGCAATGATTGCGAGCGCATAGCAACAACGGCTGTCCAACCTGCTTGCATCACTAACCAAAGTAAAATTGCTCCTTCATGACCACCCCATGTCGAAGTGATTTTGTAGTACCAAGGTAAGGTGCTACTTGAGTGATAAGCAACGTACGATACGGTAAAGTCGTCGGTTAAACTGGCATAAATAAGTGCTGCAAATGATAAAAGTACAAATACGAACTGCCCAATTGCTAATGATGGAGCTGCGCGCATTAAACGTAAATTGCCGGTATGCGCCCCCCACAAAGGAAAAATACACAGTAAAACACTGAGCACCATAGCCAGTGTTAAAGAAAAATAACCGAGTTCTGGGATCATATTAATTACCGTTCTCTAAGTTATACGTCGGTTTTTCGTGTTTAATACCTTTCACTGCTTCTGCAACTTCTGCTGGCATATACTCTTCATCATGCTTTGCAAGAACTTCAAAGGCATCAATTTCATTCGCTTTTACTAACACGCCCTGCGCCACAATCCCTTGGCCTTCACGAAATAAGTCTGGCAAAATCCCTTGATAATTAATGGTCACCATAGGGCCTTTATCTATTAACTTAAAGCTTACCTTTAAGCTTGATTCATCTCGAACAACTGAGCTTGGAACAACCATGCCACCTATACGTAGCTTCTGACCGATGTGCGGTTTTTCTTTATTTGGTCCTTTACCCTCAACAAGTTCACTTGGGGTATAGAATAGATTGATGTTTTCTTGCAGTGCATAAAGCACTAAACCAATGGTTGCACCCACACCAAAAATAATGGCTACAACAGCTAATAAACGTTTTTTACGTCTTGGATTCATTGCCCTGCCTCTTGCTTCGCTTTCTTAATGCGCTCTTCACGTTGTGCTTGCTGCCTAACTGAAGAGAAAATACGCTTTGTATCGTTTAACGAACTAAATAAAATACCGAGTAAAATCAATGCACAGCTGCCAAAAGACAACCACACATAAAAGCCATAGCCACCCATGGCAATAAAATCTGAAAAAGAATCAAACTGCATGATTAACCTCGCTTAAGCATATCACGCACCCAAGGGCGGTGCTTTTCACGTTGTAAAATTTCGTTTTTAAGGCGGATTAAAGTCACAACCCCAACAAAACCTGCAAACGCAACTATGTTCACCATTAATGGCCAAAACATGCTTGGATCAATGGCTTTAGTATCAAACTTTGTAATGGTTGCACCTTGGTGCAAGGTATTCCACCACTCTACCGAGAAGTGAATAATCGGTAAGTTGATAACTCCAACAATCGCTAAAATACAGGCGGCACGACCCGCTGCTTTTTTATCTTCAAAAGCATGATAAAGCGATAACACACCCAAGTATAAAAATAACAGAATGAGCTCAGAGGTAAGACGCGCATCCCACACCCACCATGCGCCCCACATAGGCTTACCCCATGCTGCGCCGGTAATTAGTGCTATCGCTGTCACACATGCCCCAACTGGTGCAATTGCAATTACAGCAAGTTCAGCATTACGTAATTGCCATACTAGTGCGATCACTGCTGCAATCGCCATAGAAGAATAAGCGCCCATTGATAAAATTGCTGAAGGCACATGGATAAAAATAATTCGGTAGCTATCTTTTTGTTGGTAATCGGCTGGAGCATAAGCAAGCCCCCAGACCCATCCAACAATCATACAGACCACCGTAACGACGGCGAAATAAGGCAGTAAGGTGTTACACAATTGGTAAGCACGATCTGCTTTTGCGTAGGGATGTAACCACTTCCACATATTAACTTACACTCACTTTCAATGCTGACGATATGGCAATTGGCGCCGCTATAATCGCTACGATTAGCATGGCACCAAGAATTGCAAGCTGTCCGCTATAGGCAAGCTCCATAGAGCTGGTATCAATAGCAGAGGTTGCAAAGATTAGTACAGGGATATACAAAGGCAAAACAAGCAAACTCATCAGAATGCCGCCTTTTTGCAGTCCCACAGTAAGTCCAGCGCCAATTGCGCCAATGAAGCTAAGCAATGGTGTCCCCAACAATAACGTGAGAACAGTTGCTAAAAGCGCTGAACTTTCTAAATTCAATAACAAAGCAAATACCGGTGTCATTAACACTAAAGGCAGCCCCGTAATAACCCAATGAGCCGCAACTTTTGCAAGCACTGTCAACGGTAATGGATACGAAGAGGCAATTAATTGCTCTAATGTTCCGTCGTGATAATCATCACGAAATAGTTTATCTAGGCCTAACATTGTCGATAGTAACGCTGCAACCCAAATAATACCCGGAGCCATGCGAGCTAGCAGTCCAGGCTCAGGGCCAATTGCTAACGGAAAAAGTGTAATAACAATAAGAAAAAACAAGATGGGGTTAACGATTTCAGCACGCTGACGAAACGCTAATTTCAGATCTTTAGAAAAAACCGCAGAGAATAATTGCCAATACGAATGCTGCTTTACCATCAGTGGCGATACTCCAAAGTCACTGTTTTTAGGTCACTAAATTGTGTCGTTAAATCTTGGTGGGTGGTTAAAAGAATTGCGCCGCCAGCATTTAAATGCTCAACAAAGCGTTCTTGCAAAAATGCTACACCGCTTTTATCAAGAGCCGTAAATGGCTCATCAAGGATCCATAGCTTGGCACTATTTAACCACAACCTTACTAAGGCTACACGGCGCTGCTGTCCTGCTGACAACATGCGAACAGGCACATCTTCAAGGCCAACTAAACCTATTTTTGCTAGGATCGGATATAAGTCTTGCTTGCAATCATAACCATTAATTTTTAGCCAAAATGCAACATTCTCAAGGGCAGTGAGTTGCGTATTTACACCGGTTTTATGGCCGATGAACATTAGCTCTTGTGCATATTCATCATAGTATTTTGTAATCGAACGCTCTTGGTAAAATACATCGCCTTCATCTGGCATAGCGAAACCCGCGATAATGCGCAATAATGATGTTTTACCAGCCCCATTCGGACCAGCTAACTGCATAATTTGCCCCGATTTCAAGCTGAAATTAAGATCCGCAAACAAACAACGATCTTGCTTGATGCAGGTGACGGCCTTAATGTGTAACAAGATGACGATTCTCTATACCCAAAATTAGGCGTTAGTCTACCATAATGATAGGGTAATACGAATATTGCTTTAAAACGATTAACTTATATTTGATCTAAAATAATGAATAAACAAAGCCAGTTGACTCTCAGTACTCAGCTTAATCTAGACCCAAAAGCAATAAGCAGTGCATCAGAACACTCACCAAATGATGCCTTAAAAATGCTGGCTGAGCAGAGCCTAACTGCCCGTAATATTGTGATTGGTAAGCACAGCGTGCAAATGGACGTGCTAATCAATAACTCATGGCAAACTTTACGCTTATCAACAGAGCAAGAGAATCTCAAAACTGAGCGCTTTTTAGCGGCCAACATTCAATTAAGTAGTGATGGTAAACAGCTGACTATCACACCATCACCGCTGACGATTACACTTGGCAAAAGCCAGCAGTTACAAGCACTACTGAACTTGCTAACGCAAGGGAGTGCAAATACAAATCTGCCACACCCAGCTCAAATTGCGCCAAGCAAACCTTTACTACAACTACCAACATTAAAAACAGAGTTTACTCTTAACAATAGCCTCGTTGCTCTTTTAAAAGCTGAAGCACCACTTAAAGCCATTTTGCTGCCTGCTACCAATCAACAAAACAGCTTTAACTTAAATATTATTAATCGCTTTGGCGATTCATTGCATCAACAAAGTGTTAACCAACAAAAAGTAGCCGAGTTGGTGGCTAAGCTAACCCCTGAAATGAACTTAAAACTAGCTGGGCAGCAAGTGCAACTGAGTGTTGCTAACAAACAACAAAACGAATTAATTCTACCTCTTTCAAGAATGTCGCCAAAGCAAGCCAAACAGATTCAAGCCCAGTGGCAATTTCACCCGCATGCATTAAAACTAATCCCCCAGCAAGTTAAAAATACTGTTGAACTGATAAATAAAGCACCTGTGCAACAAATACTGTTAAAGAATTCGCTGTCTGAAACATTTAACCAAGCATTAAAAAGCCAAGCTGTTGAACCTAAGAATACGTTGTTAGCACCATCGAGCAGCTCAAATTCACCAATTAGCTCTTGGCTAAAAGACAGTTTTGCTGATTTAAAAACGCGTATTAGTGATGCAGTGCGCTATTTTGAAAAACTCCCTGCTACCACAAAAGCTGCTGTTAACCAGTCAACGCATCAGCTGATTGAAAGCAAAAACATGATTAGCCAGCTAGGCTTTAATGCTAATAAAATCAATATAATAAAGTTTGCCGCTGTTCAACAAACCGCGCCACAACACGCTGCGTTCCAAGTAGCGCAAAAAGCCAGTGGGCCAGTTACAGCTAATACGCCATTACCTACGTCTAAACAGACAGAATCATTAACCGAAAGTCAGTCTGCAAAGCAAGTTAGTTTACCCGTAAGCTATAACAAGGCGGCACCTTTAATACAACTATTGCAGCGAATAAAAGTCAGTTTAGAGCCGCTTGTTAATGCACAAACTCAGGCGAGTCAATCATCAACAAACAGTAGCAAAACACAACCTTCTTTGCTGAGCACAGATAATACTTTGCAAACAGCGCCTACAGACAACAAAGCTGTTAATACACTGAGTTCTGGTAAGCCTGTACCTGAACAGCTTGCTCAAGTTAAAAGTAATCTTGCAAATTCAGTAGTTAAAAATAGCAGTGAGCAGGTTATACAAACTAAACAAGCGACATTAAACTCAGCGACTCGAGCACTTAGTGAGCAAACCGCAGGGTTACAAAAAGTTGCTCAGCAGCAAACTCAATTACACGCCCCTTTTTTAGCTTTGAAAGAACCGAACTTGAGTCAGCCATTATTGCCGATAAGACCGATTGAAGCGGCACTGATTTCGAAACTATTACCGCTTCCTGAAAGCAAGCCTATAGCAAGCATACCTCTACCGGTGCAATTAACAGAAAAACTTGTAGCACTTAGTGAACAAAATACATCATCTTCAGTAGATTTAAATCGACTCGTTAATCAAGCATTTAATCGCATGATCTCGAGTCAAAACATGCACCCTACAACGATTGAACGAGAACTTTTAAGTATCCTCAGGCCAACAGCGCTGCCTAGCCAAACTCAGCAAGCAAGCTTTAGCCAAGGGTTAGAACAATTAGCAGTGGCTACACTTGCCGCACCAATTATTAACCAAGCACCAACCAACCTTAGTTTTAATAATCAGACAGGTCTTGATGCCTTACTGCAAGTGTTAGTGCCCAACTTTAAAGCCGTTAACGGCAGTAAGTTACTAGAACAGCTTCAGCAGCCTGCGATGCAAGCTATGGCAGCTGAAGCTTCACAACTAAAAAACACTTTGGCTCAGGTGCAAACAACGCCCATCAATCAGCAACAAGATAACAGTGCTTTGGCGCAGTTTTTCTTGCCGATGAAGTTACCTCCTGATACTGGGCAAACAGAAATCAGCTTAGGGCAGTATAAAAAGCCAAGTAAAAATAAACTCGAAGCTAAGAATGTCTGGTTTGTGCGGTTGAACTTTGATTATGCCCAGCTTGGCAAGTTACAAATTACCGCAGAGGTGATGGATAAAGCAGTTGATTGTCAGTTACTCGCTTCTTCACAAGAAGTAACCGCACTTGCTCATCCGCACTTAGAAACACTGCGTCATAAATTAGCTGGCCATGGCTTAAATGTAGGCGAGCTAAACTTGCAGCAAGGTACATCAAGCCACCAAGCTTTTTATAAATCGCATGCGATTATTAATATTAAGGTGTAATATTTATGAGTGAACAATCGGTGCATAAATCAGCAATTGGCCTACTATATGAAGCAGGCAGCTCACCACGAGTAACCAGTAAAGGCTTTGGTGAATTGGCTGAAGAAATCGTTAAACTTGCTGAGCAAAAAGGTATTTTGATACACCAAGATGCTGACTTAGCACAAACCTTATCGCATCTTGAGTTAGGTGAAGAAATTCCAAAAGAGCTTTACTACGTGATTGCTGAGTTAATTGCTTTTTCATATGTATTACGTGGTAAATTTCCACCGGGTTGGCAAGATTTTCAGGGTAAGCTCAACATTCAAGCTTAGGGTTCAAAAACTCAAATAAAAAAGCGCCTCATTGGGCGCCTTTTTGTTTATGAAGTGACATGAGCAGCTCTGCTTCGGCTCTGGGTAATTCACATTCACGAATTATTTCTTCTAAATCAGCACCTAGCTCAACCATTTTTACCGCTCGCGAATAAATTTTCGCATTCGGATCATCATATTTTTGTGCATCTTGCAGCTGCTCAAGCTCTTTACTTTTCTCTTCAA
Source organism: Pseudoalteromonas sp. NFXS39 (assembly GCF_040148775.1). NCBI lineage: Bacteria > Pseudomonadati > Pseudomonadota > Gammaproteobacteria > Alteromonadales > Pseudoalteromonadaceae > Pseudoalteromonas > Pseudoalteromonas sp. NFXS39. The sequence goes on along the minus strand of NZ_JAGDEC010000002.1, from coordinate 211,888 downwards.
CAGCGACAACTCGTTTGCCAATACTAAGCATTCCGGCACGCATTTCAGCCACTTCGCTACGCAAAATACTCAACTGTTGCTGAGCTTCTTGTAGCTGTTTTTGCTTGGCTTGAATCGCCACCGCTTGCTTATTGTTATTGACAAAAATAAGCCCCAAACACACTAATACAAGCAAGATTGAGGCACCAAACAAAGAGTATAACAGCATATAATTTCCAAACGCTTATAGTGCGCTTAGCTCGTCCCACTCATCGTCATTTAATAATTTATTAAGATCAACCAAGATCAATAACTCACCATCACGGTTTGATACACCTTGGATAAACTTAGCACTCTCTTCAGTGCCAATATTTGGCGCACTATCAATTTCAGAGCTACGCAGGTAAACCACTTCAGCAACACTGTCGACTAAAATACCGATCACTTGCTTTTCTGCTTCGATGATGACGATACGTGAATTATCAGTTACCTCTGCGCCCATCAGACCAAAACGCGCACGAGTATCAATAACAGTAACAACATTACCGCGTAAGTTGATGATACCTAACACATAAGAAGGCGCACCTGGCACAGGAGCAATTTCTGTATAGCGAAGTACTTCTTGTACTTGCATTACATTAATGCCGTACGTTTCTTCTTCAAGTTTAAAGGTTACCCACTGTAACACTTCATCGTTGCTATCAGCGTTTTTATTTGCTGACAGTAGTCTTTCTTCACTCATGCTATTACTCCGTAAAAATAGTTACTGCTCACGGCTGTCTAAGCCCTGCTCTAGCAATTGATTTAAATTTTCAACGTCAATCAAGGCGCACATTTTCTCTTTGATGACACCTGCAAGCCAAGGCCGCTTACCTGATTTCGCTCGCCATTTTACATCTTCTTTACGAAGCGTAATATTATTTACGAGCTTTTCAGCCAATAATCCCCATTGACTGTCGCCTAAGGTGATTAAATACTGATAATTTAGTGATTGTTCTAATTTTTCATCATATTTTTCTGGCATTACCCAGCGTGCTGTGTCAACAACATTAAGCTTTTCTTCTCGGTTAAGCATTACACCTTTAAACCATTTAGGCTTGCCAAATAATTGATTAACCTCTCCCAGCTGATGAATTCCCCCTAATGCTTTTAAAGGTACAGCAAGAGTTAAACCCGCCACTTCAAAGAACAACGCCTGAAACTCACCATCAAAATAGTCTTCTTGACGATCAGACGAAGTTTTTGCAACCAGTTCAGCTTTAGGTTCTGCAACTATATCTTTGATATTAGCTTGGTTCTCGGTTTTCTCAAGCTCTTTAGTCGGTTCAGGGGTCGGTAAAGCATATTTTGGGGTAGGCTGAACCTCTGTCAGCTTTTCTTCTGTCTTAGTTTCAGGCTCTTTAACCTGCTCTAGTAACTTTGCAACCGGCTCTAGATTTTCTTCAGTAGGCTCATCTTCACACAACAAAGCGCCCAAATATTGGGTCATCACTTTTTCATTGGCAAATAAATGCTTACTCATCTTTAACCCTGTGCAATTAAGTAATCAAGCAGTGCGCGATATGCAAACACGCCACGTGAGCGTGGGCAAAATTGAATCGGCACCTGTTGTGCTAAACTAGCATCTCGAAATTTTGTATCGACGGGCACCACGCCTGACCATACTTTATCTTTGTAATTATCCTGCAGAGTCTTATAAGCTTCAAGTGATGCTTTAGTACGTTTGTCGTACATTGTTGGAATAATCGTATATTGGTACTGTTTTGCTTGCGATGTTTGCATCAGCTCCATCGTACGCATCATACGGTCAAGACCTTTCAAGGCCAAAAACTCTGTTTGTACTGGTACTAATATCCGTTCGCTCGCGGCAAGTGCATTCACCATTAAAACACCTAAAACAGGTGGGCAATCAATAATTGCATAATCGTAATGGTCACTAATTTTAGCTAGTGCTTTTTTAAGTATCAGACCCATACCATTTTTATTGCCCATGCTTCTATCTAGCGTAGCAATTGCCATTGTCGCCGGTAAAATGTCAAGATTCTCTAGCGTAGATGGGCACAGAGCCTGTAAAACTTCTTCACTGGCCATACTATTGCCGCGTGCAAAGATATCATACACGCTGACTTCAAGCTCTTCAGAGTCAATGCCAAAATAATAAGTTAATGATGCGTGCGGATCAGTGTCAATAAGTAACACTCGTTTTCCTTGTAAAGCAAGAATGCCAGCAAGGCTAACAGCTGTTGTTGTTTTCCCTACCCCACCTTTTTGATTCGCTACGGTCCAAACTTTCACATCACACCTTATTATTGTTCATTGCGCGTGGTAATCCTAATGCCACCGTGCGGTAATTGAATCACTTTAATGCTGTTATCATCACTTGGCAACTCAATTTCTGTCGTCTTTTCCGGTTGATTTTGTGATTCTTGTTCAGTACTTTGCGGCTCTTCGGGGGGTAAACCATACTTCGATAACGCTACGACCACTTTACGGTTCTCCGCGCGACCTTGCTCAGTGTCATTACTAGCGAAAGGTGAATATTCACCATAACCTTCAATAGCCATTCGAGCAGGATTAATACCTAAACTCTCAAGTTCAACAAGTATTGATGTTGCACGGGCTACCGATAACTCCCAGTTAGAGCGAAACATTTCATTACGAATACCTTCGTTATCAGTATAACCACGCACGCGGATATAGTTATCAACAGGCGCTATAATATCTCTAACTAAACCTACAACTTCCTTTGCACGTTGCTGTGCAACAGCACTGCCCGAAGAAAACAACATACCTGAGCTTAGTTCAATAATAAGCCAGTCTTGATGAAGCTCTAAACTTGCTTCACCATCACGAATTTCATCAATGAGTGCAGATTGTAGTTTAGTTAGCAAACTATCAAGGGGCTTGCCTAGATGCTTTTTATCAATATTACTCGTTTCACTTTGCCCATCAAGTAATTCAGGCCCTTGCTCATCCTTTCGGATACTTTCACCGTAAAGGATGTCTTTTTCTGGACTGACTCTGTCTGTTAAAATTCCGGTGCCGTTCACTCCGGTTCCAACTTGCTGTTGCTCACGAGCTGATTTCTCGAAAACCTGCTCAAGCGAATCGGAGAGAATTTGAAAGTCTTCATTTTTATTAATTGCTATGGCATACATGACCACAAAAAAAGCAAACATGATAGTCATGTAATCGGCATAAGAAACAAGCCAACGCTCGGTATGTTGGTTTTTTGACGTGTTATGACGCAGACGACGGCGCATCATAATAAATTACTCTTCAACTAAGCTTGGACGCTCAACACGGTACGCCTCAAGTTTTAGTTCTATATTCAGTGGGCTTTCACCTTGCGAGATAGCAATAATGCCTTCAGCAAGTAATTCATGATACAGCATCTTTTGTTCAATTTGCTGCTTTAACTTATTGGCCATAGGTAAGAATAATAAATTAGCTAAACCTACACCGTAGATGGTAGCGATAAAAGCGGTGGCGACACCCGCACCCAATTTTTCAGGATCTGTTATAAATTGCATTGCCTGAATCAAACCAAGTACCGCACCTAAAATACCAATTGTTGGACTATAACCCCCCATCGCTTCATAAACTCGGCTAACCTCTAACAAGCGCTCTCGTTCAAGCATTAAGTCAATTTCAAGGGTATCTCTAAGCTTTTGCTCATCGATACCATCAACGAGTAGACTCAACCCTTTTGCCGCGTATGGGTCTGTATGAGTAAGTGCCTCAGATTCAAGCGCTAAGTAACCTTCTTGGCGTGCTTTGTGCGACCAGCGCTTTACTTGTTCGATAGCTGCATCAATATCATGATATGGCGGAAAGAACACCCAATGACTAATTTTGAGTGTTTTTGCAAAAACACTACCAGGGGTCTGGAGCATAACAGCCCCAAGCGTACCGCCAAGAACAATAATCAGCGCAGGTCCATTGAACAAAGCTGTGACAACGCCGCCTTCTAATGCATAACCAAATGCAATAGCACTAATTGCGATAATTAAGCCGAGAAAAGACAGCTTATCCACAGCCAGTCTCACGCGTTAGGCGGGCTGCAACATCTGTGAGCGCTAAGCTTTCACTAGCCAAACCAGCATTCGCAACGGCTTGTGGCATACCATACACTACACTGGTTTTTTCATCTTGCGCCCAAATGGTTGCACCGACTTGCTTAAGCATACGCGCTCCATCACGACCATCAGCACCCATACCCGTTAACACCACGGCTAGAACATCACCGCCATAGGTTTTTGCTGCACTCGCAAAGGTGACATCAACACTTGGCTTATAAGTAATACGTGGGCTATCATCTTCAAACACACGTAATGTACGAGAGCCGCTGCGCCCTTCAATCAACATTTGTTGACCACCTGGCGCTAAATAGGCTGTACCTGGCATTAAGCGGTCACCATTTTGCGCTTCTTTCACATTGATTCTGCATAAACCATTGAGGCGTGCTGCAAAAGCAGGAGTAAACGCAGCTGGCATATGTTGAATAAGCAAAATAGGATGCGGAAAGTTAGCAGGCAGCTGAGTTAAAATGGTCTGTAGCGCAACCGGCCCACCAGTTGATGTACCAATAGCAACCAACTGATATTGCTTGCCCGAAGCTCGAATTTTACTTGTACTCGATGACGATTCCGCAGGCGAACTAGCAGGAGCTGAACGGCTAAAGCTGCGATCAGGCTGAACAATACCGCTGCTAGTACTTGTAGCGCTACTGCCCCTTGGTGCAGGAGCCGGAGTTGGTCTCGAAATAGGTGCCGGACGCGAAAAACGAGAGAGGCGACGACGACCAATTTCTTTTACTTTATTTTGTAAAAGCGCGATTGCATCTTCATTATTACGTGCAATGTCTTCGAATTTTTTCGGTAAAAAATCTAAAGCACCAGCATCAAGTGCATCGAGGGTTGCTGTTGCACCATCACGGGTGAGTGATGAGAACATTAAAATAGGAGTCGGTGTTGCTGCCATTATTTCTTTCACAGCACTAATGCCATCAAGAACTGGCATCTCAACATCCATAGTAATTACATCAGGTCTTAATTCACGGGTTTTATCTACCGCCTCACGACCATTAACGGCAAAACCAATTACCTGAATATTGCTGTCTTGCTCTAAAATTTCGCTTACTCTGCGGCGAAAAAAGCTTGAATCATCAACAACTAATACTTTGACTGCCATTGGCACTCTCTTGTTTTATATCATTTAAAGTGCAGCTAAACACTGCACTTTATTATTTATTATTAGCCAACGTAATGCTTAAGCATACTAGGTACATCGAGGATCAATGCAATCCCACCATCAGAAGTAATTGTCGCACCTGCCATTCCTGGCGTGCCTTGTAATAAGGCATCTAAAGGTTTGATAACCACCTCTTCTTGACCAATTAATGAGTCAACAACAAAGCCCACTTGTTTAGTACCTATTTGTACAATCACCACGTGACCTTCTGCTTTACGCTCTTGGCGGTTGGCACCTTTTACTAACCAATGTTGTAAATAGAAAAGCGGAATCGCTTTTTGACGAACTATTATTGTCAGTTGGCCATCAACTACGTTAGTTTTAGTTAAATCAAGGTGGAAAATTTCGCTTACGCCAGCAAGTGGTAGAGCAAAGGTTTGCTCACCTACAACAACCATTAGAGTTGGTAAGATAGCAAGCGTTAATGGCACCTTAATTTCTAGTGCAGTACCTACGCCCAATTCCGACTGGATGTTAACCGAACCATTTAACTGGGTTATTTTAGTTTTAACCACATCCATGCCGACACCGCGCCCTGAAATATCAGAGATCTCTTCTTTCGTTGAGAAACCAGGAGCAAATATTAGGTTGTATGCTTCTGTATCCGACAAACGGCTTGCTTGATCATGATCAATTACACCCTTGCTGATTGCGATTTTTTTCAGCTTATCAGCATCCATACCAGCACCATCATCACGAATGGTAAGCAGAATATGATCACCTTCTTGTGATGCTGAGAGCGTGACTGTACCTGTACGCGGTTTACCTGCAGCTTCACGCACATCTGGCATTTCAATACCATGGTCTACAGAGTTACGCACTAAGTGCACCAATGGATCAGCAAGTGCTTCAACAAGGTTTTTATCTAAATCGGTTTCTTCACCTACTAGCTGCAGATTAATGTCTTTTTTCAAGCTACGAGCTAAGTCACGAACTACGCGTGGGAAACGACCAAATACTTTCTTAATTGGCTGCATCCGGGTTTTCATTACCGCACCTTGTAAGTCCGCGGTTACCACGTCTAGGTTCGAGATGGCTTTACCCATTGACTCACTGTTGCTGTTATTCGCAAGACTTACCAAGCGGTTACGAACCAATACAAGCTCACCAACCATGTTCATGATTTCGTCAAGACGTTTGGTATCAACACGAACCGTTGTTTCTGCCTGTGGAGGCGGAGCCTTTTTCGGTGCCGCTGAAGCTGCTGGCGCTTTTGCAGGAGCTGGAGCAGGTTTACTAGCTGCAGCTGCAGGTTTCGGTGCAGGTGCAGGTGCCGGTTTAGAGGCTGCAGGCTGAGCAGGTTTTGCTGGTTCAGCTTTTGGTGGCTCAGGTGCTTTTTCCGCGGTTGAACTTTCCAATGATTGAGGAGCTGTGCCTTTGCCATGTAACTCGTCAAGAAGTGCCTCAAACTCATCATCACTAATTTCATCGTCTGAATCGCTGCTTGCTGCCTCCGCAGTAGGGGTGGCAGAGGCTGGCTCAATAGAACTTGTAGCTTCAGGCTTGGCAGTATTATCTTGTTTTACTTCCCCAAAATTACCAACACCGTGCAATTCATCTAATAAACTATCAAATTCATCATCGGTAATATCATCACTGTCACTGCTATTTGACTCAGGAGCAGATGCTGCTGGTCCTTGGCCTTTTCCATGCAGCTCATCTAACAGGCTTTCGAATTCATCTTCAGTGATTTCGTCAATATTTTGAGACTCAGCGCTGCTATCAGCAAGACCGCCGCCATCAAATAACATATCGAACGCAAATGGGTCATCTTCATCGATGTTGTCTGTTGCTGTATCTGCTGTGACTTCAGGCGTATCAACAACAACCTCTTCAACTGCTGGTTCTTCAGGTGCAACTGCAACGTCCTCTGCTACAGATAAATCTTCACCTGCAAGCTCTTCTGCAGTAGGCGGCTGACTTAATTTATGAAGGACTTCTAATAGGGCTGGATCTGCAGGCTCTGGTTGTTCGCGATTTTGAATCGTGGCGAACATTTCATTAATAGTATCAAGGGCTTGTAATATTACGTCCATTAGCTCAGGCGTAACAGTGCGTACACCTTGGCGTAATAAATCGAAAACATTCTCTGCGCCATGACAAGCATCAACAAGTTCAGTCATACTTAAGAAACCTGCACCACCTTTAACAGTGTGGAAGCCCCTAAAAATGGCGTTTAATAGATCTTTGTCTTCTGGGTTGTTTTCAAGCTCAACTAATTGCTCCGACAATAGCTCTAAGATTTCTCCTGCTTCAACAAGGAAATCCTGTAATATATCTTCATCGACTTCAAAGCTCATGCAGCTACTCTCCTCTTAGAAGCCCAGACTTGATAATAGATCATCGACTTCATCTTGTCCTGAAACAACATCATCGCGAGACTCTTTATCAATAATCGGCCCTTCAGGACCTGCTAGTGTGTCACTTGGTGCAGGTGCTTTTTCTATGGCCTGTTTTTCTTGTTGTTGATGACCATCTTCTTGACTGCCAAACACAGTTAAGAGATTAATTAAACTGTCTTCTACTTCTCGCACTAGTTCAATGACACGACGAATAACTTGTCCAGTTAAATCTTGATAATCCTGCGCCATCAGCACATTGGTCATCAAGCCTTGAAGCTCATCGGTTTTTGTGTGCGAGTTATTCATGAACTTATCTAGGCTATGACATAACGATTTAAATTCACCGAGTTCAATTTCTCGGTTCATTAAACGATCCCAAGTAGGCTTAATTGCAGCAATTTCATCAGCAAGTTGTTGCGCTATCGGTAAACTTGCTTCAACTGCATCCATAGTTTTATTGGCGGCACTCTCTGTCATTTCCATAACATAATTTAAGCGCTGCTTAGCATCTGGGATAGCGTCGGTAGTTAAATCAGCGAGACGAGTATCTAGGTCAAAGTTTTTTAACGCTTCATGAAGTTGACGCGTCAATTTACCGACTTCAGCAAACAACTCTGATTGCTCTTTTGACGCAGCATCAAGAATTAGCTTATCAGCTTTTTCTTGTTCACCATTTTCAAGATACTCAACAAGTTGACGAGCTTGCTCTAAACTTATTTGAGGCGCAGCAAGTGCTGACATAAGCCTCTCCCCTTAGATTAACCTAAACGTTCAAACACTTTTTCCAATTTGGTTTTAAGTGTCGCAGCAGTGAATGGTTTAACGATATAGCCATTAACACCTGCTTGAGCAGCAGCAACAATTTGTTCTTTTTTCGCTTCAGCTGTCACCATTAACACAGGAATATGCTTAAGGCTATCATCAGCACGAATTGCGCGTAACAAATCAATACCTTGCATACCAGGCATGTTCCAATCTGTTACAACAAAATCAAATTCTTGATTTTGTAGCATTGGCAATGCTGTTGAACCGTCGTCAGCTTCCTGCACATTGGTAAAACCTAAATCCCTTAATAGATTTTTAATGATACGTCTCATTGTAGAAAAATCATCAACAACAAGAATTTTCATGTTTTTATCCAAAACATCCTCCGGTGAGGTTTGAACCTTTATTTACTTACTACTAATTAATCCAGTCATTGATTTTTGCTTTGAGCTTAATCATCGCCTGACCATGTATTTGACTCACACGCGACTCGCTAACATCGAGTATGTGTCCTATTTCTTTTAAGTTCATTTCGTCGTTGTAGTACAAAGACAAAACGAGAGCATCTCTTTCTGGTAACGATTGGATAGCCGTTAATAGAGACTGGTTAAACCGCTCATTTTTAACGTTATTAAACGGTTTGTCTAGTCCTAAATCCTGACCTACTGGTGTGATGACATCTTCATCCACGCCTAAGTCTTCAATGCCTAATACTTTACTAGAATTTACATCATGTAGAATATGATGGTACTCATCCAGTGTAATATCAAGTTTTTCAGCTACTTCAGTGTCTTTTGGTTCACGATTTAACGTGCTCTCTAATTCGGCAATGGTTTCTGCCACTAGGCGGGCATTTCGGTGAACTGAACGTGGAGCCCAGTCACCTCGGCGAATTTCATCCAGCATAGCACCACGAATACGAATACCTGCGAAGGTTTCAAAACTAGCACCTTTGCTAGCATCAAAGTTTTTTGACGCTTCAATCAGGCCTATCATGCCTGATTGAATTAAATCATCGAGTTGCACACTGGCAGGTAAACGAGCAATTAGATGGCACGCCACTTTTTTCACTAAAGAGGCATGTTTTTCAACAATCGCATTTAAATTTTGTGCTGATTGATATCCCATCGCTTTATTCACCGATGTTGTCATAGTTAGCCGTTTACTAGTTTTTCAATAAAAAATTCTAAATGGCCAGACGGTTGATTAGGGATCGGCCATTTAACTGCTTTTGTTGCTAATGTTTTAAACGCCACCGCTGCTGGTGAATTCGGGAATAATTCAACGATTACTTTTTGACGGCGCGTAGACTTACGCATGTTCTCGTCATAAGGAATGGTTGCTACTAACTCCATCGAAACATCTAAAAAACGATCCGTTACTTTTGAAAGTTTAGCAAATAATTCTTGCCCTTCACGCAAACTGCGCACCATATTGGCAACAATTTTAAATTTATATACGCCATGCTCACGGCTAAGTACTTTTATAAGTGCGTAAGCATCAGTAATTGAGGTGGGTTCATCACATACAACTACAACAACGTCTTGGGCTGCACGAGAAAAGCTTAATACCATGTCTGAAATACCTGCGGCGGTATCAACAATTAAAATATCAAACTCAGTGTTTAACTCGCTAAATGCACGTATAAGACCTGCATGCTCAGATGGCGATAATTCAACCATACTTTGAGAACCAGACGTTGCTGGTACAATTTTGATTCCTGCAGGGCCTTCAACGAGAATTTCATCAAGCTCACACTCGCCCGACAAAACATGAGATAAGTTACGTTCAACACGAAGGCCAAGCATCACGTCACAGTTTGCCAAACCTAAATCGGCATCTAATACTAATACACGATTTCCTTGCTGGCCTAATGCGATTGCGGTGTTGAGTGAGACGTTGGTTTTACCCACTCCACCTTTACCGCCAGTAACAGCGATAACTTTAACGCCACTATTATTATTTCGATTCATTTTGCGCAGGCCGCTTGCTTGATCTAATACTGTGTTAATCATACATCCCTACTGTGTTCGACGCTACTGCTTGACGTCTTGAATGTTGTGCTTTTGCTCGTTTTAAATACAATTGTTCAGCTTTTTTCACTAGTTTTTCAGCATTCGCTACGCGAATATCCTCAGGAACGCGCTGACCGTTAGTAAGATACCCTATTGGCAGACGATTTTGAATCGCTATGCTAATAATCTCACCTAAACTTAAAGATTCATCCAATTTAGTGAAGATACAGCCACTTAGGTGAACCTTTTTAAAGTGTCTTACGGTTTCTTGCAACACATTTATCTGCGCTGTAGCACTTAATACTAAATAACTACGAATATCAACACGCTGATTACGCATTAAGGTGTTTAATTGTTCAGTTAAGCGTAAATCTCGTTGGCTCATACCCGCAGTGTCTATTAATACTAGACGCTTATTACGTAAATGGTATAACACTTCAGCTAATTCATTCGCATCTTTTACTTGCTTTACACCACAACCAATAATACGACCATAAGTAGCCAATTGTTCGTAGGCACCAATTCTGTATGTATCAGTGGTGATCAGTGCAACTTTATCAGCACCATATTTTTGTGCTCCAAGTGCTGCTAATTTCGCAACTGTGGTTGTTTTACCAACGCCCGTTGGACCAACTAGTGCAAAAACTCCACCTTGGCGTAGGATTTCGTTGTTAGTTGTATGCATTTGGTTTTCAACCATTTGCAGCAGCGCTTGCCATGCTTGTTGGCGAGATACATCATCAGGAATAAAACACGCCATTTGCTCAGCAACATCACGCTCAATCCCCATACCAGCTAAACGATCAATCATACAAGCGCGTGTTGGATCACGGCGCGCCATATCTTGTTGCATTAATCCAGATACTTGGTGTTCAAGTAATTGACGAATCGCATTCATTTCTTCGCGCATAGTCGTCATTTCTGATTGATTAGCTGGGGCTGAGTTTTTATGCTCAGCGGGTGAGTCTAAATCATCAAAACCTGCGTCTAAATCGTCATCAAACCCTAGGCTATGAGCTTGAGTTTGTACACGAGGTGCTGCTTGCTGCTGATAACGAGGAGCTTGCTTATATTCAGGCTGTTGCTGCTCAAAGCTTGGTTCTTTTGGTTGATAATGTTCACTCGTATCAATACCAGATTGACTAAACATTGACGCCAGCTCTGGCGAACGAGGGCGTGGGGCTTGACGCTCAAGTAACGCTTGTAGGCTATCAGCAACTTTCGCTTGCGGCTCAGGTTTAGCACGCATTGGCTCAGGCTTAACAAAATTATGCTGTGGTGCAGGTGCTGATTGTGCCACTGCAGGTTTAGCTTCGGCTTTCGGGGCTGCTTTGTCGTAATCAACAGCTGCAACGATTTCAACGCCGTTAGCAAGCTTTTTGTTCGACATAATAACCGCATCAACACCTAACTCATCTTTCACTTCTTTCAGTGCAGTGCGCATATCTTTAGCAAAAAAACGTTTAATTTTCATGGTTCAACCCCTTTACTATCCTATTGTTGGCCTACTGAGCTGACAATCTTAATCTGTCTTTCGTCTGGTACCTCTTGATAAGACATCACCCTTAAACCTGGGATTGTGTACTTAACGAAGCGAGATAACACAGTACGTAACATTCCTGACGTTAACAGTATCGAAGGTTCACCGGCCATTTCTTGGTTTTGATGCGCTTCATTCAATGATTGTTGAAGTCGCTCTGCAAGGCTTGGCTCTATTCCGGCACCTTCGTCACCTGCATTCTGAAGTGACTGATGCAACATCTGTTCCAACTCAGGCGCCAAGGTAATGACAGGGATCTCAGAAGACATACCAACAGCGTCTTGAACGATAAGTCTGCGAAGTGAAATTCGCACTGCAGCCGTTAGTACATCAGGGTCTTGGCTACGTGGACCATACTCAACAAGGGTTTGAACAATCGAGCGCATATCGCGAATTGCCACCCCTTCATTGAGTAAGTTTTGTAGCACTTTTACGATAGTAGTAAGTGGTAATACGTCAGGAACCAGTCCTTCAACAAGGCGAGGATGACTCTTCGCTAACATATCTAATAAGTTTTGTACTTCTTCATGACCAAGTAGTAAAGCAGCACTGTTCGTGAGTAACTGACTAATATGAGTTGCAACTACCGTTGCTGAATCAACGACGGTATAGCCAAGTGATTGTGCTTCATCTTTTTGGTCAGGTTTGATCCAAACCGCATCTAATCCAAATGCAGGGTCTTTTGTGGCAACCCCTTTGATTGGACCAAATACTTGGCCTGGATTAATCGCTAGCTCATCACCATGTTTAAGCTCACCCTCACCACTTGAAACACCCATCATAGTGATTCTGTATGCATTAGGGTCAAGTTCTAAGTTATCGCGAATATGCACAGGAGGCACCAAGAAACCAAGCTCCTGAGACAGTTTCTTACGCACACCTTTAATACGATTTAACAGTTCACCACCTTGAGATTGGTCAACGAGTGGAATTAAGCGATAACCTACTTCTAAGCCAATAACATCAACTTGCTGAACGTCATCCCAACCCAGTTCTTTTTGCTCTTGTTTGTTGGCAACCCCTGTACCTGGTGCGCCACCATTTGCTTCTTGCTCGGCTTTTTCAGCTTCTGCTTTCGCTTTTTGTTGTTGTGTGAAATAAGCAAGGTAACCAAGTAAAGCACCTAAGCTTAAAAATGCGATGTGCGGCATACCTGGTACTAGACCCATGATGATCAGAATACCTGATGCAATATAAAGTGACTTTTCGTTACCTAGCTGTGTCTTAACTTGGTCGCCCATATTGTGCGACTCATTCTGACGAGTAACAACGATTGCGGTACCGATAGACAGTAATAGTGAAGGCAGCTGTGCAACTAGACCATCACCAATGGTTAGCAAGGTGTATACTTCCATCGCACGGCTGAAAGATAAGTCATGTTGGATCATACCGACGAATAAACCACCAACGATATTGATCACTAGAATGACGATACCTGCTATTGCATCGCCTTTTACGAACTTACTAGCACCATCCATTGAACCATAGAAGTCGGCTTCACGGGTGACTTCTTCACGGCGTTCACGGGCTTGCTCTGCACTGATAAAACCTGCGTTTAAGTCAGCATCAATCGCCATTTGTTTACCAGGCATTGCGTCAAGAGTAAAGCGAGCTGATACTTCAGAAATACGGCCAGCACCTTTGGTGATAACCACAAAGTTAATAATGATTAAAATAAGGAAGACCACTAAACCAACAGCATAGTTACCGCCGATAACAACCGAGCCAAAGGCCTCGATAACTTTACCAGCTGCATCTCCACCATTATGACCTTCTAGCAATACCACACGGGTACTGGCAACATTCAGCGCTAAGCGCATGATAGTTGCAATCAGTAGAACCGCCGGGAACATACCAAATTCAAGGGGCTTCATGGTATAAACCGTAACCAGTAACACCACGAGTGCTAAAGCAATATTAAACGAAAAAAGAATATCTAAAAGAAACGGAGGCAGAGGTAATATCACCATACCCAGCGCAGCAAGTACCATTAACGGCGTACCGATACCCTTAGCATATTCTTTTTTATCTCTGTTAAGTTGTTGTAATACCGCTTTAAATTCCATAATTCAACAATTTCAAAAAATTGACACTACACGGAATTTGCAATAACTATTCCAAGTTACAAATTTATACCAATTCGCTTAATTAAGTGATCTATTTTGAGGCAATAAAACCTCGTTGATAGCAAGGCAAAAATTTCGTTATTTAGTTGTTCTAAATCAGAAATTTTTAACGCAGATAGCGACAGGTTTAATCCCTCAAAATGATTAAAGTATTATTGCGGATTGGTATTATTAATATTTGTAAGCATCTGGTATTGGTAGCTTTTTATTGAGCGGAACAGGGCGTTTTCCGCGCCCTTTTTGAAAGCGTTTTAACTGGAAAACATAAGCTAGCACTTGCGCTACTGCGGTAAATAGTTGATCAGGTATTTGCTGACCAACATCGGTAGTGTGATACAACGCACGAGTAAGCATTGGCGATTCGACAATTGGCACGTCATTACCCTTTCCCACTTTACGAATTTGCATAGCAAGCTCGTCCACGCCTTTGGCAAGAACAATAGGCGCACCAGCTTTAGCTGTGTCGTATTTTAGTGCAACAGAATAGTGAGTCGGGTTGGTTACAATAACGTCTGCATCAGGAACATCTTGCATCATCCGCCTTTGCGACATTTCCCGCTGGGTTCGACGAATACGCGCTTTAATTTGCGGGTCACCCTCAGAGTTTTTGTATTCGTCTTTCACTTCTTGCAGGGTCATTTTTAGCTCTTTATGGTGTTTATGACTTTGGTAAGGAGCGTCAATGGCGGCAATAATAATTAATGTACAAGTTAGCCCAAGGAACATCCAAGATAAAATTTCAAGCGCATGAATAAAATTACTAGGGGCGCTTTCTTGGCTTAAATGTAGTATTTCATCAAAGAAGGTATTGATTAAAAACACCGCAAAACCGGCAACGACAGCAAACTTTAAAATAGACTTGACCAGCTCTACCCCAGCTTGAGGGCCAAGCATACGTTTTATGCCTTTAGCTGGTGACATTTTACTCGCTTTTGGTGCCGCCGCTTGCCAACTAAAGTTAAATCCTCCTAATAGTGTATTGCCTATAAAAGCTGCAATTACAATAATAAAAACAAACATTGCCATAGGGAATAGTAAAGCATCCGCAACTATTCCCCACACAGAGAACATTTTAGTGGTGTCGTAGGTTTCATTTCGATTAAGGCTTAATAAGCGCCCCATGACATTATAAAGTCCCTTACCAATTTCAGGACCATACAATAATAAAGAAATTGCCGAGAAGATAAGCACAAACATAGTGCCTAACTCTTTTGAGCGAGCAACCTGGCCTTTTTTCTTGGCGTCTTCTATTTTTTTTCCTGTGGGTTCTTCGGTTTTTTCTTGACCTGAATCTTCAGCCATGGCGCGCTCCTAAGGTGTACAACCAACTAGGCTGCACATTAACTCAACCATTTTTAACCACTGAAACTCAAATTGAGTCATAAAGTTACCTAGAGTAGCCCAAATAATCACAAGACCAGCCACCAAGGTAAACGGAAAACCTATCGAAAAAATATTTAATTGCGGTGCCGCACGGGTCATTACACCAAATGACATATTAATAACAAGCATCGCCGTCAGTGGCGCTAAAGCAAGCACCAAGGCAGTAGTAAACATCCAACCGCCCCATGTGACGATATCCCAGTAATGATCAACGGACCACCAAGTTCCATCGATTGGTAGTACCTCAAAGCTATGAATGACCATTTGAATCATCATTAAATGACCGTTAAATACGAAGAATAGCAAGGTAGCCAAAATTAAATAGAACTGACCAACCGCGGGGACATTCATGCCGTTAGATGGATCAACAACTGACGCAAAACCAAGACCAGTTTGCATTGCAAGTATTTGCCCAGCTAGTACAAAAGTGTTTAGTAATAGTACTGAAGCAAAGCCTATCGCCACACCAATAAGCATTTGCTGAATAACGACAAGGATCATTTCAAAGGAGAATAGGTTATTGAAGGTCGCTTGTGGCAGCATAGGCACAGCAACAAAGGTAACGACTACCGCTAAACCAAGTTTAATTCGAGTGGGTACATTCTTCGCACCAAGGCCTGCCATAATCATGATCATGGAGCTAATACGCACCAATGGTAGCAAAAAATCGCTGAGCCATTGAATAATGACAGCAAATGGAAATTCCATTTAGCCTGCAATCTCCGGTATCGACATCACTAAACGAGTAAAATAGTCCATAAGCTCTTGAGTGAACCAGTGACCGCCTAAAATTAATGCACTAATTGTAATTAACAAACGGGGTAAAAAGCTTAATGTTTGCTCATTGATGGATGTTGCCGCTTGAAAAACTGCCACCACAAGACCGACTAACAAGCCTGGCACCACAATTGCCGATACCAATTTAATGACTAAAAATAGTGCATCACTCAGAATATCGACAAAAATTTCCGGTTCCATTTTGTCTCTCCTAACTAATTATGTGCCTTGAAGTGCATTGTTACACCCCGAGCCCGAAACTCTTAGCAAGTGTGCCCATAACAAGACCCCAGCCATCAACTAACACGAATAGCATGATCTTAAATGGTAAAGATACAATCATCGGCGAAAGCATCATCATACCCATGGCCATTAATACGGAGGCCACAACCAAATCCACAATCAAAAAGGGAATGAAAAACATAAAACCAATGATAAAGGCCGTTTGCAGTTCACTGGTAACAAAGGCTGGGATTAAAACAATCAGTGGGGTGTCTTCTGGAGAGTCTAATTGCTCATAACCAGCTATTTTCGCAAAGGTCTCTAAATCTTTTATACGAACTTGCGAGAGCATAAAAGCTTTCATTGGCTCTTTAGCAAGCTCAAGTGCTTGTACTGAGGTAACTTGCTCATTCAAGTATGGCTCAATAGCGCGCTCATTCACCTGCTGATAAATTGGCGCCATAATAAAAATACTTAAAAACAGCGACATACCTAACAAAATTTGATTCGATGGCGTCTGTTGTAAGCCTATTGCTTGGCGTAATATTGCCAGTACCACAATAATGCGTGTAAATGAGGTCATCATAATCACTGCCGCTGGAATGAAGCTCAGCGCAGTCATGATCGCTAACACTTGTAGCGTCACAGAGTAATCTTGAGAACCATCAGGGTTAGTGGTAATAGTCAGGGCTTCTATACCCTCAGCGTTAACCGACGGCAAAAACAGCAAACTTGCTAAAATAAGTATCCACTTGATCATAGCGTTAATTCTTTTTATTTGAAGGTGATTGTGGGTTCAGTAGCTTACCAAACTTCTTGGCAAGTTCTGGGAGTTCTTTTTCTTGTAAAGGTGTCTCTAGCTTATGCAAGTAATTAATACTATGCGGGGTAACACCAATTAAGTGTTGAGCGTTATCAATTTCAATAACCATCAAACGTTCACGGGAGCCTAAGGGCAAGCTACGCACTACTTTAAACTCATCACTGTTGGCAAGGTTTGGGTTTAATTTTTTTACCAAAAAAGCCAAGGCAATAATAACCACAAGCACTAAAAGCAAAGACATCACCATAGACAATAAATCTGCCGTTGGTGATGCCGTGGGAAATACAGTGCTCGACGCACTTGTTAAAGCAACTAAAGCATTCATCGTAACTTTTTAATACGTTCAACTTGGCTAATAACGTCAGTTAAACGAATACCGAACTTATCATTTACTACGACTACTTCACCATGCGCAATCAGGGTGCCATTAACCAATACATCAAGTGGCTCACCAGCTACTCGATCTAGTTCGACCACTGAACCTTGGTTGAGCTGTAATAGATTACGAATGTTGATTTTTGAACGACCCACTTCCATCGAAATAGTAACAGGAATGTCCAAGATAGTATCAAGTTTACGTTTTTCGTCGCCAGACAGCTCATGTCTTTCATCTTTTAGTTCATCAAGTTCAGCCACAGCCGCATCACCTGAACCACCTTCGGCTTCTTCAGCTTCGGCCAATGCCGCAGCCCATTCGTCCATTGTATCTTGATCATCACTCATTATGTTTAACCTTATAAATCGACTACCAGTCTAAATCCACACCTTCTGATAGATGTAGATCTTCTTCTAGTTCTGCTAATTCTGCATCTGAATCCAGTTTTTTGCCACCTTTTGTGAACACATGTAGTTCTGACTTAACTGATTCAGGGCGTTTAATTTTTTCGCTAATTTGTAGTGCAACATTGTCACGAGAACGACCCATTTTTGCTCTAAAGGTCGGCAATTCTTCTACAAAGACGGTGATATGTTCTGGCATTTCCACAGGGATAATATCGCCAGCTTTAAGCTCCATGATTTGTTGTAGTGTTAAATCGACCTCAAGTAATTGAGTCGACAAATCCACTTCAACATCCATGATCTCATCACGCAATGCTTTACTCCAACGTAGGTCAGTGTCTTCGGTGTCTGATTGCACACCGGCATCGAGTAATTCACGAATAGGCTCAAGCATAGAGTACGGCAGTGCAATATGGAAATCACCACCACCACCATCTAGCTCAATATGGAAAGAGCTAATAACAACGACTTCAGTTGGACTTACGATGTTAGCCATCGCAGGGTTAACTTCTGAGTCAAGGTACTCAAAAGATACATCCATTACCGGTGCCCATGCTTCTTTATAATCTTCAAAGATAATTTTAAGCAGCATTTGAACGATACGACGCTCTGTAGGGGTAAATTCTCGGCCTTCAATTTTTGCATGATAGCGACCATCTCCACCAAAAAAGTTATCCACTAAAATGAATACTAATCGGGCTTCCATGGTAATTAGGCCTGTGCCCTTCAAAGGACGAAAACGTACCATGTTCAAACTGGTTGGCACGAATAAGGTGTGAATATATTCGCCAAATTTAATCATTTGCACGCCGTTAATCGACACCTCTGCGGTGCGGCGCATCATGTTAAATAAGCTAATTCGCATATGACGGGCAAAACGTTCATTCACGATCTCCAGGGTCGGCATACGACCACGGACAATACGATCTTGTGATGAGAAGTCATACTGTAAGGTATTACTGTCTAAGTCATCACCTTCGTGAATATCTTCCTCTTCGACTTCGTCGACGCCATGTAAGAGCGCATCAATTTCGTCTTGAGATAATAAATCGCTCACGCTGACCCCTTATTGCATCACAAAGCCGGTAAATAATACCCGCTCTATCACTTTGCTACCTTCAACATCACTTAATGCTGATTGTACTTTTTCAAGTGCAGCGACACGCACTGACTCTTTACCTTCGCTAGTACCTAATTCATCTGCGGTCGTTGTTGAAAGAACGCCAAGTAAGGTACTTTCGATAAGTGGAATGTGTTTTTTGGCAGTTTCTTCGTTTACTTCACCGCGCACTAGTAGCTGAACTTTTATCTGTACGATACGGTCTCGACTAGCACCGGGTACATTAAATACAAATGGACGTGGCATTGCGACATATAAAGCCGAACCAATTTGTGCGGAGCTCGATGGTGCAGCGGACTCAGTCACTGTGGTTTCATCTGCTAGGCTTTCTTCAGGGGCATCATCGCCCATAAATAAAAAGTACCCTGCAGCTGCACCAACTATCAACACTACAGCAGCAATGATGATTATTAGTTTCTTTTTGCCTTTACCCGTATCTTCTATTTCTAAATTTGCTTCTTCGGCCATTGTCACTTCCCTCAAAGTTACAGCAATCTGTTCATCAGGCTGTAACTATTTTATTTCTTATAATAGCAGGACTTATGCATAGTAATCTATTGATGATGAAGATTGTTGTCGAGAAGTTTCTGAACTTTGCGCTGTTACTTCTTGTTGCTGCTCTTGTGTTTGTTGTTTTCCAGCGAACTGCCCTTGCCCTGACTGCTCTTGTTGTTGCTCAGGGTTACCCTGCTGAATACTACTCTCACCAAGTTCAATACCTTGCTGCGCTAGCATCTCTCGTAAACGTGGCATTGACTGCTCTAAAGCTTCTTTTGCTTGCTGATTTTGTACAACAAAATTAATTTGAGCTTGCTCTGCATCGCTACGTATACGAATTTGCATACTGCCCATTTCTGGCGGGTCTAAGCGAATTTCAGCTTCTTTATTATTGATATTTAATAATGCACTAACACGCTCTTGAAGCATTTTTGCTGCATCACTTTTTATAATATTAATCGCTTGCATTACTCCAGGGTCAAGGGCCACTGATTTAGATTGAGCCTGGGTTTGTGCTGTTGTTTGCGTATGCATTGTTTGTACTTCAAGCGCTTGCTCGTATTGTTGATGAGCCATTTCATAAGCACCTGGTTGTACTGTTGCATTTGCTTGAGCCGTAATCTGAGTAAATAACTGAGCTACGCGCGGGGTAACAGCTTCTTGTGTGCGTTCGGTATTGAGTTTTGTATCCAGTTCTGTTGTGACGTCATCACCAACCATTGCTTTGCTTGCATCAGCTGTAACTTGCGCTGAGCTATTTTGTTTCGCCTTGCTATGTTCAGCTGTGACTGTTGCTGCGGGAACAGGCATTGCTGTGGCTGTATTTACTTTAGCTGGAGCATTAATAGCCTCTGTGAGCAAGGTTTGTGCCGCAGAGAGCTTTTCGTACTGAGCAGTGCCCGGCGTTAACGTTTGCAGTTGAGTATTCACTTTATTTAAAAGCGCTTGCTGTTCATCCTTAGTCAACGCCGTGATTTGCTTTTCGACGCCTGTAGGTAACTTGTTATCTATAGCCTTATTGTCAGCTAATTTAGTCTCTTGTTTTGCCTGATTTTCATTAGCAATGTCTTGTTCTACAACAATGTCTTGTTCTACAGCAAGTTGTGATACAGGGTTCTGTGCAGTTTGTGTTGTAGGCTTACTATTCATAGCGTCAGTCAAAAGCGACTTGATTGTTGCCACCTCATCAGCGCTGAGTTTATTATCAGCTTTCAGTTGATTTATTTGTTGCTCAAGTTGCTTTTGCTGTTCAGAGGTTAGCGACAAACCTTTAGCGAACTCACTCACAGCCTCTCCATCACCGCTTTGTACCTTAGCGAATAGGCCAACAATTGAGTTATCTGTCACTTTCTTGTCGATGCTGCTTGCTGCAGATTTATCAACGTGGCTTTGAGTTTGTTTTGAACTAACTTCGCTCGTTTTACCTTCTAAATCCGCAGTCTGCTGTTTTTGAGTAGATTTCAACAGAGCATCTAATTCAACATCAGCCTTTTTACCGCCTGTTTGTTCAGTTTCATTATTAAGATTACTTACCTGAGGTTTTGTATCAGGCGTATTAACAGCAGAAACACCCAGCTTTCCTTTATCGGTTAATGGGCTGTCAATAACAGGGGTTATGCTATCTTTTGGTGGTAAATCACCCATTGCTTTTAGCTGGCTATCTACCGCAGTCGCAACTTTAGACTTATGTAATAAGCTTGCTATTGAATTATCGCCTTCCGCGTCGGCTTTTGAATCATCGGTTTGTGCAACGTCTGTCATCGGTGAAGGTATAACAGGTGTAATGGTATCGATTGGGGATGGTTTTTTATCAACAACAACTGGGCTAACATCATTATTTTCAATCAATTTATTAACACGCGTACTCATAGCTTGAGCCGCATTAATTTGCGAAAGCAGTGAGTTTTCCTCATCTTCTACAAGAGCAAGTTCATCGCTTTGTTCTTTAGTTACAGCTTCATTACGAACATCTGGACTTGTTTTAGATTGCTGTTCTGAAGAGGTGGTAGCAGTTGCAGCTTTAGCATCAGCAGCTGTGCTTTCATCACCAGGTTTAGCATCTGATTTAGGCTCTTCAGAAGTACTGATAGCTTTAGTTTCATCAACTGAGTCAGCACCTGCATCACTTTTTGCTTGCGCGTTTGCCGCTTCACTTGCTTGTGTTAGTGAAGTTAAAAAACTTAAGCCCGATGCTTTGTCGCTAGACTCTGATTCTTTGCCTGAAAAACCAGTACCTTGCTCAGTTTTAACCTGCAAATTGATATCACTGATCGCCATAATTCACCTAAAACTAAAGAGGCAATTTGCCGCCGCAAGTGCCAAAATTAATGCTACTGGTTAGGTAAATGCAATTAACATGCCTAAAAAAGGTCGTATTTTAGAGAAGTGCGTTTTTAAGTTGACGTTGATAAAACTGATTTGAAGCGAACTCATCCAGCATTTTTTGCTCCGCTTTAGCCACTTGCATCGCTTGTTTTTCAGCTTGCTTTTCGATTAACTTCGCAACTGCTTTAGCTTTCACTTGCTGTTTTAACCACAGTGCTTTTCGCTGCGTAACAACTTGCTTTGCGGTATTCACAGTGCTTGCTTGCTGACGTATCGCTTCTTCAATTTTTGCGATAAAGGCATGATATTGACTAAACCCGGCACTAGACAAACCAGAGCGACCTTTCAAATGTAACTGCTGAGAATACTCCATGCGAAAGTTATTCAGCCCTTGCAGTTTTTGTTGGTTACTTTGTAAGTGCTGCTGCGCTTTTAAGTAATCCATGCGTAGAGACTCTTCTTTATCGCTCTCAAGCTTTAACAATAAATCAAGTTTACTTTTAGCCATTAACCTTGTCCTAATAACTGCGCAAGACCTTGTAGACCATCATCATAACTGATCACATCTTTCATGCCTTGCTGAAGGAATTGATTCACACGTGGCATCATATTAATTGCTTGGTCAAGCATAGGGTCGGTGCCTTTTTGATACGCACCTAGTGTGATCATATCTTTGTTCTGTTGATACATTGAATACACTTGTTTTAGCACGCGAGCTTGTTGCATATGCGCTTCAGATACAACCTGTGGCATAACACGAGAAATCGATTTTTCAATATCAATAGCAGGATAATGACCACTGTCGGCTAAATCTCGAGATAAAACAATATGGCCGTCTAAAATAGCACGGGCAGAGTCAGCAATTGGGTCTTGCATATCATCCCCTTCACTAAGCACAGTGAAAAACGCGGTGATCGCACCTTGCCCTTCACCACCATTACCGGCACGCTCCACCAGCGCAGGCAGTTTAGCAAATACTGAAGGCGGATAACCCTTCGTAGCTGGAGGCTCACCAACCGCTAAGGCAATTTCACGTTGCGCCATGGCATAACGGGTAACAGAGTCAAGTAATAACAACACGTTAAGACCTTGATCACGAAAATATTCAGCAATGGTCACTGCACTTTCACAACCTTTTAAACGCATTAATGGCGAGGCATCGGCTGGAGCGGCAACTACCACCGAGCGCTTGCGACCTTCAACACCTAAAATTTCTTCAATGAACTCTTTTACCTCACGACCACGCTCACCCACAAGGCCAACAACGATTACATCAGCTTCAGAGCCGCGAGTCATCATACCTAGTAGCACTGATTTACCGACACCTGAGCCTGCAAACAGACCCATACGCTGGCCTTGACCTACAGTAATAACGGAGTTGATGGCTCGAACACCTACATCCATAGGCTGACTAATAGGACGTCTTGCCAGCGGGTTTATTGGACTTTGTGCAAACTTTAGATGATGCTCAGCATTTATGGCACCTAAGCCATCAAGCGGCCGACCGAGACCATCCACCACTCGGCCAAGTAAGCTCATTCCTACTGGCAACCCTGTTTCGTTTACTTTTGGAATAACTCGCGCACCTGGCAGTACACCAGAGATATGATCATTCGGCATCAAGTAAAGTGTTTGGTCATTAAAACCAACCACTTCAGCATCAACAAATCCATTGATGGTCTCAATTTTACATTGACTGCCAACCGGTGCTCTAAGCCCTTTTGCTTCAAGTGTTAAACCAACGACACGCGTCAGAATACCAGCAACAGCAGGTTTGGGAGCCTTGATATGTTTTTCATAGCGTTGTAAGCGTTCGCTTAGAGTCATAGATTGAGCACTCATAATGAGCCTAAAAAGTGTTAGATACCACTGCTATGCAAAAAGTTTTCCAACGTTTCTTTGACGCGGGTCTTAATTGTCATATCTAAGGATGATTGTGGGGTTTTAATTTCACAGCCACCACGATCTAATGTGGGTTCTGCGATTAACTGCCAATGATTATCTGCGATGGTTTGCTCGCCATAACTTTGGGTAATTAAATCGATATCATCAGGGTGTAAGTGAATACGTACTTTCGCTTGTTCTTCACCCAAAGCGTCAATAGCCTGCTTTAAAGCATGCAAAATGACTTCTGGTGAAGTTTTAATTTCTTGATAAACTAATACTTCAGTTAACATGACCGCTAGCTGCACTAACTGCTTTTCTGCACTTTCATCTACTTTAGATAAAGGCTGAGAAAGGCTATCGAGCAAGCTTCTCAAGTTAGTGAGCTGCTCTTCTAAAATAGGCTTAATTTCTTCTTGGCCTTGCTCCTTACCAAGCTCAACACCTTCTTTAAACCCCGCTTCTTTACCTTCATGAGCGCCTTTTTCAAAACCGTCTATGTAACCTTGCTCATGGCCTTGCTTTAGCCCCTCTTCAAAGGCATCTTGACGGATTTTTTCAAGTTCAGCCATAGTCAATGACGGGATTTCAGGCTCTTCTGGTTGTTCGTCAGCTTGTTGTTTTTGCTGTTCTTTACGATATAAATCAGCTAGAGGCGTGCCGTATGCAGTTGAGCGCCCAGCAAGTTTTTTTGTATCTTGCGTAACTTCAGGGATTGGCCAGTTTTCAAGTAATTCATCAGCAGCTTCGCTGGCATGCACTGGACGTCCGGTATGAAAAGAAGACTTACTCATGGCTTACAGGAACTCCTCACCACCACCGCCACCAAGCATAATCTCGCCTGAGTCAGCCAAACGACGTGCCGTAGAAAGAATTTCTTTCTGTGCAGCTTCAACTTCACTAATACGAACAGGGCCCATCGCCTCAAGATCATCAGCGAGTAATTCAGCGGCACGTTTTGACATGTTACTTAAAATTTTCTCTTTCAATGCTTCATCTGTGCCTTTAATTGCTTTCATTAATACGTCTTGCTGTACTTCACGAAGAATCGCTTGAATACCACGGTCTTCAACATCCATTAAGTTCTCAAAGACAAACATAAGGTCTTGGATTTGCTGCGACATCTCTTCATCGTGTTCACGGATTGAATCCATTAACTGACCTTCAACATTGGTATCTAGGTAGTTCATGATATCAGCAGCAGCTTTCAAGCCGCCCATTTTCGCAGCTTGCGCACCAGCTTGACCGGCGAATTGTTTCTCCATGATTTCATTCAACTCTTGTAATGCTGCCGGTTGAACTTCTTCAAGATTAGCAATACGCATAGTTAAATCTAAACGCACTTTCTCTGGGAATTGCGACAAAATTTCTGCTGATTGCTCTGGTTCTAAATAAGATAAAACAATGGTTTGAATCTGAGGGTGCTCATTGCGAATAATATTCGCCACTTGTTTTGAGTCCATCCACTTCAGTGAATCAAGACCTTTCGCACCTGACCCCATGACAATTTGGTCAATAAGGCTGGCGGCTTTATCTTCACCAAGCGCTGCGGTAAGCGCTTTTTTGATAAAGTCTTCAGACTGGAAGCCAATGGTACTGAAGCTTTGAATTTGCTCAATAAACAAATTATGGACTGCACTAATTTTCGCTTGCGATAAATCATCAAGCGCAGCCATTGCCATCCCCACTTTTTGCACTTGCTTAGGCTCTAAGTGTTTAAGGATTTGCGCAGCATCTTCTTCTGATAAGCTCAGCAATAAGATTGCCGCCTTATCAACGCCGTCTAATTTATCAACATCAAACGCCGGTGGTAATTGTTTTTGTTCTTGATCAGTCATCTTCTGTTAACCACGCTTTCACTACTTGAGAAGACAGTTCTGGTTCATTTGCAACCAATGCACGAACTGCTTTGAGTAAATCTTCATCGCCATGTAAGTCTGGCAGCTGTAGTGTACCATCACTTGAGAATCCTACAGCAGCAGAGTCAAAGTCTTTATTTAGCATATCTAGCGTGCTATCACCAATATCTACACCAGCACTTAATGCATCTTCATCATATTCCTCTAGTGTATCGTCTGGGTAAATTAGACGTTTCAACATAGGTCTTACTACAAAGACAATCAATACAATGATAACCAGAGCACCTAATGCTAAGCGTAGCATCTTCATGAACCAATCTTGCTCCCAAAGCGGAACTTCAATTGCTTCCCCAACATCTTCACGAACAAATGGTACTGTTACAACTTCAAGTGCATCACCACGTTGCATATCAAAACCAACACCACCTTGTAGTAAGCGACGAATATTTGACAATGCTTCTACAGAGCGAGGAACCATGGTTGTTTCACCGTTTTCACCCACTTGCGGCACATAATCAACGGCAACTGAAACGCTTATGCGACGGATAACACCGGTTTGCTGACGCTTATGCGAAATAGTTGTATCAAGCTCGTAGTTGCGTGTTGCTTCTTTATGCGAACGGCTAGGATTCGTTGCTGAACCCGCACTACCTTGGCCAGCAATTTCAGGAATATTAGAGTTTACTGGCGGCTGATTAGTTAGCGCACCAGGAATGCCGACAGCGAGGCCACCTATGTTATTTTCTTCGAAAGTTGTTTCACTGCGCACTGCCGGTAAATCTGGGTTATAACGTTTTTGTGTTTCTTCGACTGCGCTGAAATCCATGTTTAAATCGACTTGTGCAGTATAGTTACCTAAGCCCACTACAGGAATTAGAATACTATCGATTTTATTTAAGTACTCTTCTTCACGCTTACGCTCAATTTCATACTCTTTACGAGAGCGTGCCGCGAGTGAGTTTTGTGAACCAGAATTAAGTAAGCGACCATTTTGATCAGTCACGGTAACACGCTCTGGCGATAAACCTTGTACCGCTGAGGCAACAATATCAACCACTGAGTCAACTTCTTCACCATCAAGCGAACGGCCACGTTTTAAGGTTAGCACTACTGTAGCTGAGGGCTGTTTTTCGCGACGAGCGAATACGTTTTCTTTTGGAATAGCTAAAAGTACTTTGGCGCGAGTAACATTTTTTAGCTCTTCGATGGTACGCGCAAGCTGTTGCTCACGACCATGTTTTAAACGTTCACGTTCAAGGCGTTGGCTTACACCAAATCCCATGTCTTGCATGATGATGTCAGTACCTGAGCTTGGCGCTTGCTCTAGGCCTTCACGAGCCATCAATAGCTTTATGTTTTGGTATTCACCTTCTTCAACAGAGATGACGTTACCATCGAGTTCGTAATCAATCTTTTGAGCGTCTAAAAAGTCCAACGTTTGAATAAGCTCTTCCGTTGGCATTTTACCAAGCGGACGCATATCTGGCTGACGAGCCCAAATAATAATGAAAATTGCGATAGCCAAACAGATTGCCAAAGCAATCACTAAGGTAACCTGACGTAAAACGTCTACTCCGTTTAAGGCACTTAGGTAGCCTGACTTTTGCTCTTGTTGATCATCGGTATCGGTTGAATCGATACCACCGCCTGCTAAGGCTAGATCAGTTGATTGATTAGATTGCGCCACAATAATTCTCCACTACCTAGTTACACAGGCATGTTCATGATTTCTTTATAAGCTTCAACAAGTTTGTTTCGAACCTGAACCGTTGCTTCAAATGCCACTGATGACTTTTGCGAAGCAATCATCACATCAGCTAAAGAAACACTGCGGTCGCCCATTTCCATTGCCGTTACTTTTTGCTTAGCGTCTTGTTGTAAGCCATTCACTGTATCAAGTGCATTAGTAAGTAAATCACCAAACTGTGCCGACGATGTTGGCTGAGTTTGTGTTGGTAAATTATTAATTGAGTTGCTACGGCCTGCTTCTAAGGCCATAGATTGCATTTCTTGAAATAATGCGCTGTTTTGAACTTTCATAATACTCTCTGACAATGCAGTTTACTTATGAACTGATAAAGCACAAACCGTGCCACAAAATAAACACAAAAATTTCAACAACTTAAGTAGTAATCTTGGTTTGTCAGAGTTTTGACAGCAAACAAGCTCACAAAAATGTGAGCTTGTTTGCTTAACTTTTTGGAAGGAATCTATGCAGGTAAGGCTATACCTAAGTCTCGCATTTGCGCCAGTTTATAACGTAAAGTGCGTGGACTAATACCTAAGGTTTCTGCAACCTCTTTACGCTTACCATTACAGCGCGCTAAGGTTTCTAAAATAATACGATGCTCTTTATCTTTCAGCTCGTCTTTGTAATTACCTTGCTCGCTTACTTGTGGCACGGTATCTAAATTAACCTCTACAGGCTGCTCTTGATAAGCCGGTGCATTGTGTGATGGCATAGCGACTGGCTTGATATCCGCAGATAACAACTCTTCAATAAAAACATCGTCTTGATGAATACTATTACCATCACATAATATCAACGCCCGTTGAATAACGTTATCAAGCTCTCGTACGTTACCTGGCCAAGCATGCGATAGCAGCTTTTGTTTCGCACTCTCACTTAGTTGAGCGATAGGCTCTTTACTTTTAAGGCAATGACGCTCTATCAAATGCTCAGCCAATACAATAATATCGCCAGGACGCTCAGCTAGTGGTTTCCACATTAGCGGGAACACATTTAAGCGATAATATAAATCTTCTCTAAATAGATTTTCGCTCACCGCTTCTTTTAAATCTCGGTTACTTGTGGCGAGTACGCGAACATCAAGTTCAATAGTTTTACGTCCGCCTAAGCGCTCTACTTCGCGCTCTTGAAGTACACGCAGTAATTTAGCTTGTAAGCCTAAATCCATCTCAGTAATTTCATCAAGTAAGATGGTACCACCTTGAGCTTGCTCAAATTTACCAGGACAGGCTTGAATAGCGCCGGTAAACGCCCCTTTTTCGTAACCAAATAAGGTTGCTTCAAGCATATTTTCCGGAATAGCCGCGCAGTTAATAGCAACAAAGGGGGCATCGCTACGATTTGATTTGTCGTGGATAAAACGAGCCAACACTTCTTTACCCGAGCCACTTGGGCCGAGTACCATAACACTGGCATCGGAGCGCGCAACTTTACTCGCAAGTTCTAATAGTTTAATGCTCGATGGATCGGCAACAATTGGGCCATCAGTTTCTTTTTCCTTTTCAGGCAAATAACGGCTCACCATGTTAAGAAGCACTTCTGGGGCAAACGGTTTTGCCATGTAATCAATCGCGCCTAGACGCATTGCTTCTACAGCATCATCAATGGTGGCATAGGCCGTCATCATTAATACCGGAAGCTCAGGATAATTAAGTTTAATGCTACGTAGTAGGTCAAGGCCGCTCATAGCGCCCATTTGCACGTCGCTAACAACCAATGAATAGCTATTTTGCTTAAGCAAGATCATCGCTTGTTCAGCGCTATCTGCAGCAACGCAATCAATACCCGACATTTCAAGGGTATCGATTAGCGCTTCTCGTAAGCCTGCGTCGTCTTCAACGACTAAAATAGAGTTAGTATTCATTTTGCCTCCGCTGACATTGGTTCTGCACTAATTGGCAAGATCAAACTAAAACATGCTCCCCCATGAGCATTATTAGTCACTTCAACCCGTCCTTGGTGCGCATTGGCGACTGAACTTACAACTGCAAGTCCAAGCCCCGTGCCTTGGCTTTTGGTAGTGTAAAAAGGTTCGAATAATTTGTTGGCATGGCGTAAATCAACACCTGGGCCATTATCACTGACACTGATGCGAACACAGTTTTCGCTAGTTTCGTCACGCTCAGCACTCAGTGTTACCACAGCCTCAGAGCCAATGATTTGAATACTGTTATGGATCAGGTTTTGAATAGCGCTCGCCAGAGCGCTTTTATTACCCACAATTTCAATATCTGGCTCTGGTAAGTTCACGCTAAGTTCACTGTTATTTTGAGCAACCATAGCATCAGCACCCGCTTTTACTTCATTAAGTAACTGCTGCATCGACACACTTTCAACCACTTGTTGCTCGCCACTTTTGGCAAATAACAGCATGTCATTCACTTGGGTTTCTAAATCTTTTAAACGCGACATTAGCTTTGTATGAAAATTACCACGAGAACTTTCTGGGAGACGCTTTGAGCCTAAATTTGCGGCATATAACATGGCAGCAGATAGCGGCGTCCTGACTTGATGAGCAAGCGAAGCAACCATTTTGCCAAGCGCACTTAAGCGCTGCATATGTGCCATCCGCTTTTGTAAACGTCTGGTTTCAGTTAAATCTGTCATTAAAATTAACTGTCCTGGCTCTGGGGCAAGCGCAGTAATATCAAGCTTAATTAAACGTCCATCTTTGAGTGATACTTCATGCCCATCATCTTGTTGTGGTCGAAATGAACGTTGAATAACGCTAAACCACTTTTCACCTTCAAGTGGCTCACCTAGCATATCAATGGCAATTTGATTTGCTTTCGCGATCATACCTCGGCCATCTAAAACAACTACACCTGCGGGCATAGTATCCACCAAATGACCCAACCAGCTGGCTTGTTGGCGCAACTCGCTCAACTCACCCACATACTCTTCTTGTAGTAAGCATGGGTTATATTGTTTGGCTGTGATAAATTGTGGTTTTAGGACATTTGCTAAGGCCATAATCAATACTCAAAAAATCGTGTCTACCTAGCTAAATGCACAATTCGTACCAAATTTATTTTTGTTTTATTTCAATAAATTAAAGACAAAAACAACACTGACAAAAAAATGACAATCGCGAGGGAATAATGCCAAAAGAACACCATTGTCGTTGCCCATGGCTCGATACCAGCAAAGAAGATTATGTGGCCTATCATGACCAAGAATGGGGGGTGCCATTATATGATGATCACCGTTTATTTGAGTTTATAACCTTAGAGTCAGCACAAGCGGGACTGAGTTGGTATACCATACTTAAAAAGCGTGATGGCTATCGCTGTGCCTTCAAAAACTTTGTAGTTGAAGAGGTTGCCCAAATGACCGAAGACGACGTCGAACGGTTAATGCAGTTTGAAGGCATTATTCGTAATCGCGCCAAAATAGCTGCGACTATCAATAACGCACAACGTTTTATTGAGATTCAAAAAGAGTTTGGCAGCTTCTCAAACTACCAATGGCAGTTTGTCGATGGCAAGCCTTTGGTAAACAACCTTGATAAATTAGAAGACTATCCGGCTATTACTGAAGCCTCAACAGCATTTGCCAAAGATTTAAAAAAGCGCGGCTTTAAGTTTTTAGGTCCAACCACTGTGTATGCGCATATGCAAGCCTGCGGCATGGTAAATGATCATAGCAATGATTGCTTTAGAAAGGCTGAGATAATCAGTGAGTACGAATAGATAAAATCGAGGAAGTCACCTAACGCGGCTTAGTCGCGCGTTAGGTTATATTTCTTCATTTTTTCGACCAGTGTGGTACGGCGAACACCTAAAATTTCTGCTGCACGTGCAACAACATAATCGTAGCGCTCTAATGCTTGGCTGATTAAGCTGATTTCTAGCTCAGCAAGATACTCTTTGAGCTCAATGCCTTCATCAGGGAGTAAACCTGAGTCAACCGTTGTTGCTGGGGTATCAGGTTCTTCATCATCATAATCACTAAAGCCTGTGCTGAAAATATCGTTGAACGCATCTCGCTCCATCAACTCTTCAGGGTACTCAGGTTCATAAGCCTCAACTTCGATATAACGATATTTAGCTGGAAGGTCTGGCACATCAACCACTTTATCAGGAAACATGATCACCATACGCTCAACTAAATTAGCAAGCTCACGAATATTCCCCGGCCACGCATGCTCTTTTAAGCTTTGAATCGCACGCTCAGTAAATTTGGCCGTTGTGCCACTTTGCTCGTTAACACGACGCATTAACTCTTTTAAAAGCAGAGGAATGTCGTCAGCACGCTCACTTAGCGAAGGGTTTTCAATTGGAAACACGTTTAAGCGATAAAAAAGGTCTTCACGGAAGTCGCCCTTTTCAATCATTTCTTCAAGGTTACGGTGAGTTGCAGCAATAATTCGTACGTCAGCTTGAATAGGCTTAGTACCCCCTACTCGCTCATAGCTACGCTCTTGCAACACACGTAGTAGTTTAACCTGCATTTGCAAAGGCATATCACCAATTTCATCTAAAAACAGCGTGCCGCCTTGCGCTAATTCAAAGCGCCCTTTTCGTGCAGAAATAGCGCCCGTAAAAGCACCCTTTTCATGGCCAAATAGCTCACTTTCTAGAAGCTCGCCAGGGATAGCACCACAGTTTACCGGCACAAATGGTCCGGTATTGCGTTTAGAGAGTAAATGAACGTTACGTGCAACAACTTCTTTACCTGTGCCTGACTCACCTAAGATCAACACATTTGCATCGGTTTTTGCTACTTGCTCAATTAAAAAGCGCACATCTTTTACAGCTTCGGTTTCACCGACTAAACCATCAAATGACTTATTGGATTTAGCTTGTTTATGGTCACCCGGTAGCATGCGCTGATATTGCTGACAATCATGCAATAGCTGAGTAGTTACGTCATGGTTAAACGGCTCACAAATTAAACCAACGACATTAGCAATGCTTAGTAACGGTTTGAGTGTTTCACCAATTAATAAAAACGGAATGGCAGGAAACTGTTTGATCACAGCCTCGTGATTTAGCTGCTGTAAAGCACCAAGAATGACCATGCATTCTTGCTGTTGATGTTTTTCACAAAAAGACTGTAACGAAGTCTCATCAACTAATTGTGCAGTTTCACCAATGAAGGTAAGTGCTGCATGTAAACCTATCGCACGATTATTATTATTGTCTAAAATTAAGATCATTATTGGCGAACCACAGTTACCACGAGGTTAGTTAATTTCTAAATTGTAAGCGAGTTTAGGAGGGATGCAAGCGCTAAGCGGCAATTTATTGACATCAACGCCAAAAAATAGTCACTTAGCCCCTGAATTTAATACTAAAGAATTAAAGCAAACCTAAAATGGATTCAGCTGAACGATTTGCTTGACCACGCAAAGCAACAGATGCTTGTGACAAAATATCATTAGCTACTTGATCAGACACTGATTTTGCATAGTCAGTATCTTCTATTCGGCTTTGGCTCGCAGCAATATTCTCTCGCTGATTACCTAAACCTTTTATCGTACTCGCTAAGGTGTTTTGAAAAGCGCCTAACTCAGCTCTTTGAGCGTTAATTTCCTCTGCTGCTTGGTCGCTAATATCTATGGCAGCTTGTGCCCCTGCTTGCGTTGAAATATCGATTCCCGCAATAACTGAAGCAATACTACCATCCGATGGCGTCACTGATTGTGTGGTATTAGCATCTGGGCCAACCTGAAAAGACACTTGTTCACCATCAAATAAAGGTTTACCACCGAATGAGGCATTTTCGAATGTTTCTGAAACTTGTGTTTGCAATTGCGACACTTCTTCTTGAAGTGCAGCCCTGTCACTGTCTGTAAGCGCACCATTACCCGCTTGAATAGACAGCTCTCGTATACGCGAGACGGCATCATTTACACCTGATAGGTTTGACTCCGTTACTTGCGAGTAAGAGATGCCATCGTACGCATTGTTAATTGCCTGACTGTAACCATCTTGCTGTGATGTTAATCTATCAATAATTTGTAGTGCAGCAGCATCATCTGCCGCTGAGTTTACTTTTTTACCTGACGCTAATTGCTCAGCAAGCTTATTGCCCGTTTGCTGAGTTTGGTTTAAAAACCCAGTATTGGGTGATTGAATTTTCATGGCGGCCTCCGACAAACCGATTGCTTAAATTATAGCTTAATTTGCCAAATTTTGTACTTTGTACCATGGTTTAGATAAATTAACTTGGCATCTGACTTGCTAGTGTATTAGTTAATAGTTAAATTACTGAGAATTGTGTCAAAATTCTCACTTTGCGTACTTCACTTTTATAAATAACTACGCCAATGATAAATAACTTAGGTAACGCTATGTTCGACAATAAAACGATTTTAATTACCGGTGGTACTGGTTCATTCGGCAAAAAATACGTCAAAACGCTACTAGAACGCTATAAACCTAAGAAGATCATTATCTTCTCACGGGACGAACTAAAGCAGTTTGAAATGCAGCAAGAGTTTGACCAACCGTGTATGCGATACTTCATTGGTGATGTGCGCGATAAAGAAAGGCTTCGCCGTGCTATGCGAGGTGTGCACTATGTGATTCACGCAGCAGCATTAAAACAAGTTCCAGCTGCTGAATACAATCCAATGGAATGTATCAAAACCAATATTAATGGTGCTGAAAACGTCATTGATGCAGCTCTTGATAATAACGTAGAGAAAGTCATTGCACTGTCGACTGATAAAGCAGCGAACCCAATCAACTTATATGGTGCGACTAAACTTGCATCAGATAAGTTATTTGTTGCTGCTAATAATATTGCTGGCGGCCATAAAACAACCTTTTCAGTAGTAAGATACGGTAACGTAGTTTGCTCTCGAGGCTCTGTTGTGCCTATTTTCCAAAAGTTTATTGACCAAGGTCGCGACCATATTCCTATTACCCATGAAGAAATGACCCGCTTTTGGATTAGCCTGCAACAAGGTGTTGATTTTGTTCTAACTAATTTCGAGCGAATGCTGGGTGGCGAGATTTTCGTGCCGAAGATCCCTTCAATTCGTATTACAGATCTTGCCAAAGCCATGGCCCCTGATTTACCGATTAAGATAATCGGTATTCGCCCAGGTGAAAAGTTACACGAAGTCATGTGCCCGGCCGACTTATGCTTTGAAACGTACGAATATAGCGATCACTTTGTTATCGCTCCAGGTATCAAATTCAGCAGCCGTAGCAATGATTTTACTGAAAATGCACTTGGCGAAAAAGGCAAACAAGTTGCCCAAGGTTTCGAGTATAACTCACTCGATAACCCTGATTATATGAGCATTGAAGAAATTAAAAACTTCAATGTCCAAGCGTTACTGTAATACTGAATTATGACGAATAAGGTAATTCCTTACGGCAAACAAAGTATTTCACAGGATGACATCAATGCCGTAATTGATGTCTTGAAATCTGACTGGTTAACACAGGGCCCTGCTGTTCCAGCATTTGAAAGTGCCATTGCAGAGTATTGCGGTGCTAGCCACGCCTGCGCCACTAACAGCGCCACCTCAGCCTTGCATATTGCTTGCCTTGCTTTAGGCGTAGGTAAAGGTGACATCGTATGGACGTCACCAATCTCCTTTGTCGCATCGAGTAACTGCGCGCTGTATTGTGGTGCTGAAGTCGACTTTGCTGATATCGACCTTGAAACAGGCAACATGTCTATTGCAGCACTTCGAGACAAGCTAAAGTTAGCCAAACAAAACCAGCGACTTCCTAAGGTCGTGATCCCTGTTCATTTAGCAGGTCAGTCTTGCGATATGGCAGCAATCAATGAACTTGCCAAAGAGTATGACTTTAAGGTAATTGAAGATGCCTCGCATGCAATAGGCGCCAAGTATAAAGATAAGCCTGTTGGCAGTTGTGATTATTCAGATATTACTGTGTTTAGCTTTCATCCAGTAAAGATAATCACATCTGCTGAAGGGGGGATGGCGGTTACCAACTGCGCTGAACTCAACAAAAAAATGAGCCGTTTGCGAAGCCATGGTATTACTAATATTCCTGAAGAAATGACCGAGCCAAGTCACGGCCCTTGGTACTATCAACAGCTAGACCTTGGTTTTAATTATAGAATGACTGACATGCAAGCCGCTTTAGGACTGAGTCAGTTAAAGCAGCTAGATAGCTTTGTATCAATGCGAAACGACATTGCAACAACATATAACCATGCGTTTGCAAATTCAACGGTAACTCATTTAACACAATCGGATGATTGTTACTCTAGCTACCATTTATATATTGTTCGTTTAACGCAGTGTGAAGTAGAAAAACATAAGTCAATCATTACAGGCATGCGCGAGCAAGGAATTATTGCTCACTTGCATTATATACCGATCCATTTACAGCCTTATTATCAAGCTTTAGGCTTTTCGGAAGGTGATTTTCCTAATGCAGAAACGTACTACAAACAGGCTGTTACTATTCCTCTGCATCCTGCTATAACTGCAGACGAGCAGCAATTCGTTATCAAAATACTGATTGATTTATTATGAAGCTCACTTTAGGCACAGTGCAATTCGGCTTGAACTACGGTGTCAGTAATAAGCTTGGTCAACCAAGCATAGCCAAGGCTCATGCCATTTTAGATATTGCAAAAGATGCAGGCATTACAACATTAGATACCGCACTTGGTTACGGCGAGAGTCACCAAGTGTTGGCATCCTATCCTTCGATTAATGACAGCTTTAACATAGTTACTAAGTTACCTCCTCTACAAAAAGAGCAATTTTCTCATAAGGATGCAGATCATTACATTGCATTAATTGAGCAATGTTTTTCAGATTTTAAAACCCAAAAGCTAAGCGCAATCCTATTTCACCAAGCAAGCGACATTGAGAAACAAGGTGTTGCGCCCGTTTTAGCATGTCTAAAGCAACGACAATTAGAAAATCAATTAGCAAGTAAAGGGGTTTCTTTGTATTCAGGTGCTGAGGTGGATGGCTTCACACAGTTGAGTGAAATTAACCTTGTGCAAATACCTTATAATGCATTTGATACCTACTTTAAACACACTGGCGCTCTTTCATTACTAAAGAAAAACAAGACTCAAGTGCACGCTAGATCTTGTTTTTTACAAGGCTTGTTATTAATGCCCATCAATGAGTTAGCTAACTACTTTAAACCTTGGAAGCAACATTTAGAGTCATTTCATCAGTTAGCGCAGTATATTGGTGTGTCGCCACTAACACTCAGCCTTGCATATGCTTTAAAAGAAGATGAAATAGATAAAATAGTTGTCGGTGTGAACTCAGAGTCTGAGTTAGAGCAAATTTTAGAGGCCTATCAGGGCAGCATCAAAATCTGTCACGACGTGCTCAAAGAAATGACTGTTAATGATCCAAGACTCACCAACCCAGCAAATTGGCAACTATAAATAGTTTAGAAAAATGATTGATTGCCGATAAATGGCTATGATCAAAAAAGGCAGATATATATGAATGACAACAATAAACAATTAAAACTTGCCTTTATTGGCGGTGGCAATAACTCAGCTGTAGGCTATGTTCACTTCGCCGCAAGTCAACTCGATAACAAGTTTGCTGTTGTTGCAGGTGCTTTCTCAAGAAATCCCGATGAAAATAGTGCGACAGCGCAGAGGTGGGGAGTTTCAGAAAAGCATTTATACAACGATTGGGAAGAGCTTGTAGAGCAAGAGAAAGACCGTGTTGATGCATTTGTTATACTGACACCAACACCCCATCATATTGAGGTAATAACTACGCTTCTAAAGGCGAATTTACCCATTATTTGCGAAAAAGCACTTGTTACCGGCCCTGCAGAAGTCGCTGAAATTGAAGCCTGCTACGATAAAAATAAACACTTTCTAGCTGTCACATACAACTACAGTGGCTATGCGATGGTCAGAGAGTTGAAACACCTAGTAAAGCAAGGTGCGCTTGGCACTATCCAAAAAATTCACCTTGAAATGCCACAGGAGGGGTTCAGAAGGCCGCCAGATATTGCAGGTAAACCATCAATGCCGCAAGCATGGCGTTTAAAAGATTTTGAAGTGCCAACCATTTGCTTAGATTTAGGAGTTCATTTACACCACTTATCAACATACTTACTTGAAATGGAGCCAACGGAAACAATCGCACAATTTACTAACCATTCTCAATACCCAAATTTAATTGATGATGTAAATATGTTGCTGAACTACCCAAATAACATAAAGGGTAGTATGTGGATGTCAAAAACGGCTATTGGCCACCGCAATGGACTTCAAATCAGAATATACGGTGACAAAGGAAGCGCGCGTTGGTTCCAACTAAACCCTGATGAATTAGAGTTAAACTACAATGACGGGCGCAGAGAAATCTTAGATAGAGCCGGACAGTGTGAGTATGCTAACCAATTTAGATATAACAGAATGAAGCCAGGTCACCCAACAGGATTTGTTGAAGCTTTTTCTAATTTAT
This sequence comes from Pseudoalteromonas sp. NFXS39, assembly GCF_040148775.1. Taxonomy (NCBI): domain Bacteria; kingdom Pseudomonadati; phylum Pseudomonadota; class Gammaproteobacteria; order Alteromonadales; family Pseudoalteromonadaceae; genus Pseudoalteromonas; species Pseudoalteromonas sp. NFXS39. The sequence continues at coordinate 174,048 of NZ_JAGDEC010000002.1, read as the reverse complement.
ATACAGATATTTACGAAGAACTTTGCTGTTACTTAGCTGGTACGGACAAAAAAAATGACTATGTATTTGGCTTAGAGCAAGCAAAAGACGGCTTGAACTTATTTAAAGCAGCGCAAGAATCAGTCGAGTCAGCGCAGTGGATAAAGCTTAAAAGAGGTAATTAGATTATGATGAGTAACCTTCCTATAGCAATCTATGGCGCCGGTGGTAATGGGCAAAAAATCTATCATGCACTTTCAGAGCATGGAATTAAAATAGATTTTTTTGTCGATTTATACACGCAAGAAACTGAGTACCAAGGCTGTCCAATTTACAAACCTGACAATATTGCCAATAAAAATGTAACCATGCTTGTATCGGTATCTTGTACAAGTGAAGCTATTAAGCAGGATCTAATTGGAATAGGTGTTCAAGAATGCCTAAACATGAATGAAATCATTAATAGCTACCCATATGTTTTAGAACGTTTTATTTCAAAGGATTACCGAGCAAAACTAATCTCTAGCACACAGAACGACAAAGAACAGTTAGCTTGGCTTAAAGAAAGACTAAGCGATGATGAGAGCAAAAAGTGTCTTGATGATATCATCGCATTTCGTAGCTCACCCTCTAGTGAAAGCTATGTTGAAAATGACTGGCAAATCCAATACTTTCCACCTTGGTTACTGAAACTTCCGCTTTGGAAAAATGGGATTAACTTTATTGATTGCGGTTCATATATCGGCGATACACTTGCAAGTGCAGCACAAGTATTAAAAGAAGCAGGTATACAGTTAAACACAATGCAGTGTTTTGAACCTGATCCAAAGAACTTCCACTTATTAAACAAAACAGCGAAAGAATTAGTCTCTCAAGGTATTAAGACTTATTTATTTCCATGTGGTGTATGGGAAGAAAATACAATATTGAGCTTCAGTGCAGACCTTTCACAAGGCAAGTTTGCTGACTCACAGCAAATCAAAGACAACAATCAACTTCTGCCTGTTATAGCGTTAGATGATACCAGCATAGCCTCTGCGGTTAATTTCATTAAAATGGATATCGAGGGCGCAGAGCCGCATGCATTGAAGGGTGCAAAAGAAATTATAACGCACCAATCCCCGCTACTCGCTATTTCCGTCTATCATGAGCCTGCTCATATTTGGCAAATAGCTCAGCAAATTGAAAGCTACAACCCTAATTATGAGTACAAACTTCATTGTCATGGTGATTTCGGTTTGGAAATAATATTATACGCAATTCCAAAAACATAATTACTACACAGCAAATAAAACGGTTTCACTATAGCCTTGGGTATAATGCCTCAAAAAGAACTTGTATTCAGGGCATAACTTTTTCAAGTATTGTGGAACTGATATCAAATGTTCTGCTCGATGATAAACACTGATTGCTAGCATTGGTTTATCCCTTAAAATAGTATTTTCCATACCGTGAAGCACATCTAATTCAACGCCTTCAACATCCATTTTTACATAACTGGGCGAGACTTTATTTTCACTGCAAAACTCATCGATACTAATTTGCTGAACTGAAATTACGTCTTCATTTTGGTCTGGTTCAACAACTTTTGAAGATGTCCCTGACAATGAAAAATTAACAGTCTTATTTATGCTCCCTACTGCAACCGGAACGACCTGAATAGCTTTGTTGTGTTGGTATTTTTTTTCAAGGATTGCAGTTTGACTTGGAATAGGTTCAAAAAGGTATGCATTTCCCGATGGACAGTTCCTTAAAAATCGTTCTGAATCACTGCCATCAAATGCTCCTAGGTCAAAAAAAACGCTCTGATCTTCAAATGGGTTAAGAAAAGGTTCGATATACATATTTGTAATATCAAACTTAAAGTCTTTCATAAAGCTTAGGTCATATTTATTGCGAAAATTAACGATTGATTCAAAAGTACTCACAGAGTAATCATCTTCAAACCAACTTTTAACCTCATTGTAATTTTCTTGATTACTTTCCCAATGACTTAGGACTCCCTCCCAGAACTCTATTTTTGGGCATTGAAAGCCCGAGTTGCGGTAAAAATAAAAATAGTCGCAGTAATTCAATCTGTGTTTTTCAAGTAAATTGTTTACGTCCACAGGTCTACTATTCGTAACAGCTGAAACAACCAAAGCATCTTCAGGTACTTGCTCGAGCTTTATACAAGGTAGCCCTACGAAAAATTCTTGCTGATAAAAATTATCTATAATAGCAATAACTTCAAGGTCATTATTCTTGTGTATTTCTATTAACTCTTCAGCTTCAGTGGTTGCTCCGAAAATATAACGCTTAGCATTCTTCTCAAAATACTTTTGTAGAAAATCTGTGTTCATAATTCCCTTACCTCTTCTTTTAAAAATTTTTCCAGATAGCATCGCTTTAACTATTTAATTCACAAATCAGCTTAACTTAAAATAGTTTGCTTGGTACTGAACTATTGCGAATACTTTTCTTTGACCAACTGACGAAGAATTTTGCCTAAACTACTTCTTTCAAAACTATCAATTTGCTCTAACACTCTAGGCTGTTGATAATCAGTCAATTGCTGTAAACACAGTTTCTTTAATTCTGTTTCATTTACTGATGACGAGAGCGTCGTATAAACAACTTTTATTACCTCACCAAACTGAGAGTCTGGAATTGAAAAAGCCACGCAATCCTCAATGTCCGGATGCATTTTTATAACGGCTTCGATATCTTGAGGGTATACATTGATTCCGCCGCTTGAGATCAACTCTTTTTTACGGCCGACATAATATAAATAGCCTTGCTCATCAAGGTAACCTAAATCACCGGTTTTGAAAAAATCACCAAGATAATAAGCTTCTCGCGTTTTTTTCGGTAATTTATGATACCCGCTAAACCCGGTTGTTGTTTTACAACAAATTTCTCCAACTTCAGTTGCAGCTAATTCTTGGCCATGCTCATCGGTAATTTTCACAGTGACAAATGGTAGAGCATTGCCTACACTGCCGCTCAATTCAGGGTGTTCTGATACAGCGAAATCAGTCACAACACCAACCTCTGAAGCACCGTAACACTCGTGTAAGCGGCAACTAAGCAAAGAAAGTAAGCTTTGTTTACTCTCTTTATCTAATACCGCCGAAGAGGATACTAGGCAGCGTAAAGAGCTCAAATCATGCCCTTCAACACCGTTTTGAATTAAGCTTACTAATTGAGATGAAACGGCAAATAAAAAACTCACTTGGTGCTGTTCAATTGCTTGTAGCCATAGCTTCAAATTAAACTTTGGTAATACAACCGTTGTTGCACCAAGCATCAAAGGCATTAGCACACCACGCTGAGCTAGCGAGTGGTACATAGGAGTCGCTACGAGAATAACGTCATCGGACGTTAATCCGTAGTAGTTTATGGTCGCATCAAATGCTCTATTTACTTTACATGCTTGGCTCAACACTATTGGTTTAGGTTGACCAGTAGAACCAGAAGTCATGGTTAAGATGTAAGGTGCTTGCGTATCAATCGCATCAGTAAAAAAGCATTCTGCTTGAGCTTGTTGAACACAAAGCCAATTTGTTTCATTAGCAACACTTTGGCCTAATGTTATTAAATTTTCAGCTTCAATAAGATTATCTGCAAGAAGTGATTTGCTAATGGTCGGCCAAGCAATCACCTTAGCAACAGGGGTTTTCTTAAGAGCAACGGTCAGAGCAAGCCCTTTTAAGCTAACAGGTAACGGCACAGCGGCTAAACCTAATTTAGCGATTGCCAGCAGCGAAACAATAAATTCAATACCGTTAGGTGCAAATATTGCGACACGTTGGCCTTGCGTAACACCTTGTTTTAAAAAGTGGCTAGTAAGCTTAATAACTTGCTGATTTAATTCATCATACGTTACGCTTTGCTGTTGAAAAACGACAGCTACCTTAGTGGGAGTGTTAGCGACATTCGTAGCAAATAACTCATAAATACCTTTATCCACCTACTCACCCTTTTCCTACAAAATTAAAATCATCAATCGAAGCATTTGGAAATAAATGTTGGGTCACTGCCATTTTTTTCGCATCCCCTGCAATAGATTTAAATCCTGCTCGCTGATTAAGCAAATTTACAAACTTATTTTCTTTATTAATAACGGCTACCCACATTGCATCTGGGTATGTTTGCTCAGTCTCTTTTAGTTGCCAATCTAATACTAGTTGAGCATGGGCAAAATTAACATCGTCACTTGCTGCAAACCAGCCACCTATTAAATAATTTTGCTGTTCTATTTCATACAATTGATGCCAAACGTAAAGTAACGGCTTGCCTTTCACTTCCATAACATAAGAGTCGCGTCGATTAGCAAACCACCAGCAATAATGATCAAGTTGATCGATATCTTTTGTGATCGTCATTCGCCAAGCATTGTTCGGTAAGTTTCTCGCTGTCAAATAGCGGTTTATGTCCTGATCAACCACTCGCCTTAACGTGATTGTGTCGGTTAAATGCTGATACTGGCTTGCAATTAGATTGTTATTGGCTTGAGTAATCTGGCTAGAAGCGAGTTCTGAAGTAATTAACTTAGCAACACGACTTGCACCTTCGCCATCAATTTTTACCGCAACGTTTTCACGCATTAGGTGGATACGTTCTATATTTTGTAGCATTGCTAAAATTAGCTTTAAAACCTGTTCTGGCGGATAGTCAATTAAGTTTGCGATATGGAAATAATGCCCCAAATCATCTAATGCAGCTTGTTGATTTTCTTGATTCTTTGCGATTGAGAACGTTAACGCAGAGGTTTTAGTCGCAGCCAGCTCATACAAGGACGTGCCTAAAGCGCCAACAAACAAGGTACAGCTTTTATAGTAGTTTGCTAAACAACTAGGTGCTGCAATTAAATTTAATTGTGAGTGACCTAAAGCTAACTCATGTAGCTGAGTAACGGATGTAGCATTAGGGCCTATAATTAGATTAACTTTATACTCTGGCGCTGTTTCAAGAATTAATCGTATGATTTCAGTAAGCTGTTTCCAATCGCCACCACCGCCGAGAGAAAACATAAGCTCTTTATTTGAGCGCTCTGTTTGCACGCAGTTTCGATAAGCCCTAGACAGCATCGAAAAATCAGGACCAAGTAAAAAGTGTTGTGATTCAAGTGCTGTACTTTGATAACGAGACGAAGTCTTTTCAGCATTCCATTTACTATCGATAACCAGCTCTGCTAGATGCTCTCTTTCAAGATCATCGACCGCAATAATCGATGGCACATATTTAGCCATCTCTGATTCCCATTCAATATCAAACCGATAGCTATCAACAAGTAATTTATCAATGATGAGTTGTTGCTCGTTGAAAAGCTGAACACAGTTAGCAGCATCTTCTATCTGTGTTTTTGCATAGGGTAATAAATGTATATTTCCAAGTTCTTTAGTTAAATGATCCGACAATTGTGTATCGACTAATAAAACAACCTCTTCACCTAAACATTGCAACTCTAACGCGAGCCATTTGCAACGCATAAAGTGGCCCAAGCCACATAGTGTATCGACTCTAATTGCTATCATTTAACTTCACTAACGCAGTCGCTAAATTTCCTACTTTTGCGTTTTCACTGTCGACCATTAACTCTGGAGGAACAGCAATACCATATTCGGTTTCTAAGCTCATTATAAGGCTCAGTATTTCAAATGAGTCTAACGCCCCTGCAGCTACAAAGTCATATTCAGCAATGTCAGCATCTTCAACAAATACGCCGCGTTCTAATAAAAATTGCTGAACCGAATGGATTAAGTCTTGTTTCATATCGCTCATTTTAGATCACTCCAAGACAATTGAGTGCCACAACGTAATTCTTTATTAACTGTTCGTCCAATAAGGTTTGGAAGCTCTTTTGGCATAATTTCGCCGCCCCCAGGACGCATTTGTCTTAAATGCTCAGAGCTCAGCTGATCTCCAGCTTTAATATCTTTGATAATGTAAACACAGCGACGTGCTTTTGAAGCAACGGATGGATAATCAACTTTACCCAATGCTTTTTCAATTTGTCTCACTCCATGGACAAGGGCCTGAAGCTCCGATGGCGTCATTGAAAAAAAGCTATCTGCAGTATTATCTGTTTTATCTAATACAAAGTGCTTTTCTATCATGCATGCACCGACGGCAACTGAAGCCAGTGGCACATCATTTCCCAGTGTATGATCAGATAAACCCACCGGACATTCAAAAGCCTGTTGCATATGAGGGATAGTTCGCAAATTAATAGTCTCTGCAGGAGCGGGATAAGTGCTTGTACACTTCATCAATGCAAGTTCAGTAACACCCGCATCTTCAGCGACTTTTACCGCCTCAGCAATTTCAACTAACGTCGCACCACCTGTAGACATAATAACGGGTTTACCGGTAGCCGCTACATCACGAATTAATTGGTGGTCAATTAATTCCGGTGAAGCAATTTTATAGGCTGGAGCATCTAATTGTGCTAATAAATCTACTGCCGATTTATCGAATGGTGATGAAAAACAAGTAAGTCCAAGTTTTGCTGATAGTTCAAACAGTTCCGCATGAAAATCCCAAGGCATATAGGCTGTCTTGTATAAATCATGTAAGTACTGACCTTGCCATGGTCCCGTCGCTTCAAAGTGCGGAAGTTTACAATCCATGGTTAAAGTATCTGCGGTATAAGTTTGTAGCTTAATCGCATCAGCACCGGCTTCATGAGCGGCATGAACTAACTCTTTAGCTTTATTTAAACATTGACCATGGTTAGCTGACATTTCAGCGATGATATAACAAGGGTGATCGTGCCCTACCCATGTATCAGCTATTTTAAATTCTTTCTTAAACATTTTACCCAACTTGAACTTGTTCTACGTGCTCATTGATCTTAAGTATATCAGGATGAGAGCTTAGCATTTGTTTTAATTCATCAAATGTGAAATCAGTACGGTAATCGAATAAGCTATAAATAGCTTTAATTAACTCATAGTCAGCTGGCTCATCTAAAGTTAAACGCCAATGACTTAAATCATCGATGTTCTTATAGTCAGCCACTTTCATATTTCTGCAAATATATTGCGTCATATGCTCTTTTTCAAAATCTTCTGTTGCGCATTTAAAGGCTGATTTAAGCGCCTCAAATGTAAACACTTCTGTATCAAAACCATTAGGAAAACCACAGTGAGGGCCAGCCGAAATATAATCATACTCACTGCGCACACTATAGAAGTGGTCTATAACACGTGCGGTTTCAGTTAAATCAATAAGAGGACAATCACTGGTACAACGAACAATCACAGTATCTGAGTTTGCCTTTACAGACTGTGCAGCTAGGTAATAGCGACTTAATACATTGTTAGTGTCACCTTCAACGTATTTCACACCCAGTCGTTCACACAATTCAGTGATCGGTCGCTGAGTGCCATCATCTGTTGTCGCGATAATGATCTTCTCTTTAAAAGGAGCCAATCTTTCAAGCATCACTTCTAATACTGGCTTTGTTCCAAGAGGTAGCATTACCTTTTGAGGTAAACGAGATGACGTCATTCTAGCTTGAATTACAATATAAAAATCGTTGTTCAGAAGCTTTGAAACAAGCTGTTCAGTAAAAGTATTCAACAACTTAAAACTCCCATAACATTGTTAGACCGCCATCATTTCGACCATCATCTACAACTTTAAAACCTATTTTATAATAAGCCGAAACGGCAGCAGTATTTGCTGAGTCAACACCAAGCTGCATTTTAGTAATACCTAATTGCTGCTTTGCATGGCTTGCAAAACATTCAATTACTTCCTTTGCAACCCCTTTGCCATGCCACGCTTTTTCACCAATCAGAATACCCATTTCAACACAATCGCGGCTTTTTCCTTTGATGATAAACTTAATATTTCCAATATGCTCATCACTATCAAGAGTAAAAATGCCATAAAAATACACATCTTTATCTGCAAGCTGCTCTTCAATATATGCAACAAGGCCACTGTTAGACTCTGGTTTATTTAGGATGAATTCGCTAACACCTGAATTCAACCAGTTTAAATACTTAGCAGATGCATCAGCCGCTTCTAGGTATCTTAGTTTAAACCTATTTGAAGTCAGTAAGTTCATCTTAATTCAGCCTTTTAAAGCCCGAGGTTGATGGAATAACATGTGCCAGTAACTCTGGGTTTTCAATCGCATCGGCTATGGCCGAAAACGCATTATCAACCGCTTTTAAATAAGTCTCAACGTGGTGCTCTTTATGCGCATACATGCAGTAAAACATATTAGTTGCTAATACACCTTGCTCTAACATTTTCTCAATAAAGTAAGATTTAAGCGTCAAAAAGTTTTCATTCTTTAAACTAAAGTGGCAAAGAGCATCAATACCAGAAACATGAATTTCAAGGCCATGCTTTTGCGCTAAACTTAGCCAGCCATCCTTAATTTTTGCACCGATTACGGCTAGATGCTCATGGACTTGGTGTTGCTCGTAATAGTTGATCGTTGCTAATGCAGCTGTAGGCCCTACTCGTTCAGTCCACATAGTGCTAGATATAAAACTAGTTTGTGCTGCATCCATCCATTTAGACTTGCCTATGACGGCAGCCATAGCATAGCCATTAGCCATTGCCTTAGAAAAAACAGCGATATCAGGATTAATACCCAGCTTCAAATGCGATCCGCCACAGTTGATCCTAAAGCCCATAGATATTTCATCAATAATTAATGGGATATTTAATCGTGCTGCAATGGCCTCAACTTGCTGCCAGTATTCTTCAGATGGGGCAAAATTTCTCATTGGCTCCATCACGATAGCTGCAAGCTCTTCACCATTTTCAGCAACTAACTGCTCTAGCGCTTCGATATCATTAAAAGGAAAAGGGAGTGCTGTTCCTGCTAGCGCTTTTGGAACACCTTTAGGTGAAAGGCCAGGAATTAAATGGTCGTTAAGATTACTATTACTTGTAACATTGGCTGATAAGTACCAATCATGCCATCCATGATAACCACTAAAAGCAATTTTATCTTTACCTGTTGCTGCTCGTGCAATACGCACTGCGACAGTCATTGCTTCACCGCCACAACGGGCATATCTAACTTCTTCAGACCAAGGGTGTAATTCTAATAACTTCTCAGCAAGCTCAACATCCTCAGGGCAATTTAAGCTAGAACTAACCCCATTGCGAATAGAGTTAATTACCGCATCATCAACTTCATCTACCGCGTAACCAAGAATATTTGCGCCGATACCAGAAATAGACATATCTAGGTACTCATTACCATCAAGATCCCAAACTTGGCATCCTTTTGATTTAGCAAAATACCCAGGCCAAATGTTGGTGCTAAACATATCTGGTCGCTTAGAAAGCAATTGAGTTAAGCCAGGGATGATACTTTTAGCCTTACAAATTGTTAGATGTGATTTACTCATTTTAAAATTCTAACCTTCACTGTCATAGTTAAGTCTGAAATAAGGAACAACACTTCCCCCAAAGCTTAATTTAAACCATCCTCTCATAGGGCTATTAATCCCCTCAAGATCAAGTCGCTCCATTCCATAATCAGCTAGATAGGTTAAAGCCTGCCATATTACAGCAGTCCCTGTGTGAGCATCTCTCATCTTCGGATCATTTGCACCAAACAAATAATATGCAATTTTATTGAACCCTATTAGATAAACAGCATAACTACCTACTTTCCCTGCCTTATCAACTGCTTTGAACATTTTTATTATTCCATGAGCATCTAACGCCAATAACAGAGCCAATATTACATTTTCATCACTTTTATTAATTTCTATTGACTGGCGTTCCATCGTTAGTTTATAAAATGCAATAAACGCATTGTAATCTTTGCTAAGCTCAATGCTTACACCCTTTTTAAACCCATAACGAATTTCTTGCCGCCTTGATACAGATGCTTCTTTATACAATTTGTAATCACTAAAATCATGTTTGTTTCTGAACTCATTTAATTCAACTTGTGATGAAAAATTAACTTGAGATGTAAATTTTGCCAACTCAGAATGGTAGTTTATCCAAGATAGAGCTCTTATATCTTGAATCATCGGATTCAAAGTAAAACGTAATCGTTTGTATAGTTTTATTAGAGATTCACCAATGAACTGCTGAGCTTTAAACTGCTCTGAATTTGTTTGAGCATTATTTAATTGAGGGAAATCTTTGTAGATGATTCCATCATAAACAGCTAGTCCGTGCCCCGTAACTTCTCTCTCATCATCAGACAGAATTAAAACAACTCCCGCAACAATTTCACTACCTTTTTTACAAAAATAGCAATGAATTGGTCTTGATAGAGCATTAAGGAAGTAACTTAAGGAAAACGGAGAGCCAAACTTGGATGATTCAACAAACTCATCCCATTCATATCCTAACTGAACTTTTTCAAGCTGATATTTATCTAAAGATGCCATTTTTAAAATTCTTTATTACCCATTAACAATAACCCTTCATTTAATAACCTTTGTATAGTAGGGATTAAACTCAATGCATCCACACCTATTTTCTCAGCAATAGATATTAAATCTCTTTTTCCATCACAGTAAGCGATAAAATTAAGTAATGTCCGTACATCAGCATAATCTTCATCCATTTTACTTAAAGTAGGATATAGCCCCCTTTTACCAAGTTGAGGTTCACAGTAGGCAGATACCTTATAATATTTATTATGCTCTAAAAGTAATATCGATTTATAAGCGACTTCTAACCCTCCAGCCAATCCATCAGGAGTAACTAAATTAAGATCATCTAAAGATGTATGGTATTCAGGATACTCACCGTACTTAGTTCTCATGATTGAGCAAATAGGTAAATCGACACCAGGTGCACAATATTGCCTCTCATCACTTCCTCTATCAAGAAAAGAGTAAGACTTATAATTGTCCTGTGTATGATGAAAAAGTACATGCTTTGCGACTCTGTCAGATAAAGTATTTTCACTCCTTGAAGATAAATACGAATAAGCACGTTCATCACCAATGCATGTGAGTACGAAACCAGCTACAACATTCTCTTTTAATTTTTTTATATTGGCATGTATGAAACTGATTGAGCCTATAGTCTCCGGTACGAAAACAACTCGGTAACTGTAATAACGATTTTTTAGATCATTAATTAGCTGTGCTAAAGCAGTAGTTACTACAGGTCCTGACAACTCATTATTTGCCATTGATGGGTGGCATATATAAGTAGATATCAATACTTCTTTATCACTCTCACCTTTAATTAAAAGCTCTCCATAATTTAACTCACCGTCGATAAACTCAGAATCAATTACAACTTTATACTCATTTTTAACAAATTCTTTCATTTGCTGTTCAGAAACACAAAAACCCCACCTTTCCTTGTAATAAGATGTAACATAGGGAATTGCATTAGGTAAGTTTGGTAGTGAATAAAGATGAGGTAATAAGTTATCCCGAGAAATTGTTAAATTGACAGCCGTTGAATACCCAACTAAATGTAAATTGCTATTAACAAAATCAATAACTTTATTTCCATCCAGATCTGCAATGTAAGCTTCTTTAACATGCCACTCTTTCGGTATTGTCCAATCAAATACCTGAGTACCCGTTTTAACCCTCCGAACTTCCAAATCAGGTATTTGATGCTGTAAAAAACTCAATGTTTCTCTAACACCTGGGCCTAGAATGCTTCTACAAATAGGAAACAACGTGTGTGCCCATTGATGCATTTTCAAACCCAATTCATTTTTACTTTCTAAATTTATCATATGCACCAATATAATTAGCTCATCTAGTAATAAGACGCGTATCACTTATTAATAGCGAAATTAATTCATGAATTTTTTTTAAGAACAAGACTCCAACTAGCTGAGACTGAATCATTGCCTTCTATTTCCACCTGAGTATGTTCCAAATGTAGTAATTCAAAATCTTTGGTCAACTCCGTAATCAGCGGCTTATCAAAAAAGTGTACGACACCTACATTAGCAAACGGTCCAGTAAAATAATCACTTCGAACATAATCAACTGAACAAGCTTTGCCCTCGTTAAAACCTGAATGTTGAGTACTAAACCAGTCTAAAATAATAAGTAATCCACCCGTTTTTAGCTTACTATGAGCCAAAGATAAATAATTTCTAATACTTTGCGTATTATTATGAGTCGAAGCTGCACGATCAACCACTAAATCAAACTGATTTTTGAATGGCAGAGCTTCAGTGAAATCACCAACTACAAAGTTCTTTTTTACAGGTGCGAACGTATCTTTTAATTTCGAGATGATATGTTCACTACCATCAATACCATAATAGTTGTTGGTGTAGCTTAAAAAGAAAGGGATATTAGCGCCGGCGCCACAACCGACTTCAAGGACACTAAATTCATCATCAGCTAAGCTTAGTGGACTAAAGCGCAAGCACAGGCTAACGAGATTGCTCCAAGGCCAGATAGACAAGTGCTTATTTTCTCTGTAAAGATTATCCCAATGTAAAATAGAACTCATATTCTCTCCATTTATATTACAAGTTTGATGTATCGAAAACATGCTCGCTATACTTATTCCATTTATCTATATATAAATTAGGGGCTTCTCTTAAAAAATCACACCAAATAACTCTAATTTTCTCATAACACTCTAAAATATTATCATTTTCGCTGTATGAAAATAATAAGTTCACAATGACAGAGTTTACATAGAGCACTTCTCCCTCTAACAATAAATAATGATGGGAATATTGACTTTCTGTTAGGCAGGTTAAGTATCTAAATTGATATATAACTTGCTCAATTGCTTCAGTAACTGAGCTAGGATTAGGTTTCAAAATATCAGCCATTTCAATACATAGCTTAGAGAACTCTTCAAAAAATAAGTTTTTATCAAGTTCTAAACTTGTAACTGATGGTGAAAACAACTCATTACAAATATAATCTATTACATCTTCTTTTTTATAATCATGATTAATAATTATATTATCTGATTCTAAAGCTGTACTTCCCTCTAGCTTTGCTCCATCACTGCAATTATAGCAAGATATATCCTTGCCCTCATATGATTGCAATAAGTTTTCGATTTGCTTTTTTCCTGTATAAAGGAAATGGTCTGTCAATACCACATTTCGAAAATTCCCTTGCACTTCAAATTCATTGCCCATTGTAATGGGGTTATGAATAGCCTCACCTTCATTATTATAATACATACTAAATTTTGAATGGTGATTTTCAGGAGTAATGTAGCCATTATCCATACCAAACAAATATAAGTCTTTAAAACCTAAGGATAAAGCGTAACTTAACCCAAGATTGCCCACAAGAGGATTACAAAAAGCTAATGTTGGACTTGGTTCAAGATGAGATAAAATTTGCGATACTTGATATAGACAAGTTCCAGCCTCACGCCCTTTTAAAGCAACTCCAGACCATTTAAATAAGTCTGCAACTTCCGGGTGCATCACATTCAATGTAAGTAAGTTAATATTTTTCCTAATTTCTTCATCCAGATAAAAGTTTAAAAAATCAAATGTTTCTCTTGTACGTTCTAAGGCAATATGAAAGTCGGGTTTAATTCCGTTATTTAATAACGCAGTAGTAGCTGAATTGCATGAAAAGATTAAAACTTGATCTTTTAACTGCTTGATTACTTCTATGTCATTATCGAGGGATGGCCCATTTGCTATAATGAAAATAGGCATATTTTTATAAGGTTGGCTAGTAACTTTATCTGCACAAAAATGTGGTATCTTTTTTTGATCATTACCAATTGTATGAGCTAAACCCATAAGTTGATCATCAATAAAGCCCCACCCCATAAAGATACGATGAAACTCTTTTTTTAATTTATCAATTAACGAATTAATTTTAAATGAAGGATAATGCTGAAAGTAAAATGAATTTGCAATAGTAAAAGGACCAAGGTTTTTTGTTCTATTCAATAGAGCTTGATAAGTTTCATCATCTGATAAACCTATGCTTAAATACAAAGTAGCGCCACATGCATCAACTTTACCTAGATATGATGCCCAGTCAAAAGTAAACAAACTTGCAAAAAAGTAGTCCTCCTCTGGTTCAAATATATTTATAAACTCAGCATTTACTTTTTCAAATAATAAAGATAAATGGTATCCTAAGCCGACACCAAAAATAACTACACTAGGAATCTTATTACTTAGATCAGTTCCAAGCTTAAGGTTTTTTAAAGATGCTAAATAAGATTCACCAATCGATTTCATTAAGTCAACATGTACAAAATCAGCATCATTTTCTAAATGCACCAGAGATGAATAGTTTATGCTTGTTAAAATAGGCGATTCGATTGATTTTTGAACCTGCTCTACGACCTGGTTGAGAGGTTCACTATTATAGATAGGCACCTTTGTTGCGTAGTCAACTATATTTGCAGAACCATTTTCATTCAGAAATAAGTTGAACCTATCAGAAGGCTGATGAGAAGCAAATTTAGTTGCAATATCAGGGAAATATTTTTGTAATGAAGATATATTTTTTTTAAATAGATCATTAGCTTTATTGACAAATATTGATTCTTTTTCTTCTTTTTCTTCGAGGTTTTTTAACTTTTTTTGAATATCATCAAAATTTTTAAAATTCATTGTTCTATATGAGTCAGACATTTTGGTATTTCTTCAAGTTTTTTTGATTTTTTTGGTACTGTGCTAACTGCTCAAACGTTGATTTTTTTAACGCTGATACCTGATTAGTTAGATCTTGATGTTTATCTAATATAATCCGTAATTCTTCTGAATTTTTAAAACACCCACTTTCAACTGATTCTTTAAACAATATTTCGATTTGTTTATCTACATTTAATAGCCTCTCAAAGTTTTTCGTGTCTATAAGTGTTTCAAACTCATGAAAAAGCTTATCAAATTTAGCCAACATTTGCGTCTACACCATTATCCAAAAGTGTTTTTTCACGAACATCATGCGGAATAGCATCCCATGCTGACTTTATTTCTTTAAGGAGATTAGAAACCTCAACTACTATATCAACATCATTTTTTATGCTCGCATCTAACAACCTATCAATCATATAAGAATAAAGTGAGTATAGATTTTCGGTTACTTCACCGCCCACTTCAAAATCCAAACAACCTCTTAATGCTTCTAAAATAGCTGATGCTTTAGATAAATGCTCACTTTTAGCTTCATAATGTTTTTTTTCTATAGCAACTTTAGCTAGTACCATCTTTTCAATAGCGCCGGCCATCAACATTTGAATAATCTCATAACGGTCTGCACCAGCAACTCGTGTTTTGAGGGCCTCTTTTTGATAATTTTTAACTTTCGCGTTGTACATATTTCACCTTTCAATTCAAACAAAAAACCAACGATTACCATTAAGACGACTTAGTAAAGCCAGGGAGACTCGATAATTGAGCACTTAGGTACGTTTGAGTTGATTGCATTTGCGCTAACAACACATCTAAGCCAGCATATTGCTGGCGAAGCCTTGCTTCTAACTCTTCCATTCTATATTCGTGATTAATAACATCATCTTCTAGGTCATCAAGTTGAGAATTTAAGTTAGTTTCTCGTTGGTTCATGATTCCTTTAGAGTCTAAGTAATTGTCAAAAAGAGACTCTAACTGTTTTGCTATCCCATTTTCACCTGCAAAAGCCTTGCCAACATCGTCATAATTCTCATCCATAGCTTCATTTAAGCTACGGACTAGGCTAGACTTTTCCAAGTAACCATCTTTATCAACACCTAAACCGATATCAAAGATACTTGAAAATGGACCAGCATCCGTAATAGGTGTTGAAAGTGCATTTATTAATTGAGAATCGAATGAACGGATTGTTGAATCTGCATTTAGTGGTTTACCTACCCGCGTTTGTAAACCAATTTGACCAATTAGATTATTATAGTTCGCAATAAACTCATCGACTAAAGTCGTAACACTTTCAGTGTCTACGTCTACAGATAACTTTGCAGTTTCACCGTCAACACTTTGTCGCTTTGCAACAATTGTCATGTCTTGTACAGCATCTTTAAAGGTATTAGTATCACTGACAATCGAAATACCGTCGACTTTAATTTCTGCACTTTTAGCTTCATCACCGGCTGCAATTGCAATACCACCAGCAGTCACACCATCGTTAGCAAGTGTTGAAACATTATCAAGTTCAGCTGTATCGTTAGTAATAACTAAATCATTACCTGCCCCTGAGACATTTGATGTGAGGACTAACTTTGATTCTGTTCCCGTGTTAATGATATTCGCAGTAACGCCAAAGTTATCGTTTGAATCGTTAATTGCATCACGTAAATCAGCAAGCGTTGCACCCGCATCGAGTGTTAAGTCGAAACTCTTATCTCCAGCAGCAAAAGATAAAGTTCCACCAGAAGCGGTGACAACATCATCAGTTGAAGTAAATAGACCTGCATTTGAGGTAGCTCGACTACCTTGAGCGAGTTCAACCACTTCAATATTGAAGTCCCCAGGTGAAATATCAGATGTTGGTGTTACTGATATCAGATCGCCGTCATCACTGGTCGGTTGCTTAATGTTCGCAATACGCTTATTAAAGTTATCAATATCCGCCAATTTTTCTATTGTATCTTGCAGCTTAGACATTGCAGATTTCACTTCGCCTAGAGAAGAAAGCTCTACCTGTAAAGACTCTTCTTTTTCAGCGAGCGCTTGTAGTTTAGGGGTATTCTCAGCTGACAATGTCGCACTGATGATACTTTCCAGATCAAGTCCAGAACCAACCCCAGCAGATGTAATTAATGCCATAGTAATACTCCTAAAAGACTAATTGCTATGCTGTTCTATCGAACAACAAACCTTTATTGCTTAATTTATCGGCAAACTCTTCTAAAGCTTTAGCCACTTCACGAAATTCTTCTGTTGGAATTTCTCGAATTACTTCGTCATTTTCTTTATCAAGAACTTTGATAATGGGTGGCTCTCCCTTTTCATCAAATTCAAAAATTAGATTTGTTGATGTAACTGGGATATAGCTATTGAGTTTTTCAAGGTTTTGTTTTACTTCGGCAATTAGATCTTTTTTATCTTTTCGCTCATTGTTTTTTGAAACTTGTTCAATATCCACGGGCTCTCTACTAGCAATTTCTGTTCCTTTATTTGCTTTAATATCATCAATTTCAGCTTTTAAATTTGCAGAATTTCCACCAGTATTAAGGTTTTCATTAGACCTTTGCGTTGAATTAAGATCTATCATAGTAACACCTCTTAATATCTTACTCGGTAAGTATAAGCCACTTCGAAGCAAATTTCCTGAGCCTGAAGTGACTTATAAAACAAATATTAGCCTAGTAGTGAAAGTGCTACTTGAGGGCGTTGATTTGCTTGACTTAAGATTGATTGGCTAGCTTGTTGTAAGATTTGCATCTTAGTCAAGTTCGCAGTTTCCTGGGCAAAGTCTGTATCTTTAATACGAGATTTCGCTGCACTCAAGTTTTCAGAAATATTAGATTGGTTACGAATTGTTGATTGGAAACGGTTTTGTACTGCACCAAGTTCTGCACGTTTTTTATCAACTACGGCAATCATTGAATCCATACCAGCTAATACAGCTTGAGCATTCGCTTGCGACGAAACACTAATAGCTGTAGCAATGAATGTTCCTGCAAAGGTATATGCGTTAGCAGCTTCACTTATTGCACTTACACCATCTGCTGCTGCACTAAGTGACTCGTTAGAGATTGCTGACGCAATACTTGCAATACCTGATAATGTAAAACCACCTTCAGCTGAAATTGTGTTTGCAGTTCCACCTACATCTTTCATGCTAAACCCAATCGTTTGTACTGCGTCAGCACCAACCTGGAAACTTGCATTATAAGAACCGTCAAGTAAATTTTGCCCACCAAAGGTAGTATCTTCTGAAACGCGATTTACTTCTGAAGACAAAGAGCGAATTTCTTCTTGAAGTGCTAAGCGATCTTCATCTGTATTTGAACCGTTCGATGCTTGTTGTGCAAGAGTACGAATACGTTGGAACATTGATGTTACTTCATCAAGTGCACCTTCAGCTGTCTGCGCAAGTGAAATACCATCGTTCGCATTTCGATTACCTTGCGTTAAACCATTAACTTGGCTTGTTAATCGGTTGGCGATTTGCATACCTGCAGCATCATCACTTGCACTATTAATACGCATGCCTGATGACAAACGCTTAAAAGATGTATCTAGTGCATTTCCAGAATTCATTAACTGGCGTTGTGCGTTCAAAGAGCTCACATTTGTGTTTACATATAAAGCCATATTAGCCTCCGCTTTATCATTTTATAGCTAAACAGCGGGATACCCCTACCCTGCTATTTAACCGACATAGAGTCCTAGATTGATAGTTCTCTAAATCAGTTATCGTCTGATAAAACGAAAGCTTTAGCTTTATTTGTAAATTTTTTAACTAATTTTTAAATTTTAGCCTTGTAACAAGCTTAGAGCCGCTTGAGGTCGTTGATTTGCTTGACCTAAAATTGTTTGGCTTGCTTGTTGTAAAATTTGATTTTTAGTCAATTGAGCTGTTTCTAAAGCAAAGTCGGCATCTTTAATTCGTGATTTTGCAGCTGATAAATTTTCTGAAATATTGGCTTGGTTACGAATTGTTGATTGGAAACGGTTTTGCACAGCTCCCAGCTCAGCACGTTTTTTATCTACTACTGCAATTAATGAATCCATCCCTGCCAACACAGCTTGAGCATTTGCTTGTGATGAAACACTGATTGCACTCGCAATAAAAGTACCTGAAAAAGTATAAGCATTAGCGCTCTCACTTATTGCACTGACACCATCAGCAGCTGCACTTAAAGATTCATTAGCAATTGCTGAGGCTATACTTGCAATTCCAGATAATGTAAACCCCCCCTCTGCAGAAAGGCTATTTACTGTCCCTCCTACATCTTGCATGCTGAAGCCAATCGCTTGAACTGCATCAGCTCCCACTTGAAAGCTTGCTGAATAGCTACCATCTAATAAATTCTGACCCCCAAAAGTAGTATCCTGGGCAATCCGGTTTACTTCTTCAGATAATTGCCTAATTTCTTCTTGGATAGCTAAACGATCTTCATCTGTATTTGAGCCATTTGCAGCCTGTTGTGATAGAGTTCTAATTCGTTGGAAAGTCGATGTAATTTCATCCATCGCCCCCTCTGCAGTTTGCGCAAGTGAAATACCATCATTGGCATTTCGGTTACCCTGATTTAAACCAAGAATTTGTGATTGTAGGCGGTCAGAAATTTGTAAACCAGCAGCATCATCAGCCGCACTGTTAATACGTAGACCTGATGAAAGACGCTTAAACGAGGTATCTAAATCACCACCGGTTCTATCTAGTTGTCTTTGTGCGTTTAGTGCACTAACGTTAGTATTTACATATAAAGCCATAATATACTCTCTTCTTATCTGTCAAAGTAAAGCCACTTTTTAAAAGTGAACTTGACAAAGTGACCCTTACAGCGGCAATTCTAAGTCGCCTAGGGCAAAAAACTGCCACTTTGCTGATTAGTTAATTAACTTGAAGTAAATAGAGCAATTAATAGGCCAACTATTAATTGAGATAAAAAAGTAATGAAAAAAGGCTCCATTTATAGGAGCCTTAAGAGAGATAAGTTTAAGAGTGGGTTCTAGTGCACGAATTATGGCATAATTTGTGCTTTGTATTTTATGTTCTTACAAATGTTAGAACACTACTGTCAGGATTTTGAGCGCCTCCGCTTTATAATCCTATCTTAGCGCCTTTGTTAATACCCCATTAGACAAAGGCGCTTTTCTTTAAGTCAAAGTTTTGACTTCACTTTAACTCAAATTCCCAACTATTAACCTAGTAAGCTTAATGCAGCTTGAGGACGTTGGTTAGCTTGACTCAAGATTGTTTGGCTTGCTTGTTGTAAGATTTGCATCTTAGTTAAGTTCGCTGTTTCTTGCGCAAAATCGGTATCTTTAATTCGAGATTGTGCAGCACTTAAGTTTTCAGAGATATTCGATTGATTACGAATTGTAGATTGAAAACGATTTTGTACCGCACCTAATTCTGCACGCTTTTTATCAACTACCGCAATCATTGAATCCATACCAGCTAATACAGCTTGAGCATTCGCTTGCGATGAAACACTAATAGCTGTAGCAATGAATGTTCCTGCAAAGGTATATGCGTTAGCAGCTTCACTTATCGCACTTACACCATCTGCTGCTGCACTAAGTGACTCATTAGAGATTGCTGACGCAATACTTGCAATACCTGATAATGTAAAACCACCTTCAGCTGAAATTGTGTTTGCAGTTCCACCTACATCTTTCATGCTAAACCCAATCGTTTGTACTGCGTCAGCACCAACTTGAAAACTTGCTTTATAGCTACCGTCGAGTAAATTTTGACCACCGAAAGTAGTATCTTCTGAAACACGGTTAACTTCTGCAGATAATGAACGCATTTCTTCTTGAAGTGCTAAACGATCTTCATCTGTGTTAGAACCATTTGCCGCTTGTTGAGCTAATGTACGCATACGTTGGAACATTGAGGTTACTTCGTCTAGTGCACCCTCAGCAGTCTGCGCTAGCGAGATACCGTCGTTCGCGTTACGGTTACCTTGGTTAAGACCGTTGATTTGTGATGTTAAACGGTCAGAAATTTGTAGACCAGCCGCATCGTCAGCTGCGCTGTTGATACGAAGACCAGATGATAAACGCTTGAATGAAGTATCAAGTGAGTTACCAGAATTCATTAATTGTCTTTGTGCGTTTAATGAACTAACATTTGTATTTACATAAAGTGCCATGATATTTCTCCCGAAGTAAACTTATCATTTACTCTTAAACTTACTCTAATTAAGCGGTAACTGTTGTTTGTTACTCTGCTTGGTTAATTAAGTTATCGGTCCGCTCAAAAAATCCTTTAGTGAATTTTTAAACAATTTTTAAATTTTTATTTAATGCACTGTATTTAAAAAAGAAATACTTTATCTTTTTAACTAAACATGGCTCCTGGTTACCTTGAAAGCCGCTATCACGATGTGTTAATGAGAGTAAGAATACAATAAAGAGTGAGCTAAAAGCACTTTTAAAGTAGGAAGCTTAAGGTAGGTTTTGTAGGTTAAGCTTATTAACTAAGCTTAACCTACAAAAATTATAAATAATCAAATAAGGAAAGGTTAGCCAAACGGCCAAATGTTGCTTGTGCAGCTTGCAGTGATGTTTCCTGTTTGGTAAGTTCAGTAATCGCTTCAGCCATATCAAGCTCAACAAGCTCGGCTTTTGCAGCTCTGTTGCTAGTATCTAAGTCACCGTTTGATTGTTCAATTTTCTTGGCTGTATTTAAGCGACCACCCAAACCGGCCTGTACAAGTGAAACCTGATTTTTGGCATTATCGAGTTGTACAATGGCATCCGCTAAAACTTGATCAAACTCTTCCTGAGTTAAATTAGGATTGGTTAGTCCTGCTATCAGGTCATCCAAAGTATTTAACGCATTCTCTTTTTGTGGCGCTTCAAGATCAACATCAACTTGCCCATTTGCAACAGGCTCAATACTAACCTCCATGCCTTTATAAACGATTTTACCATCTTCAAAACTACCACTGTCAATTGTTACACCCGCTTGCTGTACCACATAAGTATTAGGTGTCCCTGTTGTAGTAATAAAGCTTAGTGTATTAGCATTTGCAGCGGCGGCAGGATCAGGGTTGTAATTAGCTTGATGGAATTTATCGAAATCAGCTTGCTCAGTCACATAAATTTTCGAGCTTGTGATACCGCCAGACACAGTGCCGTCGTTTGAGGCCACATTTAGGCGCGCATTTACTTTTTCGAATGTATCAAAACCATTGTCACTCGATTTGATTTCTACACCTTCAGCCACTTTGATTTTGTGTTGCCCCTGATCGCCGCCATATTCATAGCGACCAGACGTACTATTGTAACTATAAGAAGGGGTATTATCTTGATAGCCCGAAAAGATAAACTTACCGTCTTCGGTTTTTGCATTCATTAAATCAAGAACGGTGCTTTGTAGTGCCTTAACTTCTTCAGCAATACCTTCACGGTCGATATCACTATAGGCACCATTACCTGCTTGAATAGATAAAGTATAAGCAGACTCAAGTGCACCTTTAATATTTTGCAGCACACTTTCTTCTGTCGTCAGGCGGCTATTCAACATAGTGATATTTTTTGTGAACTGTTCATTACCCTGAATGCGATCGTTATAAAGTAAAGCGCGAGCCGTTGCTGAAGGATCGTCAGCAGCAGTCAATACACGCTTTTGGGTATTAACCTGCTCTTGTGCTTTATTAACGTTTTGCTGTGAGTTAAGAATAGAATTAAGGTTATTCTTATACATCATGTTATTTGAAATACGCATAATTACCTCGCCGCACTTAATAAGGTGTCAAAAATAGTACGTGCTGTTGAAAGTACCTGTGCAGATGCCGCATACGATTGTTGAAAACGCAGTAAGTTTGCCGCCTCTTCATCAAGGTTTACACCTGATAGCGATTCATACCAGGCTTCCGACTGATCAGCCAATGCTGTAAAGGCTGCGCCATTGGTTTGAGCTTGACTAGTCACAACACCAATATCAGTAACAATTCCAGAATATGCTTGATTAAAGGTTTTATGATTATCAGCAGTACTACTTGCTTCAACATTTTGACGAACTAGTTCACCATTTTGTAAATCAGCCAATAGCAAACCATTACGGTTATCATCAAAACCACCAGTGTTAAACTCAAGTGTGAAAGTGTCTCCTGTAGCTGGAGAGCCTTCGATATTAAAATCGAAGCCATAAGCATCATAAGGTGCTCCCGCTTGAGCAAGAATATTCTCAGCAGGTGGTGTAATAGTAAACGTTGATGTGCCGTTGCCATCTGTGATTTGATATTCGTTAGCATTCGCCGTTTTCACTAACGTGATATCGCCATTCGCCAAACTAGGTGGTGGGCCTACGGTAATACCCGTTGAGTTATCAATATCTGAGACTGTACCAGCAGAAATACTTGCGTCACTGGTGTTATTAATATCGTTCGCAGTTCGAATAGGTGATGCTAATGCTAAGTCTTCAGGGCGTTCCGTCGCAAGCTCTAGGCTCGTAGAAGCCTGAGAGTTCAACTTAACCATAAATTGGTCACCGGTATTGGCAGCACCCGATACATTGAGCTGTAAACCAAACGCTTCGCCGCCAGTGATGGTTGATGAATCAATCACACCTGCTGTCACATTCGCTGTTGACGCGGTGCCAATTGGTTCGCCTTTATTATCGATTGCCTGAATCTCAACAGTCGTAGCACTGGTATAAGTAACGATAAAATCACTTGCTGGCAATTCGCTGCCTTTACCTGGCTCAAGAGTTGCCGTCATTGTTGATGTGCCCGTGTTGGCTTGATAACCGAACGCATCAACGGTTGGAATAGCAAAAATATCACCACCAATTTCACCATTAGCGTCCATACCTAAGCTATTTTGTTGGTTAAAGGCATCAGCTAACGCTAACCCCATTTGACCTAGCTGGTTTTGCGCTGGCACTAAAATGTCGTCACGAAATGCCAATAATCCGCCTATTTTGCCTTTCAACTTACTCACATCAACTTCAAGCGGCACAGCTTTGCCACCGTTTACATCAAGTTTCAGCTCTTTAAAGTTCGGATCAGGATCGCCACTGAATGAAAACAAGTTAAATGTACCACTTTGCATGACAAGAGCTTGGCCTGAGCCTAAATACACTTGCTTTTCGCCGTTATTACCATCTAGGGTTTCAATATCAATCAGCTCAGATAAGTCACGAATCGCTTTATCGCGTTCATTGTATAAACCACTTGATACTGACTCACGATCAGTACCATGAACCGACGCAATCTTAGTATTCAAATCACTGATATTTTGGATCAGGTTATTTGCTTCTTCAGAAAAAATCTCTAGCTGCTCATTTACCACTGCTTTTTGGTCAACCACAATGCTCGATAATCTGTCCATTTGATCAATTAAGTTTTGTGCATCAGTCATGACCAGTGAACGAGCTACTGTTGATGACGGTTGATTTAAGCTTTCTTGTACATTGTTAAAAAACGAATTGACACTCGTTGATAAGCTGTTTGACTCTTCAGAAAACAAGCTATCTACACGGCTTGCTTCAGTCACAAATTGATCAAAGAATGTTTTATTAGAGGTATCTCTATTTAATTGCTTCTGCGCAAATTCATTCAGTAAGCGATACGTTTCACCACGACCCACTTGGTTGTCGATCATGGTTGTGAACTCTGTACGCTCACGCACATAGCCCTCGGTATTAACGTTGGCTATGTTTTTACTGGTGGTTTGTAAAAGCTCAGAATTAGCTCTTACACCGGCATTTGCTATGTCATATAAGCTAAATGACATCAGGGTCTACTCCTTAACGTACCAATGAAGCAGCGACACTTTGAAGCTCAACACGCTTCAATACCTGCTTAATTTTATCGGCATAATTTGGATCAGTTGCATAACCTGCTTTTTGTAACGAATCTAAAAAGGCTGCAGGCTCTGCAGTATTATTGAGTGCTTCTTGATAACGTGGGTTTTCATTTAAGAAATCCACAAAGTCGTTAACACTGTCTTTAATCGATTGATAAGAACGGAAACTTGCTTGCTTTTTAACTGGCACGCCTTGTTCAAACTCAAGCGTGACTTTGCTCGCTTTATCACCTTGCCAGCTCGTATCCGATTTAATATTGAATAAGTTGTTACTACTTGTGCCATCAGCTTTACTGATAATGTGTTTACCCCAACCTGTTTCAAGGGCTGCTTGAGCAACCATCACAGCAGGATTTAAACCAATCCTCTTTGCAGCATTTTTTGCGTGCTCCCAAACAGAGCTAATAAAAGACTCCACATCTTCAAAGCGGTTTTCTGTTTGCTCGTTTGCTGTCGTATCTGCGACAGCTTGCGGTTCAGCCTTAACATCAGTTTTGCTATCAACCACACCGCTTGCCCGTTTATCACTATCAAAGTCAGCAGTAGTTCTAAGCACAGAACCAGGAGTAAACTTCTTACCGTCAGGCGAAAGCTGCTGCACTATCAAGTCAGCTAGGCCGAGCGAGCCATTAGATGAAAGCTCAACCGACATTTGTTGATCATGCATCTCTTCAAAAAACTTAACGCCGCTTGAATTAAATGGGCTGTCTTTATCTTCAAACGCTTCATTTGCTTTACGCATACTTTTAAGAAGCATTTGAGTGAAGATAGATTCGAATTGTGCCGCCGCTTTTTTCAGCGCCTCTTTTGACGCATCGCTAGAGGCATCACTTTTCAAAGCACTTTGACGTAATGAGTCTAAGTTACCTAAATCAAAAAAGTTTTGCTTGTCGAGATGATTAGTATCCATCAGCTTTTTGACACAATAGTTAATAATGAAAAATAAAATGCAAAAATTGCGCCAACAAAAAACTATATAAATGAATAGCTAATAACTGATATAGGAATGGAGTGACTTCAGAACAAAGATTTGACTGATATCTGTGAGCTAAATGATTTAATAACTACTAGAAACAAAAACGCGCTCGAAAGCGCGCTTTAATTTAAATGATAACCAGTTGCCCGTTTATCGCCCCCGCTTCTTTTAAAGCTTCTAGAATCGCCATTAAATCACCCGGTGCGGCCCCAACCTCATTGATGGCTCGAACGAGATCATCAAGATTAACACCAGGGTTAAATACAAAAGCACGTGAGTCATCTTCATTAACATCAATAATGCTTTGATTTGTGACGGCGGTTTCACCTTCACTTAATGCATTTGGTTGTGACACATTTTGCTGCTCAGCAATAGTGACCGTCAAACCACCGTGCGTAATAGCCGCAGGCTGCAGCTTCACATTTTTACCAATCACAATTGTACCAGTGCGCGAGTTAACAATAATTTTTGCAGCGGTGTCTGCCGGCTTAAACTCTAAGTTTTCAAGAGTAGACAAATACGCAACACGTTGAGATGCATCACGCGGTGCCAATACACGAACTGAGGCTGCATCGATTGCCTGCGCGCTATCAGGGCCAACTAAATCATTAATTGTTTGCTCTAAGCGTTTTGCCGTTGTGAAATCAGGGCGGTTTAAATTAAAGGTAATGTAGTCACCTTGCATAAACGGGCTCTTAATAGCACGCTCTACAATGGCACCGTTTGGAATACGACCTACCGTTGGCGTGTTAATAATGACCCGGCTACCATCAGCTCCTTCAGCACCTAGACCACCAACAACTAAGCTGCCTTGTGCAATCGCATACGTATTACCATCAACCCCTTTTAAAAAGGTTTGTAATAAGGTACCACCGCGTAAACTACCTGCACTCCCGATAGACGAAACCGTAATATCTATGGTTTGCCCTGGTTTTCTGAATGCTGGTAGCTCTGCATGAACAGCAACGGCTGCAACATTTTTAATTTTAGGTTTTAAGCTATCTGGTAAAGTAATACCAAAGCCATTTAACATGGCTTTAAAGCTCTGTTGAGTAAATCTGCTTTGTTCACCTGTGCCTGGCAAACCTACAACCAAACCATAACCGACTAATTGGTTTGCACGAACACCTTCAACCATAGATACATCTTTGACTCGCTCAGCCTGTGCAGAAAACTGCAGGCTAATTAAGCAAAGAGCGATGATGTATTTAAACCCATTCATGACTTTGTTCCTCTAAAATGGGAAAAGCGAACTACTAAAGAAACGAGACAGCCAACCTGCGCTTTGTGTTTCTTGAATTTGCCCTTTACCTGAATATTGAATTCGCGCATTGGCAATTCGGTTTGATGTTACTGTATTACTAGCTGAAACATCTTCTGGACGAACTAAGCCTTCAAGGCGAATAAACTCTTCGCCAGTGTTCAACGTAAGCCATTTTTCACCGCGAATAACTAAGTTTCCATTGGGTAAAACACGCATCACGTTTACAGAAATATCACCAAATAAGCTGTTTGATTGATTAGACTTTGAGTCACCTTTAAACGATGCCCCCGAGCCAATACCAAATTGAATACTATCACCACCAATGTTAACTGGATTACCTCCCAGACCAATTACTGGATCTAAACTCGCATCCGTTTCTTTATCTGTTTCGGTTTTAGCTGCTTTGGTCGCTTGAGTAGACTCTTGCAATTTAACAGTGATGATATCGCCAGCGCGTAGAGCCTTTTTATCTGAGTACAAGTCATTTGATGAATAACTATCAAACAACGACCCCGTTGGTACCATAGGCTCTGTTGTAGGCTCCGGGTACATAGGCGCATAGTAAGGGTCATCCTGAACCACATGATGATTTTGCGTTGTCATACAACCACCCAGCATTAATGCTGCCGATGTGACTAAGATAATATTACGCATGCTGCCTCCTACCCATTAAAGCTGCTGATTAATGTAACTAAGCATTTCATCAACCGCTGAAATCACTTTTGAATTCATTTCATAAATTCGTTGTGTTTCAATCAAGTTAACGAGCTCTTCTGTCACATTCACGTTAGACGTTTCAAGAGAACCTTGAACCACACTGCCTAAACCATCGATACCTGGGTTACCTTGCACAGGCGCACCACTAACAGCGGTTTCTGTGTATAAGTTTTGCCCCATGGGCTCAAGACCCGATGGATTAATAAAATCACTAATAGTTAGCTGACCAATTACCACATTGTCTGGTTGCCCTGCGATACGAACTGACACTTCACCGTCTTGCGAAACAGTGATTGATTGTGCATCATCTGGAACATTCATTTCAGGCTGCAAGGGAAAACCCGCTCCCGATGTCACAATTCGACCATCTTCGTCAGTCGTGAATTGACCATTACGTGAATAGGCAATATTGCCATCAGGTAATTGCACTTCAAAAAAACCAGGACCTGAAATCATCCAATCCAATGAATTTTCTGTGGTAAGCATGTTACCTTGTGAAAAGTTCTTTTGGTTAGCAACCACTTTGGCACCGGCACCTAGCATTAAGCCCGATGGCATTTCAGTGTCTTGTGACGAACGACCACCTGGTTGGTTAATGTTTTGATATAGTAAATCTTCAAATACGGCGCGGCTTTTTTTGTAACCGACCGTGCTGGCATTCGCGAGATTATTTGAGATCACCGAAATATCGGTTTGCTGGGCGTCAAGCCCGGTTTTACTGATCCATAATGCAGGATTCATAACTCTACCCTCTCAGTCATCTTAAACAATGCGTAACAGCTGATCTTGACGCTCATCGAGCTCTTCGGCTGTTTTCATCAATTTAACTTGTAATTCAAATTGGCGTTGATTGCTGATCATGTCGACCATTTCATGCACTGGGTTTACATTCGACATCTCAAGCGTTCCCGACAGTACTTTCACGTTCGGCGAAATATCACAAAAACCACATAGATCATTTACCAACATATCTTCTTTTGGTCGGAATAACCCGTCATTACCTTTTTCAAGCTGAGTGTTATCAGCCTCAATCACTTTCAGCCGATCAACTACTTCTAAAAAGTTAGCAGGCGCACCTTGTGGGCGAACCTGAATAGCGCCATCTTCACTAAACTCAACTTTCTCGATAGGTAACGGCAAAATAATTGGACCACCTTCGCCAATTACTTGACGGCCGTGGCTAGTGATCAACGCGCCATCTGGAGTAATGTTTAATGTGCCAGTTTTGGTGTACGCCTCATTGCCTGATGCATCTTGTACACTCAACCAACCACGGTCACTCATCGCGATATCAAGCTCGCGGCCAGTTTCAACAAAGCCACCCGATTCCATATTAGATCCAGGGCGTTCTTGCATTGCAAACACCCTAGATGGCAGACCTTCACCGAAGGCTTGCATAGAGCGAGCTTGTGCAAAATCAGCTTTAAAGCCAGTGGTGTTAGCATTAGCAAGATTGTTCGCCTTGAGTTCAAGACCTCGCAAGCTTTGCTTTGCACCCGACATGGCAATGTAGACCATTTTGTCCATAACATTGACTCACTAAAAATACGATAACTAAGAAATGCAATAAAAGTGCCAAAGTAAAATTGACGCTAAAATAGGAAAGAAAAATGAGGTCGGTAAAATGAAAAAAGGCTGCCAATAGAGGGAGCAGCCTTCGTGTCGGATTAAGCTTAGAGCCGCTAAAATTAACGGATCTGTAGGATATTTTGTTGTAGTGTTGAGTTAACCTCAAGCGCACGTGAATTTGCCTGGAAGTTACGCTGCGCACTGATCAAATCAACAAGTTCACTAGTTAAGTTAACATTCGACTGCTCAAGCGCTGATGAGTTAATTGAACCTAAAGTACCTGAACCTGGTTCACCGGCAATTGGCTCACCAGAGGTTAAGCTTTTCTTCCATGCCGTGTTACCCACTTGCTGTAAACCTTGTGAATTAGAAAAGCGCACCATTGCCACTTGGCCCAAGAATGAAGTATCACCATTACTGTAAGAAGCAACGATTTTACCATCTGTACCAATATCAATACCTGATAGACGACCTACAGTCGCACCATCTTGCTCTAGCGCTTTCACTTCAAAGTTACTTGCATATTGGGTCGGTATTTTATTCGTTGTACCAGCTTCATCGCGCCAATTGATGTTTACATCATCAGGGAAACTCGCACCGTTAGATAATAAACCAGATATACCGGCTGAAGGTATTGTTAATGGATTAAACGTAGCATCAGTATTTGGAGTCCCATCAGTGCTTTGAGGTAAACCACTTGAGTCAAACTGAAAAGTTGAAATAGGTGTATATGGCGACGCAGTTTGCTCAGTACCATTAGCAGCAAACGGCTTTTCATCAAGTGTTGCAAACACTTGCCATTCATTGTCATTACCAGTCACTGCTGCGTCAGTTTTAACAAAGAAGAACTGTAAAATGTGTGGCTCACCTAAAGAATCATACACCGTTGTTGATGTTGAACTGTTGTACGATGCACTTGTCTCTGGGTCAAATGGTGTAACTGCTGGCGTTAATGCACGCGAATCTAAGTTAAACGACGAATAAACATTGGTCGTAGCGCGTGGAGAACCTGATGCATCAGGAATTTGTAGCGCAGAAGATGTGCTTAAACTAACAGAAGTTGTATCACCCGTTGCTTCATCAACAGGGAAACCTTGTAAGTAGTTTCCGCTAGCATCCACAATAAAGTTGTCTTTATTAAGTTTGAACGCACCAGCACGAGTATATGTAAAATCTTGTGCACCTAGGTCATTTGCCATGGCAAAGTAACCTTCACCAGTAATTGCTAAGTCCAGTGAGTTATTAGTGAAAGATAATGAACCTTGGTGGAATTGCTGTGCCACCATTGTTGTTCTTACACCGTCACCATTTTTTGTTTTACCAGAACTAAATACTGATGATGCGTACACATCAGCGAACTCTGCACGAGACTCCTTAAAGCCCGTGGTATTGACGTTAGCAATATTATTTGCTGTAACGTCTAAATCTTTTTGCGCGGCTGCTAAGCCTGTTAATGCAATATTGAAGCTCATAACTCACCTCTAACCTATCTCTTAGCCTAAGCTAACCCAAACCTTTTTTACTTATGCGATTTCAGCTATATCAGTTAGCCTAACCGCACCCTCTTTTGTATTTACGATAATGCCGCTGGCGCCATTAATATTGACACTTTCAATATTCTTAAAGGTCGCCATTGGCATACTGCTGTAGTCTCCATTTACAAAGCCTTCAGCACTGATGTCATACTCACCTTCAGGGAGTACATTGCCATCGTTATCTTTACCATCCCATTCAAAACGAAGTGCACCCGCTGACTGCGAACCTAATTCAATCGTGCGCACTAACTGGCCCGATGAATCTGTTATTCTTAACGTTAGAGACTCAACGGCAGTTTCTGCAACTACCGACCCTTTAGCGAGATTTTCACCATCAAAATCAATCGTGTCAGACTCAAGTAACGCTTGCTTACCAACAAGGGTAGAAGCCTGTAACGCAGAATTTGATGTCATTGAAGCAGTCAGTGATTCAAACTTCTCATTTAAGTTTGAAATACCCTCAGCCATAGTGAAGTTCGTCATCTGCGCAATCATTTGATCATTATCAGCTGGCTTGCTTGGGTCTTGAAACGACAACTGTTGTGTTAAAAGTGAGAAGAAGTCTTCTTGCGTTAAAGTATCATCTTTCTCTTCTGTTTTATTTTGATTGTCTTGCCAACGTAAATTATCTAAATACGTGGATGACGCACTGCTGATGTCGTTACTCATAACTTATCCTCGGTTACCGCTGCCCAAGCAACAGTGTTTTACTTAACATTTGCTTAGCTGCATCAGCAACTTGCACATTTGTTTGGTAAGAGCGAGAGGCAGAAATCATATTTGCCATTTCTTCTACAACATTAACGTTAGGCTTATAGATGTAACCATTTTCATCAGCACTTGGATGGTTTGGGTTATATTCAATTTGCAGAGGCTTATCACTCTCTACAATGCCTAGTACTTTAACGCCAACAGAAGAGCCCTGAGGATTGCTTTGTGATGCTGACGCTTTAGTCAACTCTGCAGCAAAAACAGGATGGCGCGCTCGATACGTCTGATCTTGGCTAGAACTAATCGAATTCGCATTCGAGATATTACTGGCAGTAGTATTTAAGCGGACATTTTGCGCGCTCATACCGGTTGCTGAAATATCAAAAACATTATACAAACTCATGATTAAGCTCCTTGACTACCGAGGGCTTTTTTAAGGCCTTTAATTTTACTACTCATAAATTGCAGGCTTGCCTGATACTCTAATGAGTTCTGTACATACAAGTTTCGTTCCACTTGTATATCAACTGAGTTACCATCACCTGTATCTGCTTGATTTGGCGTACGAAACATTTCGGCATTACCAACAAAACGACTGCC
The DNA here is from genome assembly GCF_040148775.1 of Pseudoalteromonas sp. NFXS39. Classification (NCBI taxonomy): domain Bacteria; kingdom Pseudomonadati; phylum Pseudomonadota; class Gammaproteobacteria; order Alteromonadales; family Pseudoalteromonadaceae; genus Pseudoalteromonas; species Pseudoalteromonas sp. NFXS39. The sequence continues at coordinate 142,348 of NZ_JAGDEC010000002.1, read as the reverse complement.
TCCGGCAATATGTTTAGCATCGGTTCTTACCATACTATTGCCACCTTGCTGGTTGCTTTTTGCCGCTTTTAATGCCGAGGCAAAATCGATGTCTTTCGCTTTATAGCCCGGCGTATCAGCATTAGCGATATTTGTCGCTAATAACTCAGCGCGTTGTGAACGGATCAACATCGCATGCGGATGAACTCCAAATGCTTTATCAAAACTGATAGCCATAACCATCTCCAAAAAATTGACTCTGCAGTGAACAATGCAAAAGATAAGCCAAAAATAAGGAGTAAGTTTTATTTGTATAACAGACTGAAAAATAGATAAATTTAGCAACCTAAGGACTAGGTTGCTAAGGAGAGTTTACTTTTTTTGATAGATAATACCAGGGTTACAACGAACCATATCAAAGCTGTCACTAAGGCCCGCCATTGATTCAGATGCACCTAAAAATAGATAACCTTTAGGGTTTAAAGCTTGAGCAAATTGCGAAATGATTTTAGCTTTTACTTCTGGTGAGAAGTAAATTAACACATTACGACAAAATATAATGTCAAACTTGCCCATTAAGGCGTATGAATCTAGTAAGTTTAAATGTCTAAAGCTCACCATTTTGCGAATAGGTTCAACAACCTGAGCCATTCCATTACCGCTGTCCTTAAAGAACTTCTGACGTCGTTCCATCGACAAACCACGAGCAAGGGCTAACGAGTCGTACTCAGCGTTCTTACACATATCAAGCATGGTATTAGAAATGTCTGTGCCAATTATTTGCGCTCCCATCTTTAATACGCCAGGGTTTTTAGCCTGAAACTCAGCGACCGACATGGCAATAGAGTATGGCTCCTGCCCTGATGAACTTGCCGCTGACCATATTTTCAATGGTCGACGAACATCTTTAAGTTCAGGGAATAGCTTCGTTTTCAATAGCTCAAATGGGTATTGGTCTCGAAACCATAGCGTCTCATTGGTGGTCATGGCATCAACCACAGCGGCACGAAGCTGCCTCTCATGAGGACTTAAGGTTTTACTTACCAACTGTGATAAAGACTCGACATTAAAACGCGCCATAAGCGGCGCTAGGCGACTTTTTACTAAGTAAAGTTTGTTATCACCAAGCACAATGCCACATTGTTGTTCTAAGAAAGAGCGGAATTGATCGTATTCGCTTTGTTGTAAATGCTTATTTTCCAAAGTAATACCACCTATAAATAATTAATCACAATGAACCCACTTTTTCACAGCTGTTGCTAATTCATCTGGGTTAAATTTTGCAATAAAATCATCGGCACCTACTTTTTCAATCATTGCTTGGTTAAATACACCACTTAAAGAGGTATGCAAGATCACATGAAGAGGTGATAATTTTGGATCTGCTTTAATTTCGGCGGTTAAGGTATAACCATCCATTTCCGGCATCTCTACGTCAGATATCAATAAGCCAACGCGCTCAGTAATATCATTTTTACAATCAAGCTGAGCAATCTCACGTAAACGTAATAATGCTTCTTTGCCGTTTTTAGCTAACTCAGTTTGTACACCTAACGGTTCAAGCGCACGTTTAACTTGGTTTCGAGCTACCGCTGAATCGTCAGCAATAAAGACAATACGCTCACCTAAATCACGCTGAATTTCACCCTCACCAACCACTTCAGCACTCACTTCAGTGTTAACTGGACAAATTTCGTTTAAGATCTTTTCTACATCAAGTATCTCAACTAACTCATTTTCAATCTCAGTGACCGCTGTTAAGTATGAATAACGTCCCGCACCTGAAGGCGGTGGCATTATTTTTTCCCAGTTCATATTAACGATGCGCTCAACTCCGCCAACTAAGAACCCTTGCACTGAACGGTTGTACTCAGCAATGATGATAAAACTGTCTTTGATATTTTCAATTGCCGGACCACCTACGGCCATCGATAAATCAATAACAGAGATAGTTTGGCCACGAATGTGCGCAACGCCGCGAATATACGCGTTTGATTTTGGCATGTTAGTAAGTGGTGGGCATTGCAAAACCTCTCTTACTTTAAACACGTTGATACCAAAGCGTTGTCGCCCTCTGAGTTTGAATAATAGTAATTCAAGGCGGTTTTGCCCAACCAACTGAGTACGCTGGTTAACTGAGTCTAAAATGCCTGCCATTTCAATCTCCTAAAGATAAACAATCAGAGCTGGAACAATAATTGCCTTCTTTGTGTTAAAGCTACATAAGGTTACGAAGCGTCTGTTTTTTGACGCAAAATATTTATACCTTGTTTTCAACCATAAGCATAGTCGAAACAATATGAGTTTGTTAAAAAAAAGCCGAAGATACAGTGTTTTTTATTTTCTTACTAGCCTGTTGTTTGCAACACAACTGCAGGCAGAAGTTTATAATAACGAGCAACTTCAACAAATCGCTATCGATTTTGTTAGCGAACAGCTCCCTGATCTGGACACCAAACCACAAATAAGTGCTTTACCATTAGATGGTCGCATTCCTGAGAGGTTTTGTGAGTCGCCAATAAACAAAGAGTTACCAACAGAACCTCCTTTTAATCGGCAGGTAACTGTACAACTTAAGTGCCAAGACCTAAATAGTTGGACCCAATACGTCCATGTCCGCATAATTGAGCTCGAACCTGTGGTTGTTGTAACAACCAACCTTGCTCGTGGTGAAGTCATCCGTCCAGAGCATTTACGTGTTGAAATGAAACCAAAGCAGTTTGTTAGAACGCAATACGTACAAGATGAGTCTATACTTATTGGCAGCCGTAGCAAACGTAACTTGCGTGATGGCAGCCCTATTGTAATGCGTCAGGTGTGTATGGTTTGCAAAGGCGATAATGTCACTATTTATGCCTCATTACGCGGTTTAAGAATTAAGACCACTGGGATTGCTTTAGAAGATGGCACGTTAGACGAATTAGTACGTGTAAAAAACAAAAAATCAGGTAAAGTATTAAATGCACGTGTGGATGGGGTCGAGTCTGTACAAGTAAATATTTAATTTTTTATATTTATGCTAAAGTATCCGCTGTGCCCGCCGATATAAAGGCATATGTTGGGTAATGTATAGGTCAAAATTATGGTAAGCAATGTCAATAATGGTCAACAACAGCCTTCTGTGTTGACAAATACCAAGCAAAAGAAGCTTGATTTACAAAAAGATAATGCTAATGCAGCTGCTGCAAAGTCAGCCGCACCTAAAGCAAGTGCAGATTCTGTGAGCTTAACACCTCAAGCTAAACAGCTTAAGTCTTTGCAAGAAAAAGCTGAGCAATCATCTGGCTTTGACAGCAATAAAGTAGCTGAGCTGAAAAAAGCAATCAGCGAAGGTAAATACCAAATTGATGCTGAGAAGTTAGCAAAGAACATTGCTGCATTCGAGTTTGATGTCTATGGCTGATCATAATCATTTAATTGCCAGTAAACTAACACAACAAGTTTCGTGCTTAGAGTCTATTGCTGCGCTGTTAGATGATGAATTGACAGCCATTGCTGCAAAACGTGGCGATGGATTAAAGAGTATTGCCCAACAAAAAATCTCTCTGTTACAACAAATCCAAACAATTGATAAAGAAGTTCAAAAGCTTGTTGCGCACAATGATTCGCAAGATGACGAAGTGAGTTTACTTATCAAGCAAGTTAACACTTTACTATCAAGCTGCAAAAAGAAAAACGATGTTAATGCCCATGCAGCCCATCAAGCACAGCTGAGTGTTAAACAACTTAAGGATATTTTAATCGGTGCGCCATCATCGATGACCTACGACCAAGGCGGCAGTGTTATTCAAGGCGATAAGAAAATCGTTCACAACTTGAAAGCCTAAATACTATTTCATTAAAAAAGCGCGATAACTAAGTTATCGCGTTTTTTTATGCTTGCAGAATTTGCTGGACTTATGCGGCAAGCCAATAGGTTACAACTAGACTAAGTTGCACCTAATAATATGTTACTTTTTTCACTTGGCGCGGTTTTACTTCGCCGATGTATAAATCGTGCACTCGCTTCATATCAAGCTGTAATTCAGTTGCGTAGGTGTCCCCTACTGCATAGGTTTTAATAACCTGTGCACCTTTGATCACACCTTGTACTTGGCTTTGTAATTGATCATTATGAGCAATGCTGTTTTGCACTGTAGTGCCTGCGGAAATTCTTTGCCCGTAAACTTGCTCAGCAAGCTCGCGGTAAGCTTCAAGCTTTGAGGCTTTAATCGCAAGTAGAGTACGCTGCGATTCATTACTGCCAGGCTGAGCACTTATTGGCGCATAACCCACAGCTTTTAGCACCGGGTAGCTATCTGGCTCAATGTAAGTGTATTCTACATGTTTATCAAAAATACTACTGCAGCCTGTTAATGCTGCGCAGGCAACTAGCCCACCTAATAGAAGTACTCGCATAATTTGCTTCCGCTTAAAACTCTTGTCTACAAATATGCACGTTTAATGCCACTGTGGTACAGTCCTTGCTCATTTAGGTTATTCAATAGTTTTAATGCTAGGTGTCAGCATGAACAATAAAACAATAGCCTGCTTAAAAAGTCTTGGCTTAGCTTTTACAATTTTGTTTTCTAACAATAGTTTAGCGCAATGGCTTGAATCTACAGGCCATGCAGTTGTAAAAAATGGCGATACTAGCCAAGCCAAATCTGCCGCCATTAAAGATGCCATTACTCAGGCGTTAGTGTTTTCTGGCGCTCGAGTAAGCTCTGTACAGACTCTAGTTGACGGGGTTTTGACGCAAGATCAGCTGAAAATAAGTAGCCACGGTGAAATCCAGAAAATAGAATTAATCAGCGAAGATCGTCATAACGACACCTATGCTATTACGCTTCGCTTAGACATCTTTGCTCAAGCAGAAGAGTGCCCTGCAAACCAATACACTAAATTTATTGCTGTTACACAAAGCCAACTTGCCAATCGCGAGCAAGCACGTATGGGCCAAATTTTTGACGTAAACAAAGCAATAAGCGAACACCTATATAATAGCTTAAGCAATACACAAATGGCAGCTAAGCCAACGGCTTATTACAACATGCCGCTAAGGGTAGATCACTTTTTCACTCAGCAATACGATTATAGTAATGCACTACTTGAGGAAATCACTAGCCGAAGTAACTCGCAATATGTGTTACTAAGTCGTATTCGTGATTTGTCGGTCAACCATAAAATTAATAACGACTATGCATTTTGGCAGGATGACAGTTTTAAGCGTGCATATAAAGTTGATTATGTGCTCTTTGATGGCACAACTTACGAAAAACTTTGGCAAAAAAGCTACCAAACTGAAGGCATTTGGCCGTATAAAAAGACTGAGATCATCGATGTTTATAGTGACCGATTTTGGGCAACCGACTATGGCCAAGCTATTAGTGATATAAACCAAACTCTAACCTATGACTTACAAGCAGCCATGGCCTGCTTGCCCACGCAAGGTAAAATACTGCATATCGAAAACGATAGGCTGATTATAAACCTTGGTAAGGCTCATGGTCTCGAGCAAGGGCAAGTTTTAAATATTGCACACCATAATTACCTAACGGATGCACAGGGTAATAAACTCCCGCATAAAATCACGACACTTAATCAGGTAAAAGTGACTCAGCTTTATCAGCAATCAGCGGTTGCCATGAGTATAGATAAGCAACCACTGCCTAACATTCAAATTAACGATATTGTTGAGTTAGCTGCTAGCGAGTAAATGAGCTTGTAGGCCTTCATGAGCATTTAGCCAGTTAGCTAATTGCTCAACACCTGCTATGTGCGGGTAGTGCTTACGAGTTGCAATGACAATTTGGCGTTGCTGGTTTGGTGTTATAGCTAAGTACTTCACTCCTTCACGTGGTGTACATGCAAGCTTAGGAACAAAGGTTACCCCATCATCCATTGCTACCAGCGCGAGTAAGGTTTCTATACTGTTACCTTTATATTGATTCGAGACTTCAACCCCAGCTGAAAAACAAAATTGCTCTGCTTGCTCCTTAAAGCAATGCCCTTCATTTAACATTAATAAATCACAATCCTGTAATTGAGCTAAAGCTACTTCAGTGTGTTCTGCTAATACGTGTTGCTCTGACACCGCGACCAAAAAATCTTCTTTATAAAGCGGTGAAACATGATAAGGCGCTAAATCGGCTACATCAGCAACAATTGCAATATCAATCTCTCCATTATCAAGGGCCAGCAGCGTTTGTGCTGTTTGCATTTCAGTAAATGAAAATTGGGTTTCACTGAAAGCTTGCTTCATTGATGTTAATAGCGTTGGCAGTAAATAAGGTGCGATGGTAGGAATAATCCCTACATTTATTTTACCTTTTAGTGGATCGTGTGAGCTGGCGGCAATTTCTTTGAGCACTTGCGTTTGCTCAAGAATAAATGTGATCTGTTTAAGTAATTGCTCACCTTGAGCGGTGATTGTGACCTGCTTAGTTGAACGGTCAAAAATAACAACACCCAATTCTTGTTCAAGCTTTTTAACTTGCCCGCTTAGCGTAGGTTGGCTGATATAGCAGGCATCTGCTGCTTTTCTAAAGTGCTTGTACTGTGCAACCGCTTTTACATATTCGAAGTCTTTTAAATTCATAACCGCACCTTTAATAGCTTTTATCTATCATATCAATACAAACAAACGATTGGAACTATCAAAAATTAAACCGCATAATAGCACTCAACAAATCAAGAGGAATCAAAACAATGTTAAACAATATCGAAGGCCAAAAAGTACCAAACGTTACATTCGCAACACGTGTAGACGAGCAATGGAAATCCGTTACTACTGACGAAATCTTTAAAGATAAAACGGTTGTGCTATTTGCATTACCTGGCGCATTTACACCTACTTGTTCATCAACACATTTACCACGTTATAACGAGCTTGCTGCTGTATTTAAACAAAACGGGGTTGATGACATTGTCTGTATTTCTGTAAACGATACATTCGTGATGAATGCTTGGGCACAAAACCAAGAAGCCCAAAATATTACCCTACTACCAGACGGCAACGGTGAGTTTACTGACGGCATGGGTATGTTAGTTGATAAAAACGACTTAGGCTTTGGTAAGCGCAGCTGGCGTTATTCTATGCTTGTAAAAGACGGCGTTATCGAAAAAATGTTTATTGAACCACAAAAGCCAGGCGACCCATTTGAAGTATCTGACGCTGATACCATGCTTGAATACATTAACCCTGCGCAAATAAAACCAGAGTCAGTGAGCATTATTACGAAACCTAATTGCCCATTCTGTACAAAAGCTAAAGCATTATTAGAAGCAAAGGGTTATGTGTACGAAGAAATTATATTAGGTCAACACGCATCATTAACCAGCTTAAAAGCGATTTCAGGTCGTGAGACAGTACCGCAAGTATTCATAGGCGGTGAGCACATTGGTGGCTCTGACGATTTAGAAAAACACTTTGCATAATTTTCAAGTTGGGGCTGCTGAATGCAGCCCTTATATTATTTAAAAACCTACAACCCATTGATTAAAAAGCAAATTAACTAACTGGTCTGCTCTCGCCATCACCGATATTTATATTCAAAATACCAACATCTTAGTTACCAATTTATTACATAAAGCAAAGAATGAATCTAAAATGTCTGCAGCTACATTTACTTAAACCGTAACGAAATTAAGATGATTTAATTGGAATATACAATGAAAGAACTAATACAAGGATTGCTCCTTTCCTTGCTATGTTTCGGTGGCCAAGCTCATGCTGCGTCAACTGGTACTATCGATTTACTCACCCACCCTGTTGGCATTATATGCCTTGTTATTTTTATCTTTGCTTATGTGCTCGTCATACTCGAAGAACAAATTCACTTACGCAAATCAAAACCCGTATTGGTTGCAGCCGGGATTATTTGGACCCTTATAGCTTGGCAGTACAGTGCACAAAACTTATCTGATCTTAGTACCGACGCATTTCGTCACGCCTTGTTAGAATTTTCGGAGTTAATGCTATTTTTGCTCGTTGCGATGACCTACATCAACGCCCTAGAAGAGCGTCGTTTATTTGATGGCCTAAGAAGTTGGCTGGTTGCGAGGGGCTTTAGCTACAAACAATTATTTTGGATAAGCGGTGTACTGGCATTTTGTATTTCACCTGTAGCCGATAACTTAACTACTGCCCTACTTTTATGTGCAGTGGTAATGAAGGTAGCAGCAAATGATAATCGCTTTATTGCTATGTCGTGCGTCAATATTGTAATAGCCGCAAATGCCGGTGGCGCATTCAGCCCATTTGGTGACATCACGACACTCATGGTTTGGCAAGCCGATGTTGTTGCCTTTACCGAGTTCTTTGTTTTATTCCTACCAGCTTTAGTCAGCTATATTATTCCTGCATTTGTTATGTCTTTATTTATCAATAACCGTCACCCGGATACGGCCGATGAAGATATTGAACTTAAACGCGGTGCGCTTCGCATATTGTGCTTATTCTTACTGACAATACTCACCGCGGTGGTGCTAAAAACCGCCTTTGGTTTACCACCGGTTGTGGGCATGATGATGGGCCTTGGCTATTTACAGTTTTTTGGTTACTTCTTACGCGTGACACTCCCCGGCTCTCTTGCCAGAAAGCGCGCCATGGCAGAGCGTGAAGGTGACAAAGAACGCTTATCTCGCTTAGGTAACGTTGTTCCTTTTGATGTATTTAGCCGTGTATCAAGAGCCGAGTGGGACACGCTCTTGTTCTTCTATGGCATCGTTATTTGTGTTGGTGGCTTAGGGTTTATCGGCTACTTAGCGCTGCTTTCTGACTTACTTTATAACAATTGGTCTGCTACCGGTGCGAACATTATTCTTGGTTTAATGTCAGCCGTTGTAGATAACATTCCTGTGATGTTTGCGGTGTTACAAATGATGCCTGATATGTCGCACGGTCAATGGCTGCTCATCACTTTAACAGCCGGAATTGGTGGTAGCCTGTTATCAATTGGCTCTGCGGCAGGGGTTGCACTAATGGGTCAAGCGCGAGGGATTTACACCTTTAATAGCCACTTAAAATGGTCACCGGTTATTTTACTCGGTTACTTTGCAGGTGTATTAACTCACTTATATCTCAATACTGCCTACTTCAGCTAAACCTCTGTAATGTTAAAGTTAAAACCCTAATCGTTTTTAGGGTTTTAACTTTGAACACTCCACAATGAGCGGTTTATAAACAGCAATGTCGCAATAAGCGGTGTTTTTGTCGCAAAAAGTCAAGATTAAGGCAGGTACTTTACTTTAGTCTAGTAATTCACAAATAAGGTGAATTGAGGACACACATATGAGCCAAATGAATTCTGTTGCCATGCAAAATGGCAAGTTGCATGTAAAACAAATTGATATTCCCACTCCTGGACCCGGCCAAGTACTCGTAAAAAGCCTAGCTTGCGGTATTTGCGGTTCAGATATTCATATTACACGCCACACCAGTGATGTATTCGATATCTATAAAAACCTTGGCATCATGGCAAAAGATGCTGGCGATGACCAAGAAGTGTTATTGGGCCATGAATATGCGGCAGAAATCGTCAGCTACGGCCCAAATACCAAAGGCGAACTTGCTAAAGGAACCCGTGTAACCTCAGTGCCAATCTTACTCTCTGCTGGCGGTGCTGGCGTAGGTGTAACTCCAGGGCTGTATGGTGCCTATTCTGAATACTTTATCGTTGATGAAGCTTTGTTGTTACCTATTCCTGATGCAGTTCCATCAGAAGCGGCAGCCATTACAGAACCACTTGCTGTTGGCCTGCATGCAGTGAACCGCGCACAAATGCATAATGATGATGTTGCAATCGTAGTTGGTTGTGGCCCAATTGGCCTTGCCGCGATTGCCGCATTAAAGTTACAAGGCGTAAAACACATCGTTGCCTCTGATCCGCAAGAAAGCAAAAAACAAATTGCCCTTGAATTTGGCGCTACTGAATATGTTAACCCTATGGCGGATGATGAAGTGGCTAAAGCCGCTGTGCTTGCAGGTAGCAACAAGGTAGTTATTTTTGAATGCGCCGGTGTCAGCCGCTTATTAAACGACTACATTTTACGTGCGCCAGCAAAAGCAAAAATCATTGTAACAGGTGTACATACTGCACCACTTAACGTTAATTTTGCCTATGCAACTGTCAAAGAGTTAGACCTTATTTTCTCTTATTACTATCAACCAGAAGAATTTGCTCAATCACTCGAGAACATCGCTTCAGGTAAAATTGCATGGCAAAAAATGCGCACAGGAAAAGTCGGCATCGATGGCGTACAAGCTGCCTTTGATACCTTGTTTAAACCAAACGACCATATCAAAATCATCATTGAACCATGGCGCACAGGTGAGCTTAAAAAAGTAACGGGTTAATTAAGCTTCGGGGGTGCTGAGGTAACTTGGTAGCCCCTACAGGAATCGAACCTGTAACTGCCCCTTAGGAGGGGGCCGTTATATCCATTTAACTAAGAGGCCACTCAAAAGCTGAGGGATTGCTTGTAACTTGTAACTTGTAACTTGTAACTTGTAACTTGTAACTTGTAACTTGTAACTTGTAACTAAAATTATAACGGTCTAAGGCTTTGCTAATCAAGGAGAATAAACCAATCGACTCGAGAATAGCCGATTAGTGTAATGCAAGAGCTAATTAACGCTAGCTGTTGCAGATTGGATTGACTCATTTTTTAGCACAAAATACGGGATCACTTTTTGTGCGCTGGCAATAACAAGTTTTGAGTTTAAATTAATCACTCGAGCATTCACTTCAACGCCGTTAGGGCGATATATAAGCGTGCCTGTAAGTACATGGCTGGCAATGCGACGCTCGGCTAACTCTTCTATATCACGCGACATCACAAAATCACCACGTGAGGTCACACTAATTACATCCATCGCTTTAAAATCAACAACCCCAAAGCCAAATTTTTGCAGCTGGTGCAGCATTGTTTCCGACAGTTGATTACCAAGTTGAGAGCTGGTTTTTAAGCTTGCATCTAAATCCACAAAAGAAGTAATAGCAATTCCTAACTCACTTTCTTGTTGCATAGTATCAACTAACTCAAGCGCCATTTGCTCGACATAATTTACAACTGTTTTATGATGTTGATATGGCACAAATAGACGATGGTTAGCGTTATCCTGCTGCATGTCGTTTTGTTCAACTGCTTGCAGCATAGCAACGTAATCTAACTGACCATTTGCTGAAGCCTGTGCGTTTTTCGGCTCTGCTGATTGCTCTGGCAGCAATTGGCAGCCGGATAGCGCGAGCGTTAACGATGCTAAGATAAAACCTTTCATAGCTTACTCACTTGCTTGTTTTAGTGTAATACCATCACTACGGTTGGTGCTATCAAGGGCATCAACCACTGATTGCGGGATAAAACCCTGCGCTGACCCTACAACTGCTTTACTTGCTAAGCCAACAATACGGGCATTAACGAGCACACCACTTTGATGATTAACCAAGGTACCTGCCAATACATAATTAAAATTTTGATCTTGGCTTAGCTCTAAATAATCACGACTGAAAACATAGTCACCACTTGGCGTGACACGCATATAATCAGTAGTTTTAAAGTCAATGACAGGTACACCAAATGCGTGCAGTTCATGAATGAAACTTTCGGCAATTTGATTACCTAGCAAATTCGTTGAGTTGTAATCAGCATCAAGGTACACAAAACTTGAAACAGCAACCGGCGTGGTATCGCTAACATATTGCAAATTTTCAACTAAGTCTTGCATGATGCCACGCACATAATGATTAATATTTTTACGCGTTGGTGCAGCGGTAAAAGTGCTGTTGTTCATCACTGCCTTATTAGTTTGGAACACACTGTCGTTACTATGCGGCGCGGCGACTTCTCTTTGCGCAGCTAACTGAGGCTCATTATCTTGCTGTGTTGCATCACCTGATAACATCGAAGAGCAACCAAAGCCTAAAGGCAAACATAAAGTTAAAATTAAACGTTTCATTAAATGAGTTCCTCTTAATATTCGCTTCGATACAACTGACCATCACGCTGCTGAACTTTTTCAGCTCCCCACATGACATTAATGGGGATCTCGGTGCTTGCTGCTGACACTATTCGCAGATCTTTGGTATTTACCAATCGGGCGTTAACTATGTAGGCATGTTGTTGCCGCGTCAGTGTGCCGGTAATAACAAAGTCAATATTCTGACGTTGACGTAAGGTATTTACATCACGACTAAGTACACTATCGGCCGATTGCTGCAAATTTAAAGTATTTTCTAACCGATACTCGATAGTATGAAAACCAAGCTGAGTAAATTGCGTTAATAAACTTTCTTGAATTTGCTGACTTAAGCCACTGCCCTGATCTTCTGCTAAATCAGTTCCTAAGCCATCAGCCATATAAAAACTGGTAACAGCAATACGAGCATTACCTTTATAAGGGCCTTGAATACGGCTCAACTGACTGCTTAAATCAGCAACGTATTGATGCACCGTATATGGTGCCATTGGCGATTTTGGGGTTTCTCTAGGGGGCGCACTTTGTGGCTCTTCAGTTAAGCTACAACCCACCAACACTAAAAAAACTGAATAAAATAACAGGCGCATAATTGCCATCCTCACTAAACTTAGTAAGTACAAAGCAATAATTATGCCTAAGTATTATTATTTGCTAGATATAGCTAGATAATAGTGAAGCAAGAAACTCTGTGATTAAAGGAAGTAAGCCGCTTTGTAATGGATCTGTTTTAAGTTATTAATCGCTACTCAGACTGAGTATGTGAGGTTGTTAAAACAGGAATAGCAAAGTTAGTTGACGCAAAAGCAGTAGCTACAGCACCTGTCCAACAAAAGGAGCTGTCACACAAGTCTGCCCTAGCTTTTTTACTATTTCACAAAATGCAGTAGCTTGAGTATAGTTTGTAAATGGACCAGCTCTTAGTCCATACACGGTTACGCCTTTGTACTCACGCTTTTTAAAACGAAAATCCAGGCCATGCAAAACATCAGGGTAGTCTCGCTTTAGCTCTAATACACGGTGACTTACTTTTGTCGGTGTTAAATATAAACCTAATTGCACGCCCGGTTCTACTGCTTTGGCTGCTGCAATAGCTGCGCTTTGTGAATGCGTAAATGGTTGCTCAGGCTGGCTATGCTCTTGGCTCATCATACATGCTGTTAAAACAGTTAAGCTGATGGCTATCAATAGGTATTTAGAAAAAATAGAAAAATGCATGATTACGTCGATTCTCAAAAACAGGCTTAAAACATAGCAATAAAAATGCCACCTTTAGAATGAACTTTAACCCTAAAAATATATTCGGTTGTCAGTGTAGTTACCAACCCAGCAATCAATTCCTTGCCGCTTAATAGCCTCACAATCGGCTTTGGCATTTTTCAAGTACTTATAACGGCCAAACTTAAGGCGATAATAAGTATGCTCATTTACTTTAGCAACTTCGATATTAAGTATCGGTTTTCCTTGGAAGATATTCGGCGCACGCTTAACCATTTTTTTAAATGAATAGGCAAGGCTTTGTTCTGATTCAACAGACATAAGCTGTAAAGCAAAACTGTAATTGTGCTCAGGAAACTCCGTTTTGTTTGATGGCTCAGAGACAGAGTTGAGATCGTTATCTTGAATCTGCTTAACATTTTCAACTGATTTATAGTTTATTGCTGCTTTATCTGGGCTCGTTTGAATTAGTACACTAAAAGTATCTGATTGCTTAAACGCTTTGTTAAAAAGGTAAGTAATATTAATATTTTTATTTTTAAGAATAGAAGGCAATGGGTTATTACTACAGCCAGCTACAGCTAGTAACACCATCAGGTATAAACTGTAACGCAAAGACTTTAAGTAACATTTCATAATCAGGATTCTTTAAAGTACCATTAAAATTAGCTTCTTATTAAAAGAAGAGCATATTGTTAGTACTTACCTGTACATCAACACTTAAAAGATAATTTGAGATATAAAACGTAACCACTAACGTATTAACGTTTCGACTATAACCTTTGTGTTAGTTATTTTTGGAAAACAGCCATAAACGAAACTATTCATTTACATTCAATAGTAACAATGCGTTAAGACAAAGGTATATCAGAAAAATCCTTTATTGGGTAATGATCGACAATTGTAAGGTTTATGTAAATCATAAAAAAGTGCCATATAGACACTTTTATGAGGTAATTTTTGACTAGAAATCTAAATTGCTTATTTTACCAGCGACTTTATGAAGTCTGTAAGCTCACCTTTGAATTCATCACGACGCAGTGCAAACTCAACAATCGCTTTTAAATAACCAATTTTACTGCCGCAGTCATGGCTTTTACCTTTCATTGAGTAGGCATCGACAGTTTCTTTTTCCATTAGCATAGCAATCGCATCTGTTAATTGGATTTCATCGCCTGCGCCTGCAGGAGTTTTTGCAAGTAATGGCCAAATATTTTTGCTCAATACATAACGGCCAACAACAGCAAGATTTGAAGGTGCTAGCTCAATCGGAGGCTTCTCAACCATGTTTAAAATTGCAGCACTTTCACCTTGCTGGATTTTTACATCACCTAAGTCCACTACACCAAATTTATCTACTTCATTTTGCGGAACAGGCTCCACCATAATTTGGCTCTCACCTGTGCTTTCAAAGCGCTGGATCATTTCGGCTAAGTTATCTTTTTTAAGGTCGCTGGCCACATCATCAATGATCACATCCGGTAAGATAACTACAAATGGTTCATTACCTATGATAGGTGCTGCGCAGTTGATAGCATGGCCAAGGCCTTTAGCTTCACCCTGACGAACTTGAATAATCGTTACATCTTTCGGGCAGATTGATTGTACTTCTGCAAGTAACTGACGCTTAACACGCTTTTCAAGCGTTGCTTCTAACTCAAAACTGGTATCAAAGTGGTTTTCTATTGAGTTTTTACTTGAATGCGTCACTAAAACAATTTCTTTAATTCCTGCAGAAATTGCTTCATTTACAACGTATTGAATCAGTGGTCGGTCAACAATAGGAAGCATTTCTTTAGGAATTGCTTTTGTCGCAGGTAACATACGCGTGCCAAGACCAGCAACTGGGATCACAGCTTTCATTGATTTCTCCTTAAATTTTATTGTTCTTACACTGAAAACGGATACTTAATTGCATCGTGACACTGATAACCTACTACTTCAAAATCGTCTTTTGTAACCCAGGTTTCAATGTCTTCAAGTGATTTAATGTTTGGGTTTATTTTTAATTCTGGTGACGCGAAAGGCTCACGCTTTAGCTGCACATCACGCATCAACTCAAGTTGGTTTTCGTAAATATGTGCATTGGCTATCTTATGATACGCCTTACCTGGTTTATGTCCGGTAATTTGTGCAACTAAAGCAAGTAGCACAAAACATTGTATCTGATTAAAGTTTAAACCTAGCGGCACATCGCAGCTGCGTTGGTATGAAGTTAAGTATAGAGTATCACCTAACAAAGAAAAGGTGTGCGTGTGCATACAAGGGCGTAAACAGCCTAGCTCAAACTCACCTGGGTTATAAAAAGTGACTATTTCACCGCGATCATCTATGCCTTTAGATAAGTTATCGATAACTTTTTTAAGTTGGTCTAGATGACTACCGTCAGGGCGCTGCCAGCTGCGGCCTTGAACACCATAGACACGCCCCATATCATCTTCACCACGACGATGTGGGTTTTCAAGCCAAGCTTTGTTTTCGTTTGCGTTTGCATTCCAAGTCATACAGCCGATATCACGAAACTGTGCAGCACTATCGTAACCTCGTAAGTAACCAAGTAATTCAGCTATGGCGGCTTTGTAAAAGCTTTTGCGTGTTGTAATTAGCGGAAACTTGTTATTCGCTACATCATACTCAAGATCAGCGTTAATAACGGTTAAACATTTGGTACCTGTGCGTTTATTCTCAACCCACACACCTTCGTCAACTATGCGCTGACATAAATCTAAATACTGTTTCATTGATTAGCTCATGTTATGCTTTGCTTGCCACGCTGTGTTGCGGCTTTTTATAGGCCCATATTAACAAACCAAGACCACCAATTACCATCGGCAATGACAGTATTTGCCCCATTGAAATAACGCCTGCGAATAAACCTAAATGGGCATCTGGCTCTCGGAAATATTCAACAATAAATCTAAACACACCATAGCCAAGCAAGAACACCCCAGCAACACTTCCCGCTGGACGAGGCTTTTTAATAAACCATTGTAAAATTAAAAACAGCACCAGACCTTCTAAAAAGGCTTCGTACAGTTGAGATGGATGACGAGGCTCTGGCCCACCTGTAGGGAAGATAAACGCCCAAGGTACGTCAGTCACTCGGCCCCACAGCTCACCATTAATAAAGTTACCAATACGTCCTGCTAATAAACCGAGTGGCACTAATGGCACCACAAAGTCACCTACTTCAAATAATGACTTTTTACGTGTCCAAGCAAATATGGCGATTGCGGTAATCACACCTAAGGTACCGCCATGGAACGACATACCACCTTGGTCAATTCTGAATAAATACAGTGGGTTTTCAATAAAATAGCTGAACTGATAAAACAACACATAACCAATACGACCACCGAGTATCACACCGAGCATGCCGTAAAATAACAAGTCGCTTACTTGTTCTTTTGTCCAACCTGAGTTTGGTTTTTCAGCTTGACGATTAGCAAGCCACATTGCTAAAGCAAAACCAATTAAATACATCAAACCGTACCAACGTACGCTGAGCGGGCCTACCGAAAAAATAACCGGATCGATATCTGGAAATTGAAGAGCCATAAAATTAAAAACCTTTAACTAAACACCATTTTAAGCGCAATTATTACAAGTAATAGCGCGAATACTTTTTTTATTGTTGCCACTGGCAAGTAATGCGTGGCTTTGGCACCTATAGGCGCAATTAGCGACGAGGTAACCACAATCCCGACTAAAGCAGGTAAATACACAAATCCGGCAAATCCATCACTGAACGATGTTAATTGCCACCCAGCAGATACATAACCCACCGAGCCAAACAGCGCAATGACAATACCACATGCAGCAGCACAACCAATGGCCTTTTTAATATCAACAGAAAAATAATGCAGTAGCGGCACAATCAGCGCCCCACCACCAATACCTATTAGCCCTGACAACGCCCCCATTATGGCACATAAAAAGCCAAGAATAGGTCCTGAAGGAAGCGGCTTTTCACTGGCAGCTTTGGTGCGTGTTGATAACACCATTCTCAAGGCTATAAACACAACGCTACCAGCAAAAACAAAGCGCAATAGTTGTTCAGGAATAAAGCTTGCTGCAAATCCGCTTATTAATGCACCCAGTCCAACCCCAGTCATGACCCAAGGAGCAATTTCCCACGGTACGTTAGCATTACGATGATGAGCAAGGGCTGAAGATGTCGAGGTAAAAATAATGGATGCTAACGATGTCGCTATCGCGATAACTAATACATGGCTTGGGTCTGCAACATCAAACGAAACCAGTAGCGCACTAAGTACCGGTACGATAATAAGACCGCCACCAATGCCTAATAAACCTGCTAAAAATCCAACCACACAGCCCAAAATTGCGCAGTACACCATTAAAAGTATTACGTCATGCATAGCACACTCATATATTCAATTTGTTATATACATATACTAAACTAATATATATACCCAAACCACCTCAAGATGCGAGTTTCAGTTGGAATTAAAAGCGATTTAGGCAAGGCATTGATTGCAAGTAATAGTGGTTCTATTGTTAAAATCAATAACGCAGTATAAATCGCTTTTAAACCAACCCTTTGGGCGTTTCACTGGCACTTACTCTCATCGTTGTTACTTTTTAAAAGGGACTGCCATTGTTGCAAAGTAACGCCTTGATATTAAGCACCTGTGAAACGCTGAATTCTACATCTTGAGGTGGCTTGGGTATAGGCGCTTCACAGCACAATTTTCCCTCATGATTGACCTTGGCTTGGGGTGTAAAATAGCTCACCGAGCTGATGTTCAATCATAAAGTTACGCGTTAACCTAAGTACATGTTTTGCAGTGGGTTGTAATAAACACTCGGCAAGTAACTTTTCCATATCGCTAACATTTAAACGTCTAAGCACAAACTTAATTTTACTAATCGAAGAATAGTTCATACTCAAGCTTCGATAACCCATAGCAATAAGCAGTAATGCACCTTCTGGGTCGCCGCCTAACTCACCACATAAACTAAATGGCAGCTCATGCTGCTGACACTCTTGGGCAATTTTTAACAGCACCCGAAGTACACTTGGGTGATAAGGATTAAACAGCTCTGCAACACGCGCATTTGACCGGTCAACTGCAAGCATATACTGAGTTAAATCGTTACTACCCACAGAACAAAAATCGACTTTTTGCGACCACTCTTCAAGCATAAATACGCTCGAAGGAACTTCCAACATTACACCGATTTCTGGTCGTTCAATTGCCTGCTCAGGATATTGCTCACTTAGTTCAAAATAGGCTTGTTCGAGCAGTTTTAATGATTCATCCACTTCTTCTGAGCCACTGATCATCGGCAGCATAATTTTTAGATTACCTAAACCAATATTGGCTTTAAGCATCGCCTTGAGTTGATCTAAAAATAGCTCAGGGTGGTCTAAGGTCACGCGAATACCACGCCAACCTAAAAATGGATTTTCTTCGGTTATATTGAAGTAATCTAAAACTTTATCGCCACCAATATCGAGTGTACGCATCACCACTGGATTGGGGTGATAACTAGTAAGCACTTCACGATACCAATTTTCTTGTTCTGACTGTGAAGGAAACTGACCTTTTTGCATAAACCAAGCTTCAGTACGATAAAGTCCAACGCCATCACAGAAAGGTTTATTGTCATGCTCTATATTTAACTCAAGTCCAGCATTAACTAACAAGCTTATATGTTCGCCATCACATGTAACAGCATCTAAACTTTGCTCTGCAAAAAAGCGATCATTCAATAGCGTTTCTTGGTATTTAAGTTGGCTATATTCCTGATGTAGCACTTGCGAAGGTGAAATATATAAACGCCCTGCATAAGCGTCTAGAATCATTGGTTTACCTTCAAATTGCAGTAAAGGTAAATCTTCTATACCCCATATTGCAGGGATCCCCATTGCACGCGTTAAAATTGATGCATGACTGTTTGCAGCTCCATTGACACTCACCACCCCAGCTAAATGACCTTTTGGCACTTCTGCGAGCATGGCTGGTGTGAGTGTACTGGCAATTAAAATAGTCTCTTTAGGATAAGGCTTTGCTGCATGCTCTGTATTGACTAAGTGATGCAAAACCCTCAATCCAATATCTTTAACATCAACTGCACGCTCTTTGATGTATGGGTCTTGCATAGCATTAAACTGTGAAATCAGTTTTTCGATGACTATTTTAAGTGCACTTTTAGCGCTCCAGCCCTGCTGAAGCTGCGCTTCTACATTTTGCCCTAAGCTTTTTGCATCCAGTAACTGTTGGTAAACATCAAACACAGCAAGGGCTTCTTGCGGTATCGAATCACTGAGGGTCATTGATAAAGTGCTAAACTCATTTCTAGTGGCAGCAACCGCTTGAGTAAATAACTTACGTTGAGTGGTGATGTCTTCATCTTTTTGCAACTCAATAGAAGTAAAGTCTAGCTTTGGAATTACTACAAAAGCTTCGCCGATTGCTATACCGGGAGCACCAGAAACACCTTTTAAAACAGAAGTTTGATGAGAAAACTCATCTACCCGTAACAGCTCTTTTATTTCTGCATGGGCTAACTGAGAGGCAAGCTGCGCCGATAAAGTAATTAAAAACGATTCTTCATCAGGGCTAAATACTCGCGCCAGCTTCTGCTGAACAACGATAACACCCAAAACCTTTTTCTGGTGCACCACTGGTACTGACAAAAACGCGTTGTAGCCTTCTTCATTAACTTCGGGTGAGAGTTTGAAACGAGGATGAGACTTTGCAAAAGCAATATTGATAGGCTCTTCGCGCTGCGCAACGAGACCTACAAGACCTTCAGTAAAGCCTATACGAAATTTACCGACCGCATCAGGGTTTAAGCCTTGAGTTGCCATCAGTACAAAATTGTCTTGACTATAATCTGCAAAATAAATCGAGCAGCACTGTGTTTGCATGGCATCTTTTACCATTTGCACAAAACACGCTAGCGCACTAGTTAAGTCCGCCTGTTGCGACACTGCCTCAGCAATTGATCTGAGCGTGGCTAACATGATGCTGCTCCTTTAATTTAAATAAGGTTACCCTTATCGTTTATGTCGCCAATGATCTTTGTGTTGCTCTCGTTTATTAAACGGCATTGCAAACGGGGCAAACTCTTTCATTACTCTACGATATACATCGCGCTTAAACGAAACAACTTGCCTAACCGGATACCAATAACTCACCCATCGCCAATCATCAAATTCAGGGTGATGAGTTTTAAGTAAATTTACATCTTCATCTTTACAACGAAGTTTCAGTAAAAACCATTTTTGTTTTTGCCCAATACACACAGGACTTGAGTCTCTGCGAATTAAACGCTTGGGTAATTTATAGCGTAACCAATGTTTAGAACTTGCGACGATCTCAACGTCTTCAGGAAGCAAGCCCACTTCTTCGTGTAATTCTCTGTACATGGTTTGCTCTGCTGTTTCACCGTCATCAACACCACCTTGGGGAAATTGCCAAGAGTGTTGACCATAGCGACGAGCCCAAAATACTTGTCCCTGATTATTGCAAATTACAATTCCGACATTGGCACGAAAACCTTCGGCATCAATCACCTTAGTGCCTCATTTGTAAGTCGATTTTTATTGATTGTTCCACATAACCTGCGATACAGCAAACACTTTACACCTAAGCCTAAATTAGATTGAAAATTTATTTTTTAACAAACATGTTTAATCAAGGCGTTACGATGTAATTATTATAAAAATACCCTATTTGATTAAAATAACTATTTACAACCGCATTTTTATCACCTTACCCACAGCTTGTGCGTAACTTTTGTAAACCATGCCTAAATTGCAAACAAATCCACAATCCACAGTTAAAATATCCACTTTCTCCACAGAAACTGTGGATAAACATGTTTATATATCTGTATTTATACAAACAACTGACTAATTAATGAAATAGAAACAACACACAAAAACAATAATTAAATTAAATATCATATACTTAGACCTGGATATCCAAAAAATTAATTGGTTATTTTTAGCTCACACTTAACGTGCGCAAAAAACACTCAAACACAAAGATATCCACTAAGGCGCACATTTGCTATCATGATCCGGTTAATTAGACAATCAAATAAACGCCTTATGCGACCGATAAAACCCGCTTCTATAAATGAATTAATGCAACGTGTTGATGCTATAGCAGGCCTTACTTTAGGGCAATTAGCCGAGCAATATCATTTTAAAACACCTGAAGACTTGCTACGTGAAAAAGGCTGGACCGGGCAACTTATCGAATATGTGCTTGGCGCAACCGCAGGCTCAAAGCCAACGCCTGATTTTGAAGAATTAGGAATTGAGTTAAAAACTCTGCCCATTTCATTTAAAGGCAAACCACTCGAAACGACGTTTGTTTCTGTAACACCACTACTGAATGTAACTGGGATGAAATGGCAGCAAAGTACGGTTCGTAAAAAGTTGAATCATGTTTTATGGTTACCTATTTTAGGCGAACGCGAAATTCTACCTTTTCACCGCACCATAGGCAGCGGCTTTTTGTGGCAGCCAACGGCCGAGCAAGACGCACTCTTACAACGTGATTGGGAAGAACAAATGGAGCTAATAGCTCTAGGTCGAGTGGATGAGATTTCAGGCCACTTAGGCGATGTTATGCAAATAAGGCCAAAAGCAGCCAATAGCAAAGCGCTGACTGATGCAATTGGCCCGAATGGTCAAATAATACAAACCTTGCCTCGCGGTTTTTATCTAAAAACCAGCTTCACCGGCGAGATCCTAAAACAGCAATTTCAGCTTTAATTAAAATATAAAAAAACCTCCCGAAGGAGGCTTTTAAAGTCTAAATAGTTAGGGCTGATTACTGACCTTTCACTTCTTTAAGACCATTGTAAGGTGCTTTCTCACCTAATACTTCTTCAATGCGAAGTAATTGGTTGTACTTAGCAATACGGTCAGAACGGCTTAGTGAACCCGTTTTGATTTGACCTGCCGCAGTACCCACTGCTAAATCAGCAATTGTTGCATCTTCTGTTTCACCTGAACGGTGAGAGATAACAGCTGTGAAGCCAGCATCTTTAGCCATTTTAATAGCTGCAAGCGTTTCAGTTAATGAACCGATTTGGTTGAACTTGATAAGGATTGAGTTAGCAATACCGTTATCAATACCACGCTTTAAGATCTTCGTATTAGTTACGAACAGATCGTCACCTACTAATTGTACTTTGTCGCCAATTAGTTGTGTTTGGTGTGCGAAACCATCCCAATCAGACTCGTCTAAGCCGTCTTCAATTGAAACAATTGGGTATTGCTCAGTAAGGCCCTTAAGGAAGTGGTTGAATTCTTCAGAAGTGAATTTTTTACCTTCACCTTTAAGGTCGTAGATATTTGCTTCTTTGTCGTAGAACTCTGATGCCGCACAGTCTAGAGCTAGAGTGATATCTTTACCAAGCTCATAACCTGCATTTGCAACAGCTACCTTGATTGCAGCAAGTGCCGCTTCGTTTGATTCAAGGTTAGGAGCAAAACCACCTTCATCACCTACTGATGTAGAGTGACCTTCAGCTTTAAGTACTTTTGCTAAGCTGTGGAATACTTCAGCGCCCATACGTAACGCTTCACGGAAGTTTGTCGCGCCAACTGGCTGGATCATGAACTCTTGAATATCTACAGAGTTATCAGCGTGCTCACCACCATTGATGATGTTCATCATAGGTAATGGCATTGAGTAAACACCTGGTGTGCCGTTTAGATCTGCAATGTGCTCATAAAGCTCTACGCCTTTTGAGTTTGCAGCCGCTTTAGCTGTTGCTAAAGACACAGCTAAGATAGCATTCGCACCTAGTTTCTCTTTGTTTTCAGTACCATCTAAGTCAAGCATAACTTGGTCAACAGCTTTTTGATCAACTGCGTTTTGACCTTTAAGAGCTTCAGCGATTTCGTTATTGATATAGCCTACTGCTTTTAAAACACCTTTACCTAGGTAGCGTGCTTTATCACCATCACGTAATTCAAGCGCTTCGCGAGTACCTGTTGATGCACCAGATGGTGCTGCAGCACGGCCCCATGAACCATCAGCTAAATGTACATCAGCTTCAACAGTTGGGTTACCACGCGAGTCCATGATTTCGCGACCAATCACTTTTACGATTTCTGACATCTTGATTCCTCTTTTCCCGAAAATGGTGAGTTAGTGCCAGCTTTATTGCTGCTGGCTTTTAAAACAAATAAGCCGTGCATATAGCACGGCCTACTTAAATTACGATGACGCTTTTTGGTGAGTGTGTGCTGCTGCAACAAACCCTTCAAATAGCGGGTGACCATCACGTGGTGTTGACGTGAATTCCGGGTGGAATTGCGCGGCAATGAACCAAGGGTGATCTTTATTCTCGATAATTTCGACTAGTTTCTTATCTTCAGATAAGCCTGTGAAACTTAAGCCTGCTTTTTCAAGCTGCTCTACAAAGTGGTTATTCACTTCGTAACGGTGACGGTGACGTTCAACAATTTCGTCACTACCGTATACTTCACTTACTTTAGAGCCAGGTGTTAAGTGACATTTCTGAGCACCTAAACGCATAGTACCACCTAGATCAGATTGCTCATCACGGATTTCAACGTTACCGTCAGCATCTTGCCATTCAGTGATTAAACCAACAACTGGATGTACTGATTTTGCGTTAAACTCAGTTGAGTTTGCATCTTCAAGGCCTGCAACGTTACGCGCATATTCAATAAGCGCTACTTGCATACCTAAACAAATGCCTAAGTAAGGAACTTTGTTTTCACGTGCATATTTAGCCGCTAAAATCTTACCTTCAACACCACGGCCTCCGAAGCCGCCTGGTACTAAGATAGCATCAAGGTGAGAGAGTAACTCTGTACCTTTGCTTTCTAAGTCTTGTGAATCAACATATTCGATGTTCACGGTTAGACGGTTTTTCAGACCTGCGTGCTTTAATGCTTCGTTTACTGATTTATAAGCATCTGGTAGTTCGATGTACTTACCAACCATACCAATCGTCACTTCACCCGTTGGGTTAGACTCTTGATATAACACTTGTTCCCACTCAGATAAATCTGCTTCTGGGCACTCAAGGTAGAAACGACGACATACGAAGTTATCTAGTTCTTGTGATTTAAGTAACGCAGGGATCTTATAGATGCTTTCTACGTCTGGTAATGAAATAACAGCTTTCTCTTCAACATTAGTGAAAAGTGCGATCTTCGCGCGCTCGTTATTTGGAAGTTTACGATCAGAACGACAGATTAAGATATCTGGTTGGATACCAATCGAACGTAATTCTTTTACTGAATGTTGTGTTGGCTTAGTTTTAACTTCACCTGCAGGGCCTAAGAATGGCACTAGCGTTAGGTGGATAAACAATGCGCGCTCACGGCCAATTTCAGTGCCAAGCTGACGAATTGCTTCTAAGAATGGTTGTGACTCGATGTCACCAACTGTACCGCCAATTTCAACGATTGCTACATCGCGACCTTCAGCACCGTCATATACACGTTGCTTAATGTCGTTTGTGATGTGTGGAATAACCTGAATTGTTGCACCAAGGTACTCACCACGACGCTCACGTCGTAATACATCTTCATAAACACGACCTTGTGTGAAGTTGTTGCGGCTAGTCATTTTGGTACGGATGAAACGCTCATAGTGACCTAAGTCAAGGTCAGTCTCTGCACCGTCTTCAGTTACAAATACTTCACCGTGCTGAATTGGGCTCATAGTGCCTGGGTCAACGTTAATGTAAGGATCCAGCTTTAAAATAGTCACGTTAAGACCACGTGCTTCTAAAATAGCGGCTAATGACGCTGCTGCAATACCCTTACCCAACGAAGAAACAACCCCGCCAGTTACGAAGATAAATTTTGTACTCATGCGAACCCTAGAATATCAGGAATTAAAAGGAATAATATAGAATCAAGACGGGGCGAAATTATAGCAAAGGGGCTGCTATCAATCCAGATAAAATTAGCAAATAAGTGCACAAAAAACGAGCTTGGTTACACTGTACCCAAGCTGTATCAAAACAGGCTCACTTGGCCTGCTTTTTAATGGCTTCCCATGCGTTGTCCATTTCTTCGAGACTGGCCGTTTCTAAACTTTGGCCACGTTCATCTAAGTAGGCAGCCACTTTTTCAAAGCGTGACGCGAATTTAGCATTGGCACTTCGTAATAATTGCTCAGGATCGCGTTTAATATGACGGGCTACATTTACCGTTGCAAACAGTAAATCGCCAAGCTCTTCTGCACTGTGTTCTGAATAAGGGTCATGAGCCAGCGCTTCTTTTACTTCGTCGACTTCTTCAGCGACTTTATCGAGGGCCCCATGATAACTTGGCCAATCAAAACCTAGGCTTGCCACACGCTGTTGAATCTTCTTAGCTTTTGAAAGACCTGGCATCGCATCAGGAATATCCTGCCAAAGACTCATTTGAGGTGAAGTAGATTTTTCTGCTCGTTCTTGCGCTTTAATAGCCTGCCACTGCGCCGAAAGCTCTGCGTCCGACAGCTCACTTTGCTTTGCAAAGACATGCGGATGCCGACGAATTAATTTATCGTTTAGTGTATTTGCCACATCTGCAAAATCAAATAAGCCCTGCTCTTTAGCAAGTTGGGCATAAAAGATGATTTGAAAAAGTAAATCGCCAAGCTCACTTTTAAGCTCAGTAAGTTCACCTTTTTCAATGCAGTCTGCTACTTCGTAAGCTTCTTCAAGGGTATGCGGCACTATCGAATTAAAGTCTTGTTTTAGATCCCACGGGCACCCAGATTCTGGGTCCCGTAGTTTGGCCATAATTGATAACGACTGCTCAATGGCATGTTTATCACTCATTACGAATGACCACGCTTTGCATCATGTACACCTTCGATTTGGTGTAACTTAGACAATAATCGGTTAGTACTCGATAAGTCATGTACTTCAACCTGCATTGAAAACAGCGCAAGCTGCTTATCTTCAACGGTGTTGACATTCATGTTAAGCACATTCACCTTTTCGTTTGCAAGGACAGAGCTGATATCTCTAATAAGGCCTGAGCGATCTGTGGCTTCTACTTTAATCGTTAGTGAGTAAGAGCCATTTACATCGTCTGACCAACTTACTGATATCACCCGCTCAGGATGTTTATCACGAAGTTTTTCAAACGAATCACAATCCTCACGGTGAACTGCAATCCCACGGCCTTGAGTAATATAGCCAATGATTTCATCGCCCGGCACAGGTCGGCAGCATTTAGCAACATGGCTCATTAAGCTACCTACCCCATCAACAACAATGCCGTTTTTATCACCTGTGACACTTTTTGGTTTTTTAAACTTAATTTGTGGTTCGTCATCATCACGGTCACTAATAAAGTTTAATAATTGGTTTAAGCGAACATCACCTGCGCCTACCGCAACCATCAGGTCATCAATACCTTTAAGATTGAATCGCTCAATTGCTGGCGCAAGGTCTTTGGTTGTTAAGTCTAGTTTTTGCAGCTCGTTCTCTAATATTTCTTTACCGGCGCTCAAGTTTTTATCGCGATCAAGCTGTTTAAACCAATGATGGATTTTAGAGCGTGCTCGCGATGACTTAATATAACCTAGCGATGGGTTCAACCAATCACGACTTGGGTTAGGTTGCTTTTGAGTTAAAATTTCAACCTGATCACCGGTACTGAGCTGATGAGTAAAGGGCACGATTTTGCCAAACACTTTTGCACCAATACAACGGTGACCAACGTTTGAGTGAATGTAATAAGCAAAATCAAGTGGCGTCGCACCCAGTGGTAAATCGAAAATATCACCTTTTGGTGTAAACACATAAACTCGGTCTTCAACTACTTGATTTTTGAGCTCTTCTGCTAAGTCACTACCATCAACTACTTCTTCTTGCCATTGTAGTAACTTACGTAACCAACTAATTTTTTGCTCATAGCCAGAACCACGTCCTGGCAATGCACCTTCTTTATACATCCAATGCGCAGCAACACCTAACTCAGCATCTTGATGCATTTCGCTAGTACGAATTTGGATTTCAACGGTTTTACCTTCAGGGCCAAATACCACTGTATGAATTGACTGATAGCCGTTTTGTTTAGGTGTTGCGATGTAATCATCAAATTCTTTATTTAAATGCCGCCAATTGGTATGCACGATACCTAATGCTGCGTAACAATCTTGCAGGCGTTCCACCACAATGCGCATAGCACGAATATCAAACAGCTGATCGAATTCGTAATTCTTCTGCGCCATTTTTTTGTAGATACTGTAGATATGCTTCGGGCGGCCATACACTTCACCCTCAATACCCGCTTCGGCCAAGCGTGCTTTTACTAAAGCAACCATATTTTCCATATAGGCTTCACGAGCAAGTCGCTTATCATCGAGCTGTTTTGCGATATTTTTATAGGTGTCGGGGTGCAGGTAACGAAACGAAAGATCTTCAAGTTCCCATTTAAGCTGACCTATTCCTAGGCGGTTAGCAAGGGGTGCAAAAATATCACGTGTTTCTTTAGCGGCAATTACACGCTCTTCTTCACTGGCGTCTTTAACTTCACGCAAATGGCATACTTGTTCAGCGAGTTTTATCACCACTGCACGCACATCTTCAACCATGGCTAGCAGCATACGGCGGATATTATCAATTTGAACAGTGCCCTTGCCTTGATGGGCTAAGGTGCTGATGGTAGCCATTTGGCTTACACCTGTTAGTAATAACGCAACGTGATCACCAAGCTTGTCGGTCACAGTTTCAATCGAGATTTTTTCGGCTAGGAAATAAGGTGTTAAAAAAGCCGTGGCAAGTGAATCTGCATCTAAATTTAGCTCGGCTAAAATCTCTACCATTTCAATGGCTGTGTTTTCACGTTTTGCATCATCGCAATGCAGACACAATTGGTGAGCTTGCTCTAATAAGGTATGTTTGTCTTCTGTTAGCGCTAACAGCTCGATACGGCTGGCAAAATCACTCGGCTTTGTAAGCTGATGTGACTGTCTAGTGGCTACCATGTGCGCTTTACCTCCTGTGAAATAACGCCATCGTTTCAATATGCCCAGTATGCGGGAACATATTCATAAGCCCAATTTTTTCAATGCTAAAGCCTGCTTGTAAAATAAGTGCACTGTCACGGGCTAAAGTAACAGGATCACAAGAGACGTATAAAATCGTTTTAAACTGAGTAAGTGGTAACTGCTCTAAAATTGCCATTGCGCCAGTACGTGATGGATCAAGCACTAACACATCAAGTTCGGCACTAAACCAAGCAGCTGATTGCATTGATTTTGTTAAATCAAAACAATAAAAATCGGTATTCGACAATGAGTTAGTTTGCGCATTTTGTTTTGCTAATGCAACCGCAGAATCGACCCCTTCAACACCAATAACATATTTAGCATACTTTGCAATCAATAATGAAAAGTTACCAATACCACAAAATAAATCTAATACCTGCTCATGACCTTGTAAATCAAGCCACTGTTTTGCTTGATGAAGCATAGCTTGGTTCACTTGGGGGTTAACTTGAATAAAGTTTTCAAGGCCAAATTCAAAGCGTAAATCATAAGCTGGTATCTGGTAGTACGGCATTGGATGGTCACTGTGATCAATTTCACCACTGTGTGATTGCCACACAACACGCCAGCTATATTCATCACACGCCGCTACGACAATGGCTTTTAACTCTGCATTAATAGCTTTGGTATGCCTAATAACCACAAAGGCCGCATTATCAGCTTCACATAATTGTAGGTGACTAATACTACTAAGACCTGAATGGCTGTTGATAAGAACATCAAAAACTGAAAAAACGTCTTTAAAAGTACTGCTCAGCACATCACAGCTTTCAATGCTCACCAATTGTTTAGACCCTTGAGCTCGATACCCTACGCGCATTTTCTTTGCGGCTTTGTCATGCATTACAGCAATACGCGCAGAGCGACGGTAATGGCGCTCTTCACTAAGCAGAGGTGCTTGCCAATTTAAGTCATCAACTTTGGCAAACTTGCTAAACAGCTGACTAACCGCAGCTTGCTTTTCAACCAATTGTTGTTCTGCATTAAGGTGCTGTAACTGACAACCACCACAAATCTGATAATGCTGACAAAAAGGAGTAACCCTATGCGCTGAGGCTGATAGTACTTTTTTACAATCAGCACTGGCAAAGCGTGCCTTATCTTCAATCAATAACGCTTTTACTTCTTCACCCGGCAAAGCACCATTAACAAAACAGACTTTACTTCCCTGCTTAGCAACGCCTCGTCCTTGATGGTCCATAGCAGTGACATTGAGGGTTAGCATTTTTTGCGAAACGGATTTCTTTTTGGCTTTGAAAATCTGTGCCATTGGGCAACACCTTAATTATTGATAAAGCGGGATTAAGTATATACTCTTAAACAACGATAATAATGATAACAACATTCTTTATGACTAAATTTGGCTTACGTGACTCAGTCTTAATACTTACACTTATACCGACTGTGATCATAGGCTTGTTGCTGGGCGGTTATTTTACAATAAATCGTTACATTGAGCTCGATGAAATTTTATATCAGCAGGGCGTTACTATTATTGAGCCCTTAGCCATTGCTGTTGAACAACCATTACTAAAGCGTGATAAAGCCTTACTAACCCGCTTAGTTAGCCATACTCATAACAAACACTCCCCTGCGATCCAATCAATTGCTATTTTCGATGAAAACAATGAGTTAGTGATTTTTAGTAAATATCAAAGTGAATTCAAAGAAATTGTTAAAAGCAATGTTAACAGTATGGATGGGATTCAAGTACACAACTCTGATCACTATCTAACATTTTCTACCGCCATTATTAATCATAGCCGTCAAGACACGATTTGGAATCATAATAGCTATCAAGCATCACTAGGTAATGTGGTGATCATGCTTAATAAACAACAAGCCATTATCGGCCAGCAACGCGCCTTACTGGTCAGTGGCGTGGTGATACTCATAGCACTAGTACTTGCGAGCGTATTAGCATTTAGGTTGACCCGCATGTTTATTCAACCACTTAATAAGTTAGTACTAGCTACCGACAAATTAATTGAAGGGAAAGTAGATACAGGTCTTGATAAAAAAATGTTTGGTGAGTTTGAGTTATTACGCACAGGCTTAAATACCATTTCAGAAACCATGGTAGTGCAACGTGATGAGATGCAAAAGCATATTGATCAGGCAACCTCTGATTACCGCGAGACCTTAGAACAATACGAAACTCAGAATATTCAGTTAAGTATTGCCAAAAAAGACGCGCAAGACGCTAACCGTGTTAAATCAGACTTTTTAGCCAAAATGAGTCACGAATTACGTACGCCTTTAAATGGTGTAATTGGCTTTACGCGTCAGCTTTATAAAACCCCGCTTAATAAGCATCAAAAAGATTACCTCGATACTATTGAGCTATCTGCAAATAGCTTATTAACGATTATCAGTGACATTTTAGACTTTTCTAAATTAGAAGCCGGTGCCATGGAGCTTGAGTCAATGCAATTCCAGCTCCGTGACAATATTAATGAAGTTATGACCTTGTTAGCACCAAGTGCACACGAAAAACAACTTGAGCTATCGATATTTATCCATCCACAAGTACCTGACAATCTAACTGGCGACCCGACCCGCTTTAAACAAATTTTGATAAATCTTATAAGTAATGCCGTTAAATTTACTGAAAAAGGCTCAATCAAGGTTGATGTTGGCTACCGCTTATTAGATGAAGAGCGCGCCTCTATTTTAGTGTCTGTCACCGATACTGGTGTGGGCATCCCAATGGATAAACAAGATGCCTTGTTTACACCATTTGGCCAAGCAGACTCAAGTATCACCCGTAAATTTGGTGGCACAGGTCTTGGTTTAATCATCACCAAACACATTGTTGAAGCGATGAATGGTCGTATTACCCTGAACTCAGCACCTGGTAATGGCACCTGCTTTACATTCAATGCCGTATTCAGAACGCCAAGTAACTCAATTACTAGTGACTTACCGACCCAATCATTGATTAATAAACGTATTCTTTACCTTGAGCCTCATGAGCATACACATCAAGCAACCTTATCGCTTTTACATGAATGGCAAACTCGCGTTACCGCTTGTATTGATGAAGAAAGCTTCTTAAATGAGATCAATAAAGACTTCAGTTACGATATTTGTATCATTGGTCATACCGCCACAATTGACGATATGCAGCAACTTAAGAGTTATGTAAAAGCAGTGCGCCCAGTCACTGATTATTTATATATTATGCTCAATACGGTCTCGCACAATATGCGCGAAGCCTTTGTGGGTAGTGGCGCAGATGCTTGCTTAAGCAAACCACTTAACCATCGTAAATTATGTGAAGTACTTGCTGCCCCTTATCGTCTTGACCATCCAGTGCATAACATTGAACAAGGCACTGAAAAGTTATTACCTCTAAAAGTACTAGTTGTAGACGATAATGATGCCAACCTAAAGCTTATTTGCACCTTACTTGAAGAACAGATTGAGCTAATTGATACGGCACACAACGGCTCACAAGCCTACAGTCTAAGTAAAAGCCATAAGTATGACTTGATCTTCATGGACATCCAAATGCCAATTATGGATGGTATTACCGCATGTAAACTTATCCGCGAGTCATCTCTCAATGAAGATACGCCAATCATTGCAGTTACTGCTCACGCATTAGCGGGTGAAAAAGAACAGCTGCTTAAAGATGGTTTTAAAGGTTACTTAACTAAGCCTATTGATGAAGATATGCTAAAACAAATAATTAGCGATCATAGCCCACAATCGCCGATTAATCGCGAACGAAGCAAAGCTGCCACAGTTGACTCAGAACCTCCATTTGAAAGTGCCCGCCTTGATTGGCAATTAGCGCTACAACGCGCTGGCGGTAAAGAAGAGTTAGCACTAGAAATGCTCAACATGTTGTTACTCAGTGTACCTGAAACCTTACGCCTACTTAATGAAGCTATAGAAAAAGAAGATTGTGAACATGTACTTAGCATAGTGCACAAATTCCATGGCGCGTGTTGTTACACCGGCGTACCAAAACTAAAATCACTTGCCGAAACACTCGAAATATCACTAAAAAGCGATTGCGATTTAAATTACATTGAACCTGAATTGTTTGAGCTGATTGATGAGCTAAATAATTTGTTAAGTGATGCAGGTATGGTTGAGCCGCAACGATAAAAAGCACTCAAAAAAAAAGATATAAAGGAGTATATTAATGAAAAACTATCTAATTCTAGCTGGCTGTTTACTTGTGTTTGGCTGTACTTCAACTACAAATAAACCAATGGAACTAGAGTATGCGGATTTAGCTGTTAGCTATGATGAATTAAAAGCAACAAAATGGCAGCAACTTGAGCGTTTTCCTGCCAGATATCCGAAAAAAGCGGTGCTCCAAGCAGCAGAAGGCTGCGCGACCATTGAGTATGTCATTACGCCAAAAAATGAGATTGAAGATATTCGAGTAATAGCCTCTACAAACCCTGTATTTGCCAGTGCGGCAAAAGATGTTATCACTAATTGGCATTGGAATGAGCTTGCGAAAAATATTACTGATAAAGCTGTGAAAACCCAAACCCGCTTTGATTTTTGTTTTGATACACCTGAGCAATCTTGCAAAGCACTCAAGCCTAACTATTCATGCCCTAGTAACGATATTATTTATTCTACGGGTACACGCGTTGTTAAATATACGAGGTAACTTGCTTTGTACTTTATCTTACTTATCGTCTTTAGTGCTATTTCACTCACTTGGTTTTTTCTCCGCTATAAAAAACTAAGTATTGAAGCTAATAATTACGTAAAAACCAATTACACAGAGCAGTGGCAAACATACGAAAGCCAAGCCCGCTTAATGAAAGCAAAACCTAACTCAATTGTGTTTCATTCAATCAAGAAAGGCGAATTGTCGGCAATAGATGATGGTGTTTTAAAAAATTTTAAGAAAAAACATCAGTATTTAGTCGCCCTACTTTGCCTTTCACCTTGGCTAGCTTCATTGCTTGCACAATTGATAGTTTACTTAAGTAAATAAAAAGCGCGGTGGATATCGCATCCATCGCGCTCTCGATTCAAAACTTGCCAGCGCCAATAAAGGGCTGACAGATTAAAGCGTATGTTTACAAACGCGCTTCAATCATCAGGCGCTTCATATCGCTTACTGCTTTTTCTAAGCCATCAATCGCTGCACGCGCAATAATCGCATGACCAATGTTTAATTCGTAAATTTCTGGCATTGCAGCAATTGGTTTTACATTGTGATAATTAAGACCATGGCCTGCATTAACAATTAAACCCAAGTTATCGGCATATTGTACGCCGTTACGAATACGTTCAAGTTCTGTGTGAAGTTCTTCGTCATTCTCTGCATCGGCATAAGCACCTGTGTGAATTTCAACGTATGGTGCATTACAAGCTTTTGCAGCGTCAAGTTGTGCATTGTCAGCATCAATAAATAACGAAACCTTAATTCCCGCAGCTGTCAGTTTTTCTGTTGCTGCTTTTACCTTTTCAAAATTACCCACAACGTCAAGACCACCCTCAGTAGTTAGCTCTTCACGTTTTTCAGGCACTAAACAAACATAAGCAGGTTTTACTTCAAGGGCGATGCCGATCATTTCATCAGTGACTGCAATTTCAAGATTCATACGTGTTTGAATCGTTTTTGCCATCACATATACATCACGGTCTTGAATATGACGACGGTCTTCCCGCAAATGGATGGTGATACCATCTGCACCAGCATGCTCTGCAACAGCTGCGGCATGCGCAGGATCTGGGTAACTCGTGCCACGCGCTTGGCGTAAAGTGGCAATGTGATCAACGTTTACACCAAGAAGAATATCTTTCATTTTTTTACCTGTTTAAAACAACGATTCAAGGCTGCTCATCAGCCTACTTAATAAATAACTCACGGCTTTTTAATGGCTTTTTGCCAAGTAAAGGCTTGAGTAAGTATCGACTTAATTGCTTTGCCATATATAACACATCAGGGGCGCTAAAGTCATGAGCTGCTATGGCATTTAATTGCTTCCCTGAAAAGCCACTATGGGGGTCGTCATGCAGCAAGAAACCGTATTCAGCAAAGTACTGATAATTTGCTGCATCGTTAATTACATCACCTTCAGCATCAACACTAAAATCTACGCCATATCCAAGCATCTCTAACAGTTGAAACTCATAAGAGCGTAGTACAGCTTGTAGGTTTTTAGTCGTTGATAATTCGTCGAGATGCTTCTTATAAAGATGATAAACACTTTCCATCGGCTCATTGATAGGTACGATACGGTTGGTTAATTCGTTCAAATAAAAACCGCAATAGAGTTGAGTACCCGACAGTACGGTTTGCCCGCCATGGGGCTCAAAACGATTGATGTATTTTAAATCTGACTTACCGCTGTATTGCACGAGCAGAGATTGAAAAGGTTGTAGTTGTGCTTTATGTTTAGTGGCCTGGCGACCACTAATGCGCGCCAGCATTCTCAGCTGACCTACGCCTTCTACCAGCATATCAAGCATTACTTGCGAGTCACTAAAAGGACGTCGGTGCAGCAAATATGCTGTGTAGAATTCGCTGTCCATGGCGTGTAAAACTTTACTTAGTCTTCACCATAGCCAAGGCTACGTAGCGCACGCTCATCGTCAGCCCAGCCAGACTTCACTTTTACCCAAAGTTCTAAAAAGACTTTGTTATCCAGCATGTCTTCAAGGTCTTTACGAGCTTCACGGCCAATCACTTTCAACTTTTCGCCTTTATTGCCGATCACCATGCGTTTTTGCGTTTCACGCTCAACAAGGATCAAGCCATTAATTTGCCAAACACCGTTTTCTAGCCATTTAAACTGCTCGATTTCAACGGTGACTGAATATGGAAGCTCATCACCCATAAAACGCATCAGCTTTTCACGAATAACTTCTGCCGCCATAAAGCGCATTGAACGGTCTGTTACGTAGTCTTCAGGAAAGTAAAACTCACAAAGCGGTAAACGCTTTTTCACTTCATCTTTGATTAAATCAATATTTTTACCCTGCTTTGCAGAGACTGGCATAATAGCCACAAAATCAAATTTACCACCCAAAAACTGCATGTGCGGAAGCACTAAATCACGGTCTTTAACTTGGTCAATTTTATTCATAACTAATAACACTGGACGACCACTTTGACGTACTTTGTTTAGCACCATCTCATCATCTTCATTCCAGTGTGTGCCTTCAACCACAAAGATTATAAGTTCTACATCGCCAATTGAGCTTGATGCAGCACGATTCATTAATCGGTTAATAGCGCGTTTTTCTTCAACGTGTAAGCCAGGTGTATCCACATAAACAGCTTGGTATTTACCTTCGGTATGAATACCCATGATACGGTGACGTGTAGTTTGTGGCTTACGAGAAGTAATCGACACCTTCTGCTCAACAATATAGTTAAGTAAGGTTGATTTACCTACATTTGGGCGGCCAACAA
Source organism: Pseudoalteromonas sp. NFXS39 (assembly GCF_040148775.1). Classification (NCBI taxonomy): domain Bacteria; kingdom Pseudomonadati; phylum Pseudomonadota; class Gammaproteobacteria; order Alteromonadales; family Pseudoalteromonadaceae; genus Pseudoalteromonas; species Pseudoalteromonas sp. NFXS39. The sequence goes on along the minus strand of NZ_JAGDEC010000002.1, from coordinate 106,758 downwards.
TGGCAACCATCCCGCAGTGCGTGTCTAGCTCTGCAGGTTCTTTGCTAATTAAATCATCAAGATTCATTTTTAAGTATCTTTAAGGCTTTTTCAGCGGCTTTTTGCTCAGCTTTACGACGAGAGCTACCTACTGAGATAATGCTATCCATCCCTTCAACAATACATTCAACCGTGAATGTTTGATTGTGCGCTTGGCCTTTTGTATCTATTACAGTGTAGCCAGGTAACGATAATTTGCGCGCTTGTAAGTATTCTTGAAGTAATGTTTTAGGATCTTTTTGATTTAAGCCCGGCGAAATTGCGTCAAGACGCGACTCGTACCAGCTTAAAATTAACTCACCACATTGTTCAATGTTTGAGTCTAAGAACACTGCCCCAATAATCGCCTCAACGGCATCAGCTAGGGTTGATTCACGGCGAAAACCACCGCTTTTAAGCTCACCTGGACCTAAGCGTAAGTAATCGCCTAAGCCAAATTCAAGGCCGAATTCAGCTAATGTTTGACCACGAACTAAGGTCGAACGCATACGGCTTAAATCACCTTCGCGTGCTTTTGGAAATTTAGTATATAGCGCATTTGCAATCACAAAGCTCAAAATTGAGTCGCCAAGAAACTCTAAGCGCTCGTTATGTTGGCCTTTATGACTACGGTGCGTCATTGCCTGCTCAAGCAAAGCTTGATCAGTAAATATATAACCTATTCTGTTGTATAACTCTGTTACGTTTTTTTTCATCGTTACTGAATATTACCTAGGCGTTCAAAGCGAACACCAGTTGGAACCCAGCCTGGTAAAAAGTCATCTGGGCCATTTTCAAATTCAAAACTCATCCATATAAAGACGGCTTTACCTACCAAGTTTTCTTTAGGTACAAAGCCCCAAAAGCGACTATCTTGGCTATTATCACGGTTATCACCCATCATGAAATAATGATCGGCAGGAACAACCCACTCGTCTGAGCGTGTACCTGGTTGTTGATAATAACGGCCTTTCATTTCAGGAGCTTGCGGGTTAATCAAAATATTATGATTTACTGTGCTTAGGTTTTCTTCTAAACGCACTAAATTCATAGAACCCTGCTTGAACTCGTCACTATTGAGGATTTCCATATCAATTTTGTTGTATTCATTACACAGCAAATCACCTTGCTGAGTCACACCTTCGGCGCATTTCGGCTGAATATAAAGGTGCTTATTGCGATATACAATTTTATCGCCTGGTAAACCAATCGTACGTTTAATGTAATCCACACGCTCATCTAATGGGTATTTAAATACCACAATATCACCACGTTCAGGTTCATCAACGTCAACTAACTGACTACGCCAAATTGGATCTTTGATGCCATATGAGTACTTCTGTACCAAAATGAAGTCACCCACCAATAAGGTTGGCATCATTGAGCCCGATGGAATTTGAAACGGTTCAAAAATGAAAGAGCGGAAAATAGTAATTGCCGCAATCATTGGAAAAATTGATTTAGCCGTTTCAGTGATACTTGGCTCAGGCGCAATTAATGCAGCAGTTTCTTCGTCTAACTCACCACCTGCCGCGTTTTGAGCAAGGGCAATGCGTTGCTGACGCTTTGGCGCAAACATAAAGTGGTCAATTAACCAAATTAATCCTGAGCCTAGCGTTAACAACACTAAGAAAATAGAAAAGTAACCCGCCATGCATTAATTCCTTTATTTACTTCTAATTATTTACCAACTTTAAGGATAGCTAAGAATGCATCTTGAGGTACTTCAACGTTACCTAGTTGCTTCATTCGCTTTTTACCTTCTTTTTGTTTTTGTAGCAGTTTTTTCTTACGACTCACGTCACCACCGTAACATTTCGCGATTACGTTTTTACGTAATTGCTTAACTGTTGTACGCGCAATAACATGCTGCCCAATCGCTGCTTGAATCGCAATATCAAACTGCTGACGTGGAATTAAGTCTTTCAGTGCTTCAGCTAACTGACGACCACGTGATTGTGCAATATCGCGGTGTACAATAATAGCTAACGCATCAACACGCTCACCATTAATCAATACGTCAACACGTACCATGTCTGAAGCTTGGAAATGTTTAAAGTTATAATCAAGTGATGCAAAACCACGGCTTGTTGATTTTAACTTATCGAAGAAGTCCATTACTACTTCAGCCATCGGTAATTCGTACGTCACCGCAACTTGCTTACCATGGTAGCTCATTTTAGTTTGCATACCACGCTTTTCAACACAAAGCGTAATTACGTTACCTAAAAATTCTTGCGGTACTAATATGTTAGCTTCAACAATTGGCTCACGGATTTCAAGAATATTATTCACTGGCGGTAAGTCAGACGGGTTATCTATCTGTTTAGTTCCGTCTTTAGTCTCTACTTCGTAAATTACTGTTGGTGCAGTTGTAATAAGATCAATGTCGTATTCACGCTCAAGACGCTCTTGGATGATTTCCATGTGAAGCATACCTAAGAAGCCACATCGGAAACCAAAGCCTAGTGCAGTTGAGTTTTCTGGCTCGAAGAATAACGAAGCATCGTTCAAACTCAGTTTATCAAGCGCATCACGGAATGATTCATAGTCATCAGATGAAATTGGGAACATACCTGCGTAAACCTGTGGTTTAATACGCTGGAAGCCTGGTAAGCGCTCTGGAGCAGAGTTACGCTGTAAAGTAATAGTATCACCTACTGGTGCACCATGAATTTCTTTAATACCCGCAATTACGAAGCCAACTTCACCGGTTTTCAAGATGCCCGTGTTAGTTTGCTTTGGTGTAAAAATACCTACTTTATCTGCGATATGAACTTGATCATTCGACATGATCTTAATTTTATCGCCTGAGCGTAATTCACCGTGTTTAATACGTACTAATGATACAACACCTTGGTATGGGTCAAACCATGAGTCAATGATAAGCGCTTGTAGTGGCTTATCTTTGTCGCCTTCTGGTGGCGGGATATCTTTAACAATGATTTCGAGTACTTCTTCAATACCAATACCTGTTTTAGCACTACATTGCACAGCATCTAGGGCATCGATACCAATGATGTCTTCTATTTCTTCTGCTACACGAAGTGGATCGGCTTGTGGTAAGTCGATTTTATTTAGAACAGGAATAACTTCTAAGTCCATTTCAATTGCTGTGTAGCAGTTAGCTAAGGTTTGTGCTTCTACACCTTGACCCGCATCAACAACTAAAAGTGCACCTTCACAGGCTGCAAGTGAGCGTGATACTTCGTATGTGAAGTCAACGTGTCCTGGCGTGTCGATAAAGTTTAACTGGTATGTTTCGCCGTCTTTAGCTTTATAATTTAGCGTTACACTTTGCGCTTTGATGGTAATACCACGCTCACGCTCAATGTCCATTGAATCTAACACCTGCTGCTGCATTTCACGGTCTGTTAAACCACCACAAACTTGGATAAGACGGTCAGAGAGAGTCGATTTACCATGGTCAATATGGGCGATGATCGAAAAATTACGGATATGCTTCATAAACTGGATTCTAAACTTCTATATAAAATGGACTAAGTGTATAAAGCGGCAATTTTACATTTAATTGGCTTTAATCACCATCTATTTGAGTGAAAGGAATAGCAATTGGGTGAATTTTTATTACTTTAATATCATGCTTTAGGCTCTTAACCCTTGATTTAGCTATCACATAGCCCGTTAAGCCACCAATGGCGGCTGCTAAAATTTGCCAGCCCTCAGCAAGCGAAAAAGCCGCAAATGCGATTAAAGCAAACCCTAAACTAAACAAAAGTGGTAGCATATAAACAGCCATTGCATGTTTGACCAAGTGGCTATCATCGAGTGCCAAGGTTACTTTTTGCCCTACCTGTAGCTCTTTTTCGAATGTATAAGGAAAGGTTTTTTTTGCTGTTCCGAACAGCTTAGCAAAGATCTGCGAACCGCAGCGACCATTACAGCCAGCGCAAGCTTGCTTTTGCTCTGCTTCTAAATTCGCTGTCGTGCCTTTAACTGACACGACAGAGAGTGTTTGTTCAATCATAATTTAAAGAGGTCGCGCTACCGACTCTGCTATAGCTTTGGCTGTCATAGCTGGGATATTACCAACAACCGATACATCAAAGCTACCACCATTGTGAACATAGACCGTCGTCGCACCTGATGTTAAAGCACCACTTGCACGTTTACCGGGTAAGGGTCTTTGAATAAAAACAGACACTTCAACAAACCCATCTGAATATAAATAATAGTCAGCAAGTTCATTGTTTAAGTCGAGTTTATGACGGTCTGATTTTAACAGCTTAAAGCCATCAGGGAGCCAGCCAATTTTCCAATCATTCGCTGCGCCGTCGCTATCACTGGCAATATCATTCGTTGAAAGCACAGCAGGAAACTCACGGTTTTGCATTTCAACTAACATCGGCGCAGGTTGCTCTGTAACGCTAATATGAGTTAGTTGTAATTGCTCTAGCATCTCACCTTTGTGATTTACATAGGCTGATTTAAGTAACAACGAAGACTCTGTATCAAGCCAGATCCAATAGTTATATTTGTATTCATCTTTAGATTCGATGCGCACTAACTGTGCAGAACGACCAGCAATACGACCTTTTCCGCCAAGAACAAAGTCATAATGAGCACTTAGTCTATCGATGTCTTTAAAAAGCACTTCGGGAATAGGTCCAGCTATAGAGTCTGTTTTGACTGAATAAGGCTCAGAATGCGGTTCAAAATAAGTAACTTGATCATCAACACGCACCATTTCAAGACCAGCACCGTTAAGCAAACTTAAATGCTCAAGTTCGATATCATTTTGTTTTGCATGTAACCATCGATACGGTTCCATCGTTTGGCCTTTTACAACTACAAACGATGCATCAAAATTGCGAGTATGAACGGCCGTAGCCATATCATGTAATAATGTTTTGGCGGGATTTTCGTCGCTAGCAATGGCAGGGGCCGTTAATACCAGCGACAAAATAAAAGTAAAAACTTTCATTTAATTAGTTTTTTTCCTCTTCTGCATTTTCTGCAGTTTGCGATTCTTCTAGCGAATATGCAACACGCGCTTGACGTTGATGTTCAAGAACTAATGCACCAATACGTTGCTGTTGTAATTCACGTAAACCTTGCTGAGCATTCTCTAACGCAGGTTGCTCAGATGAGTAACTTACCGGAGAAGCCATACCGGTTAACGGTACTGTTTGTAAGGTTGGAATGTCATTTTGTGGTACTTCGGTGTTTTGTGGCAAAGTTTGTACGCCCACAATCGCAAACATAGCAACACTGGCAGCAATTGCCACTTGGGCAAATGGACGACGCCAATTAAATGCTACTACGTTATCTGTGCCTGTTGCCGCCACGATTTCTTCGCTTTTTGGTACCGTTGTTTTATTCGCGAAATCAGCGTATACAGGTTCTTGCTCAAGTGCTTCAGCCACTGCATCTGCAATGTCAAAGTTAAAAGCGTTATTATTTGCCTCAGCACGCATTACATCACCAATCATTGCGTAACGACCAAATGTAGACACATCGTCGTTTGTGATCGCTTGATCAGTTAACTGCTGCTCGCCGTCAAGTAACGCGGATAACTGCTCATTATCCAACTTGTTAACGTCTGCTTTTGTCATACTAAGACTCACCTATTAATGGATTCAATTTATTATCAATCGCCTCACGGGCACGGAAAATACGTGAACGTACCGTTCCCACAGGACAATCCATAACCACGGCTATTTCTTCATAGCTCATACCTTCAATTTCACGAAGGGTAATCGCGGTTTTAAGATCTTCAGGCAAACTATCAATCGTATTAAAAATTACAGCACGTACTTCGTCACTTAATAACAGGTTTTCTGGCGATGCGTTTGAACGCATAGCATCAGCACTGTCATAAAACTCTGCCTCTTCGGCATCAACATCGTTAGCTGGGGGCTTACGGCCCTGAGCAACTAAGTAATTTTTAGCACAATTTACGGCGATACGGTATAACCAAGTATAAAAGGCGCTATCCCCTCTAAAGTTAGGCAATGCACGGTAGGCTTTAATAAAGGCTTCTTGTGCGACATCAGCAACATCACCTTGGTTTGATACATAACGTGAAATCAAACCTGCAATTTTATTCTGATATTTTCTAACTAATAGGTTGAAGGCGTTTTTATCTCCTTGCTGGACCCTTTTAACTAGCGCTAAATCCAAATCCTGCTCGCTCATTCGAGCCGGTACTCCTCTGTTTGATTCTTGCTTGCTATTCATATACTCGCCATTGTTTACACAAACTCTGACTGCACCATGAATATAAAAGTTCAGTTTAAAATGATTTTTTTATAAAATAGCACGCAAATAAATTGAGTCATACCAATCTTATTACACGGAAATCCTAATAACTGCCTAAAAATCAACGGTTATCTATATTAAATTCACAATTCAAAACAGTTAACAATAAACTGTTTATGTGACGATAAAACTAATAAGATTGGTATAACGTATTAAAATGACTAATAGTGTTAAAGCAAATATGGTACATATACGTATACCACATAAAAATTTATTTGCTCAAACTTTTGGCACTACTAGCCGAGCATTGTAACCGCAAAGACCACAGACATGAACCAAAATAAACATCACATTACTGATGTCGCTATCATTGGCAGCGGCGCCGCTGGCCTTTCTCTTGCTTTATCTCTAGCTAATCACTGTAAAGTGACAGTACTTAGTAAAGGAGCGTTAACCGAAGGTTCTACCTTATATGCTCAAGGTGGTATTGCAGCAGTATTTGACAAAAAGAATGACAGCATTGAATCTCATGTTGAAGACACGTTGGATGCAGGTGGCGGATTATGTGACCGCGACGCAGTCCACTACACCGCTAGCAATGCTAAAAAGTGTTTAAAGTGGCTCATTGAACAAGGCGTGCCTTTTGATATGGAATTTGATTCAAAAGGTAAAGAACGTTTCCATTTAACCCGCGAAGGCGGTCACAGCCATCGTCGCATATTACATGCTGCTGATGCTACAGGTCGTGCAGTACAAACGACCTTAATTAGCCAAGTTCAAGCACACCCTAATATCACCCTATTAGAAAACTACAATGCCATTGATTTAATCACTGATAAAAGCCTAGCTAAAAAAGGCAAACATGTTCATGGCTTATATGTTTGGAACTGTGTCGATAAAAAAGTTGAAACAATTAAAGCAAAGTTCGTTTCACTTGCTACAGGTGGTGCAAGTAAAGTGTACTTATATACCTCTAACCCTGATGTATCCAGTGGTGATGGTATCGCTATGGCATGGCGCGCTGGGTGTCGTGTCGCTAATATGGAGTTTAATCAATTCCACCCAACTAGTTTATATCACCCAGAACTGCAAAACTTTTTAATCACAGAAGCAATGCGAGGTGAGGGAGCTTACTTAAAACGCCCTGACGGCACCCGCTTTATGAAAGATTTTGACGAACGCGGAGAACTTGCTCCTCGCGATATCGTTGCTCGCGCTATCGATTTTGAAATGAAACGCCTTGGCGCGAACTGTGTATACCTTGATATTAGTCATAAAGAAAAAGATTTTATCATTGAGCATTTCCCGACTATCTACGCAAAATGCTTAAGTGTTGGTCTCGACATTACCAAAGAAGCCATTCCGGTAGTACCCGCTGCACACTATACCTGCGGTGGTGTTATGACCGACTTCAATGGCCGCACAGATTTAGACAACCTTTATGCGGTTGGCGAAGTAGCTTACACAGGCTTACATGGTGCTAATCGCATGGCCAGTAACTCACTACTTGAATGTATTGTATTTGCTCATGCTGCCGCAAAGGATATTTTAAGCAAAATAGATTCAAGCCCAGCCCTTGAAGCTTTACCACAATGGGATGAAAGTCGTGTAACTAACTCAGACGAAGAAATTGTTATTACCCATAATTGGCATGAGCTAAGATTATTTATGTGGGATTACGTCGGTATTGTCCGTTCTACAAAACGCTTAGAGCGCGCGCTTCACCGAGTAGAGTTACTACAGCAAGAAATTCATGATTACTACGCTAACTTTAGGGTTACAAATAATTTGTTAGAACTTCGAAACTTAGTGCAGGTCGCAGAGCTTATTATTCGCAGCGCACTTGAGCGCAAAGAAAGCCGTGGCCTTCATTACACTATTGATTATCCTGAGCAAAACGAGAATCCCACACCAACAATTTTAACCCCTAAGACGGTTGCTGCACTGCAATAATCGCACGCTTTAACCGCGAATAACTCATTTCATCAACACTGGCTGCATTAATTATCAGCCAGTGTGATTTATAAAACCCCGCCAGCCTTAGCACTACAAAATTAGCAAACACATAACTTTTAGCCATTATCTGGCCTTGAATTTTAAGATTGTCGTTCACGAACCTAAGCTCTGCTTGCTCTAAAATAATAACGCCATTTTCAGGCTGCGCATGTTGGGCTTTTTTAAAACACAGAATGGCTAGAAAAAGACAAGCTAAACACGCCAAAAGCTGAGCAATAACATGCTGGTAAGCAAAGCATAATATGATGGCTATCAAGCAAAAAAAGACCACAAAGGGTTTGTGGTCTGTGGTGTTATTTGTAACGGTAAATCTATACACGAACTCGGTCTAAAATTAACGCGACCATACCGTTTAGCTCTGGGTCCTTACACTCTTCGTGACCCATAAACCATGCGAATAAATCAGGATCATCGCACTCAAGTAAGCGTTGAAAAACAGCTTGCTGTTCTTTTGATAGTGAGTCAAACGCTTCTTCAACGAATGGCATAAATAAAACATCTAGTTCTAACATACCGCGACGGCATGCCCAACGAATACGTTCTTTACTGTGAATTTCAGTCATTTTAAACCTCGTACTTATTTGTCTGCAGTTTACCAAATTGCTATCGAATAAACAGCTATTTAAATTGCTACCCTAACTAAGTTATCATTAGCGCTCATTCATATCGTAAAGAAGGTTTTTATGTCGACTGTTTACGCATGTCCTTTATCTTATTCACTTATCAGCCTGACAGGCAAAGATAAGTTATCTTACCTTCACGGACAAATCACGCAAGATATCAACAAGTTAAGCAATGATAACTTCCTTTGGGCTGGCCACTGTAATGCAAAAGGCAAGCTTTGGGGTGTGTTTAGGTTGTTTTCTCACCTTGACAGCTATTACCTGGCAGGTTCAAAGCCTGAGGTAGAACAATCTCTAGTCGAGTTAAAAAAATATGCTGTATTTTCGCAAGTAGAAATTCAGCAATCTGAAAAACAGCTAATTGGCTTATTAGGTGATGACCTAACAGCGGCTTTAGAAACCTTAGCAATTACTTTTGATGATGAGCATAACGCAGTCGATTTTGCTGACGGTAAAGCCCTCAAGCTTGCAAATAACCGCGTATTACTTATGGTCAATGATGAGTTTAGCTTACCTGATAACGTAATAGCGCTTGAAGATGACGCTCCATGGCAACAAGCAGCTATTGCTGCTGGTGAGCCATCATTAAATAGCGATGCTATTGGTGAATACGTACCGCAAATGGTTAACTTGCAAGCGCTCGGTGGTATCAGTTTCAGAAAAGGCTGCTACACAGGGCAAGAAACCGTAGCCCGTATGAAATACCTAGGCAAAAATAAACGTGCTATGTATATCGTGTCAGGCAAAGCTGAAGGCTTACTTGATGAGCTTGAACTTGAAACACAAATGGGCGAAAACTGGCGCCGTGCCGGCAAGCTTATCAGCCAAAGTTATAATCAACAAACGCAAACCTTAATGGGTCTGGTTGTGCTTCCTAACGATAATGAAGCAGGCCAAATTTTGCGGGCAAAACACCTCCCTCAGGTAGAGTTATCAATTCAAGCTCTGCCTTACTCTCTCGAAGATGAATAAATAGGAATGACTATGATCGTAGCAGCAAACAAAGTGGTAAAAATGCATTATTCAGTATTGGATAATAACAAAAACACCATCGACAACTCTTTCGATGGTGAGCCACTAGTGTTCATCGTTGGCACAGGTTACTTAATTCCAGGCCTCGAAAATGCGCTATTAGGTAAAGAAGCAGGCGACACATTCAGCGTAACCGTTGAACCAGAGCAAGGCTATGGTGAGCGTCACGATGACCTAATGCAAGCAGTACCAAAATCAATGTTTGAAGGTATGGAAATTGAAGTTGGTATGCAGTTCCGCGCTACGACAGATGCTGGCGACCAATCAGTGATGATCATCGAAATTCAAGACGAAGACGTCATTGTAGATGGTAACCACCCTCTTTCAGGTATTACGCTACATTTTGATGTTGAAGTACTTGAAGTACGCGATGCAACTGAAGAAGAGTTAGCACATGGTCATGTGCACGGTGAAGGTGGTTGTGGTCACAGCCATTAAAATATAGACATAAAAAAAGCGCCTATGGCGCTTTTTTTATGTCTATATACTGCTGTCAAATAGCTGATCATTTACTCTGCTTCTGACGTAGCCTCTTTGCTAATTTCTGGTAAAGCTTCAGTAATATGCAATTTAAGTGCAGCAAGTAAACCATCTTGGTCGTTGGTTCCTAAGCGATAGTGAGTACCGTCTTTCATTGCCAGTTCTACAGCACTGAATCCTGATACACTATAAACCCAACCATCATGAGTAATACGAAGGCCTATGCCATGTCGAAATGAGTTACTTACCGCTCGAACAGACTCAATCTCATCAAAAGCTACTGTTTTACCAAATACACCAGGTCCAAATGCCCAGCTTACGGTTTTATCGTTGACCTTGATGGTTAAACCATGGAATAAAAAGGCCACCAGCACCAAAATAGCGCTAAACACCATGAGCGGAATATCTGCACCAATTAAATTCCAAGCTAAGGCGATGAAGCCGCCAATCCAGCCTAATATAACAAAAATAAAAATAGCGTACTGCTTATGTTGATACATAGTGAGGTATTCTCTTAAAAGCTATAAACAAAGGTCGCACTCAGCTCAGAATCGTACTTAAGCTTATCTTCCTCTGGTTTTGAGTTATAGCGATACATATAGGTAAATTTGAGTGAAACATCACCCATGATTTTGCTGATCAATGAGGTTTCTGATTTTAAACGCGAGTTTAACCCTGACAACGATTGCTCATAACTAACGTCTTGATTAAAGCGAGTTCGCGCAGAGACCGTACGCTCCCACTGCAGCGCTAAACGAAGTAGATAACCCGTTTTTGTTTGATCTTCTTCTGTAGCCGTATCTTGATCAGCCACCGAACGATATAAACCAGGGCCAACATCGATATCGACTTTATTCTTACTGCCTTGATAAATGCGATTACCGTAACCAGTCGCTACTGTGCTCTTAAACTCAAGACCACTAAATTTATCTCGCTCGTAGTCACCATAAATGAAAAACGACTCATTTTTCACATTTAACTTATAGTTGCCTTGGCCTGATACAAATATTCGATCAGCTGAGACTTCTTCATCACCGGTTTCTTCATTGCGGTCACGTTTGTATAAAGTATCGAGCTTAAATTGGTTGCGCCATTTTTCAAAATCTTGGTAGAGATTACCTTTGAGTTTGAAACTAGTTGAGTTGGTATTGCCACGACTTACCATAAAGCCAAACTCCATATCTCCATACAGCAACTCGCCTTTATGAATTTTATGAATTTCTTCTTCTGATAATTGTCCGTATTCATGAAAGTCTTCAAACGGATCAACAGCAAAAGCCTGCCAACTGCATACGAGCAGGGCGGGCAAAATAATTCGTTTTATTGAATTAAAACAACTAAAAGTAGAGTCAAACATCGGCTGGAGAGTTATTCGCTATCTTTCCATAGGATGTGGCAAAACGGTGCATCTTTGTCTCGGCTAATTAATATTTTCGCAAATAAAATATCTTGATTGTCGAATTCAAGCCCTACTAAGACTTGCACAAACAGCTCAGGTTCAATTTCTAGTGCAACAAAATCTTGCCACAGCTCGTCAGGCTCACCTTCTTCAATAAAGCCAAGCTCTTCTCTGTGCTCGTTAAAATAAGCAATATCTTGCTCGCTTAAGTTATCAGGCGCTAACTCTAAAAAGATATCATAAGCCTGATGAGTTACTTCTTCTTCACTGTATAAGCGTGGACCAGCCATTCCTTAAACCTCTGCACATGTGTATCGCTTTGAATTCGGCTATGATAACAAACCTCTTTTGAGTTTTACCAAAAAAAAAGCCAGGTTACCCTGACTTTTTTGTAATTTTAAGAATTTTTACTCTGAACTCGCTGTGCCTTTTATTTTTTCACGCATTGATTGCACTAATGTATAAAATAGCGGAACTAACAAGGTGCCAAAGATGGTTGCAGCTAGCATCCCAAATAACACGGTAATACCGAGCGATATACGACTACCGGCCCCTGCGCCACTTGCAAACACCAGCGGTAATACACCAAGCACAAACGAGAGTGCCGTCATTAATACAGCCCTAAAGCGTAATCTTGCAGCGTTAAGAGCCGCTTCAAAAATACTTTTACCTGCCGCGCGCTCTTCCATAGCAAATTCAACAATTAAAATAGCGGTCTTGGTGGATAGACCAATCAGGAGCACTAAACCAACCTGCGCATAGATGTTGTTTTCCATACCAATCACATATAGCGCAAGCATGGCGCCAAATAACGCCAGCGGTACCGCTGCAATTACCGAGAACGGAATTGTCCAACTTTCGTATTGCGCTACTAAGAATAGATAAACAAACACCACCGCTAAGCCAAACAAGATGGGCGCCATATTTCCGGCTTCAATCTCTTGTTTCGATTGCCCAGCCCACTCATAGACATAGCCCGTTGGTAGCTGCTCAGCCAACTCTTGCATTGCTTTAATAGCATCACCACTGGCATAACCCGCTGCTGGCTGTCCGCTAATACTGGCGCTGCGATATAAATTAAAATGGGTCAAACTTGTTGGACCAAGAATTGGCTCAAGTTTAGCTAAAGTGGTGAGCGGCACCATTGCCCCCTCATCATTTCGTACATAGTAGTACTGCAAGTCTGCAGGGTTTTGACGAAAACGGCTTTCCGCCTGCATGATAACGCGGTAAGTACGGCTAAATTGGTTAAAGTCATTAATGTATAACGACCCTAATTGCGCCTGTAAAGTTAAGAAAATATCACTAAGCGCTACCCCTTGAGCTTTTGCCTTATTACGGTCGATTTCAAGAAAATACTGTGGAACGTTCGCTCTAAATGTACTGTAAACATTAGAAAGCTCTGGACGCTGGTTGGCTTCATAAATCAGGCCATTTAACACTTGTGCAAGCTCAGCAGGCTCACGCCCTTCGCTGTCTTGTAATCTAAACTCAAAGCCAGCACTCGTGCCAAGACCCGGTATTGAAGGAGGATTAAATGCCATGATTTGCGCATCTGGCATAGCCCAAAACTGACCCATTAAACGCGTCAGTACCGCGCGTAATCCAAGCTCCGGACTTGTACGCTCTTCCCAATCTTTGAGCACGACGATACCCAAAGCATTATTAGAACCTGCACCACCTAGTAATGAAAAGCCAGATACCGCAATAAAATCGGTTGCGGCAGGTTCATTTTTCACTATATCACCCAGTTTGTGCATCACTTCTTTAGTACGACCGCTTGCTGCGGCATCAGGTAATTGCACATCAACAAAAAGAAATCCTTGGTCTTCTGCTGGAACAAAGCCCGTAGGAACTGTTTTCACCAACCACCCTGCCGCAGCAAAAATAACCACTGCAAACAGCGCCATTCTTGCTGTGCGTTTTAAGATAAATTGAATAACCTTACTGTAGCCACTGGTCGAGCGAGTAATAATATTTTCGAAAGGCGCTAACCATTTAATCGGCTTCATGGCCTTTTCATTTAACAATAAAGCACACAAAGCTGGGCTTAATGTCAGTGCGTTTAAAGAAGAAATGAGTACCGCAAACGAAATAGTCACCGAGAACTGTTTATAAAGCTCCCCTGTTATTCCGGGCATAAAGCCAACAGGCACAAACACTGCAAGCAATACTAAGGTCGTTGCCACTATTGGCCCCGATACCTGCTCCATCGCTTTTGTGACCGCTTCTTTAATTGGCAATTTTTCTTCTTTAAGTATTCGCTCAACGTTTTCAATTACAATAATGGCATCATCCACAACAATACCTATTGCAAGGACTAAACCGAATAAAGTGATCAAGTTGATGGAGTAATCCATCATCATCATAAACGCGAAAGTCCCCACTAACGATACTGGAATAGCAACCGTTGGAATAAGCGTAGCGCGCCAATTTTGTAAGAATAAAAACACGACTAAAATAACCAAGCCGACCGCTTGAACAAGAGTAATAACCACTTCGTCAATAGAACGATTGATGAACTCTGTTGTGTCGTAAGGGATTGAGTACTCAACACCATCCGGTAGCTGTTTAGCAAGCTCTGCCATACGTGCTTTTACATCAGCAGCAACTTGAGTCGCATTCGCTTCTGTCAGCTGATAAATAACAATAAACGCAGTGTCTTGCTGGTTTAGCTTTGCTGTTGTACTGTAACTTGCTGCACCTAATTCAATACGTGCAATATCGTTTAAGCGTACAAAGTTGCCATCTTTGCTTGAGCGAATAATGGTTTGACCAAATTCTTCAGGGGTTTTTAAGCGCCCTTTAGCTTGAATTGAATATTCAAACTGCTGACTCGGTTCAGAAGGCGCAGCACCAAGCTTACCCGCAGCGACTATGGTATTTTGCTCTTGCAACGCAGCTCGAACCTCTGACACCGTTAATCCAAGTGATGCCATCCGATCAGGGCGTAACCACAAGCGCATAGAATAAGTTTGCTCGCCCATTACTTCAGCAGATGCAACTCCATTAATACGCCCTAATGGCTCTGTTAAATAGTTTGTCGCATAATTACTCAAGAAAATTGCGTCGATATTTTCTTGGTTCGAATATAAGTTAATACCCAGTAGCATCGAGCTCGATTTTTTCTTAACCGACACACCTTGACGTTTCACCTCTTCAGGTAAGCCTGCTTCAGCGAGTGCGACGCGGTTTTGTACGTTAACTTGGGCTATATCTGTGTCTGTTCCGACCTTAAAGTACACAGTTATATTAGCCGTACCGTTATTAGAAGATGTTGATTCGATATACATCATATCTTCAACACCATTAACCTGCTCTTCTATGGGCCTGATCACCGACTCTTCAACTATTTGTGCACTTGCACCTGGGTAACTGGCACTAATTTGAACTTGCGGAGGTGTAATTTGCGGGTACATATTCACTGGCAACAATGCCATTGAAATTAAACCCGCAATAGTAATAACAATCGATATTACCAAGGCAAACTTTGGGCGAGATATAAAAGTTTTACTGATCATATCTCAATCCTAAGAGTTAGCTTTGCTAGAAATAGTGCCAGTTGTCTCATCGACGTTTTTTTCAACCGCTTTCACTTCAGCACCTTGACGAACTTTTTGTAAACCTTCGATTATGACTTTTTCACCAGCTTCTAAGCCTGACTCAACCACCCACATAGCATTAATGCGACGACCAAGTTTGACGATACGCATAGCAACTTTATTTTCATCATCAACAACAAGTACAAACTTACCTTGCTGGTTTTCTTGTACCGCTACTTGTGGAATGAGTGCCAGCTCCTGTTTATTGGTACTTTCAACGATTAAGGTAACAAATAAGCCAGGCATAACTATGCCATCAGGGTTATCAAATTCAGCTCTAAGCTCAACCGTACCTGTGTTTCGATTAATTTTAGTATCTGCGAAATCCAGTACACCTTTGTCAGGAAATGTCGAGTTATTCGGTAAACGCAAAGTTAAGTCAATGGGCACATCACGAGGGTCTTTATCTGAAGGTGCTTGATGTTGCTGGCGATAAGAGATGTAATCTGCTTCTTCAACCTGAAAGCTCACGTAAATTGGGTCAACATCGGTAAGCTCTGCGAGTTCATTTGATGATGGACCAACAATATTGCCAACATCATAATTTACTTTACCAATACGCCCTGCAAACGGTGCACGAATATCTGTATAACTTAAATTAAGCTTTGCTTTTTCAAGCTCTGCCTCAGCCGCTTTTACAGCTGCAGCCGTTTGCTCAAAGTTAGTAGTGAGTTTATCGAGGTCTGATTGTGAAATAAAACCTTGTGCGGCCACATCTCTTCCGCGCTTTAAATCACGTTCAGCAGCATCCGCTGCAGCAATTTTACTTTTCAGGTCAGCTTCAACTTCTGCGACCGTTGAGCGATATTCAGATGGGTCAATCCTTAGTAAAAGCTGATCTTTTTCAACAGACGAGCCTTCATTAAAGTGACGTTCTATTAATTCCCCCTCAACTCGGGCTCTAATTGCGACCTCTTGGAATGCTTCAGTACGCGCAACAAATTCTCGGTAATTACCAACTTCTTGTGTGACGACATTAAATACTGATACGGCCGGTGGCGGCGTAGCTTGTTGTTGTGCTTTATCATCTGAACAGCCAACCATTGTGGTTGTTAAAGCTACTGAAAAAGCAGCAAAAGCCAAAGAACGAGATGATTGTTTAGTTATGCGAGCTGTGTTGCGCATCAGCATATTTTTACTCCTTGTAGCGCGACTTAAAGCTAAGTCTAGTCGTGTCATGGGATTTTGTGAAAGTATCTAACTATTCACAAAACCAAACTAGCTATGAACTAGCATCTTTGTTTTAAAAATATACATCAATTTGTAACTAAATATATGACAAGGTTACCCATTTTTGGAAAATATAGTGATTCCTTGCGACACATCAGCAATTCTTTACTTAGTTGTAATTAACTCGTAAGCTCTAGCAAACAGGTCAGAGGAGTTACCATGATAAAACTAGAAATAAAACAACAAGTCGCATGGGTTAGCCTTGTTCGTCCCGAGAAACAAAATGCACTAAGTTTTGCTATGTTTGTTGAGCTTTCAAACGTAATAAAAAAAATTAAACGCGATCGCAATTTGCGCGCTGTCGTTATATCTGGCGAAGGTGGACACTTTTGCTCTGGGCTAGATGTTGCTGCGGTGATGAAAAAGCCGAGTAATATCGTCAAACTCTTATTCAAATGGTTACCAGGAAACCAAAACCTAGCGCAGAAAGTCGTGTTAGGTTGGCAAGATTTAAGTATTCCAGTGATTGCTAAAATTAACGGACATTGCTTTGGTGGCGGCATGCAAATCGCACTCGGTGCTGATTACCGCATCGTCGATAAAAATGCCAAATTAGCCATCATGGAAGCGCGTTGGGGCCTTTGCCCAGATATGGGGGCTAACGTGGTACTTGCTGGCTTGATGAAACGCGACCAAGCTCTTTGGTTGGCAAGTCATGCAGGCCCTATCTCGGCTGAAGACGCAAAAGAATATGGCTTAGTTACGCAACTAACTGATGACATTGATAAACAAACAGACGCTGTACTCGAAACACTGATGGCCCGCTCGCCGGATACCCTTGCTGCAATTAAACGAATTACTCAGCAAAGCTATCGCTCACAGCAGCGCAAAATTCTCGCTAAAGAAACATGGAGTCAAATTCGTTTACTGATGAACCCTAATACCAAAAAGGCTATTGCGAAGGCGAAAGGCGCTGAAGACATCAAATTTAATAATGCAAAATCATGGTAAGCTAAAGTCGCATAGTACAACTGACAAGGGTATGATGTAGTTGTACTTTATTCGCAATTATCCTGACTCATGAAATACCTCATCAGTAGTATCATTATTCTTGGCTGTTTAGCCGTTGCTAAATATTTGACGGCTTTGCTTGAAAGCTCTTTCCCTGCCCCATTGCTAGGTATGGTGTTACTGCTTGTATTACTGTTAACGGGCCTAGTGAAAGAACAACACTTAAAACCGACAGCCAGCCCTTTACTTAATTATATGCCGTTATTTTTCATCCCAGCTGGGGTTGGCATTATTGAGCACCTAGGTTTAATTACACAGAATTGGCCTTTATTACTGACTATTTTTTTTGTAGTGCCACTGACCAGTGTTTTACTAATAGGCTCTGTTATTGCTTACTTTAAAGGACGTGAAAATGACAGTTAGTTTATGGTGGCTAAGCGTTCCTTTTATTATTGCTCTTTTCTTAGTGTTACGCTTTTTGAACTCTAAAGCACACCATGCCATTCCTAAAGCACTTAGCAACCCTGTGTGCTGGGCAATTGTCTTAATTGCGGCGCTGTTAGTGATATTTAAACTCCCTTATGCACCTTTTGCCGAACACAGTAAAATTTTAAGTTGGTTACTTGAGCCTGCGATTGTGGCTTTAGCTTTACCGCTTTATCAGCAATTTATACATGTAAAAAAGAACCTACTATTAATTCTTATAAGTTGTAGTTTAGGGGTATTCAATGCGACGCTGGTAGCATCGCTAATATGCTATATTTTTGACGCACCCACGCAGTTAAGTGCATCACTTGCCAGCTTGTCAGTAACGACACCGATCACTTTATTAGTGACAGAATCACTGGGGGGCATTCCCTCTTTGGCCGCAGCAATGGTGATCTTTATTGGCGTATTAGGGGCTATTTTTGGTAATTTGATTTTCTCGCTGATAAATATTCGCAACGCTCAAGCAAAAGGCGTTGCCATTGGCACTGCATGTCACGCCATTGGTACAGCGTCATTGATTGCTGATCAGCCAAAAGCTGGCGCCTTTGCCTCTGTAGCTATGGCATTAAGCGCACTACTAAGCGCTATTATAGTGCCAATACTCTATCCTGTTATTCAGCATATTCTGGTATAGTCAACGCTCGCAGTAACCTTGTTAGGAAAACACATGATTGACTCAGAAATACAACAAGTCGAAAAATACTACAATCTGATAATGGAATATTTAGTCACCTATAGCATGCAAATTGTAGGTGCCATCTTAATTCTATTTTTTGGCTTATGGATTGCGCAAAAAGTATCGAATATGGTGGCTGGCCTCATGCAGCGTCATAATATCGATATCACCCTCACCAACTTTGTCAGTAATGTCATAAAAGTATTGCTGATCATCATGTTCTTAGTTATTGCCCTTGGTAAAATAGGCATTAGCGTCACGCCTTTTGTGGCAGCGATTGGTGCCGCATCATTAGGTGCAGGTTTAGCAATGCAAGGCATGCTCTCAAACTACGGCGCTGGTCTTGCGATCATTGCAACAAGGCCATTTGTCGTTGGCGATACTATCGAAGTGAAAGGAGTAAGCGGACAAGTTAAAACCATTGAGCTTGGCCACACGATTCTTATTAACGAAGAAAAAGTCGAAATCACCATTCCTAACAAACATATTGTTGGCGAGATTTTACATAACTCGTTTAGCTATTCACTAGTCAAAGGCGAAATAGACATAGCTTATGATGCAAATGCTGACCTAGCTATTGAGCTTATCGAAAAAGTCTTAAACGATCATGAGCTAGTTAGTGACTCTCCTCACGCACAAGTAGGTATTGAGCGCTTTGCACAAAGCGGTGTTACCTTGAGCTATCGCTTTTGGGTGCCAACCACCAAAATTATAGAGACTAAATTAGCGGTTAACCGCAATGTATTTAAAGCAATTCAGGGGGCGGATATCGAAATTCCTTTCCCACAACGGATTGTTACCCTGAATCAAAATTCCGAAAAAGGCGCTTAATAGCCTTTTTACTAGTTCGACGACAGAGATTGTGTTTGTTTAAAACATTGTAGTACAATTTAAATGATAACAATTACTATCATCAATTAACGTCGAGCTATTTTTACCATGAGTAAACGTCTTTGGTTCCAACTACATGGTTGGTTTTCGCTCCCTTTGTGGGTGCTATTTTGCTTTATCTGTATCACAGGTACTGTGTCTGTGATAAGCCATGAGCTTACTTGGCTCACTAACAGTGAAGCACGTGCAAACAACCCAAATGACTTACCAGCACTAGGTGTTGATCAAGTTATTAGTAGCGTTGAAAAAGCCTACCCTACAGCTGATGTGATGAGTGTTCTCACTTATGAGCCTTATCTGGTGAATGCTGTTATTTTCACCGATACTGACAAACCTTATGCTGTGGCCTACGTCAATCAATATACAGGCGAAGTACAAGCGGTTAATGACACGATCTCTTTTATTGAATTTATGCGTACCCTACACGGCTGGCTATTCTTCCCTTGGCAAGAAGGTTACAGCGTAGGTTACTACCTAGTCAGCGCCATGGCTTTTGTCATTTTAGGTGCGCTAGTAACAGGCTTAGTGATTTATAAAAACTTTTGGCGCGCATTTAGTCAGCCAAAACTACGTTTTAACCAAGGTAAAAAAACCTTTCTAAAAGATTTACATACCCTAAGTGGCGTTTGGTCAATTTGGTTTATGGCTGTGATGGCTTTGACTGGCCTGTGGTATTTAGTACAAGCCATCATGTGGCATAACGAAATAGACATAGAAGAGCACGCACCGCTAGTGGCTGTGTCAGCCTTACCTGCAGATAAACAAACACCGCCTACAGACTTAAAAGCGGCATTAGCGATTACCAAGGAGAAATACCCAGATTTCAAAGCAAGCTATGTGATGCTCCCTGAGCATAACCGTGGCATGTTTAACATCATGGGAAGTGGCGATACTATTTTCTATGATAACTACGCCTACTCAACATCAGTCAATCCATGGACTGGTGAAATTGCAGTAAGCAAAAGCCCTGAGACGATGAACGCTTTACAAACCCTGTCGCATATCGCTGATCCACTGCATTACGGTAATATTGGCGGTCTTTGGACAAAAGTTATTTGGTTTATTTTTGGTTTAATTTTAAGTGGAATGTCAATCACAGGTTTTATGATGTATGCCGCTAAATTAGTTAATAGCAAACCGGTAAAAGCGCGCCAAGCTGCGCCAGTAAATAATGTTCAGGAGGCAAACTAATGGCTCGTTTACAAGCAACTTGGTGGCAACGTAAAAAGTACATTTTGCATGCTGTAATACTAGCTTTGCCTGTATGGTTTATTTATCAATCATTAAATCCCCAGTTTCCTGCTCTTTGGCAAGAGCAACAAGCGGGTGAATTTAAAATCGCGCCGATGCCGCTCAATGAAGATGCTCCTTACTCACACCACAATGAATACGTAAAAGATTTTTTTATTGCTTTTAATCAAGGTGACATCAGCAATATCCGTCAGGCTTACCTAAATATTGGTAAAGCGCCTTTGTCACTGACTGAGTTTGCCAAAGATGAAGAAGGCATAATGCATGGTACAAATCATGGTCAGCATGCCCATGCTATTGCCCCAAAAACCATCTCAGCAGACGATAAACTGTGGATCACCATTCAAACTTGGCAAGGTCAACTACATACCCTGAAATGGGATATTCCCAGTCAGTTTATTACTCAATAACATCCGAAAAGCCACTCACTGAGTGGTTTTTTTGTATCTCTTTAAAACACTTTCGCCCCCTATAAAACAGTTGAAAGTAAATTTTTTGTTAATTATTCCCACTAAAACCTTTACAAAGGTAATAATATAATAAAGTATTATAAATAGTTTTAATCTGCACCATTGCTATTAATTGATTGGTGTTGATCAAAACTCATCTAAGGAGCAGAACACACAAGGAAAGCTCAATAACAATGATTTGGAGACACAATGATACTTTCAAAAAAAGCGCTCGCTGCGCTTAGCTTTGCATCAACACTGATACTTCCCTGTGCCTATGCGATTGATAATGGCGTATACACGATTAAATCAAAGTACAGTGCTAAGTTTGTTGAAGTTGCCAGCGCACAAACCAATGATGGTGCGAATGTCAGTCAATGGGCTAACACTAATCACGATACTCAGCGCTGGTTAATTACCAACATAGGTGGCAGCAACTATTCGGTTATTAATCTAAATAGTGGTAAAGCCCTCGAAGTGTTTGACTTCTCAACTGCCGATGGTGGCAATGTTGTGCAATATGAATACGCTAATCTTGCCAGTCAACATTGGCAAATTAATGATGAAGGTAGCGGCTACTACAGCTTCATAAATGATCACAGTGGTAAAGCACTCGACTTATATGCTTTTGATGGCAACGATGGAGCGAATATTAGCCAGTGGAGCTACAACGGCAGCGATGCGCAGCAATGGCAACTAACCAAGCTTGCTAATGTTGAATCAACACCATTTGATCCATCAACGACAAATGGCACTGCAGATCACTGGCCACTTACAGGTAATTTAGTCACCCACGATCCAACCCTTGGCTATGAAAATGGCACCTGGTGGGTTTTTCAAACGGGCCCAGGTATCTACGGTAAGTATTCAAGCAACGGTGTAGATTGGAATGATGCGCAACCGATTTTCTCAAATGGTTTAAGCTGGTGGAGTAACTACGTGCCAGATCATGATGGAATTGATGTCTGGGCGCCTGAATTAAAAAGCTACAATGGCCGCAGCTGGCTTTATTATTCTATTTCGACCTTTGGTTCACGTGTTAGTGCTATTGGCCTTACTTCTGCAAGTAGTGTGGCAACAGGTGATTGGCGTGATGATGGTTTAGTAATCAATACCACCAATAGCAATAATTACAACGCCATCGACCCAGATCTTGTAGTGGCAAAAGATGGTGCACCATGGCTTGCCTTTGGCTCATGGAATTCGGGCATTAAACTCACACGTATTAACCCGATGACCATGAAACCATTTGGCCAAATCTATTCGTTAGCTAGTCGCTCAGGTGGGATCGAAGCACCTACCATAGTGTATCGCCAGGGCTACTACTATTTGTTTGTTTCGGTTGGCAAATGCTGTGATGGTACCAATAGTACATACCGCATTGCTTACGGTCGCTCTACTGACATTCGTGGTCCATATCTAGATAAAAATGGCATCAACATGTTAGCCAGCGGCGGCAGCATTCTTGATGCGGGTAATAGCCAATGGGTAGGCCCAGGAGGACAAGACATTTTAAATACCGATGTGATTGTTCGTCATGCCTATGATGCAGGTGATAATGGCACGCCAAAATTGCTCATAAGCACCCTTAATTGGGATGCTAATGGCTGGCCTAAATACTAGTTCTCCCCATTAAGCGCGTGCAAGCGCGCTTTTTATAATCTATCTAATATACTGCGAATAAAGTCAGAGTTGAGTATCTGAGTCACTGCCCCACTACACCATAAGTAGGCGCGTTGTATGGGATAACCTTTAAAAATCCAACGCTTACGAACATGATTAAAGTCATGTAAATAATCAGCCTTCGTTTGTGGTAATGAATCATTGGCTAACTTCTGCCACGCTTTATAAACCCCACTCATATCAGCACCACGCATAAAACGCTGTAACCAGCGCGGAAAGCGTGCAAAGCGAATCGCTGACTGAAAATCAATGATGTAAGGCTTACCGTCTTTTGAACAAATCACATTTCCCAAATTACGTAAATCCAGATGCACCACGCCGCGGCGGTGCATTTTTGCAACTAAACGCTCAAACTCTTTAAAGAAATCACTCGGTAAGTGCTGCTGTTGCAAGGCAAGCTGGCGAAGTGGCGTGCCTTCTATAAAATCGTAAACAATGGCAATAGATGACAAACGACAAAAGTTATCGACCACTCCGTCTACGTCTTGCAGGCGTGCCAGCCCCTTGTACTCCTGATTGATAAAAAGCGGCGCGATAGTTTTTCTCACCCACCATGGGCTGTGCTGAAAGTCTTTAATAATTAAATCAAATTTCGCATCTTTGTAACGATAAACAATGGCATTAGCAAAGCGGCCTGTATGAACAACCGACAAACCTTCTGGGCTAAATTGATGAGCTGGAAATTGCGCGTGAAGCTGCGCGAGCAAAGATGATTCAAACATAACAACCCGGACTTGTTAAAATTAAATGCCTAGGCAACTATATTATCAAAATGCTCTAACAGCGACAATGTACCGCTTAGAGAAATTTATGCTTTTAAATTATGAATTGCTCTAAACAGTAAGCTTGCGAGTTGCTTTTGCTCATCATCAGAGAAGCCTGTAAGTGCTTTGCGATAGATATCATTTACGGTTGGTAAAATTTCAGGATAGAGTTGTTGGCCCTTTTTTGTGAGGCATAAAAGAGTTGAACGGCGATCTTCAACTGACTGCTTTTTAGCAACCAAGCCCTTGTCTTCTAAACGAGAAAGTAACCGACTCATAGCGCCACGGTCATACATCATGTGCTCACAAAGCTCAGCCAAGGTATTTACCTTACCACGCGCAAGTAGCACAACTACAATATATTGGGCCGACGTTAGCTCTTTATCCTCTAAAGCATCATCAAGGTTAGTAACGAGGTTTGAACGTAAATAAGAGACTAAGCGACCTAAGTCTTGCACGGGATCTAAATCTTCAATACAGCACTGGCCAATTGATGCAGGTTCTTTCATATTTCCTCTAAAACGATTAATAGCAATTCATAGACAGTTAAGCGGCAAAATAATTCAATCCTATTAGATTGCTTCTACGACTATGAATAGTGTAGCGTGAGTAAGCGTAAAAACTGTCGGGGGGCGTTATGCTAACTAAGCAACATCTTATCAAGTATTTATCTCTTTCAATACTGCTACTTTTTTGTTGGCTAGAGCATTATAACCATTTCATCATGCGCTTTATCGACAGCGCCCTTGTGCAATCAACACTTGTCTATGCTTCATCTCGAACAGTCAATGCAGCTATATCGCTGTTGCAATCAGCCGAAGTGGGCATTGGTATTGCCAGTATTCAACCTGCACAGCTTCTTGACCCAGTAAATGACTTAGCAGAATACATGTCGGATGCCATGCGCCTTGCAATAGGCTCGTTATTCTTACAGCGCATTTTATACACCATTTCTTCTGGAGTTATTTTTAGCGGTGTATTTACAGTTTCAGTTGTCGCTTACTTTATTTGTGAATGGCGTAATTATTTGCCTAACGTACGTCATAAGATTATGGCAAGCTTGATTTTAATTCGCTTTTTAGTACCTGCGGTGGTGCTTACAACAGGCCTCGTTAGCCAGATATTCTTAGATGAGCAAATAAACCAGCAAAGTGAAATTGTGAGCGAAAAAGTAGAGACTGTTAATAGCAGTGCAAATAATGCCTCTGCCCTATCGGCTAAGCTAAAAGCTGAGGTCGATAGTGAAAAACAAACTATCTTCGACAAGTTATCGCTATTAAATGAGCAGCAAATTAAAAACCACCAGCGAGCCACTGAACTCAAAGGTGATTTGGCAGAGATCGAAACACAAATAGAAGCGATTCAAGCAACCCGCAGCTTGTCTGAAAGACTCACTTTTACTGAGCTTGAACAAGCCAAGCCACTACTTGATAAAAAGCAGCAATTAACAAAGCAATTTAATGCTGTACTCGTGCAACAAAGAGAGCTTAACCTAGACAAAGACGCCTTAAACGAACAATTAGAAAACCTTAACGCATC
Organism: Pseudoalteromonas sp. NFXS39; assembly: GCF_040148775.1. Classification (NCBI taxonomy): domain Bacteria; kingdom Pseudomonadati; phylum Pseudomonadota; class Gammaproteobacteria; order Alteromonadales; family Pseudoalteromonadaceae; genus Pseudoalteromonas; species Pseudoalteromonas sp. NFXS39. Next base: position 81,443 of record NZ_JAGDEC010000002.1, on the reverse strand, counting down.
ACTCAATCAAAACCAATCGTCACAGGTGAGTAAAATTATTGATACCGTTACCTCTGGCATTAGCAACATGGTGGCTGCCGTCGAAGACTTATTTATCGACTTTTTGAATATCTTGTCACTGCTGATTTTAAAGCTGTTGCTAATGCCGCTAATATTTTTATTCCTATTTAACAAAGCCTTTAAGGCTATTTGGCAGCGCCGCTTTATGGATGTACTAATGCAAACAAAGCAATTGGCTGTTAATCGCTGATATTTCAGCTAAAGTTATAAACCTAACTCGTTTTTAAAGGATATAAGTATGACTGAGCAACGCCATAACCACATTCCCCAAGAAGCTTTCGATTGGTACGATGAATACGCCCATGGCTTAATGGATCGCCGCACCTTTATGAAAAAGCTTGGTGGCTTAGCAGCCCTTGGTTATTCAATGGCAATGCTAAGTAGCGCTTTACTGCCAAACTACGCATTAGCTGAGCAAGTATCCTTTAATGACCCTGATATTAAAGCCAGCTATAAAACCTTTGATTCGTTTAAAGGTCATGGCGAAGGAAAAGGTTATTTAGTCGAACCCGCTAATTTAACCGGTAAGCAGCCATTAGTCTTAGTGATCCACGAAAACAGAGGCTTAAACCCTTATATTAAAGATGTTGCTCGTCGCCTTGCCAAAGCCGGTTTTATTGCCTTTGCGCCAGATGCATTACACCCTCTTGGTGGCTACCCTGGCAACGATGATGAAGGGCGTGCAATGCAGCGCTCTATGGATAAACAAAAAATCCAACAAGATTTTATCGCCGCAGCTGAATATATAAAAAGACACCCAAATAGTAATGGCAAACTCGGTGCGGTAGGCTTTTGCTTTGGTGGTTATATGGTCAACTACCTAGCAGCAGTTGATAGCAAACTAATTAATGCAGGCGTACCCTATTACGGCACACCCGCAGTCAAAGAGCTCAGACAAAACATCAAAGCCCCTCTACTAGTGCATTTAGCTGAGTTTGATAACCGCGTTAATGCAACATGGCCAGAATACGAGAGCGACTTAAAAGCCCATCAAGTGCCTTACACTATGCATATGTATGAACAAGCAAATCATGGTTTTCATAACGACTCCACATCGCGTTATGATGAAAAGCAGGCAGAGCTTTCATGGCAACGCACATTGGCGTTTTTCAATGAGCAATTGATTTAAACAGAGCAATTTCATACACTCTCGAAAAAATTTTAGGCTAGAAAAGAGATGGAATCGCAAGTCAGTTATCGCTTTGACTCACAGCAAACCGCCAATCGGTTTTTAAACAAGCTTAAACATTGGTCAGTGGCTAAAGTCACTGCGACACTTTGCCAAGGTGGTTATGGCGTGAAAATACGTTACGAAGTCGATACGAGTGACTTTGATTACACCCTTGCTGAGCTTGATGATTTAGCGATGCAGCACGAAGGCGAAGAGATTTAATCCTCATCCATTAAGATACTCTAAGCATAAAAAACGGCTAACCAAGGTTAGCCGTTTCGTTTATTAAAGCAGAGCTTATAAATCAAAGCTGCGTGAAATAGACGCTACAATTCGCTCATCTGCGGTATCCCAGTCAAGGCTGGTGTTTTCGCCAGCAAGCTCGAAATCAAAACCTGCAAAGCTTGTTTGATAAGCTAAACGATAATGATTGTATGATTTATCGTTGCCATCCCAGGCAAACTTATTACCATCGAGAGAATTAGAAATATCAAAGCTGGCACGAATTGCATGATTTGGTGCAATTTCAAAGGTATGGGCAACCATAGAAATCACATGCCCTGCATCGGTACCAAAGTAATCCCAAGCGTACCAAAAGTTAAGTTCTGTGAAACCTAGGCTATTGGTATAGCCAAACTTTGCATAAGTCTCAAAATAGTTACCGTCGCTTGAGTAATCTTCACCATGGTATGAATAGTAAGCAATACCATAATCAACACTAAGGGCGTCGTTTATCTCAACATAATTACCGAAATACGCATCCCACTCAATGTCAGTACCATCGCCAAAATCTACATTTGAAGCCCAAGTCCCCACATACATACCTGAATCCGCAAAGGCATAATCTAAGCTGCCTTGAATCGCTGGATCATTCATGGTTTGGCTCACACCGTTAAAGGTGTAATCTGACGCCAATGTAACCGTAGCCGATAAGTCAGCCATTGCTGATGTCGATAGTAATGCCAATGGCAACGCTGCCGCTAATACTGTTTGTCTTGTTGTCATGTTGGTTTCCTAAACTTAATGCAGTTATGTTTAGCATCATTCTCAATTACAGATAAAACATCATTTTTGGGATGCACTTAAATTACATCACCGCACAAATAAAATTTTACTCAGTCTAAATTTAAGCCAATGTCATTGATACGAACTAAATTTATCATCATTAAGTTTAGGTTATTTATATGAAAAAGGATCGTAGAAAAGTAGCCTAATTCAAAATTGATGGATTCATTCGTGGTATTTACGAATAACCGCTATCTTGCCATCTTCTATTTCGAGCACATCCATAATGGTTTGCGTGTATTCAATTTCTTGCTGGTTTTGTGGGTGTATACCTTTAGCGTGATGGGTATAACGTAAGGCAATGGCCGAATCATTAAAAATAAAGGTATCGAGTAAGTTTGCTTGATATTCAGTGTGCGCCCCAAGGTAAAAAGTCATGCCTTTGCGCATCATGGCTTTACCATCTGGTTCTCTTGAATCATCAGTTTGATAAGGTAAGTGCTGGTTTGCTACGTCGTCAGTTAATAAAGCTAAAAAGGCTTCTAACTCTTTTTTGGTGGCATTAGGTGCTTGTGTTGCAACCATGGTATTGAAGTACTGCTGTGCTAATGCTGTCAGCTCTGGGTTAGCTTGCTTTGCATGGCTGCTAAATGCGCTTAGCAAACAAATAGCCAGAAAATAAAGGTGCTTCATCGTTATTCCTTGTGGTTTTAGTTATTGACTAAGAATCAAATTACGAACCTAAAATAACGACAAAACCCCTAACTATCAATAGTTTATTTTTAAGCTGTTTGTGGCTTTATAAGCGCTCGTTTATCTAAATAACCGCTGTATCTTGTTGCAATTAACGCCGCTAAACTAATAATAGCGCCAATCCAAGCAGTGTCTTGTAATGAGTAGTTTTCAACGACAACGCCTCCTAACACTGAACCTAGCGCAATACCGATATTAAACGCTGCAATGTTTAACCCAGAGGCCACATCAACGGCATTGGGTGTGAATTTTTCAGCAAGTTTAACCACATAAACTTGCAGCCCAGGAACATTACCAAATGCAAATGCACCCCATACGAGTATGGTTAGTACCGCTGCTACTTTAGATTGCATGGTAAAGGTCAGTACTAATAGCACAATACTTAAAGCACTAAAGATAATAGTAAGCGCACTAATCGGGCCCTTTTTATCGGCTAACTTACCACCGTAGATATTCCCAACAGCAACCGATACCCCGTAAACCAGCATGATTAAGCTAATGGTGGCAGATGCAAAACCAGTTTGCTGCTCTAAAATGGGCGCTAAATAAGTGAAGGCAGTAAATGTCCCACCATAACCAAGTATGGTCATCAAATACACCAGTAAAAGCCTAGGTTGCACCATTACCTTTAATTGCTCACCCAACGTGGCTGCTTTACTTTGCTTTAAGTTGCTTGGAATTAAAAATGCACTGCCAATAAGTGCTATTAAACCCAACAAAGACACCACTAAAAAGGTCGCTCGCCAGCCAAAATGTTGACCAATCCAAGTCCCTAATGGCACACCAGTTACTAATGCAACCGTTAAACCAGTAAACATAATCGCGATAGCACTGGCTTCTTTATCTTTACTGACAAGCCCGGTAGCGATGGTTGAACCAATCGAGAAAAATACCCCATGAGCAAGGCCTGTTAGAACCCTTGCGGTGATCAAACTACCATAACTAGGTGCTTGCCAAGCCAGTAAGTTACCGATAACAAAAAGACTCATTAAACTAAGTAATACATGTTTTCGATTCCAGCGCCCGGTAAGCGCAGTTAGTACTGGCGCCCCCACCGCAACCCCTAATGCATACAAGCTAACAAGTAACCCAGCACTCGGTAACGAAACCATCAAATCATCAGCGATAGTTGGTACTAAGCCGACAATCACAAACTCAGTGGTGCCTATGGCAAACGCACTGAGAGTTAATGCAAGTAATGCTATTGGCATCACATATCCTCTATTAATTTTTGAAAGTGCGGCTATTGTGGCTAAAATTAAATTTGCAAAAAATAGCGATAGTGACAAAATACTTTTGTCAAAAATGAAAAGGTAAAGCCATGAGTGTGGTCTCCAATACCCAAGATTTAGAAGCATTTATTAGCGTGGTTGATACCGGCGGGTTCTCAAGTGCAGCCAATGCCTTAGATGAGCAAGTAGCAAAAATATCACGGGCGGTGACTCGGCTCGAGAAATCCTTAAACGTTACTTTATTCAATCGCACCACAAGGCGCATTGAGCTGACCGAAGAAGGCGAGTTATTTTTAGGCTATGCTAGAGAAGCACTGAGTCAGCTTGCACAAGGCGAAGAAGCCTTAAAACTCCTACACTGTGCCCCATCAGGAAAGTTAAGAGTCGATGCCGCAAGCCCCTTTGTGTTTCACCAATTAGCGCCACATTTAAAAGCCTTTAATCACGCTTATCCTGATATAAAGCTCGAGATCACCAGCCACGACAACATTATCGATTTGCTTGAACATAAAACCGATATTGCCATTCGTATTGGCGAACTTGCTGACTCAAACTTGCATGCGCGCACTTTGGGCATAAGCAAACTACAGCTAGTAGCAAGCCCTGATTATTTACAAGCTGCACCACCATTAAATGAGCTAACCGACTTAGCCTCACAACAACTTATTGGTTTTACCGATGCACCGCATTTAAACCACTGGCCGCTAACCACGCCTTTAGAGCTTAAATTTTCAATCAGTGCTTCAAGTGGTGAAACTGTTCGCCAGCTTTGTATTCAAGGTCACGGCATTACCTTGTTGTCGGAATTTATGATCAATGAAGATTTAAAAGCAGGCCGTTTAGTAAAAGTGCTCGAAGGCGAAGTGCTGAGCCCTAATCGCCGCGAAAAAGTGCATGCGGTGTATTATCAAAACAGCGGTGTGTCATCACGAGTATTAGCATTTTTAGACTTTATAGCACCAAGGTTAACGCTATAGTTTTTTCATTTTTAGCAAAAGTGTTTTGTGATTACTGGCATTAATTTCATAAATAACTTTCGTTATGCTGAAAGCATATTCGCTTTTAAGGAGCCGTAATGAACAAATTATTCGAAACCGTACAACTTGCCGGTCATACATTAAAAAACCGCATTGTTATGCCACCAATGACACGCTCTCGCTCATCACAACCGGGTGATATCGCCAATGAGTTAATGGCCGACTACTATGCCCAACGTGCCAGCGCAGGCTTAATCATTAGCGAAGGTACACAAATATCAGCGCTAGGTAAGGGCTATGCTTGGACGCCGGGTATTTATACTCCCGAGCAAATTGTCGGTTGGAAGAAAGTAACCGACAAAGTTCATCAAGCTGGTGGCATTATGTTCGCTCAGCTTTGGCATGTTGGCCGAGTGTCTCACCCAAGTAACACGGGTGGCGAGCAACCCATTGCGCCATCAGCTATTGCAGCCAAGGACGTAAAAGTTTTTATTGATGAAGATGACAAACCCGACTTTGTTGCCACATCACTGCCACTCGCAATGAGCCATGACGACATCAAACAGGTTATAAACGAATACCGCCAAGCTGCCCGTAATGCAGTTGATGCGGGGTTTGATGGTATTGAACTACATGCTGCTAATGGTTATTTAATTAATCAATTTATTGATTCAGAGTCGAACCAACGCACTGATGAATACGGCGGCAGTTTAGAAAACCGCTTACGTTTTTTACAACAAGTGACACAAGCGGTTTGTGATGAAATTGGCGCTGAGCGTGTAGGCGTGCGCCTTGCACCACTCACAACACTCAATGGTACGGTTGATGATAACCCCTTTGAAACCTATATTAGCGCAGCAAAAGTACTCAATGACCTAAACGTTGCTTACTTGCACATTGCCGAAGCTGATTGGGATGACGCGCCACTAATGGAGCAAAGCTTTAAGCAAGCACTACGTGAAAACTATGCCGGATTAATGATTTATGCAGGCAAGTACACTGGCGATAAAGCAGAGCAAGCATTAGCCGCAGGTTGGGCTGATTTAATTGGCTTTGGTCGTCCGTTTGTTGCCAACCCAGATCTGCCAGCTCGTATTGAACAAGGTATTGAGCTTGCTCAGCATGATCCAGATACCTTATTTGGAGGCGGTGCTAAAGGCTACACCGACTACCCTTTAGCAACGTAATAACACGCTAAAAAAGTAAGCTCGTCAACCAATAGCCCAGCACAATAAAGCTGATGTTGGCGAGCGCTCTTAACCACCAAGGAGCAGAGCTAAACTGAAGTTGGCTGTACTTGCTTACCAATACCAAAGCGCCCATCACAGTAAACCAAGGAGTAAAAAAGAATATTGGCTTTAACTTCACTAAACTCACTGCTAAATCGTGCAGCGCTCCGCTTACGGCAAAGGTCACCACAACGGCACACCAAACCGGCATAATGTCATTGCAAGGCTTCATCACATAACGAGACAAATAATAGCTCCACACCGGGTTCCAATATCGCCAAAATAGATAAAACGAACTCGCCCCCAGCGAACGTGTCAGCATATTGCGCAGCGAATCTTTATGGCCAATGGGCACACCTGTGCGTTTTTTAACGTATTGAGTAAGGGTTATAGCAGCAGACACCGACTTTCTCTTTTTTACTAATGACTAATTCAGACTACTAAACAACCAGTAAAAGAGAAACCAAAACAAGGCTAGAAATTGTAACGGTTTATGAAGTGAGCAGCTCTAAGGTAGGCAATAAAGCTGAGCTAAGCGCTCACTTCATTACAGTCACATTTTACTTTTCACTTTGTTGGTCGCTTGACTGATGGCAGGGTTGTCTGGCCAAAAATGTTTTGGGTAACGCCCTTTCATTTCTTTTTGCACGTCGCGGTAACTTGTTTGCCAAAAGTTAGCTAAGTCTTGGGTTAGCTGCAGCGGTCGCCGAGCTGGCGATAATAACTCCATTAATAACGGCAACTTACCTTGCGCAAGTAAAGGCGTACTGGTCATGCCATACACTTCTTGCATACGAACACTTAGCTTTGCAGGGCCATCAAGCTGATAAGTCACTTTTACATTTGAACCACTTGGCACGATTAATCGTAAGGGCAGTAATTCATTTAATAAGCTTTGCTGCTGCCAATCAAAACAGCTTTTAATCGCTTCGCTGTAGTTAAACTTTTTTAACTGCTCAAGGTTTTTAATATCATCAAAATAAGGTGCAAGCCATTGGTTATCACCAATTAATTCATCACGATTAAAAAGTGGGAATGATTCGGGTAATAGCTTACTTGCTAAGCTCATTCGAATCAGTAACTGCTCACTGTCGGGCTGTTCATTAAATAACGAAAAGCCCTGCTTACTAAATAAGTTTAACCACGCTTTAGTGCGCTCGCTCTTATCTAGGGGCTGTTTACTTGGCTGACTCGCTATGGTGATAGCACCGAGCTTGAGCTCATCTTGATGGATAAAGCGCCCTGCTTTCTCATCGTATTCGCAGCGAGTTTGCTCAGTAAATAAATGCGAAAGCTCATCTTCAAGCTCACTTGGCATAAAGGCAACAGCAGCGAAAACACGGTTTCCCTTATGACCGCCCATGTGAGCAATGGCAATATAATCATCGTTATGCCAAAACTCCTCACTTAAGTCTGCGCCCGCACCATTGGCAAGTAAATAACCATTACCGCGCTTTTTTGCTAGGCGGTCAGGAAAAGCAAGCGCCACCAGCACCGCTAAATACTCTGTTTTAAGCTCATCAACCGGCTTGAGCTGCAAGCGTGATAGCCAATAAGTTAATTGCTGCTTAAATACTGGGTGCGGTTTGCTGTGCTGACTATGTAATGCCAAATTAAGATCAGCAGGCATACTAATGCGGCTTTCAAGCAGTGCAGTTAAATACCCCGCTAATATATAAATACCAGGCATGCGCTGCTCTAGTTGCTTTGCTTTAATAAGCATGTGCGAGAGGCGAATATCGGCTCCATAGCTCAGCATTTGGCTGCCAAGCGAGGTCAGTTTTTCATTTTCATCAATAGCTTCGAGCATTTTCAAAAGTGCCGTTGCCTGCTTAATTTGCTGGCTACTTGGTGGGTCGAGTAAGCTTAGCTCAGCAAGTGATGCCCCCCACTGTTTTGTCTCTAATAACAACTGACTAATATCACTGGTAAGAATTTCTGGCGCATCATGGCTGTTACGGCGCTCAAAGGTTTGCTTAGAGCCTAATCGATACACAACCCCCGGCTCAATACGTCCAGCACGACCACCGCGCTGTATAGCTGAAGAACGAGAGATACTTTGAGTAACAAGTTCAGTGACACCGGTTTTTAAATTGAAATTAGCAGCACGGCGTTTGCCGCTATCAACCACAATGCGTATTCCTTCAATGGTCAAACTGGTTTCAGCCACATTGGTGGTTAATACCACTTTGCGTTTGCCATTTTTAGCTGGCGCTATAGCAGCTTGTTGCTCGTTTTTATTTTGCTCACCATACAAGCTAAATACTTCGACACTATCAGCTAAATCGTTTAGAGATTGCTGAACGCGTATGATTTCACGCTGTCCTGGTAAGAATACTAAAGCACTACCCGTTTGCTCACTAAGCGCCTGTTTTATCACGGCGGGTATATCATCAAGCCAGCGGCTTTCGTCTTTAAGTGGAATATACACTTCATCAATGGGGTAGCTTCGCCCTTGAGATGAGATAATAGGGCAGCTAAAAAAGTCACTGTAACGATCGCCGTCTAAGGTTGCCGACATCAGTAAGATTTTTAAATCATCGCGAAGTGCCGCCTGTGTTTCGAGGGCAAATGCCAAAGCTGTATCTGCAGCAATTGAGCGCTCGTGAAATTCATCAAATATAAGTAAATCAACATCACTTAGCTCTGGGTCATTTTGTAACATACGCGTCAGCATGCCTTCGGTGACTATTTCGAGCTTTGTTGCAGCGCTTACTTTTGATTCGCCACGAATATGTAAGCCGACACTTCCGCCGACTTTTTCATTTTGCTGACTTGCCAAGTACTGAGCAATATTGCGAGCGGCGAGTCGTCTTGGCTCTAACATTACAATGCGTTTAAAGTGCCCTTCGCGCATCAAGGTAAGAGGCAGCCATGTTGATTTACCCGCTCCCGGTGGCGCTTGCAATAAGGCCATAGGGTTACTCTGTAATGTGGTTAACAGGGATTGATAAATATCTTGAACTGGCAGCACGTTAGGTATCTCTTACTTTCTTTTCGCGCATTGTATCAAAAAATCAAAAGTTGCGATGAATAGAGGCTTATTTTCTGTATCGAGTTTTACAAGTGAAAACATTGCATTCTGCCTGTTTAGGCTTATTCTTGATTAAGCAACCAAACAAAAATCAGGATAAGGAATTAACTTGTTCAGGATTTACTTTCACATTTTAATCACCTTGCTACTTTTGGTTTTGCCGTTTCAAAATGCGTTTAGTCAGCAAAAAATTACGGTAGCACTTGGAAATACCATGCCGCCTTGGGTAATGGTTGAAGACAACTCCGGCATTATTCCGGACTTGCTTCGCGCGACACTCGGTGCACATGGTTATCAAATACAATTCGTCTACGTCCCCTATGCAAGACGGATCACTTTATACAATGAAAACTTAGTTGATGTTGTTTATGATATAAATGAAAAAGTTATCGAGACTCATAGAATGAGCGGCTACTTTTCAGATATTGCTTACAGCTATGAGAACTTTGCTTTTAGCCTAACCAAACAAAACCTTCAGCTTAATTCTATTGGCCAATTAAAACACTTTAGTGTTCTTTCATGGCAAGGTGCTAAAGAATTACTCTCGCCAGAATATCAAGTAATGGCCAGAGAAAATCCACAATACGCAGAAACTTATGATCAATTAGCACAAGTTCAACTTTTGTATCGAAAGCGCTATGAGGTGATCCAGATGGACGGTAAAATTTTTGACTATTACCGAGCATTAATTAACATCAAGGGGGAAATTGATGTCTCTGAACCAGTGCAACGATTTGCATTATTTGGCAAGAATTCGAACGGCTTTTTATTTCGTGACGAAGCCTTAAGAGACCTATTTAACGAGAGCTTACGTAAGCTCAAATCAACTGAAGAATATATACGTATAATAAATCGCTATACATCTAAAAGTCACTGAGCAGCATAAAGCACTACCGGAACAGAAAATTTTACAGACTTTCTTTAAAAACTACGTAGTAATTGCAACTTTCTATCCTCCCTCCTTACTATCATAAAAAACAAAACAACTACTAATCAACAAGTTAACCAAATAAAACATATGGTACAGCGATTGCTTTTATTAAAGTGAATGTTTAACAAAGTAAGGAGATTATGATGAACAGCGATCGTTTAGAAGGCAATTGGAAAGAGCTTAAAGGTAAAGCACAACGTAAATGGGGTGACCTTACCAATGATGATTTAGATAAAATTGAAGGTAGCCGTAAAGAGCTGGTTGGTAAGCTTCAGCAAAAATACGGTAAATCGAAAGAAGAAGCTGAGCGTGAAGTCAGCGACTTTGAAAAAGGCCATTAATTTGAGCAATCAATAAAGCCGCTTATTGCGGCTTTATATTTTAAGCTGGCTCATGCTTTGCTAAATCTACTTCAGCGACCGTTTGATTTTTACCTTGTGATTTAGCACGGTATAGCCGTTTGTCGGCAATGTTTAAACAATGATCCATGCTCTCACCAGCAACGCGCACGTACAAGCCAATACTTAAGGTGACATGAAAACGATGCTGGCCACTCTTAAATGGCTTTTCAGCGAGTTTTTTATGTATTTTTTCAGCTACTTTTCTGGCCCTAAGTTCATAGCCTGTCGGGATCACAATTAAAAACTCTTCGCCCCCCCAACGGGAAATAACATCTCCTTCTGCGCACACTTTTTTAAATACATCAGCAAAAAATATCAGCACCTCATCGCCCACTTGATGTCCGTAGGTATCGTTTATCTGCTTAAAGTTATCTACATCCATCAGTAAAAACACTGACCCTTCACCAAAGCGCTCATCTTGCAAACATTCTGTTGCATAGCGACGATTAGCGAGTTCTGTCATCGCGTCTGTGCGAGCAAGCTTTTGATTAAGCTTAAGTTGCTCCATTAACTGCAAACTGTATTTATTACGGTAATATTCGTAGAAGCCGGCCAAAATACATAAAATCGAGAAACACAGCATGACCCGTGTAGGAAAGTAGTAGCTCGGATAACTGTAATAACCTAATTGATCGGTAAAGTAGAAAAGCACCGAGATAATAATGGCGAGTAATATAAGATCAAAGGCACCGCGCTTTAAGCCACGAATAAAAAAGGTCACGGGAGATACAATAAATAGCCATAACGGCCCTGTGCCATTGCTGCCACCCGAGACAGTTAAGAAGCACATCATTGCATAAAGTGCGTATAGCATGAGTACTGAGATAAATTGATCACGCCCCTTTATTAAAAAAGGCAAAGCAAAAATTACAACGCCAACAATTAATAAATAACTTAACGCGATGTAGCCATCTTGATAACTTGTGACCGACATCAACAAAGAGGTCACTGCACCAATAAATGCAAATACGCGTAAGAATCGCGCTTTATCTCTCTCGCTTGCATTCACAGTATCAATCACAATTCCACCTTAGACTCCTTGCTCAACCTCAATAACTTTAACACAAATATTTAAATTAGAAGGAAATTACCAATAATTAAGCTATGAAAATGCATTAAAGATAAAAAAGTATGATCAAAAAATGGGCACAAAATAATGGCAATATAGCAGTAAAAAAACGAGCCAGATTTGGCTCGTTTCATTTAAAATTTAAAGCTAATAACTAACTACTATTCAGGTTCATAGCCTAAATTAGGCGACAACCAACGCTCAGCTTCTGCAAGTGTCATGTTGGTCCGCTTGGCATAATCTTCAACCTGATCCTTTTGAATTTGCGCCACAGCATAGTACTTAGATTCAGGATGAGAAAAATACCAGCCAGATACAGCAGCTCCCGGCCACATTGCGTATGAACTGGTTAGCTTCATACCAATACGCTGCTCGGTATCGAGTAACTGCCAAATTTTCTTCTTCTCTGTATGCTCAGGACAGGCAGGGTAACCTGGCGCTGGGCGAATACCTTGGTAGTTTTCACGGATAAGTTCGTCATTCGATAGATTCTCATCTACCGCATAGCCCCAATACTCTTTACGCACTTGCTCATGCAAATACTCAGCAAAGGCTTCTGCTAAACGGTCTGCAACTGCTTTAACCATGATCTTATTGTAATCATCTTGCTTAGCATCGAAGGCATCGGCAAGGTCATCTTCTTCAAGACCACCAGTTACCGCAAAGGCCCCGAAGTAATCAGGGGTGCCTTTTGGCGCAATATAATCAGCTAAGCAGTAGTTAGCAAAGTCGGTTTTTTCCGTTTGCTGACGCAAATGACACGATGTAGTTAAAAGCGTTGTACGTGACTCATCGGTATAAATCTCAATGTCATCCCCTACTCGGTTTGCTGGGAATAAACCAATTACACCTAGTGGCTGTAGCGCACCTGTTTGCTCAAGCTCATCAAGCATTGCATTGGCATCAGCAAATAAGCTTTTTGCTTGTTCACCGACAATTTCATCTTCAAGAATACGTGGGTATTTGCCAGCAATTGACCAAGTCATGAAATAAGGTGTCCAGTCGATGTACTGTCTTAAAGTAGCAATCGAAACATCTTTAAACTCAGTTACACCCAACCTTTTCGGCACTGGTGGCGTGTAGTTGTCCCAATCAAGTTTAGCTGCGTTGTCGCGAGCTCGCTGCAAAGTAACTGGTTTTGAACGTGGCTTTTTACGTGCTTGTTGCTCACGTACTTTTTCATACTCAGTTTTAGTTTTCTCTAAAAAAGCTGGCTTTAATTCTTTAGACAATAAATTAGAGACCACACCCACAGCACGGCTAGCATTATTTACGTAAACCACACCTTTATCATACTGCGGCTCAATTTTAACTGCGGTATGCGCTTTAGACGTTGTTGCACCACCAATCAGTAGTGGTAAGTCAAAGCCACGGCGAGTCATTTCTTTAGCCACATGCACCATTTCATCTAGCGATGGAGTAATAAGCCCTGATAAACCAATAATATCGGCTTTCTCGTCAATAGCTGTTTGCAAAATTTTCTCTGCCGGCACCATCACACCAAGATCAATGACCTCGTAGTTATTACATTGCAGTACTACGCCTACGATATTCTTACCAATATCGTGCACGTCGCCCTTAACGGTTGCCATAACCACTTTACCGTTCGTTGCGCCTTCTTCTTTTTCAGCTTCAATGAAAGGGTCAAGATAGGCAACGGCACGCTTCATCACACGGGCAGATTTAACAACCTGAGGTAAGAACATTTTACCCGCACCGAATAAGTCACCCACTACGTTCATGCCATCCATAAGCGGGCCTTCGATAACTTCAATTGGCTTAGCTTTGCTCTTACGGCACTCTTCAGTATCTTCGTCGATATACTCAGTAATGCCTTTTACTAGCGCGTGTTCAAGGCGCTTTTCAACAGGCCATGTACGCCATTCTAAATCTTCAACTTTTTCTGCTTGGGCCATACCTGAGTATTTTGGTGCAAGTTCAACAAGTCGCTCACCTGCACCAGGGTCGGTATTGAGGATCACATCTTCCACTGCTTTACGCAGCTCTTCGGGGATATCGTCGTAAACCGCTAATTGGCCAGCATTTACAATACCCATATCCATACCCGCTTTAATCGCATGGTATAAAAACACTGAGTGGATAGCTTCGCGTACTGGGTTGTTACCACGGAACGAAAACGACACATTCGATACACCGCCCGACACTTTACAGTGCGGTAAGCCTTGCTTGATTCGACGCGTACCTTCAATAAATTCAACAGCGTAATTATCGTGCTCTTCAATGCCCGTTGCTACAGCAAAAATATTTGGATCAAAAATAATATCTTCTGGCGGGAAGCCAATATCATCAACAAGTATTTTGTAGCTACGCTGACAAATCTCGAACTTACGATCAGCGGTTTCAGCTTGACCGGCTTCATCAAACGCCATAACAACCGCAGCGGCACCAAAACGTTTTATTATTTTGGCTTGCCGTATGAACGGTTCTTCACCTTCTTTAAGTGAAATTGAATTAACAATGGCTTTACCTTGAATACATTTTAAGCCTGCTTCAATAACGTCCCATTTCGATGAGTCGACCATGATAGGTACTTTTGAGATATCAGGCTCTGATGCAATTAAATTTAAAAACTTTACCATCGCAGCTTTCGAATCCAACATGGCTTCATCCATATTGATATCAATCACTTGCGCACCATTTTCTACTTGTTCACGGGCAACATCGAGGGCAGTCTCGTAATCTTCTTCCATGATTAAGCGTTTAAACTTAGCCGAGCCTGTTACATTGGTACGCTCACCGACGTTAGTAAATACAGCAATTTGGTCAGTCATGTCGGTTTCCTAGTTTAAGTTACACGCTTCAAGGCCCGATAAGCGCATACGCACTTCAAGCTCAGGTAATTGGCGAGGTTTAACACCTTCAAGGCCTTTCGCAAACGCCTTTATATGAGCCGGTGTGGTGCCGCAACAACCACCTACAATGTTGATAAAGCCAGACTTGCCCCAATCAATAATTTCTTTTGCCATTTCAGGGGCTTCTAAATCATATTCGCCAAACTCGTTCGGTAAACCTGCATTTGGATGCACCGAGGTAAAGGTTTCACAAACACGGGATAACTCTTCAACATACTGGCGCAGTAAGTCAGGGCCAAGGGCGCAGTTAAGGCCGATTGATAGCGGCTTAATATGGCGAATTGAGTTATAAAATGCTTCTGTTGTTTGGCCTGATAAAGTACGGCCTGAGGCATCGGTAATGGTGCCTGAGATCATCACAGGTAAACTACGACCAGCCTGTTCGAATGCTTCTTCCACAGCGAACGAAGCAGCTTTTGCATTAAGCGTATCAAAGATAGTTTCAATCAAAATAAGGTCAGCACCGCCTTCCATAAGTGCAAGTGTTGACTCAACATACGCGGCCACCAGCTTATCAAAGTTGATATTTCGATAACCGGGATCGTTTACATCTGGCGAAATAGAACAAGTTTTTGATGTTGGTCCAAGTACGCCTGCAACATAACGAGGCTTGCTTGGATCTTTTGCTTCAAACTCATCACATACGCTGCGTGCAAGCTTAGCTGACTCTAGGTTGATTTCGCGGCTAAGGCTAGCCATGTCGTAATCTTCCATCGAAATAGTCGTGGCATTAAAAGTATTGGTTTCGATGATATCGGCACCGGCTTCTAAGTAAGCACGGTGAATATCAGCAATGATTTTTGGCTGAGTCAGGCTTAATAAGTCGTTATTGCCTTTAATAAGTACATGCCAGTCTTTAAAGCGCTCACCGCGATAATCCTGTTCTTCTAATTTATGTTCTTGGATCATGGTGCCCATCGCGCCATCGAGGATTAAAATTCGCTGTTTTAGCGCCTCGGTTAATTGTTCGCGTTTATTCACTGCATTACTCGGCATAGTTGTTAGTCCTTACATCTTGGCTAACTAAGTTAATATCATACGGTGTAGTTTGGTACACATAATAGTTTAACCAATTCGAAAACAATAAAAAGGCATGGCTTTGCCACGTTTTCGACGGTTCGTTATCTGGGTTATCGTCAGGGAAGTAGTTTTCTGGCTTAGGCGCATCAGCTGATTTTTCTTGGTCACGCAAATACTCCCCTTTTAGGGTATGGGCATCGTACTCTGGATGGCCCGTAATATATACTTGGCTACCTGATTTATTTTTAATTAAATAGGCACCTACTCGCTCAGAGCCTGCTAACACAACCAGCTCATCGCAGGCATTGATCTTCTCGATATCAATATGACCATAGCGAGAATGTGGCACTAAAAAGGTGTCATCAAAGCCTCGGGTAAGTGCCGCATGATCAAAATAACTTTTATGGGTAAATACGCCACTGAGTTTATTTGGTTTCAGATCACGCTTCAGACCATAGTGATGATAAAGCCCAGCATGTGCCGCCCAACACGAAAACAACGTAGACGTAACATGCTGCTCTGCCCAATCTAAAATAACTTTTAGTTCATCCCAGTAAGCAACTTCGTCATACTCTAAATGAGCAAGCGGCGCGCCTGTTATGATCATGGCATCGTAGTTATTATCTTTCACTTCTGAAAAATAACGATAGAAAGTATCCATGTGCTGCTCAGAGTTACTACTCGTGCGATGAGTATCCAACCTCAACAACTCAACATTAACTTGTAACGGTGAGTTAGCTAATAATCGAATAAATTGCACTTCGGTTTCAACTTTGTTTGGCATTAAGTTTAAGATAGCCAAACGCATTGGACGAATCTCTTGCGTTTTAGCACGACTTTTTGGCATTACAAACACGTTCTCTTGACGTAATTTTGCAATGGCTGGCAATTCATCTTTTACTGTAATGGGCATAGCTGGCTCCGAGCACACTTATCTGACTGCTAATTATGAACGGATAGTTAGAAATTTCAACCTCTAGATGTTTAGATGTCCAAATGAAGTGATATTTCTGAGTGGTCATTAATTAAAATGTATGACTTTTTGAGTAAATAACACCTTGATATTAAGCCTATCATAAACGCTGAATTCTGTATTTTGAGGTAGTTTGGGTATACAATACTTGCTGTTAATTTTTCTTATAAATTGAAGGCTTCTTTCATGGTGTTACCAGATAAGTTTATATTCTCGATGAGTCGAGTTTCTAAGGTTGTGCCACCTAAGCGCACTATCCTAAAAGATATTTCTTTACACTTTTTCCCAGGCGCAAAAATTGGTGTGCTAGGTCTAAACGGTGCAGGTAAATCAACATTACTTCGCATTATGGCTGGTGTTGACCAAGACTTTGAAGGTGAAGCACGCCCTCAACCAGGCACTAAAATCGGTTACTTACCGCAAGAGCCTGTTTTAGAAGAAAGCAAAACTGTTCGCGAAACAGTAGAAGAAGCAGTAAGCGAAGTTAAAAATGCACTGAATCGCTTAGATGAAGTATACAACGAGTATGCAATGGACGGTGCTGACTTCGATGCACTTGCCAAAGAACAAGGTGAACTTGAAGCTATCATCCAAGCACACGATGGTCACAATATCGACAACGTGTTAGAACGTGCAGCTGATGCATTACGTTTACCACCTTGGGATGCAAAAATTGAACACCTTTCGGGTGGTGAGCGACGCCGTGTTGCGATCTGTCGTTTACTACTTGAAAAACCAGATATGCTAATTCTTGATGAACCAACCAACCACTTAGATGCTGAGTCTGTTGCTTGGTTAGAGCGCTTCTTACACGACTACGAAGGTACCGTGGTAGCTGTAACCCACGACCGTTACTTCTTAGATAACGTAGCAGGTTGGATTTTAGAGCTTGACCGTGGTGAAGGTATTCCTTGGGAAGGTAATTATTCATCATGGCTTGAACAAAAAGATTTACGTTTACAACAAGAGCAGAAATCTGAAAAAGCACGTCAAAAATCAATCGCGCAAGAACTTGAATGGGTTCGTTCAAACCCTAAAGGCCGTCAGGCTAAGTCTAAAGCACGTATGGCACAGTTTTCTGAGCTACAGCAAAACGATTACCAAAAGCGTAACGAAACAAATGAACTATTCATTCCACCAGGTCCACGCTTAGGTGACCAAGTTATCGAAGTGAAAGGTCTGAAGAAAAGCTTTGGCGATCGCGTATTAATCGATGACTTAAACTTTGCAATGCCAAAAGGCGCTATCGTAGGTATTATCGGTGCCAATGGTGCGGGTAAATCAACCCTGTTCAAAATGCTAAGTGGTGAAGAAACGCCAGATAGCGGTGAGATCCTTGTTGGTGATACTGTTGAGCTTGCAACCGTTGATCAGTTCCGTGGTGACATGGACGAAAGCAACACCGTTTTCCAAGAAATCTCAAACGGCCAAGACGTATTAAAAATTGGTAACTTTGAATTCCCAAGCCGGGCCTATGTTGGCCGCTTTAACTTCAAAGGTAACGACCAACAAAAATTCGTTAAAGACTTATCAGGTGGTGAGCGCAACCGTTTACATCTAGCTAAGTTATTAAAAGCAGGTGGTAACGTGTTACTACTGGATGAGCCTACCAATGACCTAGACGTTGAAACATTACGTGCACTTGAGAACGCTATTTTAGAGTTCCCAGGCTGTGTAATGTGTATCTCGCATGACCGTTGGTTCCTTGACCGTATTGCTACACATATTCTTGATTACCGTGACGAAGGCCAAATTAACTTCTTCGATGGTAACTACACAGAATACGAAGAGTGGCTGAAGAAAACCTTAGGCGCAGAAGCGGCACAACCTAAGCGTATTAAATACAAAAAAATTGGCTAATTAGCTGATACTCAAAAAGCCCCGATTTAGGGGCTTTTTTGTTGCTATAATCATTTCTCTCACTAATTTCATAATGATCTATACTCATTAAGTTAATATAGGTGGAGATAAAGTTATGAATGAACGCAGAGAGTTTTCGCGGGTATTATTTTCTTGCCCTGCGATCCTTCGCATCGAAGATAACGACTACCACTGTCAGTTACTTGATCTATCTTTGCAAGGTGCGCTTATTACTAAAAGTGATTCATTTTTAGTGCCTATTCATAGTAAGGCAGACTTAATCTTTACCCTGCCAGAGTCAAATATCGAGATAAAAATGCAAGTGGAGCTGTGCCATATTGAGCATCAACATGCAGGCCTTCGCTGTGAACATATAGATATTGATAGTATTACTCACTTAAAACGACTGATTGAGCTAAACTTGGGTGATGAAGCATTATTACATCGCGAGTTGGGCCATTTAATTCACGCACCAGAGTAAACATTTGCCAGTAGATTCGTTATGCTGTAGCAAATTCAGCTATCCAATGAGCTATGCAGTTAAATCCCCACTTACCCTTGGTGTATCACCCAAATTACTCGTTTAGTTTCGATCCTAACCATCGCTTTGTGATGAGTAAGTTTGCTTATTTATATGAGCATGTACAAAGCCTTGGATTAATAAATGACAACCTAACACAGCCGGTGCTTGGCACCCCAGAGCCCCTTGAATTAGTGCACTGTGAAAATTACATCAACGACCTTTGGCATAATAGATTAGATGAAAAGGCGATGCGCCGCATTGGCTTACCTTGGTCAAAAGAGCTGATGGCACGTACTTTTACCGCCCCACTTGGCACCTTACAAGCAGCACGCTTAGCACTTAAACATGGCATCGCTTGTCACTTAGCCGGTGGCACTCACCATGCTCATACTGACTTTGGCTCAGGCTATTGCATGGTAAACGACTTAGCTTTCACCAGCGAAACCCTGATAAAAAGTGGCGAAGTGACCAATATACTTATTTTTGATTTAGATGTTCATCAAGGTGATGGTACCGCAGCAATGCTGGAACATCAGCCCTACGCCTATACCTGCTCTATTCACTGTGAAAAGAATTTTCCGTTTCGAAAATCATCCAGCGACTTAGACATAGGTTTAGCACCGAATGTCGCTGACAGTGAATACCTAGGCGTTGTTGACGATACTCTGAGTTATTTATTAAACACCCTAAACCCAGATTTAGTACTTTATGATGCAGGTGTTGATGTATGGCAGCAAGATGGTTTAGGTAAACTTGATATAAGCTGGCAAGGGATAGAGCAACGCGACCATTTAGTCTTCAAGCGCTGCCTTGAGCGCAATGTACCTGTCGCAACCGTAATTGGTGGGGGTTATGATAAAGATCATCGCCGTTTAGCGGCTCGTCACGGCATTGTAGTTGAACAAGCGGCTCGCTTTTAATAACGACAAAGAAAAAAGGCCCGGTGGAGAAAAAAACCGGGCCTTTGCTACTGTAACATTGGGATATGTTAGCAACTTTTTTCTAAGTTAAAACAAGTAGCTGTGGAGCTACCGAATGGTAATCTAAAGCCATAGCTATGCTCAAAACCGTGATGTTTACAATTGAAAAAGCAAACACTTGGCGCGCCCAGCCGCTTACATCAATATTGCGACGATAGCCACGAAGCGCCATTAGCAACCACCAAAAACTCGTTGTACAAGCTACAGCCATAAAGGCTAAACCTGTATAACCACTAATGGTTAATAACATCACAACCAACGCATACACGGCGATATATAAAACAATGTGATGCTTTGCCTTCTCGATCCCCTGCGCTACAGGTAACACAGGAATTCTGGCCGCTTGGTAGTCGTTATAACGAAAGATTGCAATTGCATATGAATGAGGCATTTGCCATAGACTAAACATAACCAATAAAATCACAGCACCAGCATCAAACTGCCCAGTCACGGCACAATACCCCACTACAGGTGGTACTGCGCCAGATAAACTTCCTACAAAGGTGCCGTACACAGAACGACGTTTCATATATAAGCTGTACACACCTACGTAGATGACGTAACCAAAAGTAGCAAATAAGAGTGCCACTACGTTGGTATACACAGCTAATAAGCCGAAACCAATAACACCAAGCACGATGCCATGTGCCATAGCTGCCTTTGCTGACATTTCGCCAGTTACTGTGACGCGTTTGCGAGTGCGCGCCATAGCAACATCAATATCACGATCAATTACGTTATTGATCGCGCATCCTGATGCCACTACTAAAGATAACCCTAGTAAGGTTGCGATCATTAACCATGGGTCAATATCACCGCGAGAGGCTAGCAAGAATCCCCCCGCGACAGAGATCAAATTGCCCATGATAATGCCAGGTTTAGTGACATTTAAATAACGTCGAAACACTTCCTCGACTCCTCTAATTTTCAGCACAAACGCAATATTACGAAAGAAACTAGTTAGTAACAGACTGTAAGAACTGGAGACACAACCTCAGACTAACCAGCTCCTTTCGTAAATCTTTTTACCAATTACAAAGTAATTGTTATTAGTACATCATCATGGCGTTCGATTCGTAGATGATCCACACCGACAAACCAACCACCATCACGATGATTAAAGCACTAAAGATAAACGACAATGAACTTGCTTTGCCGTCTTCTGTTTTGAAGTTTAGGTGTAAGAAATATTTCAAATGCACCCAAATTTGCACAATCGCCATGCTCACGATGCACCATGCAGTGGTCGTTTTAGAAAACGAGCCACTCATCACAGCCCAAAATGGAATAGCCGTTAAAACCACTGACAATACAAAACCAATTAAATAGTCTTTAACGCTGCCATGTGATTGATCATTATGTGCATGAACTTCTAAGTTATTAATTACATGTGATTCACTGTGACTCATTACATTGCTCCCATTAAATAAACAACGGTAAATACACAGATCCACACCACATCTAAGAAGTGCCAGAATAAGCTTAAACAACTTAGGCGTGTCACTGTTTGTGGGTTTAAACCACGGCGCACAACTTCAATCATCAGGACAGTCATCCAAATAAGACCTGCTGTAACGTGAAGACCGTGTAAGCCCACTAAAGAGAAGAACGATGTTAAAAAGGCACTTTGCTGAGGGCCATTGCCATGCGCAATTAGGTGATGGAATTCATATACTTCCATACCAATAAACACAGCACCAAAGGCAAAGGTAACCAGCAACCAAGTTAAAGTAGCCGCCTTTTTCTGCCCGTGAGCAGAGATCATCGCAAAACCAAAAGTGATACTACTGAGTAGTAGTGCTGCGGTTTCAACCGCAACAAAATCAAGTTCAAAAATGTCTTTACCGGACACACCGCCAGCAGTATTCATGAACAATACTGCATAGGTTGCAAAGAATGATGCAAACAACAGGCAGTCAGTCATTAGGTAAAGCCAGAAACCAAATACGGTGTTACCACCTGTATCGTGGTGCTCATGGTCATGTGCATCGACATGACCGTGTGCGCTGTTTAAGGTGTCGAGTCCTGCAGAAATGGTACTCATGCATTCACCTCCTTCGTAGCGGCTGTATTGTGAGCCGTTTCTAGTTCAACAATTTCATCTGGTTGCACGTAGTAATCAACATCGCTGGTGTAACAACGTTTGATGAACACCACGATAGCACCCAGTAAACCAAAGGCTGCAAGCCACCAAATGTGCCAGATCATGGCAAAACAGAAGGTTGTTAAAGCTGCGCTCATTAATACACCTGCTGATGTATTTTTTGGCATATGAATTGGGCTATAAGAGGCTTCTTGTTTGTAAGCTAAGCCTTTTTCTTTCATATCTGTCCACGCATCAATGTCATCAACATGTGGGATTTTCGCAAAGTTGTAGTACTGCGGAGGTGAAGCAGATGCCCACTCAAGGGTATGACCATTCCACGGATCGCCCGTTGTATCATCAAGTTGCTCGCGATTTTTGAAGCTCACTACAAGTTGCACAACTTGGAACAAGATACCGAACATAATGATTACCGCACCGCCAGCTGCAATGTATAACCAAATGTTCCAATCAGGGTTGTTAGTGTGATTTAAGCGACGTGTCATACCTAAGAAACCAAGTACATATAACGGCATGAATGCAACGAAGAAACCTATTAACCAACACCAGAAAGATCTTCTGCCCCAGCTCTCGTCAAGTTTGAAGCCCATTGCTTTAGGGAACCAAAACGCAAAACCAGCTAAATAACCAAATACCGCACCACCAATAATGGTGTTATGGAAGTGAGCAATTAAGAATAAGCTGTTATGTAATACGTAGTCAGCACCAGGAATAGCAAGTAACACACCGGTCATACCACCGATAGTGAAAGTCACCATGAAACCTAAAGTCCAAAGGACAGGCACAGTAATACGTAAACGACCACGGTACATAGTGAATAACCAGTTAAACAACTTAACCCCGGTCGGTACCGCAATAACCATGGTCATAACACCAAAGAAGGCATTAACGTTAGCGCTTGAGCCCATTGTAAAGAAATGATGAAGCCAAACGATAAAACCTAAAATTGAAATCGCACCGCTTGCATAAACCATCGACTTATAACCAAACAGGCGTTTACCAGCAAAAGTTGAGATAACTTCTGAGAAAATACCAAACGCAGGTAAGATCAGAATGTAAACTTCAGGGTGACCCCATGCCCAAAATAAGTTGATGTACATCATCGCGTTACCACCTAATTCATTAGTGAAAAAGTGGAAATCGAGATAACGGTCAAGCGTTAGCATTGCCAGTACCGCAGTTAAAATTGGGAACGATGCGGCAATTAAGATATTCGCCCACGTGCATGCCCAAGTAAAAATAGGCATTTTCATTAATGTCATGCCTGGTGCACGCATTTTAAATACAGTCGCTAAGAAGTTTACCGATGTTAATAAGGTACCCAAGCCGGATATCTGCAAGGCCCATATATAATAATCGACCCCGACACCTGGACTAAATGACAGCTCAGACAGCGGTGGATATGCAACCCAACCTGTTTTCGCAAACTCACCAAAGAATAGTGAGATATTAATCAGGATTGCACCGCCAGCAGTTAACCAAAAGCTAAGGTTATTTAAGAATGGGAATGCAACATCACGGGCACCAATTTGCAAAGGTAAAATGATGTTCATTAAACCAATCATAAACGGCATCGCCATAAAGATGATCATGATCACCCCGTGCGCCGTAAAGATTTGGTCATAGTGCTCTGGTGGTAAGTAACCACTTGCACCGCCGGTAGCCATTGCTAATTGCAGTCGCATCATAATGGCATCCGCGAAACCACGGAAAAGCATGATAAGCGCAAGAATGATGTACATAACACCTAAACGCTTATGGTCAATTGAGGTGATCCAGTCGTGCCAAATCACGCCCCACTTTTTATATTTTGTTACTAAGCCTGCCACTAACAGACCTAAGACAGCAACAACCGTCATGGTAACCATGATAATTGGTTCATGAAACGGGATTGCGTCTAATGTTAATTTACCTAACAACGACATGATTATTCCTCGTCCTCGCTGTGCTTCTTATGAGCTGAGTGCTCTGGCATAGCGTGTTGCATTGCACCGTGAGAGCCATGCGCTTGCATATATTTCATTACGATTGAATGGAACATATCTTTATCTACGCTGGCATAGTATTTAACTGGGTCGTATTCACTTGGTTTTGCTAGTTCAACATAGCTTTGCTTAGTCAGTGCAGAACCGGTATTTTTTACTTTGTTTACCCATTCATCGAAATCAGCTTCAGTAGCTGTTGCAATGGCATCGAACTTCATACCGGTGAAACCTGCACCACTGTAGTTAGCAGAGAAGCCTTTAAAAGTACCCGGTTCATCAGCTATTAAGTGAAGCTTTGTTTCCATACCTGCCATTGAATAAATTTGGCTACCAAGCTGTGGAATGAAAAACGAATTCATGGTGCTTTCTGAGGTGATCTTGTACTGCACAGGCACATTGGCAGGAAAAACAAGCTCATTCACTGTGGCGATGCCTTGCTCTGGATAAATGAATAACCATTTCCAGTTCAAAGAAACAACTTCAACAGTAAGGTGCTCACCTTTACCTTCAAGTGGTTTATATGGGTCAAGTTGTTGCGTTGACTGCCATGTGATCACACCTAAAATCGCAACGATAATGATAGGAATGGTCCAAACTACAGCTTCAATCTTGTTTGAGTGCGCCCATTTTGGAGCGTAAATTTCTTGATCTCGTCCATCACGGTATTTCCATGCAAAATAAATTGTCATGGCAATAACTGGAATTACAACAATCAGCATTAATACCGTAGCTACGATAATTAAATACTTCTCGTCGACACCAATTTGACCTTTTGGATCGAGTACCCCGCCTTTACAGCCAGACAAAGCCAGCACTAAAGACGCTAGAGCAATATTACAAAGGTTTCGAATTGACAAAGGAATATCCTACAACCTAAAAGTTAACACTTGTCGAAATAAGTACACGACGCTTTTCTGCAACAGATGCTACAGATATCCCTCGGCTGAATAACGAGCACGACAAATCGACACGCTAAAAAGTAAGGGAATTTAGGTTGGCTGACTGAAATTTGGGCGTAAAAAACCCACTAGGTGCTTTAGTAAAGACAACTTAGAAAACGACTAAAATGGCTGAACTTAAGCAACAAAGCTTATTTACAGACAACCACTTACACGAGGAGGAGCACGACAGCCATGAGCACTGTGTACTACTAAAGACTTTATCGTTTCACGCGCAGCGAAGGCCGCTTTACGTAAAATGACACCTGCACGACGCGCAGGAAAGAAATGGAAGACCAACCAGCATAAACCAATAAGTAATTGGCAAGACACCACAGGGTAAGCTAAAAAACTCAACACATTAAGTAGTGGGATTTCGTATAAAGCACCTTCACTTAATAAGCTTCTTAGCCCTTGAGCATCTTCTAATGTACCGTTGATTAGCATGGCTGAATTAATCAGCAACAAGGCTAAAACTGACATTAGTTCTTTACCAGCAAAAAATGCACGCGCAGCCAGTTGCAACCTAGCTAAGCTAGACTGTTTGGCACCTTGTGACTGATTAATTGCTCGCAAAACCCACGCCTTTTTATCGCTTTTACTGCATTTTAGGTAAGTGGCTTACCCTATTTTTAAATGCGGTAATATGATCTTCATCAATAAAGTTTCAGTAATTACTGAAATTTCGGTGTGGAGTATAACAAAGTCAACAGACGGTACAAGTAGAATTTGGCAGCACAAAGTTAAGTATTGTTTAACCACACGCTATCAATGTGTAAAAAACCGATTTAATTAAAGCTAAGTATTTAAAATTAATACTTTATTTTATATAGCTAAAAGCAATGAAGAAAATGAAAATAGCATATTAATAACGTTTTAAAGCATAAATACCGTTTTAAGCATACTAAGTCAGTACTAACTGAAGATTAAATACTGAGCAAGGATTAGCCAAACCCATTAAAATATAATATTCTAACAAAACCAAAAATAAAGAATAAAAGAGATAGTTATGCGTCAATATGCACTCGCTGCTGCCATTTTAGCATTAAGTAACAGCGCACTCGCAAATACGATTGAAGCCACCGTAGTGAATGGCTTAAATAAACCCGCGATTTATTACACCGATATTGAGCCACACTTAAAAACCGTAGCAAAGCATCCTAGCGTCAAACTAGAACAAATTGGTACCTCATTTCAAGGACAGGCACTCAATTCTCTTAAAATTGGCACAGGCCCAATCAAAGTGATGATGTGGAGCCAAATGCACGGCGACGAAAACACTGCAACTGCCGCACTTATGGACTTTTTAAGCTTCATAACAGCTGATGAAAACGCACAATGGCTAAAAAGCTGGCGACAGAAAATATCCCTTCTCATAATCCCTATGGTGAACCCTGACGGCGCGGCCGTACAAACCCGTTATAATGCTCAAGGAATTGATTTAAATCGCGATGCTAAAGCTCTTCGCACAAAAGAAGGGCAAATACTAATGGCTGCCGCAAATCAGTTTAAACCTGACTTTGGCTTTAATTTACATGATCAGAACGCATATTACGGAGCAGGAAAAAAAGGTAAACAAGCCACCATTTCAGTGCTAGCGCCAGCCTATAACGAAGCGAGAGAAGTAAATAAAAGTCGCGGCGAGGCTATGCAGTTTATAGCCCACTTAGCTAAAACGGTTGAAACAATAATCCCAGGCCACTTAGGAAAGTACAACGACAGTTACTCATACCGTAGCTTTGGGGATACTTTTTCGGAAAAGGGTATTAGAACAATATTAATTGAATCAGGAGCGTACCCTAATGATCCAAACCGACAAATAGCACGCAAAGTTAACCGTGTTTTATACAAAAAGACGATTGATTCGTTAACTTCGGGGGAGTGGAAAGACGCAAGGATATCGCAATATCACGCTATTCCATTTAACGCTAAAGACAATTGGGTCGACTTACTAATAGACGACATAATCGTAAATAGTGAGCTAGGTGATTACCAGATAGATATTGCAATTAACAATAAAGGACAGTCACCTGTAATCAAAGAGCTAGGTGATATAAGTAGTATCCGCCAAGGTTATACGAGTTTAGATGCAAGCAGCCTAAGCTTTAAGGCAGGTAACAGCTTTGTTTTAAATAAATCGTTAACGCTTACAGAAAGTAGCTATAAAAATATTTTAAAACAAGGCTATAGCTGTTTTTCGGGTGATATGAACAAATTAAAAAACACCTCAAAATGGCCAGTTTACGCGTGCAAAAGTATATTTACATCAATACCATCTCTTCACGCCCCTGCTGCTTTTTTCTTACAAGCCGACGGCATAAATAAGTATGCTATTTTGGGGACTGAGTTAATTAATCTAGAAAGTTAATAACAAAAGACAGTCACCCATAATTAAAAACACGCTTTGAAAGACAGGCACTCTTAAAAGTGCCTACTAAATCTTCAAATACTTTAGATTTTTTAACCTAAAATACTCGTTTTGTAGGCAACCTACCCTATTAGCTTAATCCACTAGTAAAAACCAAGATAAAAGATTTAGCTTTCTGAGAATTGAAAGTACGAGTTAGCTGCAATGTTTTGCAAAAAATAAAAGTTGAGAGAAATTTAAGATTAGCTAGCAAGTAATAACTTACAACTCGTTATATTACTTCGCCGCTTTCGAGCAGTTTTACTACAGTAGTTTTCAATAGCTTGTATTCGTCCTACAGCACCGTGAAATAAATGTTCAAACTGTGTTGTTAATGTTAGCCAATTTGCTGGCTCGAGATTAAGCCTCTCAAGGATAGGTGGTAAATGATGATCTATATATCCGCGTTTATCCGTGCTAATACAGCGGCCTGTTTGCTCTACAAGTAACAGGTATGACTTTAACTCAAAAGGTATCCCCTTTGATTTATTCTTGTTCATACCACCAACAAAACGAGCTAGTAGCTTAGGTTGTTTTGAATTCTTCGCACTTTGGCTTCGCTTTTTAAAACTTGTATAGATAGATTGCTCTGGGGTCCTCGCAACCTCTGCACGAACAGGGTTTAAATCAACATAGGCCATGCACGCTAAAAGAGCAGATTCATCAAGTAGTGCTTGGCTCTTGAAGCGTCCTTCCCAAAAATGCCCGGTACATTCGTCTTCTTTATTTGCACGCCTGGCAATATACTCATTAAGCATTCGCATGAACCAACTAATACTAGAAAGGCGCGCT
Source organism: Pseudoalteromonas sp. NFXS39 (assembly GCF_040148775.1). Lineage (NCBI taxonomy): Bacteria > Pseudomonadati > Pseudomonadota > Gammaproteobacteria > Alteromonadales > Pseudoalteromonadaceae > Pseudoalteromonas > Pseudoalteromonas sp. NFXS39. Next base: position 53,126 of record NZ_JAGDEC010000002.1, on the reverse strand, counting down.
CTGTATTCTACAACCTCTTTATTTAAAAAGGCCTGTTGAACGTCACTCAATTGCTCACCACGGAGAAAGTTTTGACCTAAAGGCGTCATTTTAATGAGCTTCTTCCAGCGTAGAAGAACGGCCTTGTCGCTTAACCTATTTGCTTTTTTATCATCTACATAAAGCACAATATGAGTATGATTACTCATCACGGCATAAGCACACACATCAATACAAAATACCTTCGCAAGAACAAGCAGACGATCTTCAACCCACCCTCGGCGGTGTTCATATGATTTACCTGTAAGAGTGTCTTCTCCGCAAAGGTAGGCGCGTCTAACGCATCGGGATACACAGTGATAGTATTTAGTATTCGACAAACAGATTTGCCGCTTCCTTGCTAAAGCCATCGTCCACTCCTTGAACTGATAATTTAAAATGCATGGGCTGTAACTAAGGTTTAGACAAGATATATTCTGCCGCAAGATTGTGATAAGAAATTACAGTGACTGTCTACATAAAGGTAGGTATTAAAAAAGCGCCTTTGGGCGCTTTTTTCTGATTAGAGAATTTGATTCTCTTTCCAGGCTTGTTCTTTTGCCATGCGCTTTTTACGCTTGTCACATGGGTCGTCACAGTCGCAGGCTTTGTCTATACCAACAGCGCCTAAGCCACCGCAACTACTGGCCATTGATTTCTTTTGCACAATCATGCCGACAGCCATCGCTGCCACAATTAAAATAAGTAGACCAAATGTAAGAAGAAAAAGTGACATTGCTTTGCCCCTATCGTCAGCAATTAAATCGAGCCTAATTTATTAGGCTGCGTGTATTATATACCCAAACCACCTCAAGGTGCGAGTTTCAGTTGGAATTAAAAGCGATTTAGGCAAGGCATTGATTGCAAGCAATAGTGGTTCTATTGTTAAAATCAATAACGCAGTATAAATCGCTTTTAAACCAACCCTTTGGGCGCTTCACAGGCGCTTACTCTCATCGTTGTTACTTCTTAAAAGGGACTGCCATTGTTGCAAAGTAACGCCTTGATATTAAGCACCTGTGAAACGCTGAATTCTGCATATTGAGGTGGCTTGGGTATGCACTGCTTCTTGCCCTGCTACAAATAAGGTTTGAAAGCAGGGCTTGAATAAGTTACTAAGCCATTGTCTGACTTACCAATTAAATAAACTGGAAGATCATGCTGCTCAGCGTATTGCTGCGCACGTTCCATGCCCATCACAGTAAGCGCTGTCGCTAAGCCATCAGCAGTCATCGCTGATGGGTGCAAAACTGTAACAGATACCAAATCATGGCGACTAGGCATACCTGTTTCTGGGTCAATTAGATGACTATACGTAACACCATCCATTTCGTAAAAAATGCGGTAATCACCTGATGTTGCAATACCATTGGTACCAGGCTCAATCACTTTATGCACTTTACGAACGCCAGGCTCAGCATCAGGCTGCTCAATAGCGATTTTCCAAGTGATGTTGTCTGGCTTAATACCCGATACACGCAACTCGCCACCAATTTCTACCATATAATTTTTCAAGCCATGACTTTCTATCACTTGTGCGACTCTATCGATACCATAGCCTTTTGCGGTTGCAGAAAACGAGAGTTCTAAACCATCAATTGTTTTCATTAAACCCGCATCAGTAAGTTTAAGCTTATCAACTCCTATCTTTGCAACCATTGCTGCCAAAGCTTCATCGCTTGGGCGTTTAGTCGGCTTTTTATCTGGGCCAAAGCCCCATAAATCAATAAGTGGTCCCATAGTGACATCTAAGGTTTTCGTTGATTCACCAAGGCGGATTGATTCAGCTACTACGTTTCTGAAATCAGCGCTAATTGGCATCACCTGCCCCGCAGGTAAATTGTTAAACTGATTAATTTCTGAATCTGGAATGTATGTCGACATTGACTGATTCACGTCTTTAAGCACTTGCTTAATTTCAGGATGTAAATCAACACCTGCAACCTTTGAAGACTCTGCAAACACCTTAATGTGATATGTGGTGCCCATTGTCTTACCTTCAAAATAAAGCTCTTCTGCCTTATCTGCTTGGCTGCAGCCAGCCATGAGTAAAGTCATAGTTAATAGAAAAAAGGCCATCAAGCCTTGGCGATAAAACACTCTATTCATAGCATTCACCTTTTAGATACCAAACGATTAGGTATAGAAATAAAAAAGCCTCGTAACACTGTGTGCTACGAGGCCTGTATTCTAACCAAAACTTATTGTTTTGTGTATGGTGTTAGCCACCGAAGTCATCTAATAAGATGTTTTCGTCTTCTACACCAAGATCTTTAAGCATGTTGATAACAGCCGCGTTCATCATTGGAGGACCACACATGTAGAACTCACAATCTTCAGGCGCTTCATGATCTTTCAAGTAGTTTTCATAAAGTACGTTATGGATGAAGCCTGTGTAACCTTCCCAGTTATCTTCTGGTTGTGGATCAGACAGTGCTGTGTGCCATACAAAGTTATCGTTTTCTGCAGCTAAGCCGTCGAAATCTTCTACGTAGAACATTTCACGCTTAGAACGCGCACCATACCAGAAGCTCATCTTACGCTTAGATTGTAAACGCTTAAGTTGGTCAAAGATATGTGAACGCATTGGTGCCATACCTGCACCACCACCTACGAATACCATTTCTGCATCAGTGTCTTTCGCGAAGAACTCACCGAATGGGCCAGAAATAGTCACTTTATCACCTTCTTTTAGTGACCAAATGTACGAAGACATTTTACCACATGGAAGGCTTAGGTCTCTTGGCGGCGGCGTAGCGATACGCACGTTAAGCATGATGATGCCTTCTTCTTCTGGGTAGTTAGCCATTGAGTATGCACGAATTGTTTCGTCGTCTACTTTAGACTCCAGATCGAAGAAACCGAAGTGGTTCCAGTCGCCACGATACTCTTCTGGAATATCGAAGTCAGCGTATTTTACGTGGTGTGCTGGCGCTTCAATTTGAATATAACCACCAGCACGGAACGGTACTGACTCGCCATCAGGAATTTGTAACTTAAGCTCCTTGATGAAAGTTGCTTTGTTATCGTTAGAGATAACTGTACAGTCCCATTTTTTAACACCGAAAATTGACTCTTCAAGCTCAATTTCCATGTCGTTCTTAACATTTACCTGACACGCTAAACGGCAGCCTTCACGAGCTTCACCTTTAGAGATGTGATCAAGTTCTGTTGGTAGGATATCGCCGCCACCTTCTTTGATGTGAACACGACACTGACCACAAGAGCCACCGCCACCACATGCAGATGAAACGAAGATACCTGAATCAGCTAGCGCACCTAATAGCTTGCTACCTGCAGATGTTTTAATAGCTTTTTCTGGGTCGCCATTAATTCCGATGATGATATCGCCGCTTGCTACTAATTTAGATTTAGCACCAATGATAACTAAAACTAAAATAACAACGATAGCGATGAAAACACCAACGCCTAAGAAAATCTCATTCATGATTTATCCTCGCTACCTATTAAAGTGAAATACCAGAGAATGACATAAAGCCAAGACCCATCAGACCAACAGTGATGAAAGTAATACCTAAACCACGTAAGCCATCAGGAACGTCTGAGTACTTCATTTTTTCACGGATACCAGCAAGTAAAGTAATTGCTAGTGCCCAGCCCACACCTGAACCGATACCATAAACGACAGACTCGCCGAAGTTATAGTTACGCTCAACCATGAAAGATACCGCACCGAAGATCGCACAGTTAACTGTGATCAATGGTAGGAAGATACCTAACGCGTTATAAAGTGCAGGGAAGAACTTATCTAATGCCATTTCAAGAATTTGTACAAGTGCTGCAATAACACCGATGAAAGTCAAGAAACGTAAGAAGCTAAGGTCTGCCTCTGGGTAGCCAAGCCACTCTAATGCACCTGGTGCAAGAACAGCATGATAAACCAAGTTATTTACAGGTACTGAGATACCTAGTACCACGATAACTGCCACACCTAGGCCGATTGATGTTGTTACTTTCTTCGATACTGCAAGGAAAGTACACATACCTAGGAAGAAGGCTAAAGCTAAGTTTTCAATGAAAACCGCTTTTACAAATAAACTAATATAATGTTCCACTGCTCGCCCCTTACGCTTTTGCTTCTACTTGGTCTTTCTTAAAGGTACGAAGTACCCAGATGAATAAACCAATAATGAAGAATGCACTCGGTGGTAAAATCAATAGACCCATTGGTTGATACCAGCCACCATTTTGTACAAGTGGAATAATATCAACACCGAATAGTGAACCTTTACCGAATAACTCACGGATGAAACCAACAGTTAATAGTACTACTGAGTAGCCTAAACCGTTACCGATACCGTCTAGGAAAGACATTAACGGTGGTGACTTCATTGCGTATGCTTCAGCACGACCCATTACGATACAGTTTGTAATGATTAGACCAACGAATACTGAAAGCTCTTTAGCTGTTGCATAAGAGAACGCTTGCAGTACTTGGTCAACAACGATTACAAGTGATGCGATGATCGTCATTTGCACGATGATACGTACAGATGATGGGATGTGATTACGAATTGACGAAATAAACAAGCTAGAAAACGCTGTTACTAGTGTCAATGCGATTGACATGATTAGTGCATTTTTTAAGCTTGATGTTACCGCTAGCGCAGAACAAATACCTAGTACTTGTAATGCGATCGGGTTATTTGCGAATACCGGGCCAAATAGGACCGACTTCATTTCTTTAGTATCAGCCATTATTTCAACGCTCCTTCACGTACTTTCGCAAGGAATGGACCAAAGCCATGCTCGCCAGTCCAGAAGTCAACTGTGTGATCAACACCGTTTGAAGTTAATGTTGCACCAGAAAGACCATCGATTTGATGTTCATTCTTTGCACCGCTCTTCATGATATTGATTGGTAACTCTTTACCTTGCCATTTAGCAGTCCATTGTGGATTTTGGATTTCACCACCTAGACCTGGCGTTTCGTTGTGCTTGAAGAAGTTGATGTTTTTAACTGTTTCACCATCGCTTTCAAGCGCTAAGAAGCCGTACATTACACCCCAAAGGCCATAACCTTGGATTGGTAGAATGATTGCATCTGTAGAACCATCAGGTTTCTTCGAAATATAAACAGGTGAATTTTTTGTCATACGCTGAATACCAGCGATGTCTTTAATTCCTTCTGCTTTCAACGCAAAGCTACGAGCTTGGTCGAATTTTGTTTTCTCGAAGTCAAATGAGTTAGGATCAGCACCTTCAACAAACTCACCTGTGTTCATGTCTACAACACGAGCTTCAATTTTTGAGTTAAAGGTATCTGACACAGTACCTGATACTTCAATGCCTGCAGCCGCTAAGATATTACGTTGAATATCTTGTGTTTTGTTAGCTTGCTGTAAAGGACGAAGCTGAACTGAAGCAAACGATACGATGATTGCACACACTAAACATAGTGCAACAACAACGGTTAGCGTTTTGCCGATTGATTCGTTATTACTAGACATTACGTGCCAACCTCCGCTTGATATTAGCTTGCACTACAAAGTGATCGAATAATGGTGCAAATAAGTTAGCAAATAAGATTGCTAGCATCATACCTTCAGGGAATGCCGGGTTAACAACACGGATCATTACAACCATAAAGCCGATTAACGCACCGTAAGCGAACTTACCTTTGTCTGTGAATGATGCAGATACTGGGTCTGTTGCCATGAAGAACATACCAAATGCAAAACCACCAAGAACTAAGTGCCAGTGCCAAGGCATAGCAAATACTGCGTTAGTTTCAGAACCAACTGTATTTAGTAAGAATGCCGTTGCAACCATACCTAGGAATACACCTAGAACGATACGCCAAGAAGCGATACGCACATAAATTAGGAATAAACCACCGATTAATAGTGCTAGTGTTGACGTTTCACCTACAGAACCTTGAATGAAACCGTAGAACGCATTCCACCATAGTTCCATGTTGCTGTAATCAAGTGAACCAACCACTGCTTGACCTAGCATAGTCGCACCAGAGAATGAATCTACGGCTGTCCATACTGTGTCACCTGAAATTTGCGCTGGGTATGCGAAGAATAAGAACGCACGACCGGCAAGAGCAGGGTTAAGGAAGTTACGACCTGTACCACCAAAGATTTCTTTAGCGATTACAACACCAAACGTAATACCTAGTGCAACTTGCCATAAAGGAATCGTTGCAGGCAGGATTAGTGCGAACAGTACAGATGTTACGAAGAAACCTTCATTTACTTCGTGCTTACGCACTGAAGCAAATAGTACTTCCCAGAAACCACCTACAGCAAACGTTACTGCGTAGATAGGTAGGAAGAAGCAGGCACCGTAAAACATTTTCGCGCCCCAACCAGAGTCAGCAGTTAATTCACCACCGAATAATTGGAACAGACCAACTTGCCATGTGTTTGCTAGTTCAAAACCTTGCGCTAAAGCACCTGCAGCCTGATGGCCGATGTTGAACATACCAAAAAACATTGCAGGGAACGTCGCCATCCACACTAAAATCATCATACGTTTTAGGTCGATGTTATCACGAACGTGTGTTTTGCCTTTATTTACGTAACCTGGTGTGTAGAAAATAGTCGCAGCTGCTTCGTAAAGCGCATACCATTTTTCGTGTTTACCACCCGGTTCAAAATGCGGCTCAATATCTTCTAGAAATTTCTTTAAACCCATCTCTCTAGCCTTCCTTCTCGATCGTAGTCAAGCAATCGCGTAGGATTGAACCGTACTCGTATTTACCTGGACAAACGAAGGTACATAATGCTAAATCTTCTTCATCAAGCTCTAGCGCACCTAACGAAATTGCACCATCAAGATCACGTGCGATTAGATCACGTAATAATAGTGTAGGTAGGATGTCTAAAGGCATAACACGCTCATAGCTACCAATTGGAACCATGGCACGCTTCGAACCACCTGTTGAAGTCGTCATGTTAAATAGACGGCTAGGAGCAAGGTGAGATAAGAAGGTACGTGTTACTGAGAACTTGTTAGCACCTGGTGCAATCCAACCGAACAGCTCTTTTTCGCGACCTTCAAGTAATACAGATACTTGAACATGGTAACGACCTAAGAACGCGTGTGGACCTTGAGAAATAGCGCCAGATAATACAGAACCAGAAATTACACGGTTATCACCGTCTTCTAATTCGCCAGCAACTAAATCATCTAAAGATGCACCTAACTGAGTTTTCACTAAGCGTGGGTTTTTAACACGAGGACCTGCAAGAGAAACTACACGGTCTGTGAAAATTTCACCTGTTAGGAATAAATTACCAAACGCAATTACGTCTTGGTAACCTAAGTGCCAAACCTGCTTGCTTGCAGAAACTGGGTCTAAGTTATGAATGTGTGTACCAACAAGACCAGCCGGATGCTTGCCACCAAACTCATGTACTTCTACTTGAGGGATTGATGAACTAGGCACTTGGCTACCAGCTTGTTTACAAACAAATACTTTACCGTCAGTTAAACGAGATACCACAGCTAAACCAGCTTCAAATGCTTGAGTATTCTCAGCAATGATTACTGCAGGATCTGCAGCTAGCGGGTTAGTGTCGATAGCCGTAACAAAGATAGAGCTAGGATTTGCATCCAAAGCAGCTACTCTGCTAAATGGGCGAGCACGAAGTGCTGTCCATTGACCTGACTGAACTAGTACTTCTTTAACTTTTTCACGGTCTAAGCTCGAAAGCTCGTCGGCCTTGAAAGAGTCAAAGGTGATTTGCTCACTGCCATTAACTTCAATAACAACAGATTGCAGCACACGTTTAGCACCACGATTAATTTCTTTTACTACCCCAGAAGCTGGTGCAGTAAATAAGACGCCTGGGTTCTTTTTGTCTTCAAAAAGTACCTGGCCTTTTTTGACTTGGTCATCCACGCGAACATGCATGGTTGGACGCATACCAATATATTCTTCACCTAGCACAGCTACACGTTTGACGGCAGAACCATCATGAATAACTTGCTGAGGTGCGCCCTCTATCGGTAAATCCAGACCTTTTTTTATGTTGATCATACGCACTTGCATTACATTAACGGAAAGAAACTGAAAAATCGTACCAACCACGTCGCCATTTGATATGCTCAAGTTAAACTCTAAATATCAAAGAATAGCCTGTTTAACACCCCAAACAAGCAACGCAGTAAACTCCTCACATATATTGCCCGAATTTTAACATCAATCAGGGTGACTATGCGAGAGCAAATATGAAATTTATACGACAGATACGGTTATTTAGACTACAAAAACCATTTGAATAAAATTCAATATAGACCAAAGTGCTATTGATGGTGTTTTATTTTCACCCAGAAACAAAAAAGTCGCTTAAAAAAGCGACTTTTCAAAATCAGTTTGTTTAGCAATTAATCGATTAGTTGTGAAATCGCAACATCAGGATTCACATCTTGCTCGTAATCTACACTGTCGATACCAAAACCGAATAAACGTAAAAACTCATTGTGGTAACCCACGTAATCCGTTAATTCGTCGATTGTATCTGTATCTACTGTATCCCAAACATGTTGTACACGAGCTTGAACATCATCTTCTAACTCTTTGTAGTTTTGGAATAAATGACCACCTTCGTCAAAACGTGGCGTTTCACCGTAAAGGTTCTCAGTAAATAGCGAATGAATTTGCTCAATGGTACCTTCGTATGTGCCGTCTGCTTTCATTACTTTGAATAAAGCAGAGATATATAAAGGCATAATTGGAATTGCTGAGCTTGCTTGTGTCACAACCGCATTTAATGAAGAAACATACGCTTCGCCATTTAAGTCTTTTGTAGACTCTTTGATTGCTTGTGTTGCACGGTCAAGATCTTCTTTCGCTTTACCAATTGTCGCATGACCGTAAATTGGCCATGTTAACTCTTTACCGATATAAGTGTAAGCTGTTGTTTTAAAATTATCAGCAAGAACATCTGCTTCTTTAAGCGCGTCAATCCACATTTCCCAATCTTCACCGCCCATTACTTTAATTGTATTGTCGATGTCTTCTTGGCTTGCCGCTTCAACGGTTACTTCATCAATCACGCGCTTTGAAGTATTTAAGTTCTTCGTTGTGATATCAGAGCCGATTGGCTTAAGTGTTGATGAGTAAGTTTCACCTGTATTTGGATCAGTACGACGAGGTGACGCAAGGCTGTAGATAACTAAATCAATTTTACCTAAATCAGCTTTGATTGTATCAATTGCTTTTTGCTTAATTTCGTTAGAAAACGCATCACCATTGATATTCTTAGACCATAAACCGGCTTCTTCAGCAGCTGCTTGGAATGCCGCAGTGTTGTACCAACCTGCAGAACCTGTTTTGCGTTCGCTACCTTCTTTTTCAAAGAAAATACCTAGCGTTTTAGCACCGCCACCAAATGCAGCTGTGATACGTGATGCTAGGCCGTAACCTGTAGACGCACCAATCACTAATACATTCTTAGGTGCATTGCTCAGTGGTCCTTGCGCTTTCACATAATTAATTTGTTCTTGTACGTGCTCAGCACACCCTACTGGATGCGCGTTAGTGCAGATAAATCCACGAATTTTCGGCTTAATGACCATTGATCATCCTATATCTATCACAATAAAAATTAGCGCTAGTTTAAAGGCTAATAGTTAAAATACAGGTCTGATCAGTAAAAACTTTTCAGACCCACTTAAATCTTTCGAGCTTAAAATACCCAAGTAACAAGCTAGTTACAGTGACTGTCCATCTAATTTTAGGTGACTGTCCTGCTAATTTAATCGAACTTTGAGCCACCTAAGCATTTCGGTGACTCAGGTGCCTGTCCATGTTGTTCACTGAACTCTTCTGGAGTAAAAGTGTGAATTGCTAATGCATGAATATGGTTTGCTAATTCATCTTTTAATAGCTCATTTATTTGACGATGACGGGCAAGCAAACGTTTACCAGCAAACTCTTCACTCACAACAACCACTTTAAAGTGCGATTCGGTTCCACGGCTATGCATATGACTTTCGTTGACAACATTTAGGTGTTTACATTCGATACCTGCCGCGAGCTTTTCCTCAATTTGTTGTTGCATTGACATCTGTCATAGACCTTTAATAGCAAAATAATTGTTAGCTACTATATCAAGGGCATGACTCATTTTGCCAATGATTTTATACGATTGAACGAAAGGTAAGGTTAATTCGAGGGTGTTTAAGTTTTTGCTGCTTTGGTAAACTATGTTGGTAATCTCGCTGGCTAAATCCATTCATAATTAAACAACTACCACTTTGCAGCACAACACTATGTTGTTCATTATTGTGTTTATGTTTTATTTTAAATATCCGTTCGGCCCCTAGTGATACAGAAGCGATTGTTGGTTGCTCACCAAGTTCTTTCTCATCATCACTATGCCAGCCCATACAATCTTGCCCATCACGGTATAAATTTACCAATAATGCATTAAATGGAATATGCATTGCTTTAGATAAACGCGCACGCATAGCATCAAGCACCTCTGGCCACGGTTCAACAATTAGCTGTGACCCTGAATAGCCATAGTTAACATTCGGATCAGCAATAAAGCATTGCAAACGCGGGATCACATGGCTTTTTCCATATACCTTTATCGTTGGTTGCTGCCAATTTAGGTGCTGCTGTAGATAGTAAAATAACTCGAGGCTTTTTTGTGCACTTAATGCATTAGCTTGATAATAAAACCCCTCAGGCAAATGATTAGGGTTGGCGTTTGGCTGTTGCATGTTAGAATTTACCTATACATTAATACTTTCGTAAAATCATGATGACCACCCAAGCACAGCTCGGTGATAACACCTATACCCTAGAACGCTTTCCGTTAGATCAAAAAAATCGCAGTCTTCAAGCGTGGGACTCAGGCGATGAGTACCTTGTCAATTATGTACAAGAGCACTATCCACATGCAAATTCAATCCTAATACTCAATGACAGCTTTGGCGCGTTAGCCTGTGCTTTAAATACATTAACAGTTCATTCAGTTAACGACTCGTATATTGCCCACCAAGCTACTCGTTATAATTTACAAGCCAATGAGCTATCAACAGAATCTTTAACACAATTGGACTCATTAGCTGCGTTACCTAGTCAGGTTGATTTAGTGATATTAAAAGTGCCACGCAATTTAGGCTATCTTCAGCATCAACTTGCTGCAATTAGTGCTGCTTTGCCTAGTGACATCGATGTTATTGCTGCTGGTAAAACGAGAGATATCCATAATTCAACCATCAAAGCCTTTAGCCAGTATATTGGTGAAACATCGACAAGTTTAGCTGTAAAAAAATCTCGTTTAGTCATCAGTAAAACCAGTGGTCTTAATAAAGTAGCTCCCTACCCTGTTAACTGGCCTCTAGAAGGTAGTGAATTTGAAATACAAAACCATGCAAATGTTTTTTCACGAGATTCATTAGATATTGGCGCGCGTTTTTTCTTTAACTATTTACCGCAAACAAGCAAAACACGCAGTATCATTGATTTAGGCTGTGGTAACGGTGTTGTTGGCTTGATGACCTTAAATCGTTGCCCTAACGCCCATATAACGTTCGTAGATGAGTCGTATATGGCCGTTGAATCAGCTAAATTAAACGTCACTCACAATTTACCAGAGCAATTAGCGCAGTGTGAATTTGTCCAAAACGACTGTTTAACCGATTTTAAGCCGAATAGTACTGACATTGTATTATGTAACCCACCATTCCACCAAGCACAAGCCGTCACGGATCACATTGCTTGGCAAATGTTTAAACAGGCAAAACAAACATTAAAACAAGGCGGTGAATTAAGAATAATTGGTAATCGTCACCTTGACTACCATGAAAAATTAAAACGCATGTTCGGCAATTGTAAGTTACTTGGGTCAAACAAGAAGTTTGTAGTACTGAGTGCTACAAAAAATAATTAATGGAGCTTACTTCATGAAAAAATTACTTCCTTTATGTTTGTTAGCCGCACTTACTGCGTGTAGCAACCAGCCTAATCAATTAATTTTTAACCCAGTATATCAAGGCGGGAAAATTTCAAATATTAGTGCCAATGTTAGTACTAGCGTGATTGACTTACGTGGCGACAATGTAACCCTAAAAATAATTGAATCTGACAAGATTAAAACTCTTGCAAGCCCTGGAATTACTGATTCTGTAAAAAGCACCTTAGACAGTGCTTTAAGCCGAAATGGTGCAAACATTTCAAACTTATCAACAACGCGTTTTGAATTAGATATTCACAAGCTACAAGCGGTTGTTACAGAAAAAATGATGTCCCATAGCAGCAATGCAACAATAGAATTTGGGGTACGAGTGGTCAAAAATGCGAGCACTTTCAATAAAATTTACCAAGGTAATGCGACTCTTGAAGGGCCGCTCAGACATGATCGCGCAAAAATAGAAGGTCAGCTTAATAAGTTGACTGAACAAATAATTACCCGCATTGTATCTGACCCAGAATTAATCGCCTACTTAGAAGGTTAACTATGAAGCGTATTTTTTTACTTAGTTTTGTATTGTTGTTTGCTCACAGTTCATTCGCAGCGACTGAGGGTAAATTTATTCAAAAAGACAACATGTTTCCACGCGTTGAAATTGTCACTACGCTTGGCAGTATTGTGGTCGAAATGGATCGCTCAAGAGCGCCAATTACAGTAAATAATTTTTTAACTTACGTTGCAGATGGCAGTTATCAGGGGAGTGTATTTCACCGTGTTGAGCGTGATGAAGACAACGAACGTGATTTTGTTATTCAAGGCGGTGGTTACGATAAAGATTACGATGGTCTGCACGAAAACGACCCTATTTTTAATGAAAGCGGCAACGGTTTAAAAAATGATATGTATAGTATCGCTATGGCATACCAAGACCGAAAACCACACTCAGGTACGCGTCAGTTTTTCTTCAACATGGACGATAACGATCACCTTAACCCAGGCCGTGATTGGGGTTTTGCTGTATTTGGTATGGTAATGGATGGCTATGACACATTAGATAAAATCATGCGTGTCGAAACTGCATTCAACGAAAAAATTGGTTACAGCTTTGTACCAAAAACACCGGTTGTTATCTTAAACGTAAAAGTGCTAGACGCTAATCAATAATAAATAGGGGCGCAAGCCCCTTAAAACTGGCAACACTATGACAAAAACCCTTTCTATTTCAGAGTATTTCTCGTACTTCAAAGATAAACGTTTAATCAATATTTTTATTTTTGGTATTAGTAGCGGCTTTCCTTGGGTATTGATTGGCTCTGTCATGTCGGCTTGGTTAAAAGATGAAGGCCTGAGCCGTAGCATGATTGGTTTATTCGGCATCGTGTTTGGTGCGTATAGCATTAACTTTTTATGGTCACCGCTCGTTGACCGTATAAAGTTACCTTTTTTATATAATTGGCTAGGCCAGCGACGCAGCTGGATTTTACTCTGTCAGTCGGTCATTTTTATTGGTACCTTTTCGCTTGCAGGGCTCGATATCAAAACCAACCTCTGGTTCGCAGCCGCATTGTGTTTTGTTATTGCGATTGCCTCAGCGACTCAAGATATTGCTATTGATGCGTTTCGTATCGATACTTTGGCCGAAAATGAGAGCCATAAAACCACCGCAGCTGCAGCAATGGCCACTTCAGGATGGTGGAGCGGCTATGCCTTATTAGGCGCCCTGCCATTTTATATGGCTGACATTCCTTCGATTGATTGGCCGCAAGTCTATTTTTTCTTGTCTGGAGTGATGTTGCTATTGATGAGCAGCGTATTGTGGGCAAAAGAGCCAGAATCAAATCGCGAAGCAGTTCAAGCTGAGCTTGAACAAACATATCAACAAAAGCTTGCTGGCAGTACACAAACTCGCTTTGCTAAAATCGTTGCCTGGCTTGCTGTAACCGTTTTTGATCCGTTTAGAACCTTCTTCGCCCGTAATGGCGTAAAAACAGCATTGGCATTATTGGCCTTTATCTTCTTATTTAAAATCGGTGAAGCCTTTTTGGGTCGAATGTCTATCGTGTTTTATAAAGAAGTGGGCTTTTCAAATAGCGATATTGCAACCTTCTCTAAAGTTGGCACTGCTGTTCTCACCATCGCCTTTACCTTTTTAGGTAGCTTATTCAATCAACGCTATGGCATTGTTAAAGGCTTATTTATTAGTGGTATTGCGATGGCAGCCTCAAATCTTGCCTTTGCTTGGATTGCAATTGCTGGTCCTAAACTAAGCCTATACGCGTTTGCTATTATCGTTGATGGTTTTACCCAAGCTTGGTCTCTGGTTGCCATGGTGGCATTCATATCTATGCTTTGCGACAGAGCTTTTAGTGCCACTCACTATGCGTTACTTGCTTCATTAGGTAATTTAGGAAGAACCTTGCTTTCAAGCTATAGCGGCGTGGTTATTGACGACTGGTTAGCGGGTAATTGGGCGATGTTCTTTGTACTAACAGCACTAATGGTGATCCCATCACTCGTATTTTTATTCTTAATTCGCCATAAGCTTTATGCGTTAGAAAACAACTATCATCAAAGTAATTAACATATTTTATACGAATGTGATTAATTTGAAAAAGTGCAAGGGAGGGGATTAAACAGTGCTTCCTTGCACTATTTATATTACTTTAAAAGCGGCGTTTCGCTTTTAGTAATGAATAATTAAGCGTCTTTTAGCAAGTTAAGACCTTCATATGGGTCAACTTCTAGAGCATCACAATAACGCATGAATTCAATAACATCTAAACGACGTTCTTGGTTTTCAATTTTACCAATGAAAGAATGTGGTGTACCTAAAACCTGAGCAAGGCTACGCATTGTGTGACCTTTTTCGTGACGTTTAGTTTTAAGCCATTTCGTTAATTTCGAGTTTTCTTCAGAAGAAACAGTTTTACCCATCATAAAATACATCTCCTACTAGATGATTCAAGTTAATAATTTAAGAGCGAAATTTGCCCGTCTCACTCTTGGATACATTATATACTAATAACTTTCACTTTGAGTAATTAATGATACAAATGTCTACCTTTTAGGTATGAACCGTTTTTGTACACAAGTCAAAGTGTAGCTAAAATAAAAGCAAGTGCTCTATAGTTAACTGGTTAACTGTACCAAAAAATTGATCAATTGGAAGCGTAACAAGATGAAAGTATCGCTTTAAATTCTGCATATTTATGCTTAAAGTGTATGTAAATACTGAAAAAGGCTAGGAAATGTTTCGTATATTATTTTTGTTGCCAATTGTACTGTGTGCGGTCTGGTACCTGTTTTTAAAACAAAATGGCGTACCAATTAAGCAAGGCAAGAAAGGATTTGTATATATTTTAATCGCATCTACGTTAGTTTTAGGCTTCTTTTTACTGATGATTAAAGTGACCCAACACTAGGGTCACTCATTTTTAATTAAACAGTAACGAATTTACCGATAACTGATGACGATCTCTGAGCATCAACAAAATGGCGAAAGTACTCTGTGACAAATGTTAACTCACTGGCAACAACCGTTGCCAATGCACTCACCATCGGCAGTAATCACAAAAAGGTAGTTAACAGTACCGGATGCAAACGCTGGGCACCGGTTCGCTAAATCGCCTCTTTTGTTGCTAGACCTAGGTTGTGTTAAACATTATGAGTATTAATCAATACTATATTGTTATTTATCACGATACCAAAAGGTTGCTTTAATACAATTAAACTAAGAACAAACCACAGTTGAAAATAGCATGGCACTTAAAATCAAAAACGCCTAATAAAAGCTGTTAAATTGCCTTCACAATATGATACCCATCACGAACAGCGCAGACACAAATGCATGCTCAATAAAGGCTTCTTACACATCTCGCTCTTGCGTTTCACCACACACTTTACTTGTCACACGAGGAATGAGCCCTTGCTGCTCTAACTATGTCTGTAAGCGTGGCTACGCAAAAAATCCTGCTAATAATACGTAATATTTAGCTGAGACGGGGTTTTATGAGAAGTTAAAGCAATAAAAAAGCCACATCAAGTGGCTTTCATAAATACCTAATTAAACGCTGAAGCTGGCTCCGCAACCACAGGTAGTTGTTGCATTCGGGTTATTCACAAAAAAGCGTGCACCTTCAAGCCCTTCAGTGTAATCAACAGTACCATCAACCAGATATTGAATACTCATAGGATCAACAACTAGTGTCACACCATTTTTTACAATTTCTAAATCGCCAGGGTTAGCTTTTTCATCAAAAGTAAAACCATATTGAAATCCTGAGCAACCACCGCCCGTGACGTAAACACGCAGTTTAAGATCTGGATTCTCTTCTTCTTCGATTAACTGTTTAACACGAACAGCCGCTGCATCGCTGAACTTGATTGGCAACTCATCTGACATACCAAAACCCTCAAAACCTATAATGGTTGCAATTATCTAATACCCGAGTGTTTTAATCAAGTATCCACATGGGGCAACTCAATTTAGCGGGACAATTGGCTAACCTATTTGTATTGGACTAAAGTTAATTTGTACTACATTTTAGCTGGCGATATTTTGCACTGAGGAAAGGTAATTGTGATAGAGCACTTCAAGCTTCACTTTATAACTGATCACTTAAACAGTGCACAGGTCATTCCGGCAGACTACGATTTACTACTCGTTTCTGCTTCAATCCTCATAGCCATATTCGCTTCCTATATTTCTTTTTTATTATCTGCCCGTATCAAGCACTCTTATCTAAAAAATGAAAGTCAGGTCTGGACCATCATGGCTTCTTGCTTTTTAGGTATAGGGATTTGGGGAATGCACTTTGTTGGTATGCTTGCATATAACTTACCCATCCCTATTGAATACAATATTAGCATCACCTTGGTCTCAATTTTACCAAGTGTATTTGCCAGTTACATCGTACTATCCCCTGCCTTACAAACGGATAAAGGATTATTCTTCAGAAGTATTTTAATGGGTGCAGGAATCGGTTGTATGCATTTTGTTGGTATGATGGCGATGGTTATACCTGCAAAAATGGCCTATGAACCTTGGCTGTTCTCTTTGTCTATTCTCGTAGCTATTGTTTTATCAGGTATCGCACTAAAGATTAATGATTTTCGACTTGCCAAAGGCGTTCATAAAACACGAATGAATCTGGTCGTTGCCTTGATAATGGGCAGTGCAATCTCGGGGATGCATTACATCGGCATGATATCGATGTCGGTTTTTGAAACTGAATATACCACTTATGTTACGAACCATGACTACTCAACGTTAGCTCAACTTATTATTTTTATTCTTGCAGCATTAAGCCTGCTTGTACTGGGTGTTGTTGAGCTCAGAGCAAGGAGCTTGTTATCGGCAAAATTAAAAGCTGTGCTTAGTACGGTAAAAGATGCGGTTATTAGCTTTAATAATGAAGGGAGAATTGAATTTGCCAACCCTGCTGTTATCCACATTTTTGGTTACCAACCACACGACTTAATTGGTAAACATATTCGCACTCTCATACCGGAAAATTCTATAGAACTTGATGAAATTTTACGAGACTCACAGCTTAGCAAAAAAAGTGCAGGTAAAGGGACCAGCCGACTTTTAAAAGGACAACGAGTGAACAAAAAGCGGTTTCCTATAACTTTAGCAATCAGTTCAATTGGTAAAAAAGAGTCCGGACCTTATGTTGCAACCATAAAAGATCTCTCTGATATTCGAAATCAAGAAGCCTTTACGCAAACTATTTTCGATAATTTGCCAATTATGTTGTTTGTGAAAGAAGCTGGGCATTTAACATTTAGCCATGTAAATAAGGCCGGTGAGCAACTACTTGGTAAAAGTAAAAATCAACTAATCGGCTTAAATGACTTTGATATTTTTAGTAATGAACAAGCAGTCAGCTTCGTGCAAACCGATCGCGATGTATTAAAAGGAGATGACACCCTTACTATCGATGAAAATCCAATCACTATCGATGGTAATACTCACTACCTAAAAACCCGTAAACTCGCAATAAAAGACAGCAACGGTAAAGCACAATATTTACTGGATGTATCTGAAGATGTGACTGAATTAAAACAAGCTAAAAGCGAGCTTGAAAGCTTACACCAGCGTATGTCTATGGCAGCTGATGCCGCACATATTGGCATATGGGAATGGAACTTTGATACTAACGAACTGATTTGGGATGACTGGATGCATACCTTATTCGAGATCCCAAAATCAGAATTTAAAGGGGACTATTCAGCTTGGGCAAATAGCCTGCATCCAGATGAATATGAAGACGTGACCAACAAGCTAAAACTCGCGATCTTAAATGGCGAAGAGTTCCACGCAGAGTTTCAAATAGTTCTGCCTTCTGGCAAAACCCGCTATATCAATGCTGATGGCAGAATATACGGCAACCGTATGATTGGCGTTAATTTCGATATTACGAAACGAGTTATGGCAGAGAAAAAAATACGACAGCTGGCACAAACAGACCATCTTACTGGTTTAGCGAACCGAAATGCGCTTGAGCGTTTCATCAAACAAGAATTTGCTCGGGTTGAAAAGACAGGCTCTAAAGTAGGTTGCTTGTACTTTGATCTTGATAAGTTTAAGCCGATTAACGATAGCCATGGCCATGCTATGGGGGATAAAGTTTTGGTAGAGGTTGCCAAACGCTTACAAGATACAGCTAGCAAGACCGATTGCGTTGCACGCATTGGTGGAGATGAGTTTGTGGTTATTGTTACCGACATAGAGAGCCAAGCACAAATAAACCGTGCGCTATCACGCTTGATATGTGCAATTAAAGCGCCTATAAAATCTGAGTTTGGTGATTTGCAAGTTGAAGCGAGTGTTGGTTTTGCACTATACCCCGACGATGCTCAATCATTTGATGAATTGCTAAGCATGGCCGACAAACGCATGTATAACCAAAAGCATCACTGCTTTAGCTGTAATGTTATGAGCTGTAAATAAGCAAATAAATACTGATAATAAATCTAATTTAGACGTATACTTATTAAACAATTAATAAAAACTTTTTACCATGCGCACTTGTTTTTATGCTCTTATTATACTTGTTTTCAGCTCATCTTCAGCGGCTAGTACAAGGTTACAAGAAACTTGGAAAATAACCTCACTAGAATTCCCTCCATATGCTAGCAGTGAAATGGAAAATGGCGGAGATGCCATCGCTTTTTTAAGAAGCTCGCTTGCTAAACAATCTATAAGTCTTGAGGTTGAATACTTACCTTGGCAGGATGCTATAAAAAAAGCCGAGTTAACAGGCTACCTTGGTTATTATCCTGCTTGGCCTTCAGAAATAATGCCTGGTTTTATTGCCTCACCAACTATCTTAAACTCCCAAATAGCGGTTATTACTACCCAGTCAAACCCACAGGATTTTGAAAATATTGAACAGCTTTTTAGTGAAAATAAAGTAGGAGTTGTTGGGCCCTACACCTACCCTGATGTTATCAAAAAAGTAATCAAATCCTATGAAGACAGCATAGTAAAAACAACAAACGATGAAGAGTTGTTTCACTTAATGCAAACTAAGCAAATTAATTTTGCGATTAGTGCGCCAAAAGTTCTTAATTACTTTGCAAGGCAGCAGAACTTCCCAGAGCCAAAAATAGTGACTCAGTTTCCAGACTTCCCGTTAGTGATTGGTATGAGAGATAATGCGGAAAATCAGGCTAAAATCACTTTACTCAATGATTTATTTGCTGGCACTAGTTCTTTAGCAACAAACTACTCTCGGCCAAAAAAATTGTTGTTAACCTATATAGATATACCTCGCATCACGCCTTTTAAAGAAATAATGGCTGATGTTTATAGTGATTTAAATATCAAGGTTCAGATGCAAGCAACCCCGGCTAGAAGAGGCGTATTGCTATTGAACGCAGGCGTGGTTGACGGTGATATTGTGCGTTCAAAAAGCAACCTAAAAAAGTTCGACAACGTGATTGTCGTTGAGCCAAGTCTTGGCATTATAAACTTGGTACTTTTGTGTCGAAAATCACGGCCATGTGACCGGGATATTTTAGCTAAACCAAATAATCGAATTATGAGTTCTATTGGTGATACCGAGATTCTCAGCGAGTTTGATATTAAGGCAGAAATTATTAATAACGAAGACTTAAGCCATACCCTTAAAATGTTAAAAAAAGGCCGTCTAGATTATGCGCTCTACCCTGCACTGAATAGCGATATCAACATTTTTCAAAATGACTTCTCTGTGGTTATCTTAAGACAATTGGCTATAAACACAGTTATTCATAAAAAACACGCACCGCTTGTAGATGAATTATCTAAAGCAATTACCGCTCGCTTACCTGAATTAACGAAGCAAATTAACAACAGCACAGATTAGCTAAATTTACCCAAAATGCGGATAAATTATAAAATCCCAACGACTTAGTGAATTTGATTTGCTAAACTGCAGCTCAAAAGTGCTGTGAGGAAATATGCATGTGGCTTGAGAGACTAAGACGTCGCCTAGCAAAGCCTAAAACATCTGTGCAATTGTGCTTACTTGGTGTAAGTGCAGGGTTAATTGCGGCAGTGTTGATCATACTTTTTCGCCTCACCATCATGTTTTTTCAAAGCTTATTTTTAGATAAGCCCGACGATTTTACCACTTTACCAACTTACGAACGGGTGATAATGCCTGTTGGTGCAGCCTTATTAATTGCCTTATTTGCCGCCTTAACAGGCTTTAAGCATTATCGCCTTGGCATCCCATTCGTAATACACCGCATTAAAAAACATTATGGTCATATGCCGCTCTATAACACGGTCAACCAATTTGTCGGTGGTGCACTAGCTCTAATTAGTGGTTTTTCAGTTGGTCGAGAAGGTCCATCAGTACATATGGGCGCAACAGGTGCGAGTTTACTCGCCGACAAGTTACACCTTCCCCATAATGCAATGCGCACTCTTACGGGTTGTGGTGTCGCGGCTGGTATTGCCGCATCGTTTAATACACCACTAGCAGCCGTCATATTTGTAATGGAGGTGGTGCTCAGGGAATATAAAGTGCATATTTTCGTGCCCATCATGCTTGCAGCGGTTACAGGGGCATTAGCAACTCAATTTGTCTTCGGTGATGCTTCAGAGCTTGCGCTTATCACCATGAACCCATTGAGTGGTTGGCATTATCCATTTTTAATCATTTTTGGTATGGCACTTGGCGCTGTTGCTTATGCGTTTAACCAAAACTTAATGCTCATAATTCGCACATTTAAACCACTTAGCATGTTTCCTCGCCTATTACTGGCAGGATTTATCGCGGGCTTGATTGCTTATATGGTCCCTCATGCAATGGGCTCTGGTATGAGTGCTATTACTATTGCTATTGAATCACCTGACGATGTGCAGTTTTTAACAACCATCTTGATTGCCAAATTACTCGCCACCTTGTTTGCTATTGGTTTAGGTATCCCCGGCGGAATCATCGGCCCTGTTATTGGGCTAGGAGTTTTGATGGGCACCTTAATGGCCTTTTTTGCACAGTTTATTAGCCCAGGCGTTGATATCACAGGTACCTATAGCATGCTTGGCATGGCAGGGTTATTGGCCGCGACATTACACGCACCACTTGCAGCTTTAACCACGGTTATGGAGTTAACTTCAAGTCCTGAGATTATTGTGCCTGCGATGATTGTGATCTCAACAGCCTATGTCACTGCACTGCAGTTTTTTGGTAACCGCTCTATTTTTATGCAACAACTCGATTTCCAAGGGCTTGAATATCAAATATCACCAGCCACCGAAGCATTGCAAAAAGTCGGGGTGATGGATGAAATGGATGAACAATTCAAGCTACTCTACAGTGACGACAAACAACAAATCAAAGAGTCGCTGGATGCCCTTGATAGCCAAACCCCTCTTATTGTTCATGATGAAGAAAATGGCTACCGCCTCGCAGAGTATGATTTAAGTTTGATGTCTGACCAAGAAAGTAATATCAAATATGTTAGCCTTGCGGGCTTAAGTAGCCAAGCCACTTTAGCCGATGCCTTTGACTTACTAAAAGATAAGCGCAGCGGTGCAGTGTATATTTACAACCTGCTTGATAACCAACAAATTATGGGACTTTTGCGTTGGGACCAAATCAGACATATCCTTACCATACGTAACAGCTTGTTATAACAATTAAAATGGATGCTTAAATGACTGCACTATTAGTTTATAAAACTTTCCACGTATTTTTTATGATTGCTTGGTTTGCAGGTATTTTTTACCTGCCAAGACTATTTGTTTACCATGCAATGAGTGAAGAAAAAGCCTGCAACTCAATGCTTAAAGTAATGGAGCGTCGTTTACTTTATTTTGTTACACCGTTTGCCGTTTTAACACTGGTGTTTGGCGTACTCACTATTTTTGAATATGGCCGTGATTGGTTTAGATATAGCATGTGGCTGCACTACAAACTTGTGTTAGTAATTATTCTTTACATCTACCATGGCTACTGCTTTAAATTACTGGCTGACTTTAAGCATGACCGTAATACACGAAGCGATCGCTTTTACCGTATTTTTAATGAAGTTCCAGTACTCATCCTTTTAGCTATAGTGGCACTGGCAATTATTAAACCTAACTTATAATTTGCTGCTGTGTACGCTAAAAATTTGCTATAGTACTGCGCAAATTTATGCGGCCTCCCATACCGAGCGCCAGCGCCCAATAAATGTAATTAGGAACAAACCCCATGCTAAGTTTCCAAGGTGAAAATATCCTGTCGGTCAATCAGCTTGATCGAGATTGTATTGAACGTATTTTTGCAGTTGCTAAGAAAATGGAGCCTTATGCTAAAAAGCAAAAGCGCACCAATGTTTTAGAAGGCGCAATTTTAGCGAACTTGTTCTTCGAGCCAAGTACACGTACCCGTGTAAGCTTCGGCACTGCATTTAACTTACTTGGTGGCTTAGTTCGTGAAACCACGGGCATGCAAAGCTCTGCGTTAGCAAAAGGTGAGTCTTTATATGATACAGCTCGCGTAATCTCAGCGTATGCAGATGCAGTTGCAATGCGCCACCCAGACGCAGGCTCTGTTGCTGAATTTGCCACAGGTTGCGATGTACCTGTTATCAATGGCGGTGACGGTTCGAATGAGCACCCGACACAAGCCTTGCTTGACTTACTAACCATCGAACGTGAACTTGGTCGTTTCGACCAAGGTATCGACGGTATGCACATTGCCCTTGTAGGTGATTTAAAATATGGCCGTACTGTACATTCTCTATCTAAACTACTTTGTCATTATAAAGACGTAAAATTCTCTATGGTGGCACCTGATGGCTTGCAAATGCCAGACTACATTTTGGATGCTGTTGATAACGCTGGTCATAAAATACAAGTAGTGGATAAAATGGAAGGCAACTTGGCGGCAGATATTGTGTATCAAACCCGTATCCAAGAGGAACGCTTCCCTTCACAAGAAGAAGCTAACAAATACCGTGGTGGTTTTCGTATCAGCCAAGCAATTTACAACGCACACTGTAAGCCCAACTCAGTACTGATGCACCCACTTCCTAGAGATAGCCGTTTAGAAGCAAACGAGCTAGATAACGATTTAAATAGCAACGACAACCTAGCAATTTTTCGCCAAGTACAAAATGGCGTGTTAATTCGCATGGCGTTGTTTGCTCTAACCTTAGATGTTGCCGACAAAGTTGAGCAATATGAAGTCGACGTGCCTTGGTTCAGCCGTAAACGTAATAGCTAACACGCTTCGTTTTGGGTTCTTTGAGCCCTTGCAAACCAACTCATTTAACGTGACAACCCAATAGGACTATTCATGACAATTAGCCAAGATCTTTTTAATCGCGCACAAGAATCAATCCCAGGCGGTGTTAACTCACCAGTTCGTGCCTTCAATGGCGTTGGCGGTACTCCTTTATTCATCACTAAAGCTGAAGGTCCTTTTACCTTTGATGCTGATGGTAACCGTTATATCGATTATGTTGGTTCATGGGGACCAATGATCATGGGTCATAACCACCCTGCTATTAAACAAGCGGTATTAGAAGCCGTTGAAAATGGCCTAAGCTATGGTGCACCGACCGAAACTGAAATCTTAATGGCCGAAAAAGTAAAAGAGCTCGTACCATCAATCGAAAAAGTGCGTATGGTAAGCTCTGGTACTGAAGCGACTATGAGTGCAATTCGTTTAGCGCGTGGTTTCACTGGACGTGACAAGATCTTAAAGTTTGAAGGCTGTTACCACGGTCATGCCGACTCACTACTAGTAAAAGCAGGCTCAGGCGCGCTTACAATGGGCGTTCCTAATTCACCGGGCATCCCTGAAGATTTTGCTAAGCACACATTAACGGTGTCGTTTAATAACCTTGATGAAGTCAAAGCAATTTTCGAAAAATACGCTGATGACATTGCCTGTATCATCGTTGAGCCAGTTGCTGGCAACATGAACTGTATTCCACCTGTACCTGGCTTCTTAGAAGGTCTACGTGAAGTGTGTGATGAATACAAATCAGTGCTTATTTTTGATGAAGTAATGACAGGTTTCCGTGTTGCTTTAGGTGGCGCACAAGCTTACTACAACATCAAACCAGACCTTACTTGCCTAGGTAAAGTAATCGGTGGCGGTATGCCAGTGGGTGCATTTGGCGGTAAGAAAGAAATCATGGATTTCATCGCACCTGTCGGCCCAGTTTATCAAGCAGGCACATTATCAGGTAACCCAATTGCCATGACTGCAGGCTTAAAGTCGCTTGAGTTATTATGCGCTGAAGGTCTACACGATGAACTAGAAGCTAAGAGCAAAGCAATTTGTGAAGGCTTTGAAGCCGCAGCGAAAAAAGCAGGTATTCCACTTACAACAAACTACGCGGGTGGTATGTATGGCTTCTTCTTTACTGACAAAGAAAAAGTAACTAGCTACCAACAAGCGACTGAGTGTGATTTAGAGCGCTTTAAAAAGTTCTTCCACTTAATGCTTGAAGAAGGCGTTTACCTTGCTCCTTCAGCTTTCGAAGCTGGCTTTGTATGTGCTGAACACTCTGAAAAAGAGATCAACGATACTATTGCAGCAGCAGAGCGCGCATTCGCGAAGCTTTAAACCGAAAATAATATAGGTCACTTTTAATCGGTGGCCTATACTTCCAAACGTTTACCCCATCAGAAAATAATAGATAAGATTATTTTCGAAAATTAAAAACCAAAAATATTATAATTAAAACATCATTTATACAAACCAAATGATTTTTCCCTGCATTTATATTTTAAAATATAACGAAAGCGACATAAAAAACCCAACAAACTGTTTTATAAGAATTAAAAGTAGAATTAAAATTTACTTAACGCAATTACATCAAATTACATCTGTGTATTTTTTGTATAAACAAGCAAAAAAAGTCAATTTTAGATCGTTCCAAGGCGTTTTTTTGTAAGTTTATCGTATTTATAATATAAAAAATTGATCTGTATGTCCCCAATGTGTTACCAATTTGTTTCACGCTTTATTTAATAGTTAAAACCCCAAATAAATAAAAAACAAAGCGTGGTAGTTATTAACAAACAATAACAAATCAAAATCTAAAATTTCACAGGGAAAGCTCAATGAAAAACAACTTTTCAAAAACATTTAAGCGTTCATTCACAGCTGCAGCTGTTGCTATGACCTTAAGTGCAGCAATGCCTGCTATGGCTGACAATGTTAATGGTGCAATCAAAGGTAACATCGTTACTCAGTCTGGCGTTTCTTTAGCTGGTGCAACAATCACCATTACCGATAAGTCAAAAGGTTATGAAAAAACTCTCATTGCAGATGCAAATGGCCAGTTTAATCTTAACCAAGTACCTGTTGGTAAATATAATGTAACAGTGTCACAGGCTGGTTTTGAAAAAGCACAGATCAACGATGTAATTATCGGTGTTGGTAAAACTGCACTACTCGAGATTCCATTGGTTGAAGGTAATATAGAACGTATTGCAGTTGTTGGTGGCGCAGTTCGTGCTGTTGACGTTTCGGTTACGGAATCATCATTGAACATTAGTTCAGAAGAACTTGAATTATTACCGGTTGCTCGTTCATTAACATCAGTTGCTTTACTAGCTCCTGGTGCAACTGAAGGTGATAGTCGCTTTGGTGATCAAGCATCATTCGGTGGCTCATCTGTCGCAGAAAACGCATATTACGTAAATGGTCTTAATATGACTAACTTCCGTAACGGTTTAGGTGGCGCAACCATCCCATTCTCAGCATATGATAGCTTCCAAATTAAGACTGGTGGTTATTCGTCTGAGTTTGGTCGAACAACTGGTGGCCTAATCTCTGCAGTAACAAAATCAGGTACAAATGACTTTCACTTTGGTGTTGAGTCAATTTACTCTCCTGATTCATTAAGAGAACAAGCACCAAATTCAGTTTACTTACAAAATGATCGTTGTGAGGCTGCTGATGGTCACTGTATTGGTGATTTATTTGTTAACAACCAAGATGACTATGTAAACTCATTTGAAACAAATATTTATGCTTCAGGTGCACTAATTGAAGATACGCTTTTCTTCTACGGAATTTATACATTCCGTGATATCGAACAAGAGTACGGTAATGCTTCTCAAACCTCTCTAACAAAAGAAAAAGATGATGACCCTTACTATCTAGCGCGTATTGACTGGAACATCAATGATGATCATCAATTAATGCTTTGGGGTTTTAGCGATGAACGCACATACTCAGAAAGCACAATCGAAGATCCTAATGGCGTTGGCAACTACACAGTAGATGGCGGTACAGCTTATCACAAACGCGGTGGTGAAAGTTTTGCAGTACGTTATACAGGTAACCTGACTGATGACTTAAGCATGTCTGCTATGTATGGTGAAGTTAAATTCTCAGAAACTGATTATTCTGACTTTGATGACTGCCCTACTGGCTATGACGCAGACTTAGGTGTTGATACTACCTGTTATGTAAACTTCACTGTAGGCGCCAATGAAGATAAGCGCGAGCAATTGCGCGTTGACTTTGATTGGTACTTAAATGATGAGCATACATTAAGATTTGGTTATGACTCAGAAACCAATACATCAGATGCAACTACGATTAACTCTGGTGGTATTTACTACTACTACAGAACATACGAAGAAGGTGCTCGCCTTCCAAACGGTTATATTCTTCCAGAAGAAATGAAAACAACTCGTGTACGTAACTATAAGAATGGTGGTGCATTCGAAGTTGAAAACTGGGCGATTTATATCGAAGATCAATGGGCTGTTACAGATAACTTAACGTTAACTTTAGGTCTACGTAATGACAGTTTCACAAACTACAATGCTGATGGCGATGAATTTGTATCTATTGATAACCAAATTGCGCCAAGATTAGGTGCATCTTGGGATATCAATGGTGACGGTGACAGTAAATTATTTATTACAGCAGGTCGATATTACTTACCTGTTGCTGCAAATACGAACATTCGCCTTGCAGGTGCCGAAACTTATATTCACACTTGGTACGAGTATGAAGGCCTTAATGCTGATGGTACTCCTGTTGGTTTGAGCAATCAATTAGGTGATATCGCTATTTCAAATGGTGGTGATGGCACAGCAAAACCTTCAAACACCCTAGCAGATAAAGATCTTGAGCCTATGTACAATGATGAAATCATTGTAGGTTATCAAGCAGCGATTAATGATGACTGGTCTTGGAGCATCAAAGGTACATACCGCACACTTGGTAATCAAATTGATGATGGCTCATACATCTTTACTGATGAAAATGGTGAAAAAATTGGTGAAAACTGGTTCCTATTTAACCCAGGTAATGGCGCAACATTTAATTTTGACTTAGATGGGGACGGTGTAACTGAAGAGTATAGCTTCACAGCTGAAGAGCTAGGTTATCCTGAAGCTAAACGTCGTTACGCTGCAGTTGACCTTTCAATTGAGAAAAGTTGGGATGAGGTGTGGTCTTTAAAAGCACTATACACTTGGTCACATAACTACGGTAACACAGAAGGTTTTGTTAAATCTGATAATGGTCAAGATGATGCTGGTTTAACACAAGACTGGGATTACCCTTATCTTATGGATGGTGCTAACGGTAACTTACCAGCAGACCGTCGTCACAATATTAAAGTTTACGGTGCATACGCAGTTACTGAAAACTTCTTAGTAGGCGCAAATCTAAATATTGCTTCTGGTCGTCCTTGGACAGCACTAGGTGCGGGCTATACACCAAACCCAGACTTATATGATTATGGCGATACTTATTATGTAGGTGATAAACGCTATCCTCGCGGCAGTATGGGAACAACTCCCTGGACAGCGCGATTAGATCTTAACTTTACGTACAACTTGCACTTTAATGATCAAAAAGTACGCTTCGCATTAGATATTTTCAATATATTTGATGCAGCTACAGCAACTCGTTATGACGAAGTTGCTGAAATAGCGGCTGGTGATGACAGTGCAACATTTGGTTTAGCTGAAAGTTATCAATCTCCTCGTAGAGTCCAACTATCTGCTTCTTACGACTTTTAATTTCGATTAAATTAGTAAGATAAGCAACGATTCTAAAAGCCTCATTATGAGGCTTTTATTTTTTAATATTTACAACTAAATAGTGCTGCAATAATTAGTCGATATTTATTTAAAGTGAATCAAGCAACCTTATAAAATACAAGTGAAAGCATGAGGAAGGAACAAGGCTTCAAAATAAAACCATACTAATGGTAGGTTAATAGTTTTCGCGGCATTAATGTCTGATTTAGGCATACAAGAATAACAAATTATTGTACAAATCATTCAATAAAGTACTGCAATTCAAGCTCTATAAACGTCATTTTGCTTGCCAGAAGCACTGAAAAAAGTACATTCATTGCAATCTACAACATACAAATTTAGCTCAATTATACATTGAGCTAAATACTTGAAGGACCAAGTTTAACGCTGACAACTAGGTCTCGGCTCAAACTCGCTGGCTCGAATTGGAAGCTGCACCACTTTGCCGCACCCAGGAGGTGCTTGTAAACCGGTTTCTTCATTAATGAATGCCCAACGAATAGAAGCAGGACGAGTATCCGCTATGGCTTCAGGGTTGAGTGGTTTAAGGTAGCGAATATAGGCTTCTAGTGCACCAACACTGCCTGTTAAACCTGTGCTCTTGTTATCGTCGCGACCAATCCATGCAACAGTAACTGTGTTTTGGTCAAAACCGGCAAACCAGCTATCGCGTAAATCATTACTAGTGCCTGTTTTACCTGCAAGTTGGATTGATGGGAAGTGGGCGTTTAAACGTTTAGCGGTACCGTCTTTTGTCACGCGTTTCATTGCGTACTTGGTCATGTAAATTGATGCATCGTCGAAGCGTTTTTGCGAAGCCACTTCATGTTTATAAAGTACTTTACCTACTGAGTCAGTCAGTGCTGAAATAGACGTTAATTCGCGGTACTGGCCATCTGCGGCAAGGGTAGTATAAAGCTGTGCCACTTCAAAACTAGAAAGCTCAAGTGCACCTAAAAGCAATGATGGGTATTGATCAATACGCCCTTCTACACCTAAACGCTTCAAGGTATCGGCCACTTTATCTACACCAACATCAAGACCAGTATTAACTGCAGGAATATTAATACTATTACTAAATGCTTTATATAATGGCATATATCCGCGGAACTGCTTGTCGAAGTTCTCAGGTTGCCATACTTTACCTTGCTCATTAGTCACTTGTAGCGGCGAGTCATCCACTAAAGTGGCAACATTAAATTTGCCACTTTCAAATGCTGTTAAATAAACTGCGGGCTTAACTAATGAGCCAATGTTACGCTTAGTATCTAGCACTCGGTTAAAACCAAAATAACGTACGTCACGACCTGCAACTAATGCTGAGACCCCACCCTTTGCAACATTAACAGAGATCATCGCCGCTTCAAGCTCTTCTGTTTTAGGGCGTCTTTCTAGGTAAGGTAAACTTGCTTCAATAGACTCTTCCATTGCTGTTTGCTTTTGTAAGTCAAAATAGGTGAAGACACGTACCCCAGCATCTAACACCTGCTGATCTGGTAACAAACGTTTTAATTCGCGATTAACCAACTCTAAGTAACCCGGATATGACTTTTGCAGGCTGTCTTTCATCGGTGCAATATCAATAGGACGCTTTAACGCCGCGCGGTATTCTCGAGTATCAATAAGCTTATTTTCAACCATTAAACGAAGTACGAGATCACGGCGCTCCATTGCACGTTCGCTATAACGACGCGGGTTGTAATACGAGGGACCTTTGACCATAGCCACAAGCAGTGCAATTTGATCGTATTCAAGTTCGTCCACAGGTTTTGAGAAATAAAACTCAGCGGCAAGACCCATACCGTGAACACCTTGATTGTAAGACTGACCCAAATACACTTCATTGAGGTAGGCTTCTAATATTTCATCTTTGCTGTAGCGATAATCTAATATTAATGCGATAAGCGCTTCATTAAACTTACGCACCAGCGATCGCTCACGGGTTAAATAAATATTCTTTGCTAATTGCTGAGTTAAGGTACTACCGCCTTGCACTGTTCTACCAGCTTTAATATTACTGTATAGAGCGCGCATAATTGACCACACAGATACGCCGTGGTGTTGATAAAAATTACGGTCCTCAACCACCAGCAAGGTGTCTTTTAGCATCGGTGGAAATTTATCAAGCGGCACAAACTCACGATCTTGTTTTGAGTCATTGCCAATTCGGGCAATTTGTACCGGCTCTAATCGTGCGCTGTTCAAACGACGACCAAACTTATCTTTGATTGTTGCTAACTTTTGCCCCGAAAAGCGCAGCTCAATTACTTGTGAATCTTCTAGGCCATCATAAAACTCAAACTCACGGCGATACACTTTAATACTATTGGCTGATTTAACATACTGACCGGTACGGCTTAGCTTATTTACAGATGAGTAATTTAAGCGGTTCAATTCCCAAATAACCTCTTGCTGAGACAAGTATTGCCCAGGATAAAAGCTCATTGCACGGGCATAAACTTGTGCTGGTAACTGCCATTTATTGCCTTCAAACTGACGGGTAATTTTGGCATCTAAATAAATTAGATACAGCACCATAGCAATAATCAATGCGAGCGAAAGCTTCCAAAAGATTGACCAAAGTTTTCTTGTTACACTGGCTTTAGCTGGGCCTTTGGATGCGCGTGAGCGCTTAGTGGTATTTTTCTTTGATGTCGCCTTAGGTTTGCTAGACGATTTTTTTGCAGGAGTTTTTTTATCAGCCATTGAGTTCGCTATTGGTCAGTTAATTTTACAGGAATACACCTTGAACAGCGCAATGTTAACACCTGTAAAATTAACAGTCACTTAAACTCGTTTAGCGTGTACACAGCCATAGCGAGTGGATCACTGCTGGTATAAAAAAGATGAAGCATAAAATAATGTTAATCACTAAGTCTTTGCCTGCACCTGCTTTTAAAAATACTGCCACAGGCGGTAAAAATAGTGAAATGATTATAAGTAAGAGTTTGTTATCCATAGTTTTTCCTTATTAGTTTGGAATTTAAAGCATAGTTCAAAAATAACTATTTCGCTTATTAGAAAAAAGTTATTTAAATGCAAAAAAGCCCTACCTAAGTAGAGCTTTGATTTGAACACACAATGATATTGTTAGGTACGTGCTACTGCACGCACTTAGATTAGTTACTGCGAACTGATACAAACTCAGGGTAAGCATCAATACCACAGTCATGTTGATCCATACCGTTCAACTCTTCTTCTTCGGTAACACGGATACCCATGGTATTTTTCAGAATTGCCCACACGATTGATGATGCGATGAACACAAACCCTAAGATACATACTAAGCCAATTAATTGATTAACAAAGGTTGCATCTGAGTTTGAAAGTGGTACTAGCATGATACCTAATGAACCACACACACCATGTACAGAGATAGCACCCACTGGATCATCAATTTTTGCTTTATCAAGCGCAACAATACTAAACACAACCAGTGAGCCACCTAATAGACCAAGTAAACAAGCAAGTAATGGAGTTGGTGATGCTGGCTCAGCAGTAATTGTTACAAGACCTGCTAATGCACCATTTAGAACCATAGTTAAATCAGCTTTACCCCATAACACTTTACACACGAATAGTGCTGCAATAGCGCCACACGCTGCTGCTGCATTAGTGTTTAAGAAGATTTTACCTACTGCTGTTGCATTTTCAGCGTCAGAAACAAGTAGTTGTGAACCACCGTTAAAACCAAACCACCCCATCCAAAGGATTAATGTGCCAAGTGTTGCTAACGGTAAGTTAGAACCTGGAATTGGATAGATTTCACCGTTTTTACCGTATTTACCTTTACGAGCACCTAGGAAAAGTACACCAGCTAGCGCTGCCGCAGCACCTGCACCATGAACGATTGCAGAACCAGCGAAATCAACAAAGCCCATTTCAGATAAGAAGCCTGCGCCCCAAGTCCAGTAACCTTCGATTGGGTAGATAAAACCAGTTAAAACAACAGTAAAAACTAAGAATGCCCATAACTTCATACGCTCAGCCACCGCGCCAGATACGATTGACATAGCCGTTGCTACGAACACAACTTGGAAGAAGAAATCAGACTCTAAAGAGTGGTCCGCATCAGCAGCTTGAGTGCCAATTAATGCGCCAAATGAAGGAATGAAACCGCCTTCTGCATTATCAACATACATGATGTTGTAACCCACTAATAAAAACATAGTGCAGGCAATAGAAAATAGTGCAACGTTTTTAGTTAGGATTTCTGTTGTATTTTTTGCACGCACTAAACCTGCTTCCAGCATAGCGAAACCAGCCGCCATCCACATTACTAAAACACCCGACATTAAAAAGTAAAAAGTGTCGAGTGAGAACTTCAACTCTACGATAGTGTTTTCCATAATTCCCCCTTAAATTGCTTCTTCATCTAGTTCGCCCGTACGAATACGAACGATTTGGTCTAAGTCGTAAACAAAAATTTTGCCGTCACCAATTTTGCCTGTTGAAGCAATTTTTGTGATGGTTTCAACTACGCGTTGACAATTTTCGCTACGAGTTGCAATTTCAAGTTTGATTTTTGGAATAAAATCGACTTGGTATTCAGCTCCACGATATAGTTCAGTATGACCGCGTTGACGACCAAAGCCTTTTACATCAACAACTGTCATCCCCTCAATGCCTAAATCAGCCAATGCTTCACGTACATCATCAAGTTTGAATGGCTTTATTATTGCACTAATCATTTTCATAGTGGCCCCCTTCGGACGCTTATTGTTATCCTGTTGGTTTATACAATCCAACCTTTGTGCCATTATTTTTTATTCTTTAATTTCAATTATTTATTAATAAAAACTAGTTTTTGCACAAAAAAAATGCACCCTAATGGTGCGTTTTTTTAACAATTAGCCAGCGCTGGTGCAGTAAGCACAACTATAACTGAACTAAGCAGTTCCGATCTTGCTGTTTGGCTTGATATAAGGCTTTGTCAGCAATGCGCATCGCAGCTGTAAGTGATACTTTTTGGAATAGGGTCATACCGATGCTCATCGTTAATGAATAAGGCTCACCGTTAATTGAAAAAGCATGACTCGCTAACTGCTCTCTGAAAATATTGAGTTTAGATTCTGCGTTAGCTAAATTCATATTGTGCAGAACCACTGCAAATTCTTCGCCGCCAATTCTAGCGATAGTGAAGTCATCAAATTTAGTCTTTAAAAATGAAGACACTTGTTTTAGAGCCTGATCACCTGCTTCATGACCAAACTGGTCATTCACATTTTTAAAGAAGTCGATATCAAGCAAGGCCAGTACGTTTTCTTGCTCAACATTTTTAAGTAATTTTTCTGCGTATTGATAAAAATAGCGACGATTATGCAAGCCAGTTAAATGGTCGCGGTAGGCGCTTTCTTTTATATCGGCTATTAAAGCAAGCTGCTCCATGGTTTGCATAACACGGCAATGAAATTCTTCATTCATAAACGGCTTAGTTAAAAAGTCGTTTGCTCCGTATTTAATAAAACGCGCCGACAAGCCATGCTTACCCGCACCGGATAACCCGATAATTGCTAAGTCATCACGGCCACGGAAATTACGCACCGCTTTCACTAACTCAAAACCATCCATTGTTGGCATTGCATAGTCTGTAAGTAACAACTTAATCTCAGGGTCGTCTTTTAACATTTGCAATGCTTGCTCACCATCTTGGGCATCGCGTACATCAAACAATTGCTTTTCGAGCATTTGCTTCATTAAAGTGCGGCTCAATACTGAGTCATCGGCTACTAGCGCTTTACTCCCATCATTTCTAAGTAGTTGCGCAACAAGCTTTATCGCATAATGATATGAATCACGGTTATCTTTAACCACGTAATCTACTACACCAAGCTCTAACATTTGCTGGCGAATATATTCATCAATCTTTGATGTCAGGACCACGGTTGGAATATTTTTTGATAAGGTGTATTTAGCTACTTCGCCATTCATCGCATCAGGTAGCGTTAAATCGACTAAGGCTAAGGTGTAATCGTGCTCTGATATTAAAGAGACGCCCTCTTTTAAAGACCACGCAAAGTCAACAGCTACATCTAAATAGTGAGCAGCGAGATGACGTAACACTTGCTGTACTACTTTACTGTCTTCGACGACTAATACTCTTTGCATTGCAACTTCTCTTTTCTAAGCACGTGTACACAGATTATAAACACGCTAAATATACGTCATTTTTTAATCTAGCTAAATAATTAAGCAAAATATCTTTGCTAAAAAAATGCACTTTTTTGTAATCGTTCAGCATTTCCGGTTATTTTTCTGTTTAACAGCTAATATTGGTCACTAGTCTCATTAGTTTGTCATCGAGTTTGCTTTACTTTTTAATAGCTGCAATTCGAATAATAAGGAATCAACATGAAACTAGTTAGTTTTATTGGCTTGTCAGTGACAGCACTAACACTGACCTTCAGTACTCCAAGCTTTGCTGATAACGGACGTCGTATTGACGTTGACAGCAAAGTAGTGACAGAGCATCAAGCTCGCATTAATGGTGAGCGCTTTTCATATACCGCAACCACAGGCACACAACCGGTTTGGAATGAGCAAGGCGATGCCGTTGCAACGCTGCAATATACTTATTATACCCGCGATAAAGTAGACGATAGAACAAAACGTCCTTTGGTCTTTTCTTTCAATGGTGGCCCAGGCTCTGCCTCAGTATGGATGCACCTTGCCTATACTGGACCACGTGTATTAAAAATTGATGACGAAGGCTATCCAGTTCAACCTTATGGCGTAAAAGATAACCCTTACTCAATTTTAGACGTGGCTGATATTGTTTATATCAACCCAGTTAACACGGGTTACTCACGTGTTCTTGAAAACGAAAAAGGTGAGCTTCCGAGTAAATCAGACCAACAAAAAATGTTCTTTGGTGTTAACGCTGACATCAAATACTTAGCAGAGTGGTTAAATACTTTTGTTTCTCGCAACGAGCGCTGGCGTTCGCCTAAGTTCTTAATTGGTGAGAGCTATGGTACAACGCGTGTATCTGGTCTTGCTCACGAATTACAAAATCGCCAATGGATGTATATCAACGGCGTTATTTTAGTATCACCAACTGAAATTGGTATTAAACGAGAAGGCCCGGTAGAAGCAGCTAATCGCCTACCTTACTTTGCAGCGACAGCTTGGTACCACAAAGCCCTCAGCGCAGACTTACAAGCAAAAGACTTAGACGAGTTACTACCTGAAGTTGAACAGTTCACCGTTAATAAGTTTTTACCAGCAATTGCTAAAGGTGGTTTTTTACCTGCAGATGAAAAGCGAGCAATCATTAAGCAAGCAGCAAAATACGCAGGCTTATCTGAGAAGTTTGTTGAGCAAAACAACCTTGATATTCCAACTAATTTCTTTTGGAAAGAGTTATTACGTGAGCGCGGCCAAACAGTGGGTCGTTTAGATTCTCGTTACCTAGGTATCGACAAACGTGATGCAGGTGAGTCTCCTGATTACTGGGCAGAACTGACTTCTTGGTTACACTCATTCACGCCTGCAATTAACTATTATCTTCGTGAAGAGCTTAACTACAAAACAGATATCAAATATAACCTATTTGGTAATGTTCACCCTTGGGACCGCTCAGGCAACAACACAGGTGAAAACTTACGTTTAGCAATGGCACAAAACCCATACTTAAACGTGATGATCCAATCTGGCTACTACGACGGTGCAACAAACTACTTTGATGCTAAATACACAATGTGGCAGTTAGATCCAAGTGGCAAAATGAAAGATCGCTTAAGCTTTAAAGGCTATCGTAGTGGTCACATGATGTATTTACGCCATGCTGATTTAGAATCATCAAATAATGACTTACGTGATTTTATCCTTAAATCACTACCAGCCGAAAGCAAATCAGCAAAATACTAAACAGCGTATTTGCAAACCCATAATAGAAAAAGCCCGTTTTATGCGGGCTTTTGTTTTTCCACCAATCTATTTGGGTATATACTCAAGTCATTGATTTAAGGATTTGGATAATCAGCAAATGGCAGAAAAATTTCGTGTGATGTTTGCAGGCCTTGAAGCCGGTGTCGACCAAACACAAGCAACAGAACAACTAGCCGCAAAACTAAAAACAACAACAGACAAAGTAGCGACCCTGTTTGAGCATAAGCCATTATTTGCGCCGAGCGAGCAAGATAAAGCACTTAAACAAGCTAAGTTGCTTGCCAGTGTAGGCATTAAAGCTAAACTCCAAAGCGTTAATCAAACAGCCACCAGCAGCCAATCAACAAATTTAGCCGCACAAGCCAAAGAGCGTGAAGAACGTATTTTCGATGCCCTCGATTACATTACCAGTAGCCTTATTCGCCTAGAAGAAAAGCTAGATGACCTAGAGCAACGTTTACCTGAGCCAGAAAATAATAGTGTTGCTGATAGCGACGATAGCTGGCAAGAAGATGCTCTGCTGCTTGAAGACGAATTAACAGAGCCCGTTAAAAAACGCTCAAACACACTACTCTATTCGCTTATTGCGATGGTCATTTTATTATTAATCATTTTGGGTGTAGTGGAGCTTTTTCCTGAACTTTTCTCCTTTTTAGAAAGTTAACACTAATATTGACATGAGCAACACACGAGCAGAAATCAGACAATCCATTCGAAAAAAGCGCAATTCACTGACTGTTGAACAACAAAAAAATGCAGCGATTGCGCTAAAAGTGAATTTTATTCAATACTTAAAATCGTTAAAAACACCTAAAAACGCCCATATCGGCATTTATTTTAGTAATGACGGAGAGTTAGACACCTCATTGTTAATTAAAGAATTATGGGTGCAAGGACAGCATTTATACCTGCCTATAATCCACCCCTTCAACGGTACAACTTTATACTTTCAAAGGTATGAAGAAAATTCACCCATGACTGCAAACCGCTATGGTATCTTGGAACCCAAGTTAAATTGCAGTCAAATATGTCCTCTAGACAAGCTTGATATTTTACTTATGCCATTAGTGGCATTTGATGATCAAGGTAACCGTTTAGGAATGGGCGGCGGGTTTTATGACAAAACGTTGGCTCGGTATTACCAAGAAAACTGGCAAAAACCGATTTTGATCGGCCTTGCCCATCAATGTCAGCATGTTCCAGCATTGCCTATTGAATCGTGGGATGTACCGTTAAAATACATTATAACCCCAGAGAAAATCTACCAATGGTAAGCAAACTGTTTGTATACTATAGACCCTCTCTGACAGCTAACTGAGCACATAATTATGACGCAAGATGAATTAAAAAAAGCCGCTGCCTGGGCAGCCCTTGAGTTTGTAAACGAAAATACCATTGTTGGTGTAGGTACAGGCTCTACAGTGAATCACTTTATTGATGCACTTGATACAGTAAAAGACACCATTACTGGTGCGGTTTCTAGCTCTGAGGCTTCAACTGAAAAGTTAAAAGCACTGGGTATAGAAGTATTCGAGCTAAACGATGTATCAAGCCTTGATGTGTATGTTGATGGCGCAGACGAAATCAACCCACAAAATGAAATGATCAAAGGCGGTGGTGCAGCGCTGACACGCGAGAAAATCGTTTCAGCGGTAGCAAAACAATTTGTTTGTATTGTTGATGAATCTAAAGAAGTTACAACATTAGGCGCATTTCCACTACCGGTTGAAGTGATCCCAATGGCACGCAGCTATGTAGCTCGTGAACTAGTAAAACTAGGCGGTGACCCTGTTTACCGTGAAGGTGTTGTAACAGATAACGGTAACGTCATTTTAGACGTGCACAATTTAGATATCAGCAACGCCAAAGAATTAGAACTAACAATCAACCAGATTGTTGGCGTAGTAACAAACGGCTTATTTGCCCATCGTGGCGCAGATAAAGTCATTATCGGCACCAAAAATGGGCCGCAAATAAAGTAAATAGGAATGAGGATATGAGTAAGGTATCGTTAGCAAAAGACAAAATTAAAATTCTCTTGCTGGAAGGCGTGCACCAAAGTGCTGTAGAAACGCTTAAGCGTAATGGCTACAGTAATATTGATTACGTAAAAACATCCTTACCTGAAGACGAGCTCATTGAGCGCATTAAAGATGTGCATTTTGTAGGCCTTCGCTCTCGCACTCATATTAATGAAGCGGTATTAGAAGCAGCTGAAAAGCTAGTCGCAATCGGCTGCTTCTGTATCGGGACTAACCAAGTCGACCTGCAAGGTGCCCGTGAACGTGGTATTGCGGTATTTAACGCGCCATTCTCAAACACCCGCTCTGTGGCAGAATTAGTACTTGGTGAAATCTTATTATTACTTCGTGGTATTCCAGAGCGTAATGCCCTAGCGCACCGCGGTGGTTGGTTAAAATCAGCCAACGGTTCATTCGAAGCACGTGGTAAAACGTTAGGTATTATTGGTTACGGCCACATTGGTACACAACTAGGTATCATGGCTGAAAATATCGGTATGAACGTTGAGTTTTACGATATCGAAGACAAACTAACACTGGGTAATGCAACGCAAGTTCATAACCTAACTCAGTTATTACAACGTGCTGATGTTATTAGCTTACACGTACCAGAAACACCGCAAACGAAGAACCTAATTGGTATGGCAGAGCTTGAAGTAATGAAGCAAGGCGCCATCTTGATCAATGCTTCTCGCGGTACTGTTGTTGATATTGATGCTCTAGCAGAATCACTGCGTGATAAAAAGCTGAGCGGCGCAGCAATCGACGTGTTCCCTGTAGAACCAAAATCAAATGATGAAGAGTTCGTAT
Source organism: Pseudoalteromonas sp. NFXS39 (assembly GCF_040148775.1). Lineage (NCBI taxonomy): Bacteria > Pseudomonadati > Pseudomonadota > Gammaproteobacteria > Alteromonadales > Pseudoalteromonadaceae > Pseudoalteromonas > Pseudoalteromonas sp. NFXS39. Next base: position 13,971 of record NZ_JAGDEC010000002.1, on the reverse strand, counting down.
CACCGCTGCGCGAGTTCGATAACGTGATTTTGACTCCACACATTGGTGGTTCAACACAAGAAGCACAAGAAAATATTGGTATTGAAGTAGCAGGCAAACTTGCTAAGTACTCAGATAATGGTTCAACTATTACAGCAGTTAACTTCCCTGAAGTATCATTACCTGAGCTTGCAAACCGCAGCCGTTTATTACACGTACACCACAACCGCCCAGGTGTTCTAACGCAAATTAACCAAGCGTTTGCACAGCACGGAATCAACATCGCAGCCCAGTACTTACAAACAGACGAAGCGATTGGTTACGTTGTAATTGATGTAGATACAGATCAATCAGAAGTAGCTCTTAAAGAGCTAAGTGCTGTTGAAGGGACAATCAGAGCACGTATCCTTCACTAATCATTGGCATATCGAATAAATAAAAAGCGCAAACAGTTAAACTGCTTGCGCTTTTTTTGTAAGACAAAACTTTAAGCTCGTAGGTTAGTTTGAGCGTAGCGAAACCAAACACGAGAACCTAGCTATAAAACGTAAATTTTAAGCTCTAAGTCAAAAATAGCTCACCGTGGGCGTGAAATTTATTTCGCGCGATGGCTTATTTCTAACAAATAAAACACCAATCATTTCTAAAAAAACAGTAAAAATGAGAACAAGCTTGTATTTGGACAAAAAGTTTTTAGAGGCAAAAGCGATTCACTCTATGTCGGCGAAAATAAACTCCCCCCCTCCTCAGCCATACTTCCCTGTGTAAATCACGCCGATGAGTCAGTAAATTTTACTCATCAGTCGCTTGTGGTTTTGCATCTTTATCTTGGTGTTTTTCGCTTATCATGGCGTTTAATTTCTCACCGCCTTTGATACCAAAATCTAACGTGCGGATTGGGAATGGAATGGTCATGTCAGCTTCACTTAGCGCGTTTCTTACTGCCACAACAGCCTTGTGACGAACGGTCATGAAATCCGCTTCGCCAGGGTATTTAATCCAAAACCAAACCAGTAGGTTAACGCTGCTATCACCAAAGCTTTCGGCGTAAACGGCGGTTTCTTCTTGTTTAATAACAAAATCAAACTCATTGATTTTTTTAACAATCACTTCTGCGGCTTGTTCTGGGTCGTCAGCATACGAAATACCCACTGGCACCTCAATACGACGCACACCTAACGTGCTGTAATTACTGAGTATATTTCTAAATAGAATCTTGTTAGGCACTAAGATAAGTTGCCCATAAAAGTTCTCAATGAGGGTGTTTCTAAGATTAATCGCCCGTACTGTACCGAACACGCTTTCGGTGCGAATTACATCACCTGTTTTAAATGGTTTGCGGATCCCCATAGCAATACCTGCTATAAGATTCTCTGTCATATCCTGAAAGGCAAAACCAATCGCAAGACCAACAATACCAGCACCGGCAAGTAATGAGGTGACCGTGCCTCTGAGGCCCAGGAAATCAAGAGCTACGAATAAGCCTACACATAACACAATAACCTTGGCTATCGATGACATTAAGTCTGCTATTTGCGAAGACTCTAACGAGCGGCGTAATAGCTTTCTAAGCATTGAGCCGACGATACGCGCCAGTAATGAAAATACGATAGTGATGACTACTGCGACAATAAAGTTTGGAATATGGCTTATAATGATATCAACCCAGCCACCGAGTTTTTCTTCTATAAGTTTTTCGGCCTCACCTACGGTTGGTATTTTTAACATACGATTACCTGATCATTTAAGAAACATAGCGAGTGGTCTGCAAAATAAACGCCAGTTTCATACAGGCACAAAAAAGCCGTGCTTAGCACGGCTCTTCTAATTCATTTTACTAAAAAATTAGTTCTGCTCTTCCCGTAAGAAAACAGGCTCTAATTCTTTTGCTGTTGCATCGCTGCTAAAGTAATATCCTGCGACGGTGAAATCTTTTAAATCACTTAATTGGGTAATTTTATTTTCAATGATGTAACGTGCCATCATGCCGCGAGCTTTTTTCGCATAAAAGCTGATCACTTTATATTGGCCGTTTTTACAGTCTTTAAAATGTGGAGTAATAATTTGAGCGTTTAAGGCTTTTTTATCAACCGCTTTAAAATACTCATTCGAAGCAAGGTTTACCAAATATTTGCTATCTTGCTCAGCAAGCACAGTATTAAGCTTTTCGGCGATAACACTGCCCCAAAACTGGTATAAGTTTTTACCACGTGGGTTTTCTAGTTTAGTGCCCATTTCAAGGCGGTAAGCTTGCATTAAATCGAGTGGCTTCAGTACACCATAAAGGCCTGACAAAATACGTAAGTGCGACTGTGCGTAATCTAGGTCGGCATCACTAAGAGTTTGTGCATCTAATCCACCGTACACATCGCCATTAAAGGCTAGCACTGCTTGTTTTGCGTTATGTTGCGTAAATGGCTGTGACCACTCGGCGAAACGTGCCGCATTCAAACCCGCTAGTTTATCGCTGATTTTCATTAGGCTGCCAATTTGCGCTGGGGTTAAATCACGGCAAACTGACATTAACTCTTCGCTGTGCTCGAGTAATTCAGGTTGAGTGAATTTATCGGTCGTGGCTGGTGTTTCATAATCTAAATTTTTTGCAGGTGAAATAACAGTGATCATACTTAGCTATTGACTTGTAATTTGTTTGATGTCAATTTCAACATTAATTGAATCAAAATGCACGTTTTGTTTCGTCCTGCCTTTATCCGCTGTTCTTTCATACATAATGTTCTAGTTTTCTGTATTAAGGACATTTGACCTATTAAACACTGTCATAGTGTTGCAGCATAAAGGCCGCTATAATGGATTTTCTTTTAACTTGCTTGGAATGAGGAAAGCAAATGACTTCAGCACTACAAAGGCTTAAACAACATTCATCTATTGTTGCAGATACGGGTGATATCGAAGCTATCAAAAAGCACCAACCAGAAGATGCAACAACAAACCCATCTCTACTTTTAAAAGCCAGTGAAATTGAAGCGTATAAGCCTTATTTAGATAAAGCGTGGCAATATGCCAAAGAAACCGAGCAAGATGCAGCTAAACAACTTGAGTTAGCATGTGATTACTTTGCTGTATTAATTGGTAAAGAAATTAGCGAAATCGTACCGGGCTATATCTCAACAGAAGTAGACGCACGTTTATCATTTGATACCCAAGCGACTATCGATAAAGCCCACACTTTACTAAGCCTTTACGAAAAAGAAGGTGTTAGCAAAGATAAAATCCTAATCAAAGTTGCATCAACGTGGGAAGGTATCAAAGCCGCTGAACAGCTTGAAAAAGAAGGCACTAAGTGTAACTTAACGCTGTTATTCTCTGAAGCACAAGCTCGCGCATGTGCCGATGCGAATGTATTTTTAATTTCACCATTCGTTGGCCGTATCCTGGATTGGCATGTTGCTAATGGTATGGAAAAACCAACTGATCCGCTAAACGATCCAGGCGTGCAATCAGTACGTAGCATTTACGAGTTCTACAAACGCCATGATTACAAAACTGTAGTTATGGGCGCAAGCTTCCGTAACACAGGCGAGATCATCGCGCTTACTGGCTGTGATAAGTTAACTATCAGCCCTGCACTTTTAGAAGAGCTTGGCCAATTAACTGATGCACAAGAGTACTTATTAGAAAGCGACTTTGCTGTTGAAGAAAAACCAGCACCACTGACTGAAAGCCAGTTCCGTTGGTTACATAACCAAGACGCGATGGCAACAGAAAAGCTTGCTGAGGGTATTCGTTCTTTTGCACAAGCGCAGCTTGAATTAGAAGCTCGTTTTAAAGCAATGTAATTTAAATTACAGCATTTTTTGAAACGCCACCGCTAGGTGGCGTTTTTGTTTCTAAAATAACTAAACCTTTGATCTATTCATCTATCAATCACACTTCTGTAACAGTATTGTCACTTTTTTATTCTATTTTTGAGCAGCCTGTGGTATAGGTATTTCCGAGGTTCAAAAAATCAATAGGAGAAGTTCATGGATAGCCTAGACGATATTTTAGAAATATTAGAAGGTCCTAGCACAACAAAAAAGACCTCTACAAAAAATAAAAAGAGAAAATGGCGCGAAATCGAAGCTCTAAAAGATAAGCATAGACTTCGCAAAGAACTACAGGAGTTAGACTATTTCACAGACAGCGTTGAGCTTGATGAATTAGACTTTTAATTAAAGGCCCGCAAGGGCCTTTTGCATTTGTGCTATAGAATTTGTGGCAACGACCAATTGATCGGCGCTTTGTTTTGATCAATAAGTAGCTGGTTTGCCTTTGAAAAATGCTGACAACCAAAAAAGCCACGATGAGCAGAAAGCGGTGATGGATGCGGACCTTGAATCACATGATGACGCGAGGTATCTATGTGTTTACCTTTTTTCTGAGCATGTGCGCCCCATAATACAAACACCACACCGTCACAGTGCTGGTTGATAAGCGCAATCACTGCATCGGTAAATTGCTCCCAGCCAAGGTGCTTATGAGAATGAGCCTGTCCTTGCTCAACAGTCAGTACAGTGTTGAGTAAAAACACACCTTGTTCTGCCCAACTTTGCAAATAACCATGATGTGGTATCTCAAAACCTTCAATATCTGTCGCCAATTCTTTGTACATATTTTTCAATGACGGAGGTAACTTTTTAACTTCAGGCAATACCGAAAAACAAAGACCATGGGCCTGACCTTCTCCGTGGTATGGGTCTTGCCCTAAAATAACCACTTTGATTTCATTTAGTGGTGTAACATCAAAAGCAGAGAAAACCTGCTCATCTTTTGGATAAACGGTAACACCCTCTGCTCGCCTATCTGCCACATATTGCAAGGTTTCTTGCATGTAAGGTTTCGCAAGTTCGGTATCTAGAAATGTTTGCCAGTCGATCATTTTGAAGCCTGTATTTGCTGACGAGAAATGTCTATTTTACCACACATATCAGTCAAGCCATCAAGCATACGAGTTGTAAAACGGTGCAATAAGTCAGCGTTCACACTAATAAACTGGTTATGCTGCACAGCTGGCAATTCGGGCCATTGGCGCCAATCAATTTTAGGCTGAGGCTTTTTCGATTTTTCATCTGGAATAATCACCACTTCAGGTTTGGCAACCAATACATTTTCAATACTAATACGCGGATAGTCGGTATCACTATTAGCAAACACATTGTCGGCATGGCAAATGGTTAATAGCTGATTGATCCAAGTGTTTCCACCAACCGTCATCATAGGTTCAGGCCATAATTGATAAAACACCGAAACTTTCGGTTTGCCCTTTTGAGCTGTACGAATAGCATTGAGTTTATCTTCAAACTCTTTGGCAACTTTATTTGCCCTTGTTTGCAAATGCGTAAGCGTACCCAGTTTACGTAGTTCATCGGCAACATTATCAACCTGATTAGGATTACTGTAAGCAACTGGAATACCTAGCTTTTCAATATAAGCGAGATCTTCAGCTTTGTTACCCGTTTTCCAAGCTAGTACAAGATCCGGTTTTAACGACAACAGTTTTTCCATGTTAATGCCGTAATAGCCACCTACTCGTTCAATATCATTCGCTTGCAAAGGAAAGTCAGCATAGTCAACGGTACCAACAATGCGCTCACCTGCACCTATCGCAAACAGGTTTTCAACGATATGCGGCGCTAAAGCAACAATGCGCTGTGGCTTGTTTATTTCATGGGCCTGTGTAAGTGCCGGTAAATAAAATAAAACACCTAAGAGTGCAAACTTGATGGCCTTCATGTTAATAATCGAATCCTTTTTGCGCTTTGATACCGGCATCAAAAGCATGTTTTACGTTTCTGACTTCACTGACTGTATCAGCTAAGTCGGTTAGTTTACGGTGCGCACCACGACCTGTAATAATTACCGATTGCATAGCAGGGCGAGAGCTAATTGCCTCTAGCACTTCGTCTAAATCAATATAGCCGTAGGTGATCATGTAGGTTATTTCGTCTAGCATAACGAGGTTAATCGACTCATCCTTCAGCATTCTTTTTGCTTCTTGCCATGTCACTTGCGCAGCAGCGGTATCTGACTCTTTATTTTGTGTTTCCCAGGTAAAACCTGTGTTCATAATGACAAATTCAACCCCAGCTTTTTCGAGTAAGTTACGTTCACCACACTCCCATGTGCCTTTAATAAACTGGCACACAGCCGCTTTCATTCCGTGACCTACCGCACGTGCTACAGTGCCAAAACCAGAGGTAGATTTGCCCTTACCGTTGCCAGTTATAACTTGAAAAATCCCCTGCTCTTTTTGTGCCGCAGCAATACGTTCGTCTACTTTTTCTTTTACTTTTTGCTGGCGTTGTTGGTGCTTATCTTGATTCTGTTCGCTCATTGTTGTTCCTTATGCTCTAAATTGAAGTTCTCATAAATATTGATGATTTGTTCAATATCGAGATTCTCTGCTACCACGTTTGCTAAACGGCTTAACTGTTGTTCACGGTTTAAATTAATATTAATTGGCTTAATTTGGCTATTTGGAGCAAGCCAAGTTGTTAACTCGCCCACGCCCTCTGGCGTATCGAACAAGCCGTGTAAGTAAGTACCCGCCACTTGGTTATCATCGCTAATAAAACCATCCTCTTTAAATCCACTCGGGTGATTATTAAAACTCAAAAATGGCTTTTTAAGTGCTGTTCCTTGGCTTATCCCGGCGTGAATTTCATAACCTGAAATTGCGTTATCGCTATTATTTAAATGAAGTATGCCAGATACTTGGCTTAGTACTTTTCGCTGCTCCAATTGCGTTTTAAAGTCAGCAAGCCCTAGTCCTTCTGCACTACCTAAATTAGATTCAACAGCATGTGGATCTTCTAGGTAATTGCCTAACATTTGTAGTCCACCACATATACCGAGTACTTTACCGCCATAGCGTAAATGACGTGTTATTTGTTTATGCCAACCTTCATTTTTTAAAAAGGCTAGGTCACTTAAAACATTTTTGCTACCAGGGATAATGATCAAATCGACATTAGGAATAGCTTGAGTATGACGTACATACTGTAAATCGATTTCTGGTTGTAATCGCAGTGCATCAAAGTCGGTATGATTACTAATATGAGGCAATAACAAAACTGCTATCCGTAATTGCGGTTTATCGACCTGATTACTTATAGCAACAGCATCCTCTGCATCTAACGCTAAGTCATGTAAATAAGGTAAAACCCCAAGCACGGGCTTATTTGTATATTGTTCTAACCAATCTAAACCGCCTTGCAATAACGCAATATCACCCCGAAAGCGGTTAATTACAAAGCCTTTAACTCGCGCCTGCTCCGACTCAGACAATAACGCTAACGTCCCAACTAAGTGAGCAAACACACCGCCTTTGTCGATATCAGCAATAATAATTACCGGGCAGTCCACCGCTTCAGCGTAACCCATATTAGCAATGTCATTTTCACGTAGGTTGATTTCTGCAGGACTGCCAGCTCCTTCAACGACCAATAACTCAAAACGCTCACTTAAGCGCTGCTGCGAAGTAAGAACCGCATCCATGGCCACTTTTTTATAATCGTGGTAACTGCCCGCTTCCATATTCGAAAGCGCTTTGCCATGGACGATAACCTGCGCCCCTGTATCGCTATTGGGCTTTAACAAGATAGGGTTAAAATCGACTTCTGCGGGCACTTTTGCTGCTATAGCCTGCAGAGCTTGTGCTCGACCTATCTCGCCACCATCAGCGGTTACAGCGCTATTTAATGCCATATTTTGTGGCTTAAAGGGGGCAACCTTAATGCCTCGCTCTGCAAAGATCCGGCAAAGAGCTGCTACAAGGGTACTTTTACCTGCATCTGAGGTCGTGCCTTGCACCATTATTGTTTTCATGATTTTTCACTTTTTAAAGTTTGTGCAAGACCTGCAATCACAAATTCAACACGTGTAACTTGCTGTGCTAAGGCTTGATGCAACCAGCCTGAATGATCAACAAACTGACGACTTAACTCACCTAGCGGCACGATACCATGACCCACTTCATTGCTGACCAAGATCACCTCACCCGGCAATTGCACTAGCGCATCGAGTAAGGCCGCTTTTTGCTCAAGCCAAAATGCCTCACCATGCTGGCATAAGCAATTACTTAACCACAGCGTTAAACAATCCACTAAAATACAGTTTTCAGTCTGGCTATGCTGTTGTAATGCTTTGGCTAAATACAAAGGCTCTTCAACAAGTTGCCAATGCTTACTTCGTTCTATTTGATGTTTACTAATTCGGGCAGCCATTTCCTCATCGCCAGCGTTTGCGGTAGCAACGTAGATAAGCGGTTTGTTTGAATTAGTTGCCAACTGCTCAGCAAAACGACTTTTACCACTGCGAGCACCGCCTAAAATTAAAGTATGTTGTTGGCTCATAATAGACTCACCAAGCAAAGGTAGGTAACAAGCTCTGACACTTGCTGGGCAGCACCTAGGCAATCGCCGGTATAGCCAGATAATTGTTTTTCAAACCAGCGCTTTAATAATAATCGAGTAACAAAAAGCACGCTAATGAGTATCAGTAATTGCCCTAGAGTGAAACCAAAAAACAACCATGCTATTGCCAAGACTGCGCCGCCAGTTGCTAGCAGTATTTGATAACTTTGTGTGCTTAAATGCATCGCTATTGGTTTTACTTTAGATGTGGCATCCTGACTTACATAATCCATATCTGCAATTAAGCTTGTTGCTACAACTCGGCTTAGGCTTTGCCCTAGAACAAGTGCAATAACAAGAATACTGGTTGCTTCGGTGAGTGCGACAAGTGTTTGGTACTTAATTAATAAAGCCATCACTAACGCCGCTGCACCATACGTCCCTAATCGACTATCTTTCATAATGCTGAGTTTATCTGCAACGTGCCAACCACCACCAAAGCCATCCCACACATCAGCAAGGCCATCTTCATGAAATGTCCCTGTAATTATCAAGCTAAAGGCCATAACTAACGCTATTGCTATAGCAGCGGGGAATAACCAGTTCAACAACAAAAAGCTTAGCGCTAAAAGTACACCTAATAAAACCCCGACTAATGCAAAATAACGGCTGGCCTGATTGAGTGCCGTGCTCGATACTACAAAGTTTAATTTAACGGGTATGCGCGTTAAAAAGCTAAGCGCCAGTAAAAATAGCTGAAGCTGACTTGAGGTAGTATTTGATGTGTTAAGTTCAGTGCTCATATTAAACTACTTGCTCAACATTGGCATCGGCAAAACTTGCCATGTCATTGTAAAACGCCAAAGATGCTTGCAATAAAGGTAAGGCAAGCGCAGCCCCGGTGCCCTCTCCTAAACGTAAATCAAGCTGCAATAAAGGTGCTGCATGCAAGGCATTGAGCATTGCTTTGTGCCCTTGTTCATCAGAGGCATGAGCAAATATCATGTAATCGCGAGCGTTTGCATTAGTCCGAGTTGCAACAAGCGCTGCTGCAGTACAAATAAAGCCATCCACGATCACAGCCATGCCAAGCTCGGCAGCAGCTAAAATAGCACCGGTGATCTGAACAATTTCAAAACCACCTAATGCCGCTAACGTCATTAGTGGATCGCTAAAATGAGCTTGGTGTAATTGAAGGGCTTGCTCGACAACCTTGATTTTTTTAGCAACAACCTCGTCACTCACGCCTGTGCCTTTACCAACACATTGACTGGCAGGTAACGACAACAAGGCAGCCATCAATGCCGCAGCACTTGTGGTATTGCCAATGCCCATCTCACCAAAGGCGATGGTATTGCAGCCTTGCTCATAGAGTGAATGAACTCGCTGCTTTGCTAATTCAACCCCTTTTTTAACTTGGCTAAGAGACATCGCCATTTCGGTATTTAAAGGTGCGGTGATTTCACCTAAACGCTGGTTATGCACACCTTTACCATGTGCAGTACTGAGAGTTCCGGCATCAACAATTTCGAGCTGCCAACCTAGCTGACGACAAAATACATTGATCGCTGCGCCTCCTGCTGCAAAGTTTGCCACCATTTGTGATGTAACGCAGCTAGGAGCAATTGACACCCCTTGGCTTGCAACACCATGGTCGCCAGCAAATACAACCAGAGTAGGGCTAGAAATAACCGGTTTAAAGGCTAGAAGCGCCTGCTCACTATCGAGCTGCTTTGAGAAAACAAGCGTTAATTGTTTAGCACAGCTTTCAAGCTGACCTAACGCACCAAGCGGCTTCGTTTTAAGGTCTATTTTTTGTTGAATAATAGCTGAAAACTGCTGGTTAATTGGCATGATATTAAACATTAACTACCTGCTCTGTTTACGAAAATACAGTAAGAATAAAAAAAACACGCTGCCGATAGCTGCTGTGATCACACCAACGGGTAATTCTTGATTATTCAATAAGGTTCGGCATAGCACATCAACCCACACCATAAAAATACCGCCGACTAGCGAAGTCATGATTAAGTTATGGCTGCTGCCTTGTGGCGAAAAGTAACGCACAATATGTGGGATCATCAGGCCAACAAAACCGACGCCACCACACATAGCAACAAGCACTGCAGTTATTAATGAACTTAGCAGTAGCATCATGATCCGAAAGCGCTGTACATGAATCCCCAAAGTCGCGGCACTTTCATCACCAAGTAGCATTGCATTAAGCTGACGACGAAAAGCAATCATCAGTGCCATACAGGCAGTAATAACTATAAATGGCATCCAAAGAGTATCCCACTGCGCACGAGAAAAACTGCCCATGGTCCAAAATAAAATAGCTGTAATGGCTTGAGGATCACTAAAATAAAGTAGCAAACTAGTCATAGCACTAAATAAGAATGATAAAGCAACGCCGGCAAGTAACATGGCTTCAACTTGGCCAACATGGCGACGGCCTGCAATAGCAATGAGCAACAGCATAGAGAGTAAGCTTCCGGCAAATGCTGCAATTGACATACTAAAACCAAAACTCACGCCTGTTAGGGCTATAAAGCACACGACACCGAATGAAGCTCCCGAAGAAATTCCAAACAAATAAGGATCAGCAAGTGGGTTTCGGGTTACGGTCTGCAAAATTAATCCCGCAAGGGCAAGCCCAGATCCCGCTAAAAATGCCAGTACGGTTCTTGGCATGCGTAGCTGCCAAATAATACGCTGCACAAACTCATCGCTACCTTGGCTAAATAAGCCATCAAATACTTCACTCAGTGGTGTATTTGCAGCACCAAAGCTAAGAGCTAAAAAGCAACTAATAAGCCCAACTAGGATACAGACACTTAAACGTATTGCATCAGTCACGTTGATACTCCTGAGTCTGATAACCATAGAAGTAAGTAATGTGTGGAATATACTTATCATTGTTTGATTGGGGATGAGCAGATACTGTTGCGCATACACCAAATACATCACTTAACAGCTGCTCTGTTAGCACCGCTTTTGGTTGTCCCTGACAAATCAAGCGACCTTCATCAATCACCAGTAATTCATCACATAAACTTGCTGCGAGATTTAAATCATGGAAAGAAGCAAGCACAGTCACATCGAGGGACTTTGCTAATTCCATTATTTGAATTTGGTATTTAACATCAAGGTGGCTAGTTGGTTCATCCATGATCAACAGCTTAGGCTGCTGTACGATAGAGCGTGCAATGAGCGCTCTTTGCTTTTCGCCACCAGAGAGAGAATCAAATGCTTGCTCACTATGATGCGACAAACCAACCTGCTTAATCGCTTGATATATTCGCTGCTTATCTTTGACAGAGGTACCGCTGAAAAGTCGTTTATGAGGGGTTAAGCCAAGACTCACAACATCAAATAATGACAAATTAAACTGCGATGGAGACTCTTGTAAAACCACCGCAACCTGCTTTGCATATTCATCAGCACTGATTTGCCAAATATCTTCACCGCTTAGCAGCACGGCTCCTTGCTGAGGTTTCAAGTAACGATAAAGACAGCGCAGCAGACTTGATTTACCAGCACCATTAGGGCCGAGTAAACCGATAAATTGCCCTGCTTTTAATTCAAGGCTAATTGATTTAAGTATGGTTTTATTCGCAGTACCCCAACTTAAATCAGAAACTGATATTAATGGCGCAGCGCTAAGGCTATTTTGTTGCAAGTTTATTCTCTCTTGGCGAGTAATAGCAACGCACAAGAAAGCACTGGTAAGTACCAGAAAATGATGTGAGTTGACCCGCTCGATGATTAATTGTTAGTGCTAAGTATCTGGCTAACCATTATTTAGATGGATTACAGTTGCGGGAACAGCTGGAGAATTGCACTCCATTCCATAGCATATGAGTATTATGGCGGGCTAAGTAAATAATTCAATGAATATCGCTCTAGATGGCTAAAAAACAATTTTTGGCCAAGCCTGTCCTTGTTCATCAATATATACATCGAGTGTTATAAGCCCAGCATATGGGAGATGGAAAACATTTAAATGTGTAGCTGATTGTTTAGGCATTTGACAAACAATAGCTAGAATTTGTTTAATCACACCAGCATGGCTAATTACTAATGACTGAGTATGTTTAGATTCACACAATGATTCTAAAAACGTTTGCCACCATGTATCTACCCGAGTATAAAAATCAGCCATAGCTTCACCATTCGGTACTTTTACTTGCCAAGGATGCTGCCAAAAATCACCGATATGAGGTTTACTTGTTTGCTGCCAAAGCTGCTGGTAGTCTTGGCCATCCCAATCACCAAAATTGAACTCTTTCAGAGCGTTATAATACCGAACGTTCAGTCTGTGTTGATTTGCTAAATAGTCAGCATGAACTGAGCAACGCTTCAGCGGTGAGCTATATATGGCATTTAAATTTTTGAGTTCAGCTGAGGCTTGGCGCATTTGTCTATAGCCTTGTTCAGATAAATCAACATCGATTTGCCCAGAAAGAATTCCAGGCGTAGCTATTTCGCCATGGCGAAGAAAGTAAACTCGTGAAGCAAATGCGTCCATAATGTTCCTCAGTAACCAATAGTGAACGTTAACGCGTTTTAATTACTCTGTCGAGTTATGCTAAGGAAGTCATGCTAAACGCATTAATCGAACGTCAAAATGCAGCACTGCATTTGCGCCAATCTTGCCACCGTTACCTTTTTTACCCCATGCAAGCTCTGGAGGGATCACAAATTCATAACGAGAACCAATATTCATTAGCAACAAGCCTTCTTTTAACCCTTCGATTGCTTCAGATAATGCAAACACCTCTGGCATACCCGCTTTGTAACTGTCGGCAATCACAGTGCCATCAGCAAGCATAATGCGCTGATTAATGACCACTGTGTCGAACTCTGTAATTCGCTCTCCTTCAAGCTCATCAATCACTTTATACATTAAACCCGACGAACATAGATGTGTATCAGGATGAGATGAGAACTTAGCAATAAATGCTTCACTATTTTTACGATTTAAACCTGAAGAGCCTTTCGACTTGGTTGTTTTCTTACGAGACACATCAAACCTTAATTGTATTACAAATTTAAAACGCTTTATCGCATAACAAAGTCAGTGAAGCAAGGGCAAGTATCGTCTGTAGCGAGTTAGCGAGAGTAAAGTTACAAGCTAGAAAGGGGAAAGATACGAGTTAGAAAAGGGAAAGTTTGAGGGTCTGGCGTAGGTTGGGTAGAGCTCAGCGAAACCCAATACAGAGCTATCAGCTTTCAGCCGTCAGCGATCAAGCTGACGGCTGAAAGCTGACAGCCAAAACGCAAAAAAGCCCGACTCTTTCGAATCGGGCTTTCTTTAATAGGATCCTGGCAATGTCCTACTTTCACATGGCAAATGCCACACTATCATCGGCGCTGTTTCGTTTCACTACTGAGTTCGGCATGGGGTCAGGTGGGTCCAAAACGCTATTGTCACCAAGAAAATTCTTTTCAATTTTCTTATTATTTTAAATTTTAAGTCTTACGACTGAATTTGGAGCCTGGCGATGACCTACTTTCACATGGCAAATGCCACACTATCATCGGCGCTGTTTCGTTTCACTACTGAGTTCGGCATGGGGTCAGGTGGGTCCAAAACGCTATTGTCACCAAGCAAATTTGGGTCGTTAATCGCCTT
>NZ_JAGDEC010000018.1:0-17724 GCF_040148775.1 Pseudoalteromonas sp. NFXS39 | reverse complement strand
GATGATAGTGTGGCATTTGCCATGTGAAAGTAGGACATTGCCAGGCTCCAAATTAAAGAAAGCCCGATTCGAAAGAGTCGGGCTTTTTTGCGTCTGGAGCTGTCAGCTTTCAGCCGTCAGACGTCAGCTGAAATGTGGGGTTGTATAGTGCAGAGTTTCCCTCAGCAACAAAACTTTGTAGGAGGCACGTTAGTGCCGAATCTAGACCTTAACAAACACATTCATGGCTGAATCCATTCCTACAAGTACACTTTGCCTAGAGCCTCTGGCAGAGGGAGACTCAGCACCAAACACCTCCACAAAGCGGCTGAACGCTGACGGCTGAAATCTGATAGCTCTGTGTTGGGTTTCGCTGCGATCTACCCAATGTACCAACCAAATTTACCCTTTGTTGCAATTTTAATCTTGGTTTAGTACCTGAGCTATGTAAAACTATTTGCGTTTTTAAACCACAATCAGGTGACATGAATGTCTCAAATAAAAGCTTGGAAACTTATTAGCCTGTTTTGTTTGGTAAGCTTGCTTATGGGCTGTGAGTCGAAAGAAGAGCAGCTGAAACAAACAATACAACAATCCATAGAAAAAGCTGAGGTTGAATTAAATCAGCTTGGTACAGCGCTTGATAATGGCTCTTTGCGTAATGCGACGATACTTAAACAATACGGACAGGTGCTTGCTGAGCAGCAGCCGCAACTTTCTGAGATCGCACGAGTAATTAGTCTTGATGCGACCCGTGACGGGGCTATTTATACAGGTCTTACACAACGCTTAGCAGATGTTAAGTCTACTTATCTAATACCACCTTATGAAGATACCCTTCATCAACTTGATCTCATTCGTGATGCTGCCAAGCCATCTTTATTTCAAGATGCGCTTACTGATCCTATCAATATGCTGGCAGACATGTCGCAAGGGTCACTAGCAAGGGTTGGCGCTATTAGTGAAGCAGCTGAAGGTGAAAGCGTTGGTAACCAATTGGTCGGTAACCCTAACTATGGGCAGTGGCAAACTAATAGCAACGGTACAAGCTTTTGGGTTTGGTATGGGATGTATCGTATGTTGGGCGATGTATTCGACCGAGTTGAATATGGTCGCTGGAGCAGAAACAGAAAGTACAGCTATTACAATGACTATGGCCGTTATCGTTATTCGAGCCCAAAACAGATTAAAGCACAACAAACGGTAGAGACACGTACTCGTCAGTCTTATCAACGCCAGGGTAAACAATTCACTAGTCCGTATGCCACTAAACGCAGTGGTGCATCTGGATTAAGCCGAAGCAGCTATACACCACCACGCACCCGTAGTAGCTATGCTTCTAGCAGTAGTTACAGTAAAAGCTCTGGGTCATTACGAAACAGCTCGAGCAGAACATCACGTGGCATTAGCCGCGGTAAGTAGTGAAAAGAATAACCACCGGAGTTACAACATATGTATGAATTTAATGGAATAACAACTTGGTCGTTGCAAGCTTTAGCAATCGACTTTGCAATCATTATCGCTTTATTTGTCAGCCTAAAATTTATCAAAGGCTGGGTATCTAATTTACATGCTAATGATGAAATAACTGAGCGCGACAATTTTGCTTTTGGTATTAGTTTTGCGGCCGGACTTGTGGCACTTGCCATTGTTCTTAGTGGTGTAAGCAGCGGCGCATTTGCACCTACCCTACAACAAGAAGCATTACAAATGCTAGGTTATGGTGTGATGGCAATTGTGCTTATTAAGCTTGGTCATTTCTTCCAAGACAAGGTAGCGCTTCGTAAAGTGAGTCTGCATGACGAAATCGTAAAAGGCAACGCAACTGCTGCATTGATTGATTTTGGTCATGTAGTGAGTGTAGCTATTGTTATTCGCTCAGCTTTATTTTGGGTGGCGACCGAAGGCTGGCATGGTATTCCAATCGTGATCGCGGCCTTTGCAATTGGCAGCATTGCGATGCTATTGATCAGCCAATATCGAGTGCAGTTATTCAAGCGTACTAATCGCAGTGGTGACTGCTTGCAACAAGCGGTTATCGACGGCAACTTAGCCGTGGGTATTCGTTACGCTGGCTTTTTAGTGGGTAGTGCATTGGCATTAACTGCTGCATCAGGTATCGCTCCTTATGCGGCTGACAACATTGCTGCTAGTTTAGGTTACTGGGCATTAAGTGCAGCGGTAAGTTTAGTTGCCTTCATTTTATTACACTTAGTGACTATCAAAATCATCTTATCAGGCTGTGATATTTCAGATGAAGTAAACCGCCAGAAAAACGTAGGTGTAGCTGCTATCTCTGCAGCGGTTTCATTTGCGATAGGTTCGACTATGGCAACCTTGTTAGGTGCCTAATTAAGTGTCTACTACAACAAGCGCCCCAAGTAGGGCCAATCTACTTGGGCATGACTTCCTATTAATAACTGTTATGGCCGTACTCGCTGGGTGCGGCCTTATTTATGAATATCTGCTATCTCATTATGCAGGTCGGGTTCTAGGCTCGGTCGAGAGCGCCATTTATGCCATGATTGGTACCATGATTGTCGCTATGGGTATCGGTGCTTTTTTAGCGCGTTGGTTTAAAGATGCATTTACTGCTTTTGCTTGGCTTGAGAGTATTATTGCTTTGGTCGGCATGGGCTGTATTTTAGCGATTGCTAGCGTTATCGCTGTGAGTTATTCATTGCCGCATATCTTCTCTGAAATTTTTAACCTGCCTGCGGATACTGTCCTTAACGGCTATGTATTTGAAAAGCTACAGGAGTGGTCACGTTTCTTACCCTATGTGTTTGGCCTATTACTCGGGCTATTAATTGGTATGGAGATCCCTTTGATCGCGCGTATTCGCCAGCAGGTTTATGGTCGCTTTTTAGAAAATAATGCGGGTACTATTTACGGGGCTGATTATATTGGCGCCGGTGTCGGTGCTGCGATTTGGGTAAGCATTATGCTTGCAATGCCAATTATGCAAGCGGCAGCTTGGACGGCGTTGTTTAATATTATTGCTGGTCTGGTGTTTTTATGGCGCTATCATCAACATGTTCGCTTCGCTAAGTTATTGTTGGTTTGCCATGTACTGTTGTTGATGTTTTTTGCACTTGTGCTCGTGCTTGGCACCAGCTGGATGAAAAACCTCAGCAATGTTTTATACAAAGATAAAGTCATATACTCGCAAGCAACCAAGTATCAGCACTTAGTGTTAACCGAGCGTTTAAGTCGCAATCAGCCGAATGCAATTACTGATCTTTACCTCAATGGCCGTCTACAGTTCTCAAGTGTGGATGAGCAAATTTATCATTCAATGCTTGTGTATCCTGCTATGTTGGCTTCAAATCGTCATGACCGCGTGTTGATCATCGGGGGTGGTGACGGGCTTGCATTGCGCGATGTTTTGAAGTGGCCAGTAAAGCATGTCACCTTGGTTGATTTAGATGGTCAGTTGTTAAACTTATTTGGCAATGAGGTCGGTGAATATGACGCGCCAGAGGAAATAAGAACACGGTTAACAGCGCTAAATAAGCATTCTATGAGTGATCCTCGCGCTGATATTCGCATTGCAGATGCCTTTTTAGAAGTTGAAGCTATGTTGGCAAAAGGCATGCGCTTTGACACTATTTTGATTGACCTACCAGACCCTAACCATCCTGACCTTAATAAGATGTACAGTGACTATTTTTATAATCATGTGCGTCAGTTGTTGGCGCCTGATGGGGCTGTGGCTGTGCAATCAACATCGCCTTATCATGCGAAAAAAGCGTTTTTAAGTATTGCTAAAACAATGAAAGCAGCTGGCTTTGGTTATGTTGAGCAATACCAACAAAATATTCCTTCGTTTGGTCAATGGGGTTGGACAATCGCGACCACGGCTGGCAAATCAGCAAGTCAGCGAATTCGTGAAACTAACGAATTACCAGTGCCATCTCGTTGGGTAAGCAAAGAATATTTATTGGCTTCTTTTGTGTTTCCGAATCATTTTTTTGAACAAGTAAACACGATAGAAGTCAATAGATTAGGTTCTGGAACCTTATATGATTATTACCGCCAAGCGTGGCAAGTTGAAACCGAATTGTACAAAAATTGATATTTTATAGTTGACATAATATGTCGGCTATGCAAATCTTAACTCAGACATAATATGTCAAAACGTAAAAAGGTGAGACATGGAATTAAATGAACTATCAATCAAACTGGCTTCTTTTGAAACAGAAGGTGTGAGCTTTGAGTCTTTCTTGATTGCCAACGAAGGTGAACAAGATGTGTTACAAGTTATCGTCGATGGGAATGATGAGTTACCTATCTTTGTTACTCAAACAGAAGAGCAATTACTGTGTATTAGCTACCTGTTTGCTGAAAACGAAGTACAAGCAGATATGCGTAATGAGTTAAACGAAACGTTACTACGTTTAAATGTGCCAATTCCATTAAGCGCATTTGCAAAAATTGATGATAAATACGCTATTTTTGGCGCGTTATCGGTTAATTCATCGTTTGATGATATTACCCATGAGTTGGTAACACTGGCTGACAATGCGATTGATGCACTTGAAGCCGTGACCATTTATTTAAACGATTAATTAGCAATTTCTGGAGTTAAGATTATGAGTATTTTAAAGAAACTATTTACAGCTGTACGTGGTGGCGCTCGTGAAGCAGGACAAGCAGTTGTTGATGCAAACGGTATCCGTATCTTTGAACAAGAAATTGCTGATGCACAAAATGCCTTACAACGCGCTAAGAAAAGCCTTACCGAAGTAATGGCAAAAGAGATGCAAACAAAGCGTAAAATTAGCGCACTAGATGCATCAATTGCAGAACATGAAGCGTATGCAGGTCAAGCACTTGAAAAAGGTAACGAAGCGTTAGCATTAGAAATCGCAGAAAAAATCGGTGATTTCGAAGCTGAAAAAGCAGAGCACGAAGAAGTGTTAGCTGGCTTTAGTAACCACATTGTGCAACTAAAGCAGCAAGTTAAAGAAGCTGAAAAGTCGATTAAAGAAAACCAACGTCAATTAACGATGGTTAAAACGACTGAAAGTGTGCAGCAAGCAACAATGGCTGTTAACAGCACGCTAAATACTAATAGTTCATCAATGACATCAGCACGCGAGTCTCTAGAGCGTATTAAACAACGCCAGCAAGACCGTCAAGACCAGTTAGGTGCGGCTAAGCAATTAGAAGCTGATACTAACGGCGATGATTTAAAAGCGAAAATGGCTGAAGCGGGTATCGGCGATACCAACCCAAAAAGCGCAGATATTTTGGCGCGTATTAAAGCAAAACAAAATAGCTAATCAGTTAACGGAAAGACAAAAGGTAACCCACGCACTGGGTTACCTTTTTTACTTCAACAAGGAGTCAGCCAATGTTTAACTTTTTCAAATCTAAAAAAGCACCAGAGCGTCAGCTTACTGATCCAAGCCAATTACTCGTTGGTGATATGCTAACTGTGATTGATTCGTTCGCTTATCCAAGCTGGTTAAAAGGACAGACACTGCGTGTTATTGATGTGCAAACGTATCAGTATCAACGTAGTGCAGAGTATGAGCTGGTACTCGAGAGTGAATCTGGCCAAGTGGTGTTTTTGCAAATTGAATCAGATGACGGTGAACAATGGGCAAACTTTGCGATCAAAATTCAGCGTGATGATGTTGATGAGATTTTTACCCTTGATGAGTTCGCTCGTATTTTTGATGAAGATGAGCTAACGGCAATTAATGTGCAGAGTAGCCCTGAACGCTTTAGCCACTTTTTAGCATCAAGCTATAAACAAACAGAAGCCCCTTATGTGTGTTATTTCCATAATAAGGATTACCGTAATAAGCCTTTACCTCGTTACGAAGACGAAGGCGGTGAACCGTGTGAAATGATTTGTTTAAGCTCTGATGATGAATCACATAGTTTAAATATTGAGATCTGGGAAGGCGGTGAAACAGAAGTATCACTCACGTTAACTAGACCAATTAGCGATATTGTTGATTTATTTCCTGGGGATGCCAAGTGAGTGATGCAAAAGCCAAGTGGCAGCGTCAGGAGCAGGCCGTAAGAGCCACGCAAATGGCGTTTGATTTAAGCAGTGAAGTGCAAAAATCAATAAAAAAACAAGCAATTGACCAAGAGCTTACCCCATCAGATATGATCCGTAAGATTTTGGAGCTCGACGTTAAATCGAAAAAAACCAGGCAGCGTTTATCGTTTAACTTAAATGATGAAGAGATTGCCTTATTGGCTGAGCGTTTTGGTGTTGCAGCCGATGATAAGCGTGCTGTAAAGCAGCGGGTTGCTGAATTACTCATTGAACATAGTAAAAAAAGCTAAGGTTTTGCCTTTACTTCTTTAAGCCCTTACACTGAGACTAGATGTTTGAAAGAAGTGGCATGACTGTGGATATTATTTTACTTGCGTATTTAGTTATTTTTGCATTATTTGGCACTGCAGCAAGTTACTTTGTTCGCTACATTTATGCTTACTGGGTGCATAATACAATGCATGTAAAATACATTTATAAGGCCGGGATTTGTATCATCAGTGTGGTGATAGTATCCGGCCTTATTGCATTACTTACTTAATCTCGATGGCTTGGCATTGCTGTGAGATACACAGCGATTGTACCGGTAAGACAGGTGAACAGTCGTTAACGGTTAATGCTTGACCAGATGACCTCTCAACAGCTGTAATTTGCTCAGCAAGTTGCTCTGCTTTTTCTTGTGCCGTGTTCAATGTTGAATAGACCACATAGCGGCTTGGGCCACCACATGCTCTTTCACCGACTTCTAACACCTTACATTGAAAACTAGCTGTACAACTATTATTACTAACGATATCGTTCAGCTGATCATTTAAATCACTCAAATCAACGCGCACAGAACTACCCGACGTTGTTGTTTCACAACCCGTTAAAGCAATACTTGCTAACATAGTTGTAGTGATGAAAAGTTTCTTTAAAGTCGATGAACGAACCATTATTGCTTATTCCTTAGTATACACTTGCCGCTGAGCCTTCGATTTTAACACAAGTATTAGCAGAACACTGCGCACCTGGTGCGGTTAGATGCTGACAAATACTCATCATGTCGTTCGCTGCGTTAAATTGTTTTTCAAGGGCAGTGATATCTTTTGCAAGTTTTTCAACTTCAGCCGTGTCAGCTGTTTTGGTTGAATAAACAATGAAGCTACTTGGGCCGCCACAGGCACGGCTACCAACAGGTAATACTTTACATTGGCTGCTGTTATCACAGCTTGGATCATCGATTAATTGTTTAAGCTGCTCATGGGCTGAGCTGATAGTGGCTTTATCTGGAGCTGCTTTAGTCACTTCTTCAGTATTTTCTATTTTTACGGCTTTTGGTGCCTCGACAAGTTTATCGCTTGTTGCCGTTGATTCGGCTTGTCCATCCGTTGCAGCGTCAGAGCACGCAGTTAATAACACAGGAAATAAAATTGCCAATAGAGGATAGCGCATAACATACCTAAAAATCGTTGAATAAGTACTCACTATCATACACATTGCTCAAAGTGGAGCAATAAAAACGTTAGTTTTCAGAAAGTAGCTCTGTTATCACAGAGCTACAGGAGTACTAAAGGATTACAAACCGCCTTGGGTTAGTTTGGCTGGGTTGAGTAACTCACTCAATTCTTCACGTGAGATATCAGTATGTTCTGCAGCAACATCAATAATTGGACGGCCTTCTTGATAAGCTAATTTGGCAATTTTAGCTGCTTTGCTATAGCCGATCACCGGATTAAGTGCCGTAACCAGAATTGGGTTTTTGGCGAGTGCTTTATCAACATTGCTCTGGTTTACTTTAAAGCTGGTAATCGCTTTATCTGCAAGTGCCTCACTGCTATTAGCCAGCAGTTCGATACTTTGCAGAATGTTTAAGGCAATCACAGGTAGCATCACATTAAGTTCAAAATTACCAGCTTGACCAGCCACAGTAATAGTGGCGTCATTGCCAATAACTTGTGCGCTGACCATAGCTGCAGCTTCAGGGATTACTGGGTTTACTTTACCCGGCATAATTGATGAACCAGGCTGTAAGGCTTGAAGCTCGATTTCACCAAGACCTGCAAGAGGGCCTGAGTTCATCCAGCGCAGGTCATTGGCTATTTTCATCTGTGCTACGGCTAATACCTTAAGCTGACCCGAAAGCGCTACAATAGCATCTTGTGAACCTATGTTATAAAAGAAGTTTTTGCTCGGGCTAAAGCGAATACCTAAATTCTCACTTAAGTGCTGACAAAACTGACCGGCAAACGCTGGATCGGCATTGATACCAGTACCAACGGCTGTACCACCTTGTGCAAGTTCACAAACCCGCTCTAGTGCTTGGCGAATACCTGTCATGGCGTGATCGACTTGTAACTGCCATGCAGCTAATGTTTGCGCAAAACTTACTGGCATGGCATCCATTAAATGAGTGCGACCAGTTTTAACAATATGGCCGACTTCGGCTTGCTTGTTTTGCAAGCTTTGACTGAGTTTATCTAGTTTAGGAAATAGTTCATAAATGATGTTAATAGCGCTACTTACAGCAATTGCTGTGGGGATCACATCATTTGAGCTTTGTCCCATATTCACGTCATCATTGGGGTGAATAGTTTCGTTTGCCAGTTGGCTTGCCAGTGTCGCTATTACCTCATTGGCATTCATATTAGAGCTAGTGCCAGAGCCGGTTTGAAATACATCAACAGGAAACTCTGAAAAGTGTTTACCATCGATGATTTCTTGGCATGCTTGCTCAATTGCTTTCGCTTTGCCTTGGTTCAAGTGACCTAATGCGGCGTTACTTTGTGCGGCGGCTTGCTTAATATAGGCGAGGGCTGTGATAAATTGCTTAGGCATGGCTAAGCCACTAATTTTAAAATTGTTGATAGCACGTTGCGTTTGAGCTTGATACAAAGCGTCTGCTGGGACTTGTAGTTCGCCCATGCTATCTGATTCGGTTCTAAATTGGCTCATAAACACTCCTAAATCGGGTTAAATTCTTGGCTGAGAAGACATGCTTCTCGCTCCAAACTGAAATACTTTTCAATACAGTTATGAGTTTTGTAATAACGCTTTAGCGCAAGTTGCGGTTTATAAAGCTGAGCCAAACATTGTTTACGAATTGCATTATGTACTAATGAATCACACATCTTTTCAAGCAATTCATGAAAGGTGCGTCTTAGATACAGCTCTTGCAAAATAAAGTTGTGATGCTTTTCGTAATAGCGTGCAATGTTTAAACCCGCTTCAACATAGTTAGCAACAAGTGCAGGGGCATGTAGCCCTCGTCTTTGGCAAACACATTTCATTTGCCGCTGATATTGCAGCATAGCATTGTGAGAGTGCATAGAAAAACCGATTAGCTGTAATGATAATTGTTATCATTACAGCTAATCGGTTTTAGTGCAAGTCTTATCTAGTGAAGCTAAGACTGGATAGATTAACTGTGAGTGATTAATTGTAGCCGAGAATAAAAATCTGGTCTGTTTCATGTTTTTTCGGCGCCTGTACATTTTCTTTATTACATTGAGAAAGTAGTTCGATCACAGTTGCTCTAGCATCACAACTTGTTAAGGCGGCTTTTTCGCTTTCAGCGCGTTCGCTGGCAGCAAGTGCTGCATCTACAGCAGTGTAGGGTGAGATATACATAATATTACTCCTATTGATTAATTCACTTAAGAAATTGCATAAGCTGTACCAATATTAATTAATAATCGTAACCTGCTGAAAATAGTGGTTTTATATTTTTAAATAATAAATACATCGCGACTTTGCTATTTATTTTTGCTTTACTGTTGTGCACGAATTACCAAACATGGTGCATTAATTTATATGGATAAACCCTTCTCTCAAGCCTGTGAAAACAACAAATTACCTATTTTAAACGTATTAGAAGAGTTCTTTTCTGATGTGACGAATGTATTAGAGGTAGGCTCTGGTACGGGGCAACATAGTGTGCATTTTGCAACGCATTTAGCACATTTGCAGTGGCATTGTAGTGATCGCGAGGTTAATCACCCTGGGATTTTAGAGTGGCATCAAGAAGCTGAACTATCTAACTTGCATGCGCCATTAACACTCGACCTCAATGATCCTTGGCCTGTTGAAACAGTGAATGCTATTTTTACTGCGAATACGATGCACATTATTAGCTGGCCGCTTGTGGAGAGCTTTTTCCAAGGTGTAGCAAAGCATTTAGCGGCTAAAGGTAAATTGTGTATTTATGGGCCATTTAAGTATCAAGGTAAGTATACCAGTGCCAGCAATGCTGAATTTGATGCTTTTTTAAAACAGCAAGATGAAAATAGTGCCATTCGTGATTTTGAAGCGATTTGCCAACTCGCTGAGCAAGCTGGCTTAACCTTTGTTGAAGATGTGCAAATGCCTGCAAACAACCAATTATTGCTGTTTAAAAGGCAGTAAGCTTTCGCATTGGGCTTTATAGAGCGCCATATGTTGGCGTTCTCTAATTATAAAATCACTGATGGCAGCTGCAAAATCGCCGTGCTGAATATGATGCAGTGAATAGGTATATACAGGTTTAAAACCTCGACTTATTTTATGCTCACCTTGCGCGCCAGAGTGGAACTGTTTTAGTTTGTTGGCAATGCAGTATTCAATGCCTTGGTAATAGCAAAGCTCAAAGTGCAAACTATCGAGCTCATAGTTCGTTCCCCAGTAACGACCATATAAACAGTTCTGATCTTTAAAGCTGAGTGTGGCGGCAATCACCTCTCCTTGATATTTAGCGAACATTAGCACCAGTTTGTCGGCCATGCTTTGCTGTAATAACTCGAAAAAAGCGGTATTCAAATAACCATTGTGGCCTGAGCGCTTCAAATAGGTTTGGCGGTAAAAATGACTAAATTGCTGCATGTGCTGTTTGCTGATGTCAGCACCTTCGATCCATTCTACGGCTATCTGCTGTTCAGTTATTTTAGCGCGTTCTTTTTTGAGCGATTTACGCTTTCTTGCGGTGAGTGAAGCTAAAAAATCCTCGAAGCATTTATAGCCTTCATTAAACCACTGAAACTGCACGCCATGACGTTGCATTACGGTGTCGCTAGTTAATGCAGTCGCTTGCTGCTGGTGGCAAAAATTTATATGCCAACCTGACCAGTCTAACTGCGCTGCTGTTGCCGTGAGTATGTGCTGAATGTAAGCATAGACTTCAGTAGGATCAGCATAGTTAATACTAACTCTTTGCCCAGCAATAGGCGTGAATGGCACGCCGCAAAGCCATTTAGGGTAATACTCTAAGCCATGCTGTTGGTAGGCTTCAGCCCAAGCCCAGTCAAATACATATTCACCATAAGAATGATGTTTTAGATACCCGGGTAGTAAGGCTATGACCTGTTCTTGCTGGTAAATTGCTAAGTGCATGGGTTGCCAGCCCGACTCTTCACTCACACAGCCACTTTGTTCTAGAGCCGCTAAAAAAGCGTGATCAGTAAAGGGTGTATCATCAAAAAATGACTGCCAAAGAGCAGCATCAATCTCGCTTATTTGATTAAACCAGCGGTGGCTAAACTCACTCATTGTGCTGCCGATTCAATATCTTTAATGAAACTGCTGATATGCATAGCGAGCTTATCGAAATAAGGGTTAAACGTGAGTCGTGCAAAGGGTTTGTGTGCTTGTAAATTTTCGGCTGTGCGCTCACCCATCACGATGTCTTCTTGGTATTTGCAGGCTGTATAAAGCGTATCGTCATCTAAATAGCTGCCGCAATTTCGGTACAAAGCTTTACGGCCATAGTAAGGGTTACTGGGTTTATTAACGATACCAATATGTGACATCCCTTTGATTTTTTTACAATCATATGTATCGCAGTCATCACGGATTATGTGGTAATCAGCAGGAAAGCTGGCTGGGATGTTATTGTCGTCACCATAGTATACAAGGCGATCAAGCTGATAATTTTTGCGCGTTTTTGGGTCGTGCAGTTTAGCTAGTAATTTAAAGGTTGCTTGGTTATCTATCGTGGTGTCAACGTCACTAAAGGTGCTAAATATTGCTACATTAGGCTGTTGACGATAACGAAGCTCATCAAGGCTGATACGGCTCATTGCTTCGTGGCTAGCTGAGGCTGCACTAAATGGAAACGACTCATACTTGGCAAAATCAAGATCCGCGTCTTTATCAATCCAATTCACAAATGGAATTGCATCGACCCATTTCGCCAGCCAACCGTTTTTATTGTGTGGCTCGCTTGCCGGTGAAAACAACATAGCAGCAGTAATTTTATTATCGACAGGGCCTTGAGTTAAGTAATCAATAACCAGTGCAGCACCGGTTGAGTAGCCCCCTAAAATCACCTGATCAAAGTCTTTTAATGTGCGTTCAATGGCATACACGCTAGCTTTTTGCCAATCATCGGCATTTATGTCTCTAAGTGCAGCAGGAGCGGTACCATGCCCAGGTAGTAAAATTGTGCGGACCGTATACCCTTGTTGATAATACACTTGTGCAAGGTCGTGATAGGTAAAGGGTGAGTCGGTTAAACCATGGATTAAGAGTACGGCTTTACGGCTATCGGCCTGTTTAAGTTCGAATGGGCTTATTAAATCGGCAACAGTCGCGTTAGCTGGTCGAGCGCCTTGTGCAACAAGCTGCTGATAGGTGTCGGTATAAACAGGGCATGGCAAACTAGCACGCGGATTTTCGCTGCTAATTTGCAGGTACGCAGCGGTTAAATAGTCACTAAATGCTTGCTCGATATTATAGCTAAAGGTGCTATGGGTGCGTGGTAATGGCTCTCTAAACAGCCCTTCGCGTTTACTTTTCATCATTAGTGCTTGGTCTTCAAGCTGAGTAAGGCAGGTTTGTTGCTGTGCCATTAATGGGCTGCTAAATAGCCCACTGATGGCCCAAGAGATAGCAACTAAGTTGATGAATTTCATATTTTAAGCATCCTTTTAAAGCCTGTTTTTAGCTTATCGAGTTATCTTTGATTTGCAAGCAAGCTGCGTCAAGCTAGCGGTAAATGACGCTTAGTGAAAGCTTGTTTTAAGACCACCGTCGACTCGATGTTAGCAATACAATCAATACTACCTAGCTTATGTTTCACAAAGCTTTCATAACTTTCTAAATCAGCGGCAATAATCTTTAGAAGATAATCATAACTACCTGAGATAACAGAACACTCAAGTACATGATCAAGTTTCTCAACTTGTTGTTCAAATTGCTCAGCAGCGGCAACTGAGTTTTGGTTTAGGCGTACAAAGGCATACACAGACACATTTAAATCAACCGCTTTAGGATTGATGGCAGCATGGTAGCCACTGATCACATTCGCTGATTCGAGTTTTTTAATACGGCGCAGGCAAGGAGTATCTGACAGGCTGACAGAATGGGCTAGCTCCGAGACAGAAGTTCTTGCATTATCTTGTAAAGCATTAAGTAATTGTTGGTCTTTTTTATCTAATTTCATTTTTATTTGAGTGATTTTCACTAATCTAGATGGATTCTAGTCTATATTTTGGCGATTAGCACTCATTGAACTCTGTTAACATTATCGCAATATAATTATTTTGGAGTGAGCCTGTGACTGAGAACACAAAGGCATTTGATAGCTGGCTTCGCACCCGTTTTGTTGAGATCAATAGCGCGCTAGAAAAACTATATTGGCAACAAGACGATAAAGCGAATGTAGAAGGTGTAGGTGAAGACCTTAAATGTCAATTAGAGCAAGAAGGTAATGAGCATATTCGTGCCTTACTTGCAGAAGGTAATACCGATGAAGGCTTTGACAACGCATTCGATTTATTAGGTAATGTTGGTTTGTATATGGCGGCATGCCGTCGTCATGAGATTACAGAGCCTTCTCGTGAAACAACCTCCCCCCTTGTCGAAGCCTCAGCACTGGCAATGCATATTGGTGCATCTATTGGTGTAACTCCTCGTTTCGCAACTGCGCATTTAACCACGCACAATAAAGCTGTTGATGGCTTGTATAAGCGCTTTACTGACCTTGAAGATGAGAAAATCTTTGTTGATTACAATACCAAGGGTATTTTAGCGTATAAGCGTGTGGCGGATGCTTTATTAAAAATTCAACCATTGGGCATATCGCACCCTATAGCAGCAGATTTACTCGCAGTGGCAAAGCAAGCACTGCTAGATGTTATTGAGTCGAACAATGCGTTATACAACAAGCTTGATACAGACCGCTTTTTCTATTGTGTACGCCCGTATTACAAGCCGTATCGAGTAGGTAAAGAGGTATATCGTGGCGCGAATGCTGGTGATTTTGCGGGCATTAATGTTATCGATTTACTGCTTGGCCTTTGTTTTGCTAATGAACCTAGCTACTCGCAAATGCTGGTGGATAAATTCTTGTATATGATGCCTGAAGATCAGCAAATTTTGCGTGAAAGCATGCGTATGACAAGTATTATGGATGATTTTTTAGCTGCAGAAGCTGAGCGCGATAGCGAATGGCTACAAACTAATTTAAAGCTGTTTATTCAAGTGTGCAAACTGCATGGTGATACTGCGATTGGGCATCATAATCAATTGGTTAGTAAATACATTGCACAACCTTCACAGAAAATGCAGCAACAGCATATGGATAAAGTCACAGCCAGTGGGCCTCCTTTACACATGTTACTTAACTCACTAGAGCAGTTACGAGATCGTCGTGCGGCAGCAAAACGTGATGATATTCGCACCCGTTTTGATGATTTAACTAAATTAAAACAGTGGATTAAGTAATGAACAAAAACGATTTTGTAATTCCACAAGGCAGCTATTTGCTTAACCATTCTGTGGGGCGACCATTAAAATCAGCTGAGCAGCACTTCCATCAGCAGTTTTTTGCAGCTTGGCAAAATGAAAATAAAGAACCATGGCAACAGTGGCTGCAAGGTGTCGAGGCATTTACAAGCAGTCTCGCTAAGTTATTTAACTCGCAAAAGGAGTTGTTTTGCCCGCAAGTTAATTTATCGAGTGGCTTAACCAAGCTTTTGATGTCGCACCCGCGACTTCAGCAAGAAAACAGCAAAGTGTTGATGGCAGAAAGTGATTTTCCAAGTATGGGCTTTGCAATGCAAAAAGCTTTACCTGAAAGTGCAGAAATCGTGTTTATTGGAAAACATGAAGATTTAACCGATGCTCACGTTTGGCAGTCATATTTAGCGAATAATGAAATTGATTTAGTCTTCATTAGCCATGTTTATTCAAACACAGGCCAGCAAGCACCTATCCGTGAAATTATAAATATAGCAAAGCAACACAACACATTGACTTTGCTTGATGTTGCACAGTCTGCGGGGATTCTAGAGGTTGACTTAACTAAGCTTGATGCCGATTTTATGCTGGGCTCAAGCGTGAAATGGTTATGTGGTGGACCTGGTGCTGCTTATTTATGGGTTAACAGCAACCAACTTTCATTTTGTCGGCCACAAGATGTTGGCTGGTTTTCTCATCAAAACCCATTTGAATTTGATATTAAGCACTTTGCTTATCATCAAACCGCGTTGCGCTTTTGGGGGGGAACACCTTCAGTTGCACCTTATATTTTGGCTTCGCATAGTATTAATTACTTTGCAGAGCTGGGTATTGCGAAAGTACGAGCGCATAACTTAGCAATGCTCGCACAGTTTCATGAGCAATTAGCTGATTATATGCGCTCACCAAAGCAAGCTGATAAATGCTCTGGAACTGCCATTATGCATTTTGGTGAGCAACAAGCGGCTGTTAAAGCAGCGCTTGAGGCTGCGAATATTGCTGTTGATGAGCGTCACTTAGGTTTAAGAGTCTCTGCTCATATTTATAATGATCAGCAGGATATAAACACTTTTATTACGACTGTGAAAAGCGTTTTAGATTAAGTGCTTGCCGGGCTTTTGCTTTTACTGAACGCCAATGGGTCATTGGCTTTTCGGGGACCAGCGCCAAAATTTGCTCAAAGTCGATGTCATCAATACAGACTTCATTACTGTGGGCAAACATAATTCGTTTTGGTTGCAGCGCTTTTAGCATCAGCAAAGAGTTCAAATACAGCTTAGGATAAAAAACAGGAAAGGGCGGCACTAGCTGTCCTTTTACTTTTACTAGTAAATCAGCAATGTAAATTCGCTCACTGGGGATATGGTATAGACTAATATCTCGGTCGGTATGACCTGGGCTATGTAGCGCCTGCCAATCCTCAAAGCCGGGTAGGGTTTCATCTGTTGTAAGGTAGTAATCAGCATCGAGGTGACGACTATACCAAAGGTTATGACGCTTTTTATTTAATCTTCCAGCGACCCACCAAGCCAAAGCGATATCGGTTAAGTGCATTAAGAAACCATCAATGCCTCGATACCATTGTCCAGGGGCATTTGATGTAGCAATTTTGGCGCCGCTTAACTTTCTTAATGCATGAGCCCCACCTGCATGATCTGGATGCATATGGGTTACTACAATCAGTTTTAAGTTTGTGATAGGGCGCTTTAGTTGCTCGGTGATATAGTCAAACACGGTATTAACATCCGCGCGGCAACAACCATCAAGTAGCATCAATTTATCTGAATATTCAATCAAATAGATATTTTGAATATAGCCTTCGAGCGTGTGAATTTGCAAAACAATTGATTCCTAAACTTAGTCAGCAAACCTGTTATATCATGTCTGACCAGTTTTAGTAAGTTAAGCTAATTGGACTGTGTGCTCTGTTCTTTGAGTAATTTTTTGTGTTCTTCTAGTTGTGCTACTTGCTTTTCGAGGATAGCTATTTGGCTTTTATAGTAGGTGTTAATACGTTTGCTTTG
The DNA here is from genome assembly GCF_040148775.1 of Pseudoalteromonas sp. NFXS39. Lineage (NCBI taxonomy): Bacteria > Pseudomonadati > Pseudomonadota > Gammaproteobacteria > Alteromonadales > Pseudoalteromonadaceae > Pseudoalteromonas > Pseudoalteromonas sp. NFXS39. The sequence goes on along the minus strand of NZ_JAGDEC010000018.1, from coordinate 1,008 downwards.
TTTACTTATAGCGTCATCAATAGACTTTGCACCTAACCTGTTCGCAGCATCTTGGGTCATATTATTAAGTCTGTTAATACGCTCATTTTGCTGTTTTTGCAGCTCTTTGATTTCTAACTGAAGGCGGTCTATTTCGCGATCCGCTTTTTGAATTTTTAAGTAATCCTCGACACTTAAGTCGGTTGGTTTTTGTTGTTTCTGTTCTTGCTCTGTGGCTGGAGTGAGATTACTTACTGGTGATGGTGTAATTTTTACGATTTCTGCATCCTTACCACAAGGCTTCTCTGTAAAGGTGGCAACCCCGTCAATCATGCACTTATAAATAGTGGCTTGGCTGTAGGTGCTGGCAAATAGAGCAAGAGTAAACAGAGCAAAACGAAACATAGCATCACTTTGTGTAGCAAATAGATACTTAGCATGCATGAAATATAATGAGGTGTGCAAGTTTTTTGGGCATAAAAAAACCGCTTAAAAGCGGTTTTTAACAATAAAATGGTGGAGAAGGAGGGATTCGAACCCTCGATAGAGCTACAAACCCTATACTCCCTTAGCAGGGGAGCGCCTTCGGCCACTCGGCCACCTCTCCAGCGCATAATTCTGATTGTAATTTGCTGAAATAAATCAGCAAATAAAAATAAGTGGTGGAGAGATAGGGATTTGAACCCTAGAGGGGCTACAAACCCCTGCCGGTTTTCAAGACCGGTGCATTCGACCACTCTGCCATCTCTCCACGTCGTGATGCGAGAATAATACTTAGCTGAATCGGCTGTGTAAATAGGAAAAAGTTTGTTTGCTTGTTTTTTGAGCGTAAAGAGGGCGTTTTTTTGTAAAAAGGTTTAATTTTTTGCTGTTTTTCACTGAAAAGAAGGGGATGGGGCAGTAATGTATGGTACGCCCCGTTTTGCAAGTTAATAATTTAAAATAACGGAGATGGTTTGCGCTAATGTATTCAGAGTCTATTAGAGACTTTCATTAGTCCCAGCTCTACGATGAGATCCGCGCCAGATT
>NZ_JAGDEC010000017.1:0-24754 GCF_040148775.1 Pseudoalteromonas sp. NFXS39 | reverse complement strand
TCTGTACGAGTGCCCACACAGATGATTGCTTTATATTGTTAAAGAACGTTGCGACGTTGTCGCTAGGGATGCGTATAATACATCCTTAATTTTTCGAGTCAACACTTAATTTCAAACTTTCTTTCGATAATTTGAAACCGAAGTTTCACTTAACTCTCTGCTACGTTGTTCAGCGTCTTTCGTTGCTGCCCGCCGTGTCAGTGGGGTCGCATTATAGGGAGATCCAAAAACAGATCAACACTTTTTTTCGATCTTTTTACTGTTCGCTCAAAAAGCGAACTAAAATTACCGAAAATAGCAAAAACGGTCGCTATTATGGCTGTTTTTTATGCCAATATTCATAATTTCATGCAAATTTCATTGCTATGTTCATTTAACTCGTTAAGATAGCAAGTTCACAATGTTAAATTAATGTTTATTTCTTGTTTATTGGTAGATCAAAATGAAATTACCCGATCAAAAATCTTTTCTTTTCTCCGTTATTCTTGCTGTTTTGGGGTTTGTAGTTGTTAAGTTTGCATTTGCAAGCTTAGCGTTAGACCCAGCATTGCTATTTGGTGCAGGCTTATTAATTGGTGCTTTAGTTATTGCTGCGCTTTCATCAACGTCAAGTGAGGAGGCCGAAGTAAAAACAAAAACTCTTTATGTTGGCAACCTACCTTATCGTGCTAATGAAGGTGTTGTTCGTGCTTTATTTGAAGAACAAGGCAAAGTTTTCAACGTACGCTTACTAAAAGATAAAAACACAGGTAAACGTCGTGGCTTTGGATTTGTGGAAATGGCTGAAGCAGATGCTGAAAACGCAATCAATCAATTAAATGATAGCGAATTCCAACAGCGTACTTTAAAAGTACGTGAAGCAAAACAAAAACAAGAGAACGAGACTAATAGCTTCCGTGAGGGATCTGATCAGTCAGCGTAATCAGCTCAACGTTTAATTGCGAGTGACAAATAGGAGCCGTTGCATAAAAGTGCAGCGGCTTTTTTTTATCTCCGGTTACTGTGTATCCCCGAAGTTCAATTAAACTTTTAACGCGATTAGCAATCGCTTTGCCTGAATCTATAAGTAAGATCCGTTGTTTATAATAGTCATTAATCGCATTTGCTAATAATGGAAAGTGTGTACAGCCAAGTACCAATACATCTATATCTTCTGCGATAGCTAGACCACACAATTCTTTTTCAAGTTTTTCTTTATTGAGTGTCTGCGTATGAAACAGTGTTTCTGCTATTTCCACCAGCTCAGTTGAACCATATAAACTGACTTGAGTGCCTTGGCTATAAGTACTAATTAAGTTTGCAGTATAGTGGCTCTTGGTCGTCGATGGCGTTGCCAACAAACCAATATGTTTGCTACTGCTTAAAGCGCTTGCTGGCTTTATCGCAGGCACAACACCAACTACTTCTATATTTGTATACGGGCGAATAGTTTCTAATGCAGATGTAGAGGCGGTGTTACACGCAATTACTAGAATATCTACGTGTAATTTTTCTATTTCGATAAACTGTAGTAGCGCAAAAAGGCGGGTTATAATCGTTTGCTGGCTTTGCGCGCCATATGGCAATAAAGCATTATCCATAAAATAGCTATAATCAGCATCTGGGATCAGTGCTTGGATCTGCTCAAGTACGGTTGTCCCACCTATACCAGAATCAAACACCATTATATGAACTGACAAACTGCTTACCTCGGATCATCAAAGGCCAGCAGTTTGCCATGCAGCTATATAAAAATAAAGAAAGGGTTAAGCTTCTTCAGTTGCCGAACGTAGTTTATTCATTTGTTCAAACATTGCTTTGGTATAATCCACCAGCTTGCTTACTTCTTCTTTATCTTGGTTTAACCATTGTAAGATACCAGCAAGTTCATTTTGCAAACCTAACTCACCCGCTTTATTGAACGCTTGTTTCAAATCGTCATTAAATGGCGCTATTTTATCAGCGACTTCTTTTTCAGGGGATGGTTTATATTCTTCATACCCTTTTATAGCAGCAACTGTTTTTGTTTGTTTCAGATCCATCGTAAAGCCAACTAGTTGCTCGTTACCTAAGTTCAACTCTTTAGCTTGTTCAAAGGCATCTTCTAATGAACCAGAGAAGAATGTTTCGCTAACACTCTGCAAGTCTTCCATCAATTCATTGATAGCTTGCTGCTCTTGCTCATTTAAATCACCATTGACTGTCATCGAGAATGATAAGTCACGTGATTGAGAAGATTCACTGACAAACGCTTCGTTATCGCCATTTTTGCTATAGCCGCTTGCTGACTTACTTTCGTATGCATCAGCAAAGCTAATACTCACTTCATCACCTTCAGCAGTAGTGAAAGTGTATTCTGCGTTATTACTTAAACTAACGTATTGGGCCTGGCTTACTGAAACCGAATTTGGTTTAGGATTGAACAAGTCTTCTTCTAATTCATCAATACCTTTATAGATACCTTCTTTAGACTTTTCGATACCCTCTTCGATGTCATCATTAAGAATACCTGACCCTTTTAGCTCATCATAAGCATCGTCGATGCCCATTTGTACACCTTTTCGTGCATCACCAAGCATACCTTTGAGCTTTTCATCATCAGCACCATCTGCTTTTGCTTTGCGAAGCGCACCGCCAACAAAGTCGAGAACGTTTTTAACGATCTCTTCAAAGTCGAACAGTGGTTTATCTTTTTTCTCTTCGGCTTTAGGTAAACCTAGTGCCTCAGCAAGTTTATCATCAAGAACTTTAGCAGCCAGCTCTCGGCCTCGTTGCTGGTAACTATCTTGACGATTTTGAATAGTAGGCTGCTGCAATGCCTGTTTGCCATTGTATTTATTCACATTTGTATTAGGCATATAGCCTAGGTTGCCAATTTTCATGATCCGACTCCATGTTATGGTTAACTCATTATCGGCCAAAAACCACAGAACTTAAGTTTTTTGTATAAAAAAACGACACTAAAATAAATAACAAAACTAGACAAATCCTCAGCGCTCCCTACAATAGCGCCGTTATAAAGCTAAGAGATAAAAGGTAATCAGCCATGGCGGTTATAAAAATTGATACAACTCAATATGATGCACAATTGAGTGAGAAAGAGCAGCGCATCACCTCACAGTTTAGACGTTTTGGGGTCGATAAATTAGAAGTGTTTGGCTCTGACCCTATTCATTACCGCCAACGTGCAGAGTTTCGTGTCTGGCATGAAGGTGAAGACCTTTTTCACATCATGTTTGATCAACAAACTAAAGAAAAGATCCGTGTTGACGAGTTTGACCCTGCAGCGCCTTTAGTGGGTGAAGTCATGCAAGCCATGATCGAAAACTTAAAAGACAATGAAGTTCTGCGTCGCAAGCTGTTTCAAATCGATTATCTTTCAAGCTTAAGTGGCGAGATTCTAGTTAGTTTGTTATACCACAAACAATTAGATGAGCAGTGGCTACAAGCTATTAAAGAGCTTAAAGCAAAACTTAGCACACAGTTTAAAATTGATTTTATTGGCCGTGCTCGCAAGCAAAAAGAAGTGATTGGTAATGATTTCGTTATTGAGCGTTTAAACGTAAACGGTAAAGAGCTTATCTATCAACAAGTCGAAAATAGCTTTACTCAACCTAATGCGAAAGTGAACATCAAGATGCTAGAGTGGGCACAAGCGCTTTGCCAACCACTTAGCAATGACTTACTGGAGTTATATTGCGGGAATGGTAATTTCTCCATTGCTCTTGCAGATTCATTCGACCGCGTATTAGCGACTGAGATTTCAAAATCATCGGTTTACTCTGCACAATACAATATCGCGCAGAACAAGGTTGAAAACTTAGATATCATTCGTATGTCGAGTGAAGAGTTCACTCAAGCAATGAAAGGCGAGCGCACTTTCTCTCGTTTGGATGGCATTGATCTGAAAAGCTATAACTGCCAAACAATCTTGGTGGACCCACCACGTGCTGGCATGGACACACTGACTTGTGACCTAGTTGCGAACTACGACAATATTATTTATATCTCGTGTAATCCAGATACCCTAGAGCGTGACCTTGACCACTTATGCAAAACCCATGCAGTAAAGCGTTTTGCTATTTTCGATCAATTCCCTTACACCCACCACATTGAATCAGGTGTGTTTTTACAGCGTAAATAAAATTAGTCTGCCAGCGCTTTAAATAGTGCTGGCAACTGCTTCTCACTAAACACTTCTATATTGTTGTCAGTTAACAGCTTTGCAGTTAACCCCATCCCTGAAATTTTCCTTCCAGAATGACTACCATCGTAAATCGTATTGCGACCACATGACGGGCTTGATTCTTTTAACAAGGCATAACGAATACCTTGCTTTTGGCAAAGTTTAAGAGCTTGTTCTGCACCATAAGCAAATTGCACTGTGACATCTTGCGCATCTTTGGTGAGTACTCTTCCCAATTTAATTTCTGCTGGCGGCCTTGGTGTAGGTAAGCCACCAGCTACTTCAGGGCAGAATGCAATAAGCCTTCCCTGCTGTTTTAGAGTTTCTAAGCCAGGATGAAGTAAATTTTGCGATTGCCCGTCATAACGAACATGGTTTCCTAACAAACAGCTTGAAACTAGTATTTTTTGCATTTGCTTTACCAATAAAAAAAGCTCCGCGTGCGGAGCTTTAATTTTAATTAAACTAAACTTATTTATCAGCTAGGTAATTAATTAAGTCTGCCATGCTCTTTGCATCGCTAATACCTGAATCCGCACCTATAATCACGCGATATTTACCATTAACAATAAAAGTTGGAACGCCTTTTAAAGCACCTTTTTGTTGGTAGTATTCTTGGTCGCGTTTCATTTTAGAAGCCATAGTACGTACAGAGAAGCTGTTGTAGTACTTATCAAAATCTTCAGCCGATACACCTTGTGAAACGAAGATGTCTTTCATGTCTGCTAGTTCGTTAATACGTGCACGCTTACCGTGAATATGATTAAACACAGCGGCTACTAACGCGTCTTTCTGTGGTAACACATTAGCCGTCGCATATCCTTGCGCTAAGATAGTTTGAATTTTTGGGTCACGAGGACCTGAAAAATCAACATGACTCTTTTTGAACTTTACGCCCTCTTTAAGAAGTGTTTTAAGCTCTTTCACTACTGGCTCGAAGTTATTACAGTGTGGGCAGTAGAATGAGAAGAACTCTTTTACTTCTGGTTTTTTAGAAGCGCGTGCATCAATCGTTTCATAATGCTTGCCCTCTTCATATTGAGCAGCTGAGGCATTTGCCGCTAAACCTAGCGTGGCAGCCATTAATACAGCTTTTACTAACTTGATCATTACTTCTTTACTCCAAAATTATTGTTTTAATAAGAATTCGACTAACTCATCAAGCATCTGCTGGCTTTTGATGGTATTTAAATTGATTTTATATTTATCATTTACGATAAAAGTAGGCACACCTGTTAACGCACCCATGTCAGAATATTTTTGCTGTTTATCTTGCATCGCTTTTTCAGCACTAATCACTGGCATGCTTGCAATTTCAGCATCAAACACTTCGTTGCTGATACCATTAGTTGCTAGTAATGCTTTTACGTCTTTCATGTCTTTAAGTAAAGCGCGTTGTCTGTGGATACTATTAAAAATTTGATCTGCAACTTGCTCTGCTTTGCCATGTTGCTTAGCAATTAAGTAGGCATAGCTTAAATTACTTTGTGTTTGCTTAGATACACCACCTAAAAAGTTAACATGGCTTTTTACAAACTCGGTACCTTCAGGAAGACTTGCAGTTAATGCTTTTGCTACAGGCTCAAACTGAAAACAGTGTGGGCAATAAAACGAAAAGAACTCGGTTACTTGCGGTGTTGCACTTTTCTCAACTTTTAAAACTTCATATTGATTACCTGCTTCAAAATCAGCAGCAAGGGCTGCAAAAGGTAAACATAAAATGAGTAGACTTAACTTTAATTTTTTAAACATTATTTTCTCGTCTTTATTAGCTTTTAAAAATTTATGGTAATAATTTTAATGGTGCTTCCTGTAGCGCTGCAAGCTGTTCTTTTAACGCTAGTATTTGCTGCTCCCAGTATTTGTCTTCAGCAAACCATGAAAAGTTCCGTGGGAATGCTGGATCATCCCATCTTTTTGCCAACCACCCCATGTAATGCACCATTCTCATCGCTCTGAGTGGTTCTATCAGTTTTAATTGGCTGTGATCGAAGTCACAAAATTCTTCATAGGCAGCCACTAAAGTGTCTAACTGTAACAGTTGGTTGTTACGATCGCCACTGAGCATCATCCAAAGGTCCTGAATGGCAGGTCCTTGTCGGCTGTCATCCAAATCAACGAACATCAATGCATCACCAGACCACAATATATTACCAGCATGGCAGTCACCGTGCAGGCGGATAGTTTCAACATTTTTATACTGTTGTGTGGTTTCTTTGATTACCAAATCTAAAATTGTATAGAAGGCGTTCTCTAATGTCATTGGCACCAAGTTACTTGCCTGTAACTGAACTTTAGCTGTCTGAAGATATTCTTCGCAACTGATCACAGGCCTATGTTCAAATGGCTTTGCTTTTGCTACCTGGTGCATTCGACCAATTAAACGGCCAAGCACATCGAGTTGATCTAAATTATCAACTTCAAAAATGCGGCCACCCACACTAGGGAATAACGTAAACAAATAGCCATTATGCTCAAACAAGCTTTGCCCTTCGATAATAACAGGCGCAACAACCGGCACTTCGGCCTCAGCAAGTTCAAATGCAAACGCATGCTCTTCTAAGATTTGCGCCTTACTCCAGCGTTCTGGTCGGTAAAACTTAACAACATATCGTTGGCCATCTTCTGCTTTAAATTGATAAACACGATTCTCGTAGCTATTTAATGCCAGCAGTCCTGATTCAGCATAGACACCGATACTTTCAACTGCATCTAAAATTGAATCGGGTGTAAGGTCAACAAAACTAAATTTACTCATAATGTCTCATCATATAAAAAAAGCGGGAAAATCCCGCTTTTTATTCATTTACTCAGTGTACTTAATTATCGTGCCTTAAAGAAGTTACTCGGCTGTGAAATCTGCACATCAGGCTCACCATCGACAGAAAGTATAAACTCAAACTTTGTCATTGGCTTTTTCAAATCATAAGGGTCAACAACCAATGACAGTGGTACATTGTATGATTCACCAGAAGGCACAGTGAATGTTTGTTTGCCTATGTACTCAAAGTTATCAAGCCCTTCGACACGAATATTAAATGTCTGCTCATGTTGCGCTTTATTGATAACCTTTAATGTATAGGTATTTTCAACTAAACCATTAAAGTCAACACGGTATAACTGATTACGGTCACGAATAATATCTAAGTCCATAGGTTTACGCATTGCAATGTTCGCCACCAGCGCCCCAGTTAGCAGCACTAAGATGACGAGATAGCCAATTAACTTAGGACGAAGTGCATGGGTTTTGTTATCTGGTGTTTCTAAATTACGCTCTGTGGTATAGGAAATAAGTCCGCGAGGGTAATTCATTTTATCCATCACCCCATCACATGCATCGATACACGCACCACAATTTATACATTCGTATTGTAAACCATTACGGATATCGATCCCCGTCGGGCAAACCTGAACACACAAGTTACAGTCAATACAGTCACCTAAGCCGAGCTCTTTTGGATCTTGTTTGCGTGAACGTGGACCACGGCTCTCACCACGCGCTTCGTCATAGCTTACTGTGAAGGTATCTTTATCGAACATAGCTGATTGAAAGCGAGAGTATGGGCAAATGTGTAAACACATAATTTCGCGCATCCAACCCGCGTTACCATAGGTACACACCGCAAATACGGCTAGGCAAATATATGAATATGCTGTTGCATCAAGAGTAAACAGATCAGGTAATAGTTGGCGGATAGGCGTAAAATAACCAACAAAGGTAAATGCGGTATAAAGTGAGAATAACCACCAACTTCCGTGTTTAGCACTTTTTCGCCAAAACTTATCAAAATCCATCGGGCGTTGATCAAGTTTCTTACGCTGATTAGCGCTTCCTTCAAACTTTTCTTCAAACCAAATGAAAATAAAGGTCCAAACGGTTTGTGGACAGGTATAACCGCACCAAACCCGACCATAGAAAGTAGTTACCAAGAAAAGAGCAAAAGCCGCCAACATTAAAATAAAGGCAAGGATTGTCAGGTCTTGTGGCCAAAGCGTTAAGCCAAAAATGTTAAACTTTTGCCCTACCAAATCGAACAATACAGCTTGTTGGCCGTGGAAATTAATCCAAGGTAGTAACATAAACGCAAGCATACCGACAAAACCAATTCGCTGTCTGAGCAATTGATGTAAGCCAGTTACAGCTCGAACATAAATACGGTTGCGTGGATTAAATCTATCATCGAGGGAAGCATTTTCCGGTTTCTGGATTTTCACTTCCGTTGGGATATTTTTAACCTTAATCTGTTTATCCATTAAAATTCCTCAACGCCACTAGGAAATAACATTCAAACATATGTTTATAGCAGATGGTTCTCTAAGCTCTTAGGCAAATCAGAATACATCTCATTACGTTCAAAGATTTCTGAAACTTCAAATCTATAAAGCATTATACTCAATCTATAAAAAATTTCAGGGATTGATCGAAAATACGACATTTTAATTATTTAATCGTATCTGCTTGCTTTTAAAACGACCATTTTATTAAACTTGCACCTATACCGTATTTATTTAGATCAAAGATTATTGTGCTATGAAAAAATTTCTTATTTTAGTGCTTATTATTTTAGCACTTTTCACGATTGATCACCCTTTGATCAAAGAGCCTAGGGAAAGGTTACTAGGAGATGGCGTATCATTACTATCTGATGCTAGTAAAATTAATCGTAGTCCCGCGGCGAATATGGCAAAAAATAATATTAAGTCACAACTCAATTTATCTAATTCAGAGCTTGAATATATTGAGGACACATTTACAACAGACGATAAGCTGCAAATTTTTCACTTACACTACTGCCGTGAAAAAGACATTAACTTGTATTTTTATGGTGACCGCTTAAACCGAGTATGTAGTATTGTCTCGAATGCGCTTGAGGAAAGGCTAAACAAGTAATGGACTTTTCTGCTTTAAACAAAAAAACCAGCGATTCGTTCGCAAAACAGCGCAATATGTTAAAAAAGCTGGGTAAAGGGCAAACCTTATACTGTGAAGTGTGTAAAGGCGCCCTTACCTTAGACTTAAAAACTGATCAGCCAGGTAAAGGCGTTGTACGCTGTAGCAAAGGTTGCACAGACATCCTATTAGAGCTGGGTTAGTTCCAGCCCTCATCGTTATAAAGTTGGCTATTTACAGCAACAACTTCAATAAGTTCTGCAAAGCCAGCGGCAAATTCATTCATCACTTCATACTGCTGCTGACATAATTGCCCTTCAGATAAACCATGCTCAGTTGCGAGGGCTGCAATTTCACTACTTTCAAGAGTAAAAAAGCCTAAGCTTTGCAGCGCGGTAGCCAACGCTTCTTTAAGTTCATCAGCTAAATGTGGAGCACTTAGTAGCTTATTAACGTAGCCTTGTGCACCATGCATAAAACCTTGGCTCCAATGCTGGCATTCTTGAATATCTAGGTATTGTTGCCCTTGAGAGCTCAGCTGTAGGCTCACAGGTAATGCAAAACCCGTTTCAAATACTTGCTCGCTGACCTGCTGATACAAGGCCATAAATGCAAACAGTACTTGCTCATCCATTTGCCCATCAGAGCCTGGTGCAACCTCTTCTAACCACTGGTGAACATCAAGCGGCTCAGGAGCACAAATCACGGCAAACAAGTAACCTTGGGTTTGCGCCAAAGTAAGCGCATCTGGATGCTGCGCTAAAAACTGACTTAGAAGCTCGCTTTGCTGCTTTGAAAACTCAGGTAATTGCATACTATTCAATTAATCCAATTTAAAAGTTAAGCGGATAACGGCCTTCGTTATCAGGACGACCAAGGAACTTAGCTGCATCATGCACTTCTTTGGGTAAGCTTGCTTCAGGTTTAATATAGCCAGCTACTTTAAAGTCTAGATTCGCTTTTAATACTGCATCAGCTTCAAGTCCTAAACGGTTTTCTGGGTCTACCAGTACTGCTACATCACCTGATTTACAACTTAAACGGCCGCTCAGAGGACCAATACTAAACCAGTTGTTCATTCCTTTGACATCAATATTAGGGCTCGCGATTTCACCGCTTAAACTCTCACAATAAGGCTGACCTGAGCTGTACTCGTCTAAATCAACTATTACGCGGCCTTGTGCACTAATCGGTAAAGGGAGTTGTAAACGCTCCATGGCACGTTCAACCGTTAAGCGTAAAGTAGTCTTTTTCACAGTGACTGTTTGGTTAAAGAGACCATATGTAAAATCACCATGACCAGATATATCCGCTTTATCACGAGGATTGCCAAAGCGCACCGTACCCACTAATTTACCTGTGAACAGTGACCAGCCTGATAACTGCCAACGCACATTATTTAATTGCTCACCATCAAAACGTACCTGCATAATGCGGCCGTCCCATAGCGTGCCACTGGCTTTACCTAATTGTAATTGCTTTGGTAAATGCGGCTTAGCTAAATCAAGTGCAACGGCAGCGGGTGTTTTTACCAGCGTAAACACCAAAAAACACATCACAAACACTGTGATTAATAAAATAACTCTTTTCATCGTTTACTTCTCTAGTACCAAACGACTTACACGCACAAAGCCTGATTTGTCATCTTTACTTAAATCTAAATTCTCGATTAGTACGCCGTGCGAATTAACCAATTCATCAAGCCATTCAACAAGGTTATTAAACTCAACAGAATCAATTGTTAAACGAAGTGAATTGTCATTCGGCTGCATTTTACTAATGATAATTTGATAACGATTACGGGTGCTATTAACGATTTGGCTTAAACTACGACTGCTCGTACTACGTGCATTACCGCTTGCTTTTAATTTAGCAATACTCTCATCAACCCAAACTAATAGCTCTTGCTGTTTTATAGTGTCTTGCTCAGCCTTTTCGATAGCCGTGTTAAGTGGACGAAAGACTCCCATAACTAGCACAAAAATAACAAACACCACACCTGCAACAATAACAAGTTGCTGTTCTTGTTCTTTTAACGAGCGCCAATAATTGATTATTTGATTTTTCATGCCGCACCTCGTAACTTAATTTCACCAACGACAAAATCACCATCATTATTCAGCGAACCCTGATCAACGGTTAAGCCACGCTGTTCTAAAATTGCTTTAACTTTACTGAATGACTGGAAATCTTTGCCGCGCGCACGAATACGTAATTCGTTACGGCCTTGATCATAACGAAGCGTTTCTGGTGTGAAGTCTTTCACTTGACTAAAAATCGAGACCAGATCGTTAGTCAAATCTAAAAAGCCTGCCGTACTACCAGCATCGATTAATGCAAGTTCATTACGAATTTGGCTGCGAATAAGTTGCGGACGCACTTTTTTGTTAGGAAAAGCACGCTGATAATTGGCAACTACTTCGGCTTTCATTGCTTCAAGTTCGCTATTTAACTTATAGAGCTCAAGTGACTTAACACCGACACTACAAACTAACGCTACACCAGCTGCAATAGCGGCCTTTTGCCAATAGCCCCACCAAATCGCTGATTTTTTCTTAAGCTGATAAACGCCTTGGCGCAGGTTAAAATTAACCTCTGGTAATTGTTTGGCAAATAAAGCTAATGGTAAATCGTATTGTTCTGTTCGAGCATTTAGGTTAACCGTATCAGGAAAACCCGTTGCTGGACTAAAGTGTGCAACATCAGGGTTACCTAATGCCGTTAAATAGCCTGCAAGCCAATTCGTCTCTACAGCGGCAATATGCCAGTTACCGTGTTTACATAGCCACTGACCATTAAGCTCAATAGCACGTAACTGAGCGTTGTCATCGACATCAGGTAACAATAAAGCATCGGGCAGTATTTTATATACTTCGATACCATGCTCATTGAACTCAGCCAGCCATTGCTCAAACCATTCACGATCGGTCATCGCGATGTTAATAGCGTGCTTCTCATCAATAAGTGTTGGTTCTGCAATCGCTATGAATAAGTCGTCAACATCACAGGCTATTTCTTCTTCTAGCATGTAAGGAAGTGCTTGCTCTAGCTTGCGGCTCCACTTGGTTGGCAAAGCAACTGTTTTTAGTTGTACTTGATCACTTGGCAATAGTACAACCACTTCCCGTGATTGCGCTCTCTCTGTAAGCTCACCAAGTTGTGTTGCATTGGCAATTTCGCCACTGGCAATTATTTCTTGTTCTGTTGGTGAGTAAATTAGCCAATTAAGGCTGTCTTTTAATGTTTGACCCGTACGGATCAACAATATCTCTGTCACTGTACGCCTCCAAATTTTCGCGCCAGTATCGTTACTGTACCATTAGTGGCATGGAGTAAGGTGGTCATCGAAAAACGCAGCTCTGCAAATTCAGCCTGCGTTTGTAGTTTAAAATATTCACTGTTGATACTGAATAAGTCTTCAACGGCTTTCACATTTTGTGCGCCTTGTTGATTAACCTCTTCAAAAAATGCTTCTAAATCATCATAACCATCTTGAGGACGTGATGATAATACCGCTTCAGCCCCTGAAAGACTTAAGCCATCAATAAGCGAGCTTAATATAATGGCACTTTCTACAGGTAGTGTATTAACGTTTATTTGTAGCAACTCACTGCCTGGAATCACACACACAAATGGTAAGACTTTTTCCATTACTAATGGATTAAAGCCTTTTACTAAACGAAGCTCTGAGGTCGAAGCAAAATAACTATTTGCAGTCATATATGGGTATTGTCGAGATAAATATTCATCTTCCTCGGCACCCGAGCGATAGGTAATACTATCAGCGTCTAACCAATCAAACACACTATCAGCCATAGCTTCTTCAGACTCATCTGATGGTAAATCTTCAATATTTTCTAATAATGCCAACAATGCCTTATGTGCTGGATTAGTTTTATTATTTGGATCCGTTTGTTGATCGGGCTTTACATGCAATGCATTTAGGTTCAAACAAGCTTGCAAGTCAGTAATAGTGCCACTCAAGGTGCCATTATCAACCGGATATGGTACCCCTCCCTGCTGCGCCCAAACTTGTTCTAAATGCGTTTTATCTGGTTCATCTTTTTTAGTTTGTTTAAGTGCCTTAATTGCAAGCTCTTCTGCAGCGAAGGCATACCACTTTGCCTGTTGATGGTTTTGAATATTGCTACTACGCTGCACTTGCACCATTAAATTAGCGCTCATCTCGACAGCTAACATAGCCGCAAGCGCCACGATGAATAAAACGATAACAAGCGCCGCACCTTTAGAGCGTTTAATCGCAGTCATGGCTAGCCACCCGTTCCGTTATTGCCATCATTTGCTTGGGCTGTTACTTTTCCTTCACCAGGCACTAAAAACACGCGACGAATTGGCTCTTGTTCGATTTTTTGAATAGTAACTGCAACAGCTTTTGGTAACGCTTTTATTTGCCACTGCTCTTGCCACTCATCTTTGTCATCTAAAAATTCAAATTTAAGGTCTTCGATATCTTCAAGAATGACTTGCGAACGAGGCTCCATGTTATCTAACTGATCGACATATACACGATATACACGCTCAAGCTTGTCATCTATAACGCGATAGCCAACTGCTTGTAATTCAGAGCGCGGCAGTAAATTAATTGGGTTAATCCAACCATCACGTACAAAGCCAATGCCATCGTATTGGCTATCAAGAACGTAGCGACCAGCTAAAACATAAGTTTCTTGAAAGTCACCCGCTTCGTTTCGAACCTGACGTTTCGTCATTTGACTAAAGTCTTGATCCATTAGACGAAACAAGGTTTGTAAGCCATTTAATTCCGCAATCGTTTCATCTGAAGCTTCTTTTGCTTTCGTTGTTGAATCAAGAATTTGATGAGTTGATAACACCACAAAAGCTAAGATCCCCATAGCGACAATCACTTCAAGTAAGGTAAAACCGCGTTGCTTCACTACTTATCACCTTTATTTAAATAAGTAGAAAGCTCATAAACTGGATATTCAAGCTTTTCATCGGCGAACACGTTAATGGTTACCTTTACAAACGTTTTATCAGCAGTAGGAACCACGTCCTGACGCCAATACCATTCAAAGCCAGCTAATGTTTCAGTGCCTTTAACACCATTTTTACCTGTCCACTTCTCGCCTTTGGCGCGCTGCTCAACCATCACGTTTTCAGCAACCCAAGAGGCATAAGTTTGCTCTTCAATCGACGAAAGATGATTAATGTGCTCTCCGGTTGCTTGCATTGCGGCAATACCAGCCATTGCACAAATAGCCAATGCAACCATCACTTCGAGTAAGGTAAAACCTGCTGACTTATTCATTATTCAGGCTCCATACGAAACTTTACCGGGGCCATGAATTCGCCTTCGATAAAATACTGCGGCTCTCGCTCATCTTTAAGCTCGTAAACCAGTTGAAACGCACTGACTTCGCCAGAAGATAAAATAAGTACTTGCGGTATTTTGAGCTTTTTTAGCTCAAGTAGGCTGTCTTCGTCACCACCGCTCATTAATTCACGCCAGTTTGACTGCTCAAGCAAGTTATCTTGTGCCCAGGCTAAATCATCAAGGTTAAGAGTAAGCTTAAAGCGCTCATCAACCTTAATTGGGGCAAACAATTTTTCACGGTCAAAAGTAACCCACTTATCACCGTCAAAAACTAAAAATTCAAATGTATCTTGGTCAAGGTGAAAACCTAACTCAACCTGATTTAAAATTGCAAACTCAGAAGCCATATTAATCGTAGTGTGTAATCTGAGAGCTTGTTTTTCGAGTTCTTCTTCAGCACCACCATCAAAACTGTAGGCAACCATTTTGGTGACAAAACCAATCACCACAAGCACCATTAAAATCTCGATTAGGCTAAACCCTTTCGCGTGCTTAGCACGGTCAGCCAAACGCAAACGACCAAGGCTTACCATAATAGTAAGCCTTGATGTGTATAAGCTTTGTTCAGTTGGCTGAATTTAGGCATTGTTACTTTTCTTCATCCCAGTTACCAATGTCATCATCAGTACCTGCTTCACCATCAGGACCCATAGAGAAGATATCAATTTTACCGATTTCTCCTGGGCTGATTAGTTGGTATGGGTTACCCCATGGATCTTCTGGTAATTTCTCAAGGAAACCGCCATCAGGAAAACGTCTTGGAATTGGCTCAATGCTTGTTTTGTTCACTAGCGCTTCTAAGCCTTGCTCTGTGGTTGGATACGTTTTATTTTTAAGCTTGTATAGGCTTAACGCATCTTCAATTTGTTGAATATCTAAGTGTGCTTTATCGATTGCAGCTTCTTCTTGCTGACCCATGATATTTGGCGCCACAATTGACATGATCATACCAATGATAACCAGTACTACCATGACTTCTAGTAATGAGAAACCTGACTGTTTGTTCACAAAAATACCTCTAACTTTCTTCAAAAATTTATTATAGAGCGACAGTGTTAACTGCTAATTGCTCTAGTATTCCCTAATTTAAAGACCTACAGCCTTATTCATTGCCATAATCGGCTGTAATATTGCCATAACAATAAACAATACAATTACCGCCATTGAGGCAATCATCGCAGGCTCTAATAGTTTCAGAGACACGTTTACCATGCTCTCAAACTCACGATCTTGGTTATTTGCCGCACGCTCAAGCATCTGCTCAAGTTCACCTGACTTTTCACCACTGGCTATCATGTGTAGCATCATAGGTGGAAAAAGTTTGGTTTGCTGAAGTGAAGCACGAAGGCTAGCCCCTTCACTTACACGTGTTGCAGCATCTTGCACCGACTTTTTCATTTTCTCGTTAACCAATACACCACCCGAGATACGCATCCCTTCAAGTAGTGGTACTGAGCTTGACGACAAAATACTTAAAGTACGCGCAAAACGCGCCGTATTCACACCTCGTGCAACCTTACCAATCCCCGGTAAATGAAGCACTTTTTCGTCATACCAGTAACGAATATGCGGCTGCTTAAGCGCTTGCTTAATTGCCACAGCTAATGCGGTTATAATGACTAAACTTATGAACCAGTAGTTTTGTACAAAATTACTAGCTGCCATTACCCATTCGGTTGTCCATGGTAAAACCTGTTTTGACTTTTCAAAGGTCTTCAAGATTTTTGGTACCACAGTACCTAACAGTACCGACACAATTGCAATAGCAAATACAACCAGGATGGTTGGATACACCATCGCTTGTGTTATTTGACTACGCATATGCTGGCGTTGTTCCGTGTAATCAGCTAAACGATTTAAAACTTGATCAAGGTGACCCGATTTTTCACCAGCGGCCACCATAGCACGATATAAATCATCAAACACATGCGGGAACTCGCTCATGCCATCGGCTAGGGTGTAACCTTCAACTACCTTAGAGCGAACGGCCATTAACATACGCTTTAAACGCGGCTTTTCACATTGTTCAGCTACCGCCATTACGGCTCCCTCAACAGGCAATGCCGACTGTATTAAGGTTGCAAGCTGGCGAGTGATCAAAGCTAAATCTGAAGTAGAAATTTTTGGTTTAAAGAAACTACTCAATAAAGAGCTCTTCGCTCCTTTAGCTTGCTTTTCACCTTCAGCAGCAGCCACGACCTCTAACGGCATTAAACCCTGATCACGTAGGGTTTGGCGGATTTGTTTTACCGTGTCGGCTTCAAGAATGCCTTTTTTCTCTTTACCTTTGCCATCAAGGGCACGGTATTCAAATGCTGCCATGATTAACCTTCCTCACGTGTTACACGCAAGACTTCTTCTAAGGTAGTGCGACCCGCTAACACACGATTACAACCATCTTGACGAATGCTTGGACTGTGTTTGCGAATATACTTTTCAACACTTTGCTCGCCTTTACCACTGTGGATCATTTCACGAATTGCTTCATCAACAACCAACAATTCATGAATACCAGTACGGCCACGGTAACCATTAAAGTTACACTCTTCACACCCTACGGCACGATAAATTGTTGGCGGCTCAGCAGGGTTGACCCCCAATAACTGACATTCGCGCTCATCGGCAATGTGACCTTCTTTACAGCTATTACATAAAGTACGTACTAGACGTTGTGACAACACACCTAATAACGATGATGATAGTAAGAAAGGCTCAACGCCCATGTCTTCCATACGTGTGATAGCACCAGCAGCCGTATTAGTATGCAGTGTCGACATAACCAAGTGACCAGTTAATGAAGCTTGCACACCAATTTGTGCCGTTTCAAGGTCACGGATCTCACCAACCATTACTACATCAGGGTCTTGACGAAGGATGGCACGTAAGCCACGTGCAAAGGTCATATCAACCTTAGTATTGACTTGCGTTTGACCAATCCCTGGGATCTCGTACTCGATTGGATCTTCAACAGTGAGGATATTACGATCCCGCGAGTTAATTTGGCTCATGCCTGCATACAAAGTGGTACTTTTACCAGAACCCGTTGGACCGGTTACTAAGATAATACCGTGGGGCTTACTGATTAAGTCAGCAAACAATTCACGGTTACGCTCAGTCATACCTAAATCTTCAAGATTCAGCCGTGCGTTGTTTTTATCAAGTAGACGCAGTACAACACGCTCACCAAAGCTTGATGGCATAGTAGAAACACGCACATCAACAGCACGACCAGCAATTCGTAAACTAATACGGCCATCTTGAGGTATACGTTTTTCGGCAATGTCTAGTTTTGCCATAACCTTAATACGCGACACCAACAATGAGGCGAGTTTACGATTTGGCTTTAATACTTCTTTTAATACCCCATCAACCCTAAAGCGAATCACTAGCTCTTGTTCAAAGGTTTCGATATGAATATCCGACGCACCTTCTTTAATCGCTTCGCTCAGCATAGCGTTAATTAGTTTAATAATTGGCGCATCATCATCACCAGCAAGTAGATCTTCAGTTTGCGGCAATTCATCTGCAAGCGAGAATAAATCCACTTCGTTACCGATATCTTCCATCATTTGCTGCGTTTCAGAACTATCACGCTGATATGAGGCCTCTAGCAACAACTCAAATTTGTCATCTGGTAATTGTTCTAGTGAAAAACCATGACCCGCGATACGTCGTACCTCAAGTAATGCATCAACGTCTAACTCACCGCGGTAATACACAGTCCAGTTATCCTGATCTTTACCTAATAATACACCTGTACGACGCGCGTACGAGAATGGCAAACGCTTGGTTGGCAAGCTAACAAGATCATCGCTTGTTAGCAGCTCATCATGATTTGCTGGCACATCGGGTGCTAACTCATCATTGATTTCTGTAATTGCATTAGTCATCGTTGCGCTCATTCGCGTTTTGTTGCTTTAGATATTCTTCGTAGGTTGGCGGTAATACCAAGGCATCATTCCATTCAGGAAGAATTGGTGCATCCGTCAACGGCATTAAATCAATACCATCTTCTTTTTGTTTGTGTTGTTCGCCACGGATAAAGTTATATTTAGAGTGGCTCAACTTATTCATACTAATGCCATCGCGCACAATGGTAGGACGAATAAATACAATCAGATTACGTTTACGCTTATTAGTGCTGGTTGAGCGAAATAAATGACCAAGTACCGGGATATCACCTAATAACGGTACTTTAGAGACACTTTCTTGCACGTCTTCATCAATCAGGCCACCTAGTACAACCATACCACCATCATCAGCCATAACCGTGGTTTTAATTGCACGTTTATTCACTGAGATATCTACCGCAGTAGCGCCACTTACGCTGGAAACTTCTTGTTCAATCGTTAGCTGAACCGCTGAACCGTCATTGATTTGTGGTGTAACTTTTAGCTTTACACCTACTTCTTGACGTTCAACTGTTTGGAATGGGTTAGCGTTATTTGAGCCTGTTTGCGAGCCTGTGATAATCGGTACTTCTTGACCAACAATCATTGACGCTTCTTCGTTATCCATGGTCGTTACAGACGGCGTAGCAAGAATATTAGAGTTAGTATCCGTTGAAACAGCTTGGATAATTGCACCCCAGTCGTTCTTAACAATACCCATTGCTAAACCATTGATACCGCCGAGCAGTTGTCCGAGAGGCCCCAGATCACCTTCAACGGTTTCTTCATAAGGAGTCGTATTACCAGTCTCATTACCTGTAATCGTTTTTTGTATCGTTTTATCACGAGCTTGCTCAGCAGCAACAGCCAATGATCCAACAGGTACTGTTGTACCATTGTTGAACTGCATCATCCCGCCTTGCTCTGAAATCCACTGCAAGCCTAAGTTGATACCATCAGCCTCTAACACTTCAACGATGATAGCTTCAACAAGTACCTGTGCTCGACGTACATCAAGACGTTCTATCACTTGTTCAAGTGAGCGCATCGTATCTGGTTGCGCAGTAATAACCAGAGAGTTTGAATCAGGGTGTGCTTCAATGCTTGTTTCGTTTTGGTTGCGAGAACGAGTTTTAGTCGCACCACCTTGCGCATCTTCGGCTAATGTTTTGCTCACACCTTGCAGTACTTTTACAAGGTCTTCAGCTTTTGCGTAGTTTAAATAGATAACCTTAGTATTACCTTGGTTCTCTAACTCACCATCTAAGCGGCTAATTAATTCAACAGCACGAGTACGTGCTTGCGCCTCTCCACTGACAATCACACTGTTAGTACGACCATCAGCAACAACCTTAGGAATTAAGAACTCAGGAACGCTTCCCTTGCCACCATCTTTGTAAATATTCTCAACAACAGATACCACATCGTCTGCGGTAGCAAATTTAAGCTGTACAATATCTACACGCTTATCACCTGCTTGGTCAACAGAGCGAATAATTTCTACTAAGCGGTTAACTGAAGCAGCATGACCAGTCAACATCATCACGTTCGCAGCATTAAAGTTTGCAACGTGACCACCATCTTTTTGGTCACTAAATTGACGAACTAGAGGACCAAGCTCTTGTACACTTACGTTTTTAACACGTACCACACGTGTCACCATCATATCGCCACGGGCTTGGTTATCTTCAGTGATCAGCGGTACATTCGACTTTTTAGCATCAGAACTTTTTTCAATTTTAATAATACCGTTATCCATCTCAACAGCTGAATAACCATAAACTTCGAGTACATTTAAGAAAAACTGATAATAAAGCTTCTCGTCCATTAGCTCGTAACTGCGCACGTTTACTTTACCGCGCACATTTGGGTCAATAATAACGGTTTTATTTAAATTCCGACCTACGATATTAATGAACTCATTAATATCAGTGCCTTTAAAATTAGCTGCATACTCAACAGCTGAAACTGAAAGCGATAATCCTGTTAATAAAAAAAGCGCTGCATATTTAGCTAACCCTTTTTTGATTTTTGTGAGGTGTAGCGCGTGAACCATTCTATAAAAACTCCAAAGCTAGTTATTGCAGGCTAAATTGCACATCAATTTGTTCACCATCGCGTTCGATAGTGATACTTGCGTCAGTACTATTTCGTAATTCGTTTATTGCTGACATTGCCTGTTTCAAATCATTTAATTGATAGCCATTAATCGCAATAGCTAAATCATTATTCATTAATCCCATCTGCTTGAATAAAGCAGGATCTTTACCTGGGCTTAAACGATAACCCACTAACTCACCATCAACCATCGCTTGAGAGACGCGAATATAGTCAAATAATTTACCGGGATCGTCTAATACTTCTTCACGCGTTTCGATAAGCGCTTCTTTTATTTCTTCATCTTCAGTCGCATTTATTTCACTATTTTCGACAAGCTGCGGACCTGCGGTTAATTCTGACTCTTTACGCTCTGCCAATACGGGCATAGAAACTGTTTTCGTAAAGTCGAGTCCATCCAGCATCAAAGTTTCAAAACGACCGCTAACATCTAAAATCACTCGATCGGGTAATACTTGAGCTAGCTTTGCGCGAGTTCCTTTAATTGCATCATCAACAACATATGTTTCTTGCTTGCCTTGAGATTCGATTATTGCAAGGCCAGCTTGGTCATTTTGGCTTACCGCAACAATACCGGTTAGGTTAATACTTAGGCGAGTTTCAGGGGCGTTGTTAATAACTTGATTTTGTTTTGAGGTAGGTTTTTTAGCTTCGACAACAACTTTGCCGAATAAATTCTGTTCGATAATTTGACGTGAGCTTACAGTCTCTGCTCGCTTTGCCATGGTGTTAACACCTGTTACAGGCAGTGCTCTTGTATCGGGCTCCGGCCATACAAGCCAAAATACCTTGGATGATAAAAAAGCAATATAAACAACAACTAACAGCACTACAAATGCACTTAGCTTGGCATGAGGTAAGCCGTTCAAAAACTGTTTAACTTGTTGTAAGTGTTGATCCATAAACTCTATTTCTTATTTTAATTTACTGCTTGATAGCTGGCCTATAGTACCTTTTCATTTTTCATTCAACAAGCGCGCTTATATTAAACTTTGTAAACAAGGTAAATTCGACGAACAGTGGGCTGCAAGGAATTACTACGACTGTTTATTTGTGATTAAGTTTCATGGTAAATTTTGCCTATATATAAGCAGCTTTCAAAGAGCACAATTGTGTCAAAAGGTAACACTCATAAGTCGCAAGACAAGCAAGATGAATTAAACGTACGCCTTGATAAGTGGTTATGGGCTGCACGTTTTTATAAAACCCGCTCAATCGCACGAGACATGGTGCAAGGTGGCAAAGTACATTATAATGGACAACGTACCAAGCCCAGCAAAATTGTTGAAGTCGGTGCTGTAGTTAAACTGCTACAAGGGGTAGACGAAAAGGTCGTGACAATTGAAAAGATCCTTGAAAAACGTCAAGGTGCCCCCATTGCACAAACCTTATATCAAGAAACTCAAGCTAGTATTGAGAAACGCGAAGCAAATGCTATCGCCCGTAAGAACAACAGCTTCTTTGCTCCACATCCTGATCGTAAACCAGATAAAAAGCAAAGACGTGAACTGTTAAAAATGAAATCAAGTTAGGTAATGCAACTCATGCAACAAGATTTACTTCATCGTTATATATTTGATCAGCTCGATGTACGTGGCGAACTCGTACAAATTGAAAACACTTATCAAGAGATGATCGCAAACCATAATTACCCAGCACCTGTGCAAACCTTATTAGGTGAATTACTTGTTGCTACCTGCTTATTAACAGCTACTTTAAAGTTTGAAGGTGAAATTGCCGTTCAACTACAAGGCGATGGCCCTGTTAAATATGCGGTAATTAATGGTGACGATAAACAAAACATGCGAGGCATAGCACGTCTACAAGGTGAAGTGACAGGAAGCACAATAAAAGACTTAATTGGTAATGGCTATATGGTTATTACAATTACGCCTACTAAAGGTGAGCGATACCAAGGTATTGTACCTTTAGAGCACGATAGCTTAGATAAATGCCTAGAGAACTATTTTGAGCAATCAGAACAGTTAAAAACACGTCTTTGGTTTGCAACTGAAGTAACCGCAGACACAGCAAAAGCAGCTGGCTTATTCTTACAAGTATTACCTGTGAATAAGGAAAAATCTGTTGAAGACTTCACTCATCTTGAAGCTATCAGCAACACTATTAAAGATGAAGAGTTACTAGGTTTAGATGCAAATACAGTTTTAACCAGACTTTACCACGAAGATAACCCTCAATTATTCGAGCCACAATCTATTAGTTTCCGTTGTGGCTGTAGCAGAGATAAAACAATTGCTGCGTTAGTGAATGTAGGTCAAGAAGAGTTACTTGCCGATGTAAAAGCAAACGGCGAAGTAAAAATTAGCTGCCATTACTGCTTAAAAGATTACATTTTTAACGAACAGGATATTAAAGCTATTTTTAACTGATACACCCAATTAAAAATATTATTGTATTAAAGCCGCATTCGATGCGGCTTTTTTATTAAAAAAAATTATCAAAAATAATGATACCGGTGTCATGAAAAAGCGCCATTTTATGACACCGGTATCATTGAAATTATTCATGTTTTTTGCCAAATATATGCCTTTTTAGGCCCTTCAGACACTCGAATATCCCTAATCCTTCTGTTACTATTCTTTTAGCAAAAGGGAAAACTAAGAACCCCAGAGCTATCCCGTTCAATCTCTCACAATTTAGGTATAAACATGACTGCAAACGCTACTAGTTTTGTTGATCTTACAGCAGCTGAACTTGTCGAACACGCTATTCGTCGTGGCGAAGGGACTTTAGCCGCTAATGGTGCTTTTGTTGCTAAAACCGGTGTACGCACTGGCCGCTCTCCAAAAGATCGTTTTATTGTTCAAGAGCCAAGCACTGAAAACGAAATCCAATGGGGCAACGTAAACCGCCCATTCGATGCAGACAAGTTTGATGCGTTATGGGCACGTGTAGAAGAACACGTGAAAAGCAAAGACCACTTCATCTCTCACCTAGAAGTTGGCGCTGATCCTGAGCACTATTTACCAGTTGTAGTTACAACAGAAACTGCATGGCATCATATTTTTGCCAAAAACATGTTTATCGAACCACAAACATACAATACTGCCGACTTCCCTGAGTGGCAGGTAATGAACGTACCTTCATTTGTATGTGACCCAGAGCGTGATGGCACAAACAGTGATGGCACTGTAATCATTAACTTCGCACAACGTAAAGTACTACTAGCTGGTATGCGCTACGCAGGCGAAATGAAAAAATCAATGTTCTCTGTACAAAACTTCCTACTTCCTGCAAAAGGTGTATTACCAATGCACTGCTCTGCAAACGTAGGTGAAGCAGGCGACACAGCTTTATTCTTCGGTCTATCTGGAACAGGTAAAACAACATTATCTGCGGATCCTACTCGTTTCCTTATCGGTGATGACGAACACGGTTGGGCACCTGGTAGCGTATTTAATATCGAAGGTGGTTGTTACGCTAAATGTATCGACCTATCGCAAAAGAACGAACCTGTTATTTGGAATGCAATTCGCTTCGGTACAATCTTAGAAAACGTGGTACTTGACGAAAACCGTGTACCAGATTTCCATGATACAAGCCTTACACAAAATAGCCGCGCAGCTTACCCTCTAGAGCACGTTGAAAAACGTAAAGTAGAAAACCGTGCTGGCGAGCCAAAAGCGGTTGTATTCTTAACGTGTGACGTGAGCGGTGTATTACCACCAGTTTCAGTACTAACTGAAGAAGCTGCAGCTTACCACTTCCTAAGCGGTTACACTGCAAAAGTGGGTTCAACTGAAATCGGTTCAACAAGCGACATAGAGTCTACATTCTCAACATGTTTCGGTGCTCCATTCTTCCCACGCCCTGCAGGCGTTTATGCAGAGCTTCTAATGAAGCGTGTACGTGAATTCGGCGCTAAAGTTTACCTAGTTAACACAGGTTGGACAGGTGGCCCTTACGGTACTGGTCAACGTTTCGATATCCCAACTACACGTGCTGTAGTTGATGCAATCGTATCAGGTAAACTAGCTGATGTTGAAACTCAACACATCGATGTTCTAAACCTAGATGTACCAGTTTCAGTTCCTGGTGTAGACAGTAAGCTTCTTAACCCAATCAACACATGGGAAGATAAAGAGAAGTACGCAGAATACGCAAACAAACTAGCATCTGACTTCACTGAAAACTTTGCAAAATACGATGTTTCAGAAGCAATCAAATCAGCAGGTCCAAAAGCTTAATACCAATTCGCTTAATTAAGTGATCTATTTTGAGGCAATAAAACCTCGTTGATAGCAAGGCAAAAATTTCGTTATTTAGTTGTTCTAAATCAGAAATTTTTAACGCAGATAGCGACAGGTTTAATC
>NZ_JAGDEC010000016.1:0-32493 GCF_040148775.1 Pseudoalteromonas sp. NFXS39 | reverse complement strand
CCACTTAAATGAAAAGTTGATTTACCTAAATCAATACCTATAACTTTAACAACTGACATAATGGTTTCCTCCAATAATAGCCAACTCTGTTAGTTTAGCTAATGGGTGGGGCGTACCATCTAATTAACGAGTTAACAAAAAGGCGAACCTTTCGGTTCGCCTTTTTAGTGTTCAACTAGCTAGATTGTCACAATCTTAATTAACTGTCACAGACTTCATTAAAACTGTCACAAACTTTATTACCAGTTATCAAATCAAACCTTAGTCACGGTATGTCTCAACCGCTGGGCATGAACAAACTAGGTTACGGTCGCCGTATACGTCATCGATACGGGTTACTGTAGGCCAGAATTTGTCTTTTGCTACGCTTGGTACTGGGAATGCTGCGTAGAAACGGTCGTATGCACGGTCCCACTCATTGCCTAGTACGTCTGCTTGTGTGTGCGGTGCAAACACTAGCGGGTTGTTTTCAATTGACCATTCGCCAGATGCGATACGGTCGATCTCTGACTTGATTGACACCATTGCTTCGATGAAACGGTCGATCTCAACTTTAGACTCAGACTCAGTTGGCTCAATCATTAGTGTGCCAGCTACTGGGAATGACATAGTTGGTGAATGGAAGCCGTAGTCTTGTAAACGTTTAGCTACGTCCATTTCTGTAACGCCTGTTTGCTCTTTGATCGGGCGTAGGTCAACAATACACTCGTGCGCAACGCGGTTGTTACGGCCACGGTATAAAATTGGGTAGTGCTCGCTTAGCTTCTCAGATAAGTAGTTAGCATTCACGATAGCCATTTCTGTAGCTTGTTTTAAGCCTTCAGAGCCCATCATGGCAATGTATGCCCACGAGATTGGTAGAATAGCTGCTGAGCCGTAAGGGGCAGCAGAAACCGCGCCGTTACCGATGTTTGTGCCAGCAACATTAATTACGCTGTGGTTAGGCATAAATGGCGCTAGGTGAGATTTAACACCGATAGGGCCAACACCTGGACCACCACCACCGTGTGGAATACAGAATGTTTTGTGTAGGTTAAGGTGCGATACGTCAGAACCGATTGAACCTGGGCTTGTAACACCAACTTGCGCGTTCATGTTTGCGCCGTCCATGTACACTTGACCGCCGTGCTGGTGCACGATGTCACAGATTTCACGAATTGTTTCTTCGTAAACACCGTGTGTAGATGGGTAAGTGATCATGATACAAGATAGGTTTTCAGATACCTCTTCGGCTTTCGCTTTAAGGTCTGCCATATCAACATTACCGTTTTTATCACAGTCAACAACCACGATTTTCATGCTTGCCATTTGTGCAGACGCTGGGTTTGTACCGTGCGCTGAACTTGGGATCAAACATACGTTACGGTGACCTTCACCGCGTGACTCGTGGTATTTACGAATTGCGATTAAGCCTGCATATTCACCTTGTGCACCTGAGTTAGGTTGTAGTGAAACTGCATCGTAACCCGTGATGTTTACTAACCAATCATGTAGCTCAGTCATCATGATTTGGTAACCCGCTGCCTGATCAAGTGGGCAGAATGGGTGTAAGTTTGCAAACTCAGGCCAAGTGATAGGCATCATCTCAGCTGTCGCATTAAGTTTCATGGTACATGAACCTAATGAGATCATTGAGTGGTTAAGCGCTAAATCTTTGTTCTCTAGGCGCTTGATGTAACGCAACATTTCAGTCTCGCTGTGGTACGAGTTGAAGTTAGGGTGCGTTAAAATTTCGTCATCGCGTACTAGGCTTGCAGGAATAGAGTTGCTGCCGTTTACTTCGATTTCGTTTGCCAGTGCGTCAACGCTTAGGCCGTGACCTTCACCTAAGATGATGTCGAATAGCTCAGCTACGTCTGCACGAGTTGTTGTTTCTGATACAGAAATTGAGTATTCACCTGCACGGTTAGACGCAAAGTTAACGCCGTTTGCTACTGCTCGTGCAACGATTTCGTCTTTGTTATCTGCAGCAACAGTCAGTGTATCAAACCATGTGTCGTGCTTAAGGTTTACGCCTTTCGCTTTTAAGCCTGCAGCTAAGATGTCTGCAAAACGGTGAATACGCTCAGCAATCGTTTTCAGGCCTTGTGGACCGTGGTAAACCGCGTAGAACGCTGCCATGTTCGCTAGTAATACTTGCGCTGTACAGATGTTCGAGTTGGCTTTTTCACGACGAATGTGTTGTTCACGTGTTTGCATTGCCATACGTAGTGCGTCGTTACCTAAACGGTCTTTAGAAACACCGATAATACGACCTGGTAGTGAACGCTTGTACTTGTCGCGTGTTGCGAAGAATGCAGCGTGAGGACCACCGTAACCCATAGGTACACCAAAACGCTGTGCTGAACCAAGTACTACGTCTGCACCTAGTTTACCTGGTGCTTTAAGCATTAATAAGCTCATGATGTCTGCAGCAACACAGGCAATCGCTTTTTTGTCTTGTACTTGTGCGATTAGGTCAGTTACGTCAGTGATTTCACCGGTTGTTGATGGGTATTGGAATAATGCACCAAAAATCTCATGATTAGCCGCTTCGCTTGCAGGACCAACAACCACTTCAAAACCAAACTGGTCTGCACGTGTAGCAACAACGTCGATAGTTTGTGTGTGTACGTCATCAGCAATGAAGAAGATGTTTGCTTTTTTAGCTTTAGCAACGCGCTTTGCAAGGCCCATTGCTTCTGCAGCAGCCGTTGACTCGTCAAGTAATGACGCGCTTGCTAAATCAAGACCTGTTAGGTCTAGGGTCATAGTCTGGAAGTTTAATAATGATTCTAAACGACCTTGTGCAATCTCTGGTTGGTATGGTGTATACGCAGTGTACCAGCCTGGGTTCTCAAGTACGTTACGTAAAATTACGTGTGGCACGTGAGTTGGGTGGTAGCCTTGACCGATGTATGATTTGAACACTTTATTTTTGCTTGCTACTGATTTTAAGTAGCTTAGTGTTTCAACTTCAGTGCGGCTTTCGCCAATTGATAAACCTTGCTCTAAGCGAATGCTTGCAGGTACCGTTTGACCGATCAGCTCTTCAACACTCGATACTCCAAGAGCGCTCAGCATGTCGCTTACTTGCGCTGGGCTTGGCCCAATGTGACGGCGAATAAAATCTTGCTTTTGCTCTAATTGTTCAAGAGATTTGGCGTTTGACATTTGTCCAGATTCCTATGATCCAAAAAAAAGTGGTTACTGCCAATGGGTAACTGGCAATAACTTAAAAACAGGTTGATTCAGTAACTTACAGCGTATGGAAAAGTAAGCTATAAAATCATAAAAGCCCCAGTGAAACCCTAGCTACGCATTTAATTAGCTGGGGATCTAGACGGGGCTTTTAGTCGGCGTGACTAATTAATTAGTCTTCGTCGATTGTGTTAGCGTAGCCTTCAGCGTCTAACAGGTTATCAAGCTCTGATGTGTCAGATGCTTTGATACGGAATAACCAACCGTCAGTGTACGGGTCGTTATTTACTGTTTCAGGCGAATCTTCAAGCTCTTCGTTGATTGCAACGATTTCACCGCCGATTGGTGCGTAGATGTCTGATGCTGCTTTTACAGACTCAGCTACTGCGCAGTCTTCACCCGCGTCAACTTCATCACCAACTTCTGGTAATTCAACGAATACCATGTCGCCAAGAAGTTCTTGTGCGTGCTCAGTGATACCTACAGTAAACGTACCGTCACCTTCGTCGCGAACCCACTCGTGTGAAGTAGCATATTTTAATTCGCTTGGGATATTGCTCATCTTTTTGTTCCTTTGGTTTATATTGGGTGATAACACCAAATTTTTTATAGTTTAGATAACTGATTTGCCGTTACGTACAAAGCAAGGTTTAACAACCTTAACGTTAACCAGTTTTTTACGCATCTCTACTTGGGCTGTTTCGCCAGTTGAACGCGGAACGCGTGCTAGCGCAACACTGTGACCAAGGGTTGGTGAGAATGTACCAGAGGTAATCACCCCTTCACCACCTTCAACGATAACTTTTAAACCGCTACGCAATACGCCTTTTTCTTCAAGCACTAAACCAACTAGTTTGTCTGTGCTCTTGTCAGCGCGTTGCTGTTCTAATACTTCACGACCAATAAACTTACGATCTTCTGGCTCCCATGCGATTGTCCACGCCATGTTTGCAGCAAGTGGAGAAACGCTTTCGTCCATATCTAGACCGTAAAGGTTCATACCTGCTTCAAGACGTAATGTATCACGAGCACCTAGACCTGCTGGCGCTACGCCTGCGTCTAGAAGTTGTTGCCATAAATCAGCAGCTTGATCGTTAGGTACTACGATTTCATAACCATCTTCGCCAGTATAGCCTGTTGTCGCAATAAATAAATCACCTGCTTGCACACCAAAGAAAGGCTTCATACCTTCAACAGCAGCTTGTTGCTCTGTAGTAAGTACTGTTGCTGTTTTGGCACGTGCATTTGGGCCTTGAACAGCAATCATTGCAAACTCAGGACGCTCAGTTACCGTTACGGCGAAATCAGCTGAAACTTTAGCTAAATGCGCTAAATCTTTTTCACGCGTTGCTGAGTTAACAACTAAACGGTAGTTCGTTTCTGAGAAGAAGTAGATGATAAGGTCGTCGATTACGCCGCCTTCTTCGTTAAGCATACCTGTGTAAAGTGCTTTACCCGGTACTGTTAACTTAGCAACGTCGTTTGCAACTAGCTTACGTAAGAACGCTTGTGCTTGCTCGCCTTGAATATCGACAATTGTCATGTGAGATACGTCAAACATACCTGCATCTGTGCGAACCGCATTATGCTCTTCGATTTGTGAGCCGTAGTTGATTGGCATTTCCCAGCCGTGGAAATCAACCATTTTTGCGCCAGCTTCTAGGTGCTTAGCATGTAAAACTGTTTTAGAAGTCATAATATTCCTTCACTTTTAAATTAACCCACTAGTGTGGGGCGTGGCCTCAATTTAATGAGGGGGAATAACATGGGCGGCGATTATACATTAGTTGCACAGTTGTCACACCCAAATTGCGATTTTGTAACTAAAAAACAGCTAAACACCCAAGTGCGTAGCTGTTTTAAATATTTTATGTTTTAAGCAACGTTGGCTAAGGCTAAATCAAAACCGAGCTGCTGTAAGTGCGTTTGCCATTTATCAAGCTCTGCTTGGCGCGCCACCAGCTGAAATTGCTGTGTTGCTTGGTTATCTATCGCAGTAATAAATACCTCACCGCTTTGTGTACCATAGCAGCTGCGCATGTCTGATAAACGTAGCCCCGGCGTTAGCTTAAAGCTGTCTACTAAGGCATCAAACGCCTGCTCACCACTTAGGGTTAGCGCGCTTAAATCGTCACGCATTACATAATCAATGTCGTAACGTAGTTGTTGCTCATTTATAAGCGACTGTAATTGCACGCTAGCATCTTTACCTAACACAAAACGAAATGCAGTTTCGTTAAAGTAGTACAGGGCATAAGCGTAGCTGCTTGTTAGGTCATCGTCTAATGAACTACGTAAGCCTAAACCGCTAGCAGTTAGCTTATTAATATCAAGACCTAAAATAGCCGTTAAAAATGGGATTGCTTCAGTGCCACTAAAATCCATAATGGCAATATCGCTATTAGCTCGTAGCACATTATCTGCTGGAGTCTCAGCTTGGCTGTGGCGAGCAAACATTATTGGCGTAAAAGTCATATGTGACACCTATCAATCGTTAATGCTTGAAGTATATTGCGCCGTGCTGGCAACAACAAATTGTAATTATTTATCAATTGATAAATAATGCTTATATATATAGCCCTATAAATAGAATTTTTTAATGAAGAACATTTCTACCGATAGCTTACGTACTTTAGTAACCGTTGTTGAAGTTGGCGGGTTTGCCAAAGCAGGTGAATTATTGGGGCTATCGCAACCTGCTGTGAGCTTACAAATTAAGCGCCTAGAAGACATGCTGGGTCATAAGCTATTTAAAAAGCAAGGTCAGCGCCAAGTACTTAATCAATATGGCGAATTGCTTATGCCATTAGCTAAACAAATGCTGCAACAAAACGATGCTATTTTGCAGCAGTTCACCAGCGAAAATGTCACAGGTAAAGTGCGCTTGGGGATCCCAAGTGAATTTGCCGCACGTATTCTACCTTCAATCATTGGTGACTTCGTTGCCCTCTACCCGGATGTATCACTAGAAGTTCGCTCTCGCTTGAGTAAACATTTGTTGTCGGTCTCGCGCCAAGATCAATTCGATTTAGTACTGGCATTAAACGAAGAGCTAGAGTCAGCCAAGTTCCCTATTTTTATGCAAGACCAATTAGTATGGGTAGGCGATTTAAACCTTGCACAAAACGATGTGGTAACGCTAGTCACCGCTCCTGAGGGATGTATTTATCGCCGCAGAGCAATAGAAGCACTACAAAGTGCCGGTATTAAATACCGTATTGCCTACAGTAATGCTGACTTAACCGGCCTGACTGCCGCGTTAAAAGAAGGCTTAGGCATTACTGTGCTCGCAAAAAGCACCGTACCTAATGAGCTGAATTACCAATTACAAACCAAAGACCTACCTGAACTTGGGCAAATAGGTATTAGTTTAATTAAACGCACTGAAGACCCAGGAACCGCCGTCGATAAACTTGCTGAGTTCATCGCCCTGCGTTTGACATAGGTGTGAGTTAGCAAGTTAGCAAGTTAGCAAGTTAGCAAGTTAGCAAAATTGTAGCAGCGATTTCATATCGCATAATAAAATGAATATTCACAAAGAGGACAAGAGACGCTGCGCTTTAGAGGATAGTAACTAATAATTTTTATAGGGTTACTCATTCACTTCTCATTGTCTTCTCTTTGTGCAAAAAATATTGAACCACAGAGTACACCGAGGCGCTTCGCGCTACATAGAGAAAGTAAAAATCACAAAGAGGACAAGAGACGCTTCGCTTTAGAGGAAAACAAAACTCTCTTTTGGCGTGTCTCATTCTCTTCTCTTTGTGCAAAAAAATATTGAACCACAGAGTACACCGAGGCGCTTCGCGCTACATAGAGAAAGTAAAAATCACAAAGAGGACAAGAGACGCTTCGCTTCAGAGGAAAACAAACTCTCTTTTGGCTCTTCTCATTCTCTTCTCTTTGTGCAAAAAAAATATTGTAGATCGTCATTTATGGCGACACATAATCACTAACATTGACGGGCTAAAGCCCGACCTACGAATTACCCGTTGTTTAAGAAATATCGCGCGAAATAAATTTCACGCCTACAGGCGTGCAT
Organism: Pseudoalteromonas sp. NFXS39; assembly: GCF_040148775.1. NCBI lineage: Bacteria > Pseudomonadati > Pseudomonadota > Gammaproteobacteria > Alteromonadales > Pseudoalteromonadaceae > Pseudoalteromonas > Pseudoalteromonas sp. NFXS39. Next base: position 25,271 of record NZ_JAGDEC010000016.1, on the reverse strand, counting down.
TTCAATTTAACTATGTGCAGGCACAATCTAGCTTAAAGCTTCTTTGCTCTTTCCCCTTTCTAACTCGCTAACTTGTTAAGTTTTACTTAACACATCACCGAACCAGAATGATATTACAATACTACTGTAATTTATTTAAACAAGTGAATACAACAACTTACAGATAACAGCACTTTTATTACAAATAGGATTGATTCGCATTATATTACATGTTTTAATTGCGCCCGTTAAAAAAATCTAAATACACAGGACACACAATGACACCTAAGTTTATTGTTTCTACGCTTTCGACTGCGGTCGCTTTATCTTTAAGCGCGAATGCTTTTGCAAAAGATGTAACTAAAGAAGAGAAAAACTTTGAGCAGATCACTGTAATTGGCTCTGCATCAGCAATTAACGATATTCCAGGTTCTGCTACATTCATAGACGAGCAAGAACTAGAAAAGTTTGAATACACTGATATCTCTCGTGTTTTAAGTGCTGTACCTGGTGTATATGTACAAGAAGAAGACGGCTATGGTCTTCGTCCTAATATCGGTATGCGTGGTACAGGCACAGGCCGTAACGACAAAATCTCTGTAATGGAAGATGGTGTACTTGTCGCACCTGCACCTTACTCTGCTCCTTCTGCTTACTACTTCCCTACTATGGGTCGTATGGAGTCTATCGAAGTACTAAAAGGTGCTGCTTCTGTTAAGTATGGTCCGCGTACAACCGGTGGTGTTTTAAACTTAGTTTCGCGTAGCTTACCAACAGAAGGCTCTAAAGGTTTACTTAACGCTGAACTTGGTAGCGATGGTTTCTACAAAGGTCATGCTTACTTCGGTAAAAAGAAAAACAACGCTGCTGGCCTTGTAGAAGTATTTACTTACGGCGCAGATGGCTTTAAAGACTTACCAGTTGGCAGCGACAACACAGGCTTTGAAAAGAACGATTTCTTATTAAAGTTTGGTTTTGACTTTGGTGACAACGAAGCACACAGCCTAGAAATGAAATTAAAGTACTCAGACGAGCGTTCTGACGAAACTTACATGGGTTTAACTGACGCTGATTACCAAGCAACCCCTTATCGTCGTTATGCTGCATCGCAAAACGACGAAATGAACACACAACACAATGCATACCAAATTAACTATGCATACCGTTTTGGTAAAGGTTACGAGCTACTTGCTACAGCTTACTTAAACGACTTCCACCGTAACTGGTATAAAGCAAGTAAAGTAAGCACAAGTTACCTTGAGCAATACAGTGAATTTGAAGCAAACCCAACTAGCGAAGGTATTGAGGGTGTTGGCGTAAAAGCAAATAACCGTGATTACCAAGCAAAAGGCTTACAAACTGAATTCCATATTCCTGCAGGTAACCACTACTTTACTGTTGGAGCACGTTACCATGAAGATGAAATGGATCGTTTCCAGTGGGAAGACAAATACACACTTAACCAAGACTTATCAATGACGCTAACAGAAAAAGGCGTTCCAGGTTCAAACAGTAACCGTTTAGATAGCGCCGAAGCGACTACCCTTTTCATTCAAGATGAGTGGTCACTTGATGCATTAGTAATTAGCGCTGGTCTTCGCTACGAAGACATCACAATCAAACGTGTTGAATGGGCTAAGTCTGATCCAAACCGTGAAAATGGTTTAACAAAAGACATCAGCAACGACACTGAGATCTTAGTGCCATCTCTAGGTGCAACATACACAGTAAGCGACAACCTAACGCTGCTTGCTGGTATTCAAAAAGGTTACGCACCAGCAGCCCCTGGTAATGCAAACCAAGAAGAAGAAGAGAGTGTCAACATTGAGCTAGGTGGTCGTTACGATTACGCTGGCATTCAAGGTGAAGTAATTTACTTTAACTCTGACTACACAAACATGCACGGTAACTGTACTGCGTCTGTTGGTTGTAGCGATGACAACATTGGCGATCAATACAACTACGGTGAAGTATCGGTGTCTGGTTTTGAGCTAAGCGCAGGTAAAGTGTTTGCTACAAATGCAGCTTCATTCCCAGTTCGCTTAACATACACTTACACTGATTCTGAGTTCGATAATGCATTTGAATCTGATCTTTGGGGTAGCGTAGAAAAAGGCGATGCAATGCCATACGTACCTGAAAACCAATTAGCGCTTTCTGTAGGTGCTGAATTCTCAAGCTTTGTATTCGATACACAAATGCGTTACGTGTCTGATGCACACGCAGACTTAACAGACTCAGGTCGCAATGCAATCGACAGCCGCGTTGTGTGGGATTTAGCTGCTAAATACCTAATCGACGACAAACAAAAAGTGTACTTAACAATAGACAACCTGTTTGACAAAACCTACGTTGCAAACCGTGCAAACGGTGGTATTCAACCTGGCAAACCACGTAGCCTACAACTGGGTTACAGCTACTCGTTTTAATAAAACGTTTTAGCGAAATTTAAAAAGCCGTGTGATGAAAATCCCACGGCTTTTTTGCGGGCTGCGAGTTAGCAAAATTGTAGCTGCCATTTTATATCGCGTAGGATTGGTGCTAGGTGCTAGGTGCTAGGTGCTAGGTGCTAAGTGCTAAGTGCTAAGTGCTAAGTGCTAAGTGCTAAGTGCTAAGTGCTAACAGCATAGCGTTGGTTTTAGGTTGGGGTACCTACCCCTTCAATTTTTCAGCGTTATAACGCCTCCTACAACTCGCATCTCGGCCCTCGAAGATCGTACCTCTCCCCTTTACTCTTTCTAACTCGCTAACTTTTTCTATCTGATAGCTGACGACTGAAAGCTGATAGCTTTAGTTTACGATCAAAAAAGCCGCGGTGATGGGCGTACCGCGGCTTTGCATAACTTTAAAATTAGTTTGCTAATTTACTACCAGCTTCTCATCTTATGGCCTTTTAAGGCATAGAATAAAATGAATACATAACTTGGGATCATGACAATATATGCACCTTGTGCGCCAAGGCCAGCAACATTGCCTAAACCAATTAACAATGGGCCGAGTGCACCACCGGCAATACCCATAATAAGTAAGCCTGATGCAGTGCCTGTTAAGCGACCTAAACCTGCTAAAGCCAGTGGCCAAATAGCAGGCCAAACCATTGCATTAGCAAAGCCTAATAACGCAATGCACAAAAGAGGGTCCGGTAACTCAGGGCCACCAAATGGCACTAATAATAAGTTTGAAATAATGAATGAATCATTGCTGCCAAGTACCACTAGCAACACGGTAATAATACCAGCAATACCCGACATTAATAACGCTGTTTGTTGGCTCATAAAGCGCGGAATAGTCAAAATACCAATTGCGTAACCAATCAACATACACGCCATAGTATAAGATGTCATGACTGAGTAGTCGGCAACGCCAATTTGTAATGCGTAAGAGCCAATTGTGTCTGCCGCAATAACTTCAACAGCAACGTATAGTGCAATACCAACAACACCTAAAACCAAGTGTGGGTGTGCAAGCGTTTCTTTAATTTCACCTTTACCGTTTGATGTTTTGTCTTCATCAAAAACTAAATCAGGTAATGGAGCAAATTTAGCAAATGCGGCAAATAACATGATTAAAGCTGCAATCAATACATAGGGCATGATCAGGCTATTAGCCATAATATCTTTTTGTTCTTGCGATAGTTTACCTGCGCCATCTACAACGCCGCTTACTACTACAGCAGCAAAAATAACAGGCACAATAACACCCGCAAATTTGTTTAATAAGCCCATAATACAAACACGCACGGCGGCTGATTTCTCAGAGCCCATTTTAACCACATATGGGTTAACTGCGGTTTGAAGCACGGTTTGCCCAACACCAATCATTAGCTGCGCGAACAAGAAAATCTCGATCATCTGCAGTTTCGCAGCTGGAATATACATCAGCGCCGATAAAGCCATAATCGCACAGCCAATCGCCATACCATTCTTATAGCCAACGCGCTTGATCAGCATGGCCGATGGGATGCCGGCAACTGTTACCGCTATATAAAAAGAAGAGATGATAAACGAAGCTTGTAACGGCGAAAGCTCAAGCATTTGCTGCAAAAATGGCGTGATAGCACCATTAAGCCACGTTATACACCCTAAGATAAAAAACATTGAGCCGGCCAATACCATTGGCAGCCATATGCTTTGTTTTGTGTTGTTGTCACACTCAACCGTTGCTTCCATAATTGTTCTCTTAGTTTAATTATTTTTATTTGGTTGGAATCTAGTATACAACTCGATAAAGCTGTTTAATTTCCATACCAATCACAAAAATTTAATCATACACTAACAAAAATGACAGCGCTATCATTTTGCGTTCATATAAGTGCAAAAAAGCCGCAGCTAATTGCTTAGCTGCGGCTTAAACTAAATAGTAACAACTAGTTAGATGTTATTTACCAATCGCTTCTTTTGCGAACAAATGTTTTATTGGACCAAGGTTATCAACAAGGCTTAAACCAACTCCACGTACAAGTTTTTTCAGTGGGTTAGCCCCTGCAAATAACTCTTTTAAGCCTTGCATCATAGCAATGTGTTTTTGTGCATCAAGCTTGCGAGTACGTTCATAATCACGCAGTGTGCGTGCGCTTGCAAACTCACCTTGCTCATTACTTAAAAGCTCAATTAAATAAGCGGCGTCTTTTAGGCCAAGATTCATACCTAAACCAGCTAATGGATGAATGGTATGCGCTGCATCGCCCATTAATACCACTTTGCCAGACACCCACTGCTGGGCGTAACGCATTTTAAGTGGAAATGCCATGCGCTCACTTTGCACTTCACATAAACCACATTGACCATCAAGGGCTGCCATTACTGCTTTATTAAAGTTGCTATCATCAAGCGCTAAGAGTGTCTCGCAGTGCTCTGGACTTGTTGACCATACAATTGAATGCGTGTGTTTGTCTGGTAACGGTAAGAACGCCAGCGGCCCTGTTGGCAAAAATACTTGGCGTGCCGTGTTGTTATGCTCATCAGACGTTTTAACCGTAGCAACAATGGCGTGATGGTCGTAATCTTTAAAAGTAATTGGCATATTGAACTGCTTGCGAATAGCCGAGTTGGCACCATCAGCCGCCACTAATAATTTAGCAATCACAGGCTCGCCGCTTTCAAGCGTAATGAATACATCAGAATCAGTTTGATGAATTTGCTGATAACGGGTTTCGAACAATAAAGTGGCATTACTTTGCTTTTCAAGTTCGCTAATTAAAGCGTAGCGAATAATATCATTTTCAACGATATGACCTAGCTGTGGTAAGTCGAGATCGTTATGATCAAAATGAATTTTACCAAAGCTGTCTTGGTCACGTACATCCATCGACGTATAAGGTGTGGCACGCTGTTTAATGATCTCTTGCCAAGCATTCAAAGACTCAAATAAGCCCTGACTGGCAAGACTCAATGCGCTTACTCGAAGTGCATAATCATCACCCGGTAAGGTTTGATTTTTACTTGCATCAACAACCACAACACTGATATCTGCTTTTGCTAAACCAAGTGCTAGCGTAAGACCAACACAACCACCACCGACAATACAAACTTGTGCTTGTTTCATATCCGTTTACCTTGCTTAACCTGACCCATAAGCTGTTTTGCCAGCGGGGTTTTTAACGAGGAGAATAAATCCATTGAGAAAAGGCCAATGCTGCGACCAAGTGCGAGCAATCGTGATGAGTTTGAGAACAAACGCACTAGGCTGTCTGTGAGTGTCATCACGGTAGTAATGTCCTTGCTACGCGTTTGACTGTAATAACGGGTAAAAGCGTAATCACCAAGGTCGCTTCTATTAGCCATATCACACAATAGTTGTACATCTCGCAGGCCTAAGTTAAAGCCCTGCCCTGCAATTGGGTGAATAGCGTGGCCTGCATTCCCTATTAATACCGTGCGATGGCTGCTAAGTGACTCTGCTTTACCGTAAACCAGAGGGTAGCTTGCACGCATGCCTACTTTGCTAAATGAACCGCCGCAGTAACCAAATGCTTTTTGTAAAGCAGCTAAAAAAGCATCGTCTTCAAGTGTCATATAGTGCTCAACTTGCTCAGGCTCCATGCACCATACTAGTGAGTATCTGTTATTACTCATTGGCAACAGTGCCATTGGGCCGTATTCCGTAAAGCGCTCAAAAGCATGATGATGATGACCACCAGCCACTTCGATGTTGGCAATAATTGCCGCTTGCTGATAAGCGCGGGTATTAAACTCAATATTGGCCAACTTACGGCTTTGTGAATGAGCACCATCAGCAATCACCACAAGCTTTGCACTTAACTGCTCACCTGAGCTCAGCGTGATGTTGGCACAGTTGCTCAGGTATTCAAGTTTGGCGACTGTATCAGGGCAAAATAAACGGACATCAGTTCGCATGAGTTGCTGATGAAGACTACGCCCAAATGGATTCACTTCGACCACATAGCCAAGGGCATCATGGCCGTATTCTTGGCAATCAATATGTGTTTTACCAAAATGACCACGATCAGATACGGTTACTTTTTCAATCGCTGCCGCAAATGGCGCTTGGCAATCAAAGGCATTAATTGATTTTAAGTACTGCACCGACTGCTGAGCCAGCGCAATGCTTCTATCATCAAAGCTTGGGTGATAGTCTGCGCTTACTTCATTTGCCTCAATTACAGCGATTGATAACTGCTTATTGCTCTGTTTTAGGCCCAGTGCACAACTTGCACCCGCCATTCCACCGCCGATAATGACAACATCAAACTGCTTTGCCACGCTTGCTCCTAGCCTTTGTTTGCTTGCATCACTGCTTCAATGTCACTAATGGTTTTTGGAACCGAAATGGTCAGGTTTTCATGGCCATCTTGCGTGACAAGTAAGTTATCTTCAATACGAATACCGATGCCTTTATATTGCTCTGGTGCTTTTGCATCTTCGCTAATATATAAACCCGGCTCGATGGTTAGCACCATGCCCGGCTCAAATACACGCTCTTTTTCATCAAGCTTATATTCGCCAACATCGTGAACGTCTAACCCTAACCAGTGGCCAAGTCCATGCATGTAAAAGGCTTTGCACGCTTGGTTAGCCATTAGTTCATCAAGCTCGCCCGTTAGAATGCCTAAATCAATGAGCCCTTGCGTAAGTACCGTCGAGGCCAATTCATTGGCTTTAGATAAGCTACCACCCGGTTTTACTTGGCTAAATGCCGCCTCTTGGGCTGCTAATACAATATTGTAAAGCGCTGCTTGAGGTTCGCTAAATTTGCCATTAATTGGGAAAGTGCGTGTGATATCTGCCGCATAACCTTCAAGTTCACAGCCAGAATCAATTAACACTAAATCACCATCTTTTAGCTCAGCGTCATTTTGTGTGTAGTGCAAAATATTGGCGTTGTCGCCACTGCCCACAATCGTGCCATAAGCAGGATGACGAGCACCATTCATTGCATAATGATGATGCAGCTCAGCTTCTAATTGGTATTCAGTTGCGCCTAGTTTGGCAAACTGCATAGCGCGAATATGACCTTGCGCACTAATTTCGCAGGCTGTGCGCATAATGTTTAATTCTGCGTCAGATTTAAATAAACGCATTTCGTGCACTAAACCACGAATATCTTTAATGGTGTGCGGGGCTTTGTAGCCTTTTTTAGGTGCGCCACGAAGTGTGCTTAATAAATCCCAGATCTTTGCATCGAAGTTTGGGTAAGTGCCTTGTGCATAAAATAAAATCTGCTGGCCGTTCACCAAATCTAATAATTGTTCATCTAGTTCAGTAAGTGGGCTAGTTGCGTCGAATAAGTACTCAGATTTAGCCTTTTCGAAGCCTATTCTGCGACCATGCCAAATTTCAGCAAGTTTGTCTTTGTTACGGCAAATAAGAGTACTTGGCGTATCGCTCGACGGACACAATACTAAAACAGCATCCGGTTCGTTAAACCCTGTTAGGTAGAAGAAATCACTGTCTTGGCGAAATGCATACTCAGTATCACGACTACGTGTTACTTCTCCTGCAGCTGGAATAATAGCCACACTGTTTTTATCCATCATCGCAAGCAGACGCTCACGACGGGCTTTAAATTCAGCTTTATCGATTACAATAGACGACATGCTAAACCTCTGTAATTTGATTAGTGAAGGGTCTTCTTAGGATTTTTGTCTGTAGGCTCTTTACCTAGCTCAGCAAAACATAACAACGCAGAAACACGCACATATTCAATCACCTCGTGCAGTGCTTGGCTATCTTCTTCGGTCTCTTCAAACATGGTGTCTAAGCGGGTAATTTCACTAAAATCGCTAATTACTTCTTTCACATCAGCTGATAACTTGCCGTAATCTTTTTGTTTTAACCCAAAACCAAGCATAAAACCCGATACCCAAGATACTAATCCATTAGCTAAATCGATCAGTGTTTCATCATCGCTTGGTAAGAATAGATCAAACTGAAATTCTTCATCACTAAAGCTGGCCACAACCTGAGAATAAACGTCAGCAAAAAATGCTTTTAAATCTTTATTGAAGGCTAAGCCATCGTTGAATACATCACTTAGTAAACCTAAGTATTCTTCGGCTTCAATATTGATGCCACAGGCTAATAAACCACTGATCACACCATGGGCTTCGGCTGGTGCGACGAAAATTTCATTTTTTTCTAATAACAATTGGGCTTGTTGGTAATCAGGTAACGTGCTCATAACTTTTTCTTTGTTCGGCTAAGTAACGCCATGCTACCACTCGATAAATCGCAACTCCAATTAATTGTATGATTGAGGTCAAAAAGCAATCTGAAAAGTAAATAAGCAGTTAAAGGTGGGGAAAAACTACGCGAACGATCCGCTTTTTTTACTTCTATGGTTTAAGGATTGAAACTTGTCTTATATACTGAAGGTGTTCCCTAGGGTGCAGGAGCTTGGTTAAGTCCCTGAGCCGATAAATTTTATGTTAGGGTTTCTGTTCGTTTACTATTGTGCAAGCTCGGCATGTACCGAGAAGCCTACGGTAGACCGCAGATCCCCGCCCTGAAACCTCAAGGTTTCAGGACTGACACCGGGCACCGCATACTTGGGGAACACCATCAAGCTATCAGCTATCAGCTATCAGCTATCAGCTATCAGCTATCAGCTATCAGCTATCAGCTATCAGCTATCAGCTATCGAAAATCTTCCATGTAGTTTTTCTTTTATACAAGAACTTATTACCCTTATTCGCGCGAAATAAATTTCACGCCTACGGTATCGAGTTTAGCCATAGCAATGTGCGGGCACAATCTAACTTTACCCTTTCCCCTTGCTAACTTGCTAACTTGCTAACTTTACTCTTTCCCCTCGCTAACTTTATTCTTTTAAAACAAAAAACGCGGGATAAATCCGCCGCCACTCGTTACCTGTAGCAGCGGGTTTACCCCGCGTCCTAGAACCTAGCTTCTAGCGCCTAATATCAACCAAGCGCTAACTGTTAACTTCGAGCTCTACTTAAACCATCCATGAAAGCGCTCCATCAATAGATAATTAACTGGCACTAATAGCAAGGTGATAAGCGTTGCAAAGATAATCCCAAAACCAAGACTTACCGCCATTGGTATAAGAAATTGTGCTTGCGTAGCTTTCTCAAATAACAGAGGCATTAAACCAATAAAAGTGGTTAGACTGGTTAGCATAACTGGGCGAAAACGAGCTGCACCGGCAAGCTTAACGGTTTCAAGTAAATCACCGCCTTCTTCACGTTTCTTATTGATAAAATCAACCAGTACCAGTGAGTCATTCACAACCACGCCTATCAAGGCCAACATGCCAAGTAAACTCATAATGGTCAGATCCATTCCCATTATCCAGTGACCCATTACGGCACCTATCATGCCAAACGGTATAACGCTCATTACAATCAATGGCTGCATATATGATTTAAACGGAATCGCTAATAACGCATAAATAATAAAAAATACAAACACTAGGCCCCAAGCCAGTGAACCAAATGATTCACGCTGTTCTTTGGCTTCACCTTCTAGTGAATAATCAACTCCAGGATATTGCTGCATTAGCTCGTCTAAGTAAGTTTTTAGATCTGCTTGCAGCACCGTCATATTGGTATTTGATTTTTCGACATCCGCAGTCACATTCAGTGTGCGATAGCGGTCAATACGATAAATAGATGATGGGCTTTGGCCCGGTACTAGAGTTGCCACATGCGAGAGCGGCACAGTCCCACCAGCAGGAGTTTTAATTAGAATGTCTTTCAAATCAGCAACAGAACGACGCTCTTCAATAGGTAAACGCACCATAACCCGCACATCATCGCGCCCACGTTGTATGCGCTGAACTTGCGCACCGAAGAACGAATTACGTACTTGCTGCGATACATCAACACGGTTTAAACCTAATGCTAAACCTTGCTCTGTCAGCTCTATTTGCAACTCCTCTTTACCGTCTGACATGCTATCAGCAATTTCGAAGACGGTTGGATAAGTCGATAATCGTTCTTTCACTCTTTCGGCTACTGCTTCAAGCATTTCAATTGAGCTACCATTTAGCTGTACATCAATTGGGCTCGATGTTCGGCCAAACTCAGCACGGAACGTTACACTTTCTGCACCCGGTATAATGCCAATTAAGTCTCGCCATTCACTAGCAAGTTCACGAGAGCCAATATCTGATTCTCGCTTTTCAGCTGGCATAATCTCAAATCTAACACTGCCCGTATTTGACGAGCCACCACGCCCCCCCGTAGTTGCCAAAATATTTAAGATTACACTTTGACCGTCTTCATCACGATATTTATCTTGTAACTCTTTTGCCTTGTCTGACATTTTGATTACATATTTATTCGTTACTTCAAACGGTGTACCTGCGGGAAAAGTAACAGATGCACGCACGGTTTCACTTGGAATTCGAGGGAAAAAAGTAAACTTCGTCCAACCACTTGTTATTAAAGTCATAATAATTATAAAAATACCGACAAATAAGCTCACAGTGGCTACTTTATTCTTTAAGGCTAAATTCAATAATGGTTGGTAATATTTCATTATTGCGTGTTCAAAACCGTCGGCAAAGCGCTGCTGAAGGCGTTCAAGTTTGGTCGGTTCACCCTTCTCATGGCGCAGCTTTAAATACTTTAAGTGTGCAGGTAAAACAAACTTTGACTCGATTAATGAGAATAGTAAAACCGGAATAACTACGACAGGGATTTGTGCAAAGATAGCGCCTCGCGCACCTTCAATAAAAGCTAAAGGTAAAAAGGCTGCAACGGTTGTCAACACACCAAAGGTCACAGGAGTTGCTACTTCCTGAGTACCACGAATAGCCGCTTGTTCACCACTTTCTGCCGTTTTTAAGTGGGTATAAACGTTTTCACCTGTAACAATGGCATCATCTACAACAATACCTAACACTAAAATAAAACCAAATAAGCTGATTACATTGAGTGTTATACCAAAGATAGGCATTATCAAAAATGCGCCCATAAACGATACAGGTATGCCAATAAATACCCAAAAAGCAATAGCTGGACGTAGGAATAGAGTTAATAGCGCTAGCACTAAAATTCCGCCCTGAATTGCGTTACTTGTGAGAGTTGCTATGCGGCTTTTTACAACTTCGGAGTCATCGTCCCAATAACTTAACTCAAACCCTTTTGGAAGTTGACTTTGATGATCTGTAATAAAGTTTTTTACAGCATCAGCTACTTCAATCGCACTTTGTGGACCAATACGGTATACATCAATAAAAGCTGCCTGTTTACCATTAAAACGAGTACGAACGGGTGTTTCTTCAAAATCATCACTAATACGGGCAATATCACCTAAACGGATAATAGTGCCATCGGCTTGGTTCTTAACCACTATATTAGCAAATTCATCTTTACGGTATGCTTGCCCTTTAGAGCGAATAAGTACATCACCGCCCTCTGTTTTTAAATTACCAGCAGAAACGTCTGTGCTTGAGTTCTTAATAGCTGAAGAAATATCCGCTAAACTCAAATCATATTGCCGCAAAGTATCTTGACTCACCTCTATGGCTATTTCGTAATTACGAACTCCGCTTAACTCAACTTGAGTTACACTTGGCAAACGCAAAAGCTCATCACGTACAGTTTCAGCGTATTCAAGTGTTTCTTTTTCACCATAAATACTTGAAACAGATACTGCGATAACTTCGCGCTTCCATTCGGCAAGCGAAACTATCGGCTTTTCCGCATCAACCGGAAAGGTGTTAATCGCATCTACTCGACTTTTAATATCAGCCAATAGCTCCCTTGGGTCATAACCTGTCTCGACCTCTATACTTACTGATGAAGAGCCTTCTGATGAACGACTCGTGATCCGCTTTACCCCTTCAAGATCTTGAACAGCTTCCTCAATGCGAATCGAGACCCCTTTTTCTACATCCTCAGGCGTCGAGCCACGAAGTGATACACTGACACTAATGCGATCTGACTCAAACGATGGAAATACCTCAAGCGGGATTTGTGTCGAAACGCTAAATAAACCGGCTAATAAAATGCTGATCAGCAATAAGTTTGCTGCAACATGATTCTTTGTAAACCAAGCAATCATTATTGCGCTCCTTGCTCTTTAGGTTGCTCTTGATTATTAAGACGCTTAGCTTTCCCCCTCGTAGCTTGATACTCTTCGCTTCCCATCACAGTCACTTGCGTACCTGAGCTAACTTGTCCAAGCGGTGTAATAACTAAATTATCACCTGCAGACAGGCCATCAGCTACAACAGCTTGATTAGCATTTTGCCAAGCAAGTGAAATATTTTTACGACGTAAAACACCTTGCTCTTCAACATAAACATAAGTGCCTTGGTAAATCGCACTATTTGGGATCACAATGGCATTATCAATCGTCTTACCGGTGATCTGCGCTTTGATATATTGACCAATTTTGATTGGATATTGATTTATAGATGTTGCTTTATAAGGGTCATTAATTTGTGCAACCACATAAAGCTGCTGAGCGTTTTCGTCAATGGCACCTTCGGTGCGGACAACTTGACCTTGCCAATGCTGTTTACCAACAAGGTCTGAGCTGAATTTAACTAATGAACCCGCACTATTTTTAGCTCCGTCACGAAACTGCTCAGGTAAGTTAATAAACGGCAAGTCTTTATTTTTGATTGGTAAGCGGATCTCAACACGGTCAATCGCATAAATGCTCGCTAGTTCCATGTTGTTACTCACAACTTGGCCTAAGTCTACACTGCGACTTAAAACACGACCTGCGTAAGGTGCTGTAATTTTTGTACGCTCTAAGTCGAGTTTAGCTTTTTCAAGGGTAGCTTGAGCCGATAATACACTCGCTTCAGCTGCAGCTAATTGTGGTTTACGCAACACTAAGCTACTAGCTTCTTCGCCCTTACCTAAGCGCTGCCAGTCAGTTTCAGCTTGGCGACCGCGAGCTTGTTCTTCAAGTAAGCCTTGCTCTGCGGTTAATAAAGCAGCTTGGGCTGATTTCACTTCGGCGCGGTGATCTCTATCGTCTAGCTGCAACAACACATCGCCTTTTTCAAAAAAACCACCTTCACGAAATTGTTCACTAATTTCTATAATTTGTCCTGAGGCCTGAGCAACTAACAAACTTTGCGTACGCGGCTTAACCGTTCCAAAACTATCTATCATCACTTGATAGGATTCTGGCGTCAGCGTTTTAACAGCAACATTTACTTTCGCTTTCGGTGGTGAAGAAAAGCGGTTTGCTTGTGGTGGGTTGCCTTTAATAAACATGACGAGCAGTACCGTCACAGCTATAACTACAAGTGGGATTAATATTTTACGTGTCTTACTATTCATGATTATTGCTCTTCTACTTCGCTGTTTGCTGCACTAAAGTCACCACCAAGGGCAATGTGTAAGTTAATTCGATTTTTAATAAGCTGATTTTTAAGTTCGATGACCGAACTCTGCGCGTTGAAAGAACGATCTTGCGCATCTAGAACGGTCGTGTATGTTACTAAGCCACTTTGATATTGCTCAAAGGATAAGCGCTCAGCGGCAACCGCATTTTCTTGGGCTTCTAAGGTTTTTTCATAACGAACTTTTAAAGCTTGTTCTTGGCTAATTGCAGTTTCAACATCATTAAATGCATCATAGAGTGTGGCAAGGTAAGCTTGCTCTTGACGTTTAACGGTAAGCCTTGCTTGTTCTTCATTAGCTTGTAAACGCCCCCCTTCAAAGAGCGGCATTGAAATGCTACCAATCAGCGACCAAGCTAAGCTAGAAGGCGAAAATAAATCACTTACTCTATTGGTGCTGTCACTGATTGATGCTGAAAGATTTAAACTCGGAAAACGCTGTTTATGCGCATAAGCAAGCCCTGCGTCTGTGCTTAAAAGCTGATACCAGCTCGCCATTAGCGCTGGTTTGCGGGTGATGAGCTCTGAAGGCAAGCCCAACGGAATAGTGTTCTCAAGTAATGGCAAATCTGCACTGACAGTTAATGCGCCTGCAGGGTATTGACCTGTTAAACGCTCTAAATCACGAATCGATTGAGTTAGCTTGGCTTGCTGCGCGGCAATATTCGAGCGCTCAGTATTTAACTCATTACGCGCAAGATATACATCAAGCGCTTCATTTAAACCTTGGCGGTATCCTGATTCAATAATATCTAAATTTTTCTCGGCGTTTTGTTCTCGTTGCTTAAACAACTCAAGCAATTTGTGATTAGTAATAACATCAAACCAACCGGCTACTACATCAGCCACTAATTGTTGTTTGCTTTGCGCAAATATGGCTTTTTCTGCTAGATACTCAAGGTTTGCCTGTCTTTCTGAGGCCGATAATTTTCCCCATAAATCAACTTCGTAGCTTAATTCTAGCGATGCTGAGCTGGCATTACTGTAACTGACAGGGCGATTATCTTTACTGCGGCTAGCACGTGTTGATAAATCTAGGCTTGGCCATAAATCAGCCCCTGCAGCAATAAGCTGCTGCTCTTTAATTGCCACATCAAAACCAGCTTGTAAAATTGCTTGGTTATGCGCCAATGCTTGCTCAACTAAATTAAAAACTTGAGGATCGTGTAATTGCTGCAACCAGTTATCTTGAACTGCAAGCACCTTGTCGTCTGCGGGAAGCTGCTGCCATGCACTCGGCACCGACTCAAGTTCAGCAACTCGTTCATTGTGAGCCGGCTGGCTTGCACATGCACTTAGCAAAATTACACTTAAAGCCAAAAAACTCGGCTTATATTGCCAATTCATTCTAAAAACCTGAAAACATCTATTTATGAGTGTAATTCAAGCACCACGTTAAGTTTTGCTCAACTGACTTTACATAACATTACACTGCCTGGCATGTGGCTACGATGAACGGTAGGAAAATGGAGGTAAGTTGCAAACTATCAGCTATCAGCTATCAGCTATCAGCTATCAGCTATCAGCTATCAGCTATCAGCTATCAGCTATCAGCTATCAGCTATCAGAACTTTGATCTAGCTTCTCTCTTTTACAAGAGTTTATTAGCGTGTAATAAATTTACATATACGGGTGAGCATTTATCTGAAACTGAGTGTAGGCACTTTTCAATCTGACTTCTAACCACTGATATCTAATAACTCTTTTTTCGGCGTTAAAACGCCTCCTTCAACTCGTATCTCGGGCCTCGAAACTCGTACCCTTACTCTTTCTAACTCGCTAACTTTTTCATCTGATAGCTGACGGCTGAAAGCTGATAGCTCTAAATTTCACGCCTACGGGATGTAAAATCGTGATTTGGAGGGGCCAAAAACAAAAAAACCTCGCAATTGCGAGGCTTTGAATCAATGGTGCCCAGAGGCGGAATCGAACCACCGACACGAGGATTTTCAACCCTTAACGCTTGTGCATCTAACATACTGTTTTTACTACACAAACCCACAAAATATTTCCTATAACTTTCGTCTAGTTTAATATTTATGGTTAATTTAGCTAAAATTACTTTATTTTTAATAGCTTAGAAGTTTTAGCTAAACATACAATTCTTAATTTAAAAATAATGCCTTTTTTATGACTACTTTTCAATGCTTTGTTTTTTCTTATCACCTGGCGACTTAGGCGTGACTGGCGTTACTTGTGAGTAACCTCGCCGATAAACACGTTTTGTTGTTGCCACACTTGAGTGGCCCAATAACTCAAATGCCTGAGTAATCGTCTCACACTCACTTGCTGTTTTAGCTCGTAAATCTCTATCCTGAAAACGCTGCTCTGGTTGTAACTCACCACTTTCGATTGCTGCACGCATCGCTTTATTCCACGCAGTTCTAAAACCGTCGGGGGTCAATGCTTGTTCCTTTCGTGAATTAGCGCTTGATGCAAAGAAATACCAATGTAATAACGGCGTTCTGTGTTTTCTAGTGGTACGGTAACCATTAATTTGTTTAAGCTCGCTGATGATAAAGCTAAGGTGATCCACCGCTTCGAACTGCAATCGGCTACCTGTTTTTGATGCTTGAACTTTTAGTCCTTTTTCGTCATCCCAGTCTTTGCTGCTAAGTTTAAGCATGTCGGTTTGCCTTAAACCGGTTGCCAGCTTTAGCGCCACATATAATTGCAGCCATCGAGGGCAATACTTAACAAACACTGCCAATTCATCATCTGTGACTAGTCGATCTCTTGGCTGTTCTGGGTTACGTATAATTCCATGAAATGGTGTGTCGTCAATTACGCCCCAACGCACAGCATGAGACATAATGGTGCTCAGTAACGCAAACTCACGATTGCCTCTTACCGGTGCCCCCTCTCGATTTCTAAGATCGAGATATTGATAGGCATGCCTGGCTCTAAGCACTCTTGGGTTCATATGACCAAAACGCTTTATTAAATGCTTTGACGCACTAATATTACTCTTGTGTGTCGATTCTGCCTTAGTGGGTGAAATCTCTTTGAGATATCGGTCAATCAAATCATGCATCGTTTGACATTCAAAATTAATTGATGCGTAAGCGTAGTAATTGCGAAAAGCTTCACTCAGCGTTTTACCAAGGCGGATATCTTTCTGTCCATGCACTCTTAAATAGTAGGTATTCCCTTTTTTATTAAAGATCATGCCCTTGGGCAGGTTTGCATTTTCTGCAGAACGTTTTCTTCCCATGACCGCTTACCCCGTGTACAGCTCGTCATCACTAAGCGTAGCCCCGCCACGCTTAATTTGACAGCTATCGCCAATGCCTAGCTCTGCTTCAATCGTTTTGCGCAAAACTTTAGGCCAGCCAAAGGCATCAAGGGTGAAAGTAATATGCATTGAGATAAGTTGCTCAACTTGCTTCTGGCGCTGCTTACGGCCAGTTAACTCAGCAACTTCAGTTTTAGATAGGAATGTGCTCACAAAATCCTCCAACGAATAAGTAACCACGACTAACAACTAGCCGTGAATCAGCTTGGGACTAACCTTATTCGCGATAATCAGAATTTCGCTTTTGCTTATTTCTGCTGATTTCCCAATATTTCAGCGTTTTTACTCTACTTTATGAGTTTTTGGTTTGCAATAGTTAGAGTGAATTCAGAGGGGTGATTTGTAGTATTTGACTCGAATAAGATTCTGCTGAAGCTATCAAACGATAAAATTACTATGGAGAGCCATCACAATTGAAAAAGCTTTAATTTACCTCTCCACTCTCGTTCTGATGGATATTTAAACTTTGAAATTATATGTTATGATAATAAAAAGGCTCCTATATGGGTACAACTTATCCCAATGGCCTTGACTTCATCAATGGAAGTAAATAACATTTAAATTCAATAAATTACCAAGGATGATTATTGTATAACTTAAAACTTAAAAGCTTGATTCTTCTAATCGTCACTACATCATTCATTGGTTGTGGAGATACAGAAAGCCAAAGTGTCAACAGTATAAAGCATAACCTTTTATCCAAAGATATTTCAAATTTAACTACTACTGAGCTTCAAAATTTAGGCTTCAATTGTGTAAGCGAAAATACTGTTAGCTTTACCAAATCATATCTATCAGATATTAACCTCAATAATCCTAAATCTTTAATTATTAATGAAGTTTGTAAAGCTGTTTTTTTCTACGAGCTTGACTCTAATTCACCAATTAATGAAACGCTTTTATTAAAAGTTGGTTTATCGAATATCTACAAGCCCAATGGTTCAGTTGATGCTTGGGCTATTGATAAAGTAAAAGAAATGATAATTGGAAAAGGCACTGACATTAGAGATGTGAAATATGAATTAGAACAGTTTATGTTGAAGAGAGAAAGGGTCTGGCCTAAACAAATAAGTATAACATTTGATGATGGGATTGTAGTAGATAGCATTTTAGAGCACTTATCTATTTTTGATAAGTATGGTGCTAGATTTACTTACTTTGTTAGTCATTTTGAACAATATGATCGCAGGAAGTTTCACATTCTTCAAGGCTACGGAGTTGAGATAGGCCATCATGGGGCTCTTCACGTAAATGCTGTGGACTACATATCAAAATATGGCATTCAGCAATGGGAACAAAACGAGCTCCTCGGCCAGCTCAACTCAATGAAAGTAGAGGGCTTTTATCCAGAGGCGTTCGCTTATCCTTATGGTGCATTTTCTAATGAATCAGATGAAGTATTAAGTAAACACTTCAAATTCATAAGAAAGTTCGATTCTCGACCGAATATAAAATATAGAATTGTTAGTGGAGCTCATTCAATAGTAACCTCCTACTCTATTGACGATCACAGAATTGACCTTAAGCAAATTAAATCCATGATAGATGAGCTTCAGGGAGGTGACACTTTGTTTATTTCTTCACATGCAATCGGAGAGTGGTTCAACGAATTTCACATATCCAAGGAACACCTAGAAGCAATTCTCAACTATGGAACATCTAAAGGTATACTATTCTGCAGCTTTTCAGATTGTATAAAACAATCTGAAAAGCTAAGGTGATGGTTTAAGTAGAGTAAAGTTTAATTTCATAACTTTTTAGTGATCTAACTTTCGACAAAAAAGACAAATTACCACTTTAAAAGGTGAGTAAACTAGCTCTCCTCTTATACGACTAGCAAGATCAGAATTAAGTTCGCAGAACATAACCTTCAGAAGTACAATGAATATGCAGCACAAATGAGGGCACTCGGTAGTGTTCAGTATTCTATGACAGTTAATTTTGCCTAAATATCTATGAGATTATCCTAGCGCTCATCGAAATTTCAGGTTTTGCCGGAACTAATTCCGTTTAGCCAACTGTCTATCCTTGCGTTGAATAATTCTTGCCAGCTTTTTTAACTTGTACTGTTGCTCACCGTTTACTTTTTCCAGTTCTGTTGAGCGCTGCTTAATAGTACTTACATCATCTAAAAATTGTGCCCATTCAGCGTCAGGAATGAATATACCTTTCACATCGCGGTACGTTATTTTTTCTGCCATCTAATTGCCCCCATCATCGACCTAAATATATGACTGTGATCTGCTCTCGGCTGTGGCCGAGTTCATTCGAAACTTGTAATCGTGCTTGCCTATCAATTTGTTTTTGTTCTGGTGTGAGCTGTTTGCTTGTTGGCCCACCGGCTATTGGAGAGCGCCAACCGGTTAGTTCTAAGTAACGCTGTTGGGCATACATGTGTCTAAGGCCATGGTTTTTATCTAGCCCTGCTTGGCTTGTTTGCCGTTCATACGCTTTGAGTTGTTGAATATAGTTTCGGTCGGGGCGGATCAGCGCGCCTCCACCGACTTGCTTTTGCACTTGTTGAAGTAGATGTCGCTGAGATTCTGTTCTGATAGGAATGACTCTGGGGCGACCACCCTTTGTCCAGCTGGGTTTTAGCACCAACTGTTCGCCTCGAATGGCATAATTAGGTCGAAATTTAATGGCTTCTTCTCTACGTAAGCCAAACTCTCGCTGCAGTCGAAGTGAGAGCTTAACAAGTGGGTCGCTGACTTTCTCAAGCTTATTTTGCTCTAGTTCTTTTGCTTTTGACTCGGTAGGTGTGTAGGTTCGCTTTTCCAAATCAAGTGTGATTGCTTGGTTTGCACCATTGTTAGACTTTGGCAACATCGAGGCTTTGCCGATTTTTTCTGCCCACCATCTTACATGGCTAAGTCGATTTTTAATGGTGCCAGCAGATAGCCCTTCCCCCTGCCAGCGCTCAACAAGATAGTTTACGTGCTTGGGTTTGAGTGATTGCACCGATTGCAAGCGGTATCCGCCCTGTTTAAGCTGAGCAGAGATCTGGACCAGTACTTTTTTACGCTCAGCCTTAACTCCAAAACTACCGTCTTGGTTTCTGAGCATAAGCCCTTGAAGCTGATATTTTAAATTACTCAATACTTGTTCACTCACCGTGTTTATAAATTCGATTACACGTTATCAACCCAACTAACTATTTGAACCAATATCCAAATGGTAAGTTTTAAATGCCAACTGCACGTTGGAGCGTACAATTTCCGTATAAATACGGATAAGGGCACAACAGTTCAAAATGGCCAAATTAGCCTCGTTTTAGATGCTTCCCGCAGTGGGCGTGCATGATAAAGCGCAAATAAAAATGTGCTCAGCACAGGTCAGTTAGGTCATAACATTTCTCCTATTTGGGTTCGTTAGGGATCGCTTAATTCTCTGCAAAACGCAGGTACAAATAGCCAAATTCAAGGCATAAAAGTGCCTAAATCAGATGAACTAATTTGTTAGGTAAAAAGCCCGAAAGCTTGGTTTCTAGTTGTGAGTAGATCTCACTGATATGATAAAGCCAAAGGCTTTATTTTTTGACGCGATGACATTCGTCTCGCTTTTGCTGGAATCGTTTTTAGAGTGTCATAACGCGCACATAAGTTCAACAAATAATTTCCCCTCTTTGTTCTGCTTTGTTTAGCGTGGGGTTTACCACCGCGTCACTCCCTCCTTGAAAAGGGAGTGACGCGGTTAAAGAACACTCGGCGCTTTCTATTAGTACTAGCGTTTTGAAATAGAACAATTAAACATAACTAGATTTTTTCTGTATTATCACATTGTGAAAAATGCACAGTAAGCAAAAGCCAAACACTCACTAATACGCTCAAGGACATGAAATGCTAGATACTATGTTTAAGGATAAAAAAGAGCTACTATTTCGTGCTCTATCGCTTCTGTTATCTACTATCTTTTTTGCCAATATACCTTCGCTATTATTCTTAATTTATATGGGCCACCATAGTTTCTTTTCATATGATTTTTTTTCTGAAGGAGTTTTTGGCCTTAACGTTTTTTTTGGGTTAACTTCCATATTCGTTATTATTAGCTCGATGTCGCTCTTTTGGTGGATACTGCCTTTAGTTGAAAGATGGAAAAAAGGTGTATTTAAGCTTTGGTCATTCTTGGGAATTGTTTTGGTAAATGCACTTTTTCTTTTTTTGGTTGTGATTACCTACCCTAAAGATGGGGACTACTTTAGGTTAGCTTATGTGCTCTCTTTAGGCCTTTTTGTCACTTTTCATATTTCATTCTTATGCTACGCAAAACCTAGTGAACAAATTCGCACCCTAACAGCGGTAATTTTTGTAATTACCTTTATGTCTCTCCACTTGAGGGAACAAGCTTCATCATTGTTAGCAATGGGCTTAAAAGCCTACTCAATGGGAGGTGAAATAAAAGTTGAACTAAAGCCAAAATTTGACCAAGAACGTACTTTATCAGGAGAGCTATTGCTAATGTCACCTAAACATATCTATATAAAATTAGATCAATCAAAAGAAGGTAGTGTTAGTGTAATCGATAGGTCTAAGTTCGATGTCATATCGAGTGTAAGAAATAGTAATAAGGAATTAAAAAACGAAAATTAAGCTTTTGATAATTAATAAATAATTATCTTCACTTGAATCATCGACGTTTATGCTCAGTACGAGAAGCTATATCTGGTATAGAATCTGCTGGTGTAATGACAGTTCTCACATTTGCGATACCTTTTAACTTTTCTTTTGCAATAAATGCCATTGATTTACCTGTTTTTATTGACTCCTCTTTGATTTCATCAATAAGTTCTCCGGGTATCGGTTCGCCTACTGCGTCAATAATTGTCGAAAGATGGTAGGTTGCGTCTTCTTCATTTGTATTAGTCATGTGCTCCAAAGCTAGTTCTGGCTCTATACTAACAGCTTCTTGCATACCCGAACCTATCGCTCCAAAGTCGTGCATAAACCAATCACCTTGCTCAAGACTATTTTTTAAGATGAAGACATCTTGATCTGTAAAGGGTACATGGAAGTCATTAAAATTAATAAATTGCCTACCATCTATTCTCATTTGAAAATGATAGTGAGGATAGTCAATAAAAGTACCATCGTGACCCAAAAAGTCATTTTTCGAACAGTCAAAAGTCCATTCTATATTTTTCCACCTCACTGTGTATGACAATATTTTTCTGTTGGCTTTCTCACTTTCAAGATTGTTAATATTAGAAATATGTCGCTCTTGGTTAGCACACCACCTTACAAACGCAGCTATATTTCCGTATCCATATTTCTGGTATAGCAGAGGAAAATCTTTCTTTTTAAACTTACACTGACGTAGCAACCAATGAAGACATGGATTATCTTTGCTCATAGTCTTAAAAGGTTTATTACAAAGGTAACATATATCTTTTACATAACCTTCTTTGAAAGCTTTTGCTTGCCTTTGATGCTCTCCATCATTTAGCCTGTTTAACTCTTCAATTTCTTCAGGAGACATACTTTCGAAGAGTTTTCTGTATTTTTCAGTATTGTGGTTCACTAAAACCCCTCGTTGACTTCAAGCTTAGATAAAATGTTTGTCAGAATTTAAAAACAAAAATTAAACTGCGACCAACTCTGCAATTTTTTCCGCGACAATTTTCATTGAATCCTCTGAAGTATCTAAACCTGTTCTAGAAGCGAGCATTGGGCTAACGTTTCGCAGAGCCTCATATGTAGTATTGTGAACTATCGGAATTAGCCGGTTACCAGCCAATAATGTTGAAAGCTCTTTATCCGCTACACTTTCTTGTGGCAACCGTTCTAACATTGCAGGGGTGACCAGTACAAGACCAATGCGTGAATTGGCTAAGCCCTTATCTATCGCTCTCATCATTGGTACCCCAAGGCCAAGATCCTTTTCACTAAACCAAACCTTCACTCCGGCAGCTTCAAGTAAATCATGTAATTCTTTCGCAGCTTCTTTACGATCTCCCCAAGCATGGCAAAGGAAGACATCACGGAGGTCAGGCTGTTGCGCGGCACGAGCCTCTACTGTTTCCCTTATTGGTGTCAATGACTGAATTTGAGCAGATGTATAATATATAGATGATCCTGATTTTGACCAACGAGGCTTACTGCCTCGACTTGAACTTACACCGTTACCCCCTGAAGAGATATAAGGTGATGAGTAAGATGGATTTGAATATGAGTTGTAACTGTAACCCCCATACTGTCCACGCCCACCGCATGCAGGGCAATTAGCCGCAGCAGCTGCAGAACGATGCCCTCTTGATGGTGCAGTGCATCTAGCCATGTTTCCTTACCTCTCTTAATAAATCTATTATTTGTATTTTAGTGTGATTTAATACTTTATTTCCTTAACTATAGTCCGTTTGTCAAAATCACGCTTATTATCAACATACTTATTGCTTACCACTAATTAATGGCTTCTGAGAGAGCTTCATCACACATGCTCAAAATAACCTGCATCATATAATCTTGAATCGCTTCACTTTCATCATCTGACACACCTTTCAACACAGCTCGTTTTGAAACGCACTCGACACCAAATCGCTCAAAGTCAGTTTGACCAACACAGAAAAATACATTTTCACCATTCAGATCATGCTGAAACGTTACTGGCTTAACTCCAAGCTCAATCTTTTCCATTACAACGGCTACCTTTAAAAAACTTAAAAATGATTTTGGCCAAACAGCGTTTTGGTAAAAATCTATCTATTTATATTTAAACACTATATTTAAAGGCATCACCAGTTAAAAGTGATAGATCACGAAGTTTTCAGCTTTGAGCACTGATTTAGATTGAACGTAAAACACCTATCACTAATTTACTAACACGGTGTTCCAAAGGCTTTGCGAAGAGCACATTTAAGCCTTTAAGTTGCTTAAACTAGGAAAACTCTGACTTTCATTCACCTGAAGAAGCCAACGGAGAAGCTGTGTGCTCTACTTCTTGAATTTCAGGCACTACAAAGCCCTGCATCGAGGCAGTTCTAATTTATCTTGGAGAAAGTTTTATTAAGCTATGGGAATATCGCGGTACCGTTCGATTGGCGGTGCTTCGCACTCTTTGTTGGGAATTATCGTTCGGTGCACTTTGGCTTTACTAGCCTTCACTTCACCAAATACAAACCTTGCTACACGACTTACTTGATCTTTGAGCACAGACAACAAACCAAGTGGCTGCATGGTTTCAATTAAAGACTTTACCGTCATATACGCCCATCCGAACTTTTTAGATAGTTGAGCAATGCTTTGTTGGTAGGTATCTCGTTTATTACGTGTAGATAGTTTGCTGGCTTTGATTTTACTGCTGATCAGCGCATGTAGCATCAGCATTTTGTGCTGATGTCGTGAATCATACCGGCTTTTAGAGTCGAATAAATGTAACTGAAGACCATAGAGGGGAAGTGTATTCGCAGCTTGTTGGCCATGAATGATTTGCGTATAGCTTTGAAGTAGCCGATAACCTAGTGGGTGTTTTAAATTAAGCCTCAATGTACGGCTGTAGCCTTTTGTACATTCTTCAAGCAGCAGAGGCTGTTTTTCTTCATTTTCAGCGCTGAGAAGCTGTGTCAGCGCACTTTTTACCGCGTTGATTGAGTAGCAAAGGTGTTTTGCGATAGATGAAACGCTGGAGTTAAATTTTCCGTGTTTAGCATGGTGATACGCAATATGACCCAAAACTAATGTCTGGGTATCAGATTTAGTTTCATGCAGCACTTCTAGCGAGAAGAAGACTTGCTTCTTTTTACCTTGGTTGCCCAAGTTTTGCTTTGCACCTGATGCAAATTTATTTTTTTGGTTGTGACTCAACTCATTTTCGACAGGAACGTCGTCAGCAAATTTTTAACTACCTACTAGACACAGGATTACCCTACGGCTAAGATAGCCATATAAACACTTTCGAATGTTTATGAAAGCCGCGTTGGAAACTTAAGTCGCCAAACTTAATCTGAGTTTCTTTATCGCGGTTTTTTGCTTTCTGGCGTTCGCTAAATCGCCTCCGTCATGCGCGACGAAGTTATAGATTTTGTAGGAAATGGGTGTTTTTGTAGGAAACGGTATTTTCAAAATGCGCTGTAAGCGAGAAAGGATGGTGCCCAGAGGCGGAATCGAACCACCGACACGAGGATTTTCAATCCTCTGCTCTACCGACTGAGCTATCTGGGCAAAACAATTAGCTAAATGCTAACTATTAAAATAAATGGTGCCGACTATCC
>NZ_JAGDEC010000015.1:0-32787 GCF_040148775.1 Pseudoalteromonas sp. NFXS39 | reverse complement strand
AGCGCCGATGATAGTGTGGCATTTGCCATGTGAAAGTAGGACATTGCCAGGCTCCAAATTAAAGAAAGCCCGATTCGAAAGAGTCGGGCTTTTTTGCGTCTGGAGCTGTCAGCTTTCAGCCGTCAGACGTCAGTTGAAATGTGGGGTTGTATAGTACAGAGATTCCCTCAGCAACAAAACCCTGTAGGAGGCACGTCAATGCCGAGTTCAGCCCATAACTAACACATTCATGGCTAAAGCCATTCCTACAAATACACTCTTCCTAGAACCTAGAACCTAGAACCTAGCAATTCTTAGTGCCTCCGGCGGGATCTTATTGCTTAGGGGGGACTCTGACCAAAACACCTCCACCGAGCGGCTGAACGCTGAAAGCTGATAGCTCTGTGTTGGGTTTCACTTCGCTCTACCCAATCTACCAGACCTTAAAACGTTACCCTTTTTAACTTTACTCTCGAAACTCGCGAACTAAAAAAGCCCAGCAGGCTTCCCTGCTGGGCTTCTTAATGTATAAGCAGTTGTTGACTATTGAATCATGCTGTAAATAAGCGCAAATACAGCAAGAGAGCCAACTGTTAATACGAACAGTGTGCTCAAGCGGTTTCTGTATTTGTGTAAGCTAGGTACCTTATACACGGCAATCATTGGCATGATGAAAAGGATCATGGCAATGATTGGGCCTGATAACTGATCCATCATGTCTAAAATACTTGGGTTGATCACTGAGCAATACCAAATAGCGAAGAACATGATAACAGTGCCAATCTTATCAACGAGTTTAGGGTTCATATGTGCTTGCTTACTAACAAGACCGTTGAAGCTTTCACGGGCACCTAAGAAGTGACCTAAGAATGAAGACGTAATCGCAATAAAGGCAACTAATGGTCCTAAGGTCGCAATAAATGAGTTATCAGTGATATTGGCAAGGAATGACAAGATAGACACGTTATCAGCTTTTGCTTGTACCATTTGTTCAGTAGATAGTGACAGCACACACGAGAATACAAACAGTAAAACAAACACAATTAATAGTAGGCTGGTACGCTTCAGAATTGCTTCTGACTTCATTTTAGCATTGTTGCCGTAGTGAGCACGCTGTACATGCACAAAGCTTGATATTGCAGCTGCATGGCTAAATGAAAATACAATGATAGGTATTGATAACCAAAGTGTTTTCATGAAGCCCGAAAACTCAGGTACAGATACATCTGGCATTTGCCAGCTTGGGATTAAATAAATCGATAAGAAAAACAAAATAGCGACAAGTGGATAAACAAGTATCGAAAAAGCACGTAACATCAATGCTTCGCCACCCAGCATTAAGCTGATCATACCGCCAACGAGTACGCCAGATAACAACACGCGTGGTGGCGACTCCATGCCTAACTGATTAACGATAAAGCTATCAACGGTATTTGTTAGGCCAACACCATAAATAAGTAAGATAGGGAAGATAGAGAGAAAATACAGTAAAGAGATCAAGCGCCCGGCATTTATGCCAAAGTGCTCTTCTACTACATCAGTAAAGTCAGCTTCAGGCTTTTTTGATGATAAAACAAATCGGGCTAAGCCTCTGTGGGCTAAGTAGGTCATCGGAAAAGCAAGGCATGCCATGATAATCAATGGCCAAAATCCGCCGATGCCGATATTAATTGGTAAGAATAAAATCCCAGCACCGACTGCGGTGCCAAATAAACTTAACACCCATTGGGTGTCATGAAGATTCCATTTTGAGTTACTACTTGTTGTCGATGCATCATACGACATAGCATCTTGATGTGTGTTCATTAGCACTCCACTATTAGAATAATAATTGTCGCGCAGCATATAGAAAAGCGACTAAGAATGCATGTTTTAGCGTTGTGTTTAGATAACTATGCTGTAAGGAGAGACTTACAAAGGAAGAGAACTGAGCTCATTTAGAAAAGCCCAGTTGTGGTATTTATTCTGCTGCTGCAAGTGCGCGAGCTTTAATGTCTGCGGCGAATGCTAAACCTTTCTTAAAACGTGCCTCAGCTGCTGTGATTTCGCTTTCATCGCCATTAGCGGCAAGCACCCCTTGTGAAAGCGCTTTATAAAGTGCGCTAATTTGTGCCTCATAGCCGGCTTCAATTGCTTTTTCAACAGTCGTCATGGTTATTCCTTTAATAGATAAGATAGCAAAATACTATAGGAACAAGGACTTATTGGCTAGATAGAAGTGCCTATAAAGTAGGGAATATTAAAGTTTATGGCTCAATGCTGGGTTTCGCTGCGCTCTACCCAGCCTACGATATTTAACGGAAATCTTTTTAGTTCTGTAATGCTGATACGACAAAAAACGGATTCAGATACTCTTCTTTACTGTTATACAGTAGTGGGCTGCCATCGAGTTTGCTAACCGTTGCGCCGGCTATTTCGGCAATCGCATGACCTGCTCCCGTATCCCACTCACAGGTTGGGCCAAGGCGTGGGTATATATCAGCACTACCTTCGGCAACAAGACAAAGTTTTAACGAGCTGCCTTTTGAAACCATTTCTACATCTTCAAACTGTTTTACGAATTCTGCTAAATCAGGAGAAGGGTGCGAGCGGCTTCCGACAACACGGATCAGCCCTTTATTTGGCTTACGGGTTACCTTAAGTTCGATACGCTCATCACCTTTATCTTTAAAGGCACCAATTGCTTCAGCAGCAATATACGACACACCTAATGCCGGTGCATCGACAACTGCCAATACTGGTTTACCTTTTTCAATCAAGGCAATATTCACGGTGAACTCGCCATTCTTTTTAATGAACTCTTTGGTGCCATCAATTGGGTCTACTAACCAGTAGCGTTGCCAAGTTTGACGGATATCCCAGCTAATATCAGCGCTTTCTTCGCTTAGAATTGGTACATCAGGGGTGAGGTGTTGTAAGCCATTCACAATCACTTTGTGAGCTGCTAGGTCGGCGTCGGTAACTGGGCTTTCATCAGCTTTGTACTCAACATTAAAGTCCTTTTCGTAAATCCCCATTATTGCACTACCTGCTTGGCGTGCGAGGAGTAATATTTCTTCTAGCAGTTCCGTTTGATTCATGACTTAACCTATAATTTGCTGTTGTTTTAAATACGCTACCAGTTCTTGCACCGATTGGTCTAGGGTGTTTTTGCTGGTATCGATTTTAATTTCTGGCGATGCAGGGATTTGGTAGTCTGAGTCTATACCGGTGAAGTGCTTAATTTCACCTGCACGGGCTTTTTTATAAAGCCCTTTAGGGTCGCGGGTTTCACACACTTCAAGCGGGGTATCTAAAAATACCTCAATAAACTCACCATCCTCTACTAAGTTTCTTACCATATCGCGTTCGCTTTGGAACGGCGAAATAAATGCGGTCAATACCACAAGACCGGCATCGACCATCAACTTTGCGGTTTCGCCTACGCGACGAATGTTTTCAACGCGGTCTTCATCAGTAAAGCCAAGATCTTTACACAAGCCATGACGCACATTGTCGCCATCGAGTAGGTAGGTGTGAACGCCTAATTGGTTTAATGCGCTTTCTAGTGCGTTTGCAACAGTGCTTTTACCTGAGCCTGAAAAACCAGTGAACCATAGAATGGTTGGCTTATGCTTTTTTTGCTCACTACGCTGTGATTTGCTAATGGCGTAATTATGCCAAACGATATTTTCATCCATTGTCTTTACTCTCGTTATTGAAATGGGAATACCAGTGGTATGAGTGTTAAAACCGTAATCGAGTATATAATCGATAAAGGTAAGCCCATGGCAATATAATCTTTAAGGCGGTAGTTTCCCGCGCTGTAAACCATCAAGTTAGTTTGATAACCAAATGGCGAAATGAAGCTAGCCGATGCACCAAATGCGACAGCCATAATAAAAGGCAACGGTGATACATCAAAACCAACGGCTAGTGCATACGCTACCGGAAACGAAAGCGCAGCAGCGGCATTGTTGGTAATGAGTTCGGTAAACAAAACCGTCATTAAAAATATTGCGATAAATGCCCCGTAGGGCCCAAAGTCACCTAAAACGTATAACATGGCTGATGAAATTTCACCGGCAAGCCCTGTGCCTATCATGAGTTTGGCAAGGCCAATAGCACTACCCACTACTGCGAGTAACTCAATCGGAAAACGACGTTTTACTTCACTTAGCTTGATTGTGCCCGTTAGCATTAAACCGATAAGAAGAACGAGTAGGCCTTTCACTAAGGGAACAAGGCCAATAATACTTAACCCCAATACGGTTGCAAAACTCGCTAACACAATATTTGATTGCTTAGGTTTTAAATGGGTTTGTAAATCAAGACCTGAAATATAAACAAACTCGCGCTTTAAATTGGGTAGCGAGTAAAACTCTTTGCCAGGCGCAAGGATCAATGAGTCACCCGCTTGCAATTGAACTTTACCTAAGCCGCCTTGTAAACGGTCATGGCCGCGACGAATAGCAATAACGGCTGCATGGAACTGCTCACGAAAGCGAACTTCTTTAATTGTTTTACCAATGTATTTTGAAGAATGGCTAACAACAACTTCAACTAGGTGCTCAACGTCTTTCTCATGTTTGTCGTGCACAACTTTTAAGCCATCAAATTGGGTAAGCAGAGGCACTGACTTTATGTCACCTACAAACAGCAGTACGTCACCTTCTTTGATAACTTGTTTTGGTGTAACCGCGCAAATTCGTTTATCACCACGGATTATTTCGGCTAAGAACAAGTCTTTTAATTCACGAAGGCCATTCTCTTCAACACTTTTACCAATTAATTTCGAACCTGTTTCTACTTTACCTTCAAGGTAAAAGGGCACCACTTCTTGGTCGTTTTTACCGTTATCTGGTAAATACTTGAGCATCACCAAAATAGTGATAAGTCCGACGCTCAATGCGCCTAAACCAATCAAGGTAAAATCAAAAAAACCAAGGGGCTCCATTCCTGCTTCAACGGCAAAGCCATTAACAATTAAATTGGTTGAAGTGCCAATCAGTGTAATTGTGCCACCTAAAATGGCGGTATACGATAAAGGTAATAAAAGCTTAGACGGTGAATGGGTCGGGCTTTCTTTTATTGC
The DNA here is from genome assembly GCF_040148775.1 of Pseudoalteromonas sp. NFXS39. Lineage (NCBI taxonomy): Bacteria > Pseudomonadati > Pseudomonadota > Gammaproteobacteria > Alteromonadales > Pseudoalteromonadaceae > Pseudoalteromonas > Pseudoalteromonas sp. NFXS39. The sequence continues at coordinate 27,734 of NZ_JAGDEC010000015.1, read as the reverse complement.
ACTAATCAGTGATGCCACTACCGCAGTATTATTAGTAAATGATGATAAAAAGGCAGTTGATAAACCTAGTTTTGTCACCGAACTTGTCAGGCTGCCTTTCGAAAGAGACTGAGCAAGCTTTTGCACTAGCGTGGTTTTTTCTACAGCTATCGAAACGAGTACAAGTAGAATAAGCGTAATTAAAGAAGGGTTTGCATAGTTAATTAGCATATCTTCAAGACTGATCAGCCCTGCTAAATAACTAATACCAATAGCACCGACAAATAACCATGCTGGTTTTAGTCGAGTGCCAAAAAGACACCCCACTAATACCAGCATAATGCCTGTTAATACCAGCTGTTGATACATGCTTTTTACTTCCTATAACAGGCGAATAATGATTATTTAAGCTTAGTTATATCAAGCGCTTGCCAATGAGGGAAGTGCTTGCGTACTAAAGCATTAAATTCAACTTCAAAGTCGCTAAAGCTACTTTGCTGCTCTTCAGTGCTAAGTAATTGCTCAATCATACCTGCCGCAACGGTTAAGTTTGATAGGCGATCAATTAAAATAAACGCACCTGTTTCATGGTTGTTGTGGTACTCATCGGCCAAAATTGTTTCAGTAAGCTCTAAGGTTACAATAGCAATTTCGTTAAGTTGTAATGAGTCAGCTTGACCATGCTCAAGGGTATTTACATCAATGGTGTGATCGATCTTTCTAACCACTGCTGAGGTGTTTTTGCTGCCTAACTTAAAGTTGTAGCTTTTACCTAATACTAACGGTGCTTCATGCATCCATACTAATTTAGCTTGAATACGGTTAGTAACAGCCGCTTTTGAAGCTGCTGGCACAATAACATCACCACGACTGATATCAATTTCATCATTTAACGTTAAAGTGATTGCTTGACCTGCTTCAGCCGTATCTAGGTTACCATCGAAAGTCACAATTTCTTTAATGCTTGAGCTTTTACCAGATGGTAAAACTTTTACTGCATCACCAACACTGAACTTGCCAGACGTTAAAGTGCCTTGGAAGCCACGAAAATCTAAGTTAGGGCGCACAACATATTGCACAGGAAGACGTGCTTCAAAACCGCTATCAATTTCAGCCGCTGGTGAGTCTTCAAGTAACTCAAGCAGTGGTTTATCTGTGTAGTAAGGTGTGTGTAGAGAGCGTGTTACTACGTTGTCACCCTTGAGCGCTGACATAGGTACAAACTTGATATTAGTAACATTTAGCTGCTCTGCAAATTTTAGATAATCCGCTTTGATTTTCTCATACACGGTTTCATCGAAATCGACGATATCCATCTTGTTGATTGCAACAACAAACTGCTTAATGCCGAGCGAATCGCAGATAAAGCTATGACGTTTAGTCTGCACTTGTACACCGTAACGAGCGTCGACTAAGATAATCGCCACATCGCTGGTTGATGCGCCGGTAACCATGTTGCGCGTGTACTGCTCATGTCCTGGCGTATCAGCAATGATGAACTTACGTTTTGCTGTTGAAAAGTAACGATAAGCAACGTCAATCGTAATACCTTGCTCACGCTCAGCTTGAAGTCCATCTACAAGTAGTGCTAAATCAAGCTCTTCACCCGCATTACCGACTTTTTCATTGTCTTTATGTAGTGCAGCAAGTTGGTCTTCATAAATTTGATGGCTGTCATGTAAAAGGCGGCCAATCAGGGTCGACTTACCGTCATCTACACTACCACAGGTAAGCATGCGTAAAAGGCTTTTGTCTTGCTGACGCGCAAGGTAGGCGTCGATGCCTAACTCTCTTACTTCATTAATTGTGTCGTTTGTTTTAGACATTAGAAATAGCCCTCACGTTTTTTCTTTTCCATTGAACCCGCAGAGTCGTGATCAATCACGCGGCCTTCACGCTCAGAAGAGGTTGAAAGCAGCATCTCTTCAATAATTTCAGTTAAGGTTCCTGCCGTTGATTCCACTGCACCTGTTAGCGGGTAACAACCAAGGGTACGAAAACGGACAGATTTCATTTGTGGTACTTCACCTTCTTCCAATGGCATGCGCTCGTCATCAACCATGATTAGCGTGCCGTTACGCTCTACAACAGGGCGTTCTTTAGCAAGGTAAAGTGGAACCATTTCAATGTTTTCTTGGTAGATATACTGCCAAATATCAAGTTCAGTCCAGTTAGATAATGGAAATACACGAATGCTTTCACCCGGGTTAACTTGGCTGTTGTACGTATTCCAAAGCTCTGGACGTTGGTTTTTTGGATCCCATCTGTGGTGCTTATCACGGAATGAGTAAACACGTTCTTTAGCACGAGATTTCTCTTCGTCACGACGTGCACCACCAAATGCAGCATCGAAGCCGTATTTGTCTAACGCTTGCTTTAAGCCTTGCGTTTTCATGATATCGGTGTGCTTTGCTGAGCCGTGTACAAACGGATTAATATCAATCTCTAACCCTTCAGGGTTTTTGTGGACGATTAAATCAAAACCATACTCTTTAGCTAGACGGTCACGAAACTCAATCATTTCCTTAAATTTCCAGTTGGTATCAACGTGTAAAAGTGGAAATGGAATTTTTGCTGGATAAAACGCTTTACGTGCTAAGTGTAATAACACTGATGAATCTTTACCGATTGAGTAAAGCATCACCGGGTTTTCAAACTCAGCAGCTACTTCGCGCATGATTTTGATACTTTCAGCTTCTAATTGCTGAAGGTGTGTTAAAGCCATTGTTAGTCGTCCTACTAAAATGATTAAAAGTTAAATTAAGCTACGCCAGTGATTGGCTGGGCAAAGCTGCTGGTTTGCTCGGTTTTACCAAACCATGCAAGCTGATGGTGCAATGATGCAACTTCGCCAATAATTAATAAGGCTGGTGAAATAATGCTATGGCGCGAAATCAAATCGGCCAGCTCACCTAATTGCCCTGTAACCACTCGTTGTTCTTTACGTGTGCCGTTTTCGATTATGGCAACGGGGGTGTCTGCACCGCGGCCGTGTTTCAATAATTGTGCTTGAATATGCGGTGATTTAATCACTCCCATATAAATTGCTAATGTCTGATTTGGCTTTGCGAGTGACTGCCAATCTAATTCTTGACCATCTTTTTTACAGTGACCTGTTACAAACTGAATGGCTTGCGCATGATCTCTGTGGGTAAGTGGAATACCAGCATATGCACTACAACCTGCAGCAGCAGTAATACCCGGTACAATTTGGTAACGTACTTGATTAGCGGCTAGCACTTGCACTTCCTCACCACCACGACCATAAATAAACGGGTCGCCACCTTTAATACGGCATACTTTTTTGCCTTGTTTGGCAAAATCGACCAGCATCTGATTAGTATCTTCTTGTGCAACACTATGATCGCCTAAACGTTTACCTACGCAAACTAAGTCGGCATCACGGCGTACTAAATCCATAATTTCATCAGAAACCAAGTAGTCATAAACAACGACGTCGGCTTGTTGCATTAATTGCAGTGCTTTTAGTGTTAATAACTCTGGGTCACCTGGGCCTGCACCAACAACATATACTTCGCCTTCAGGCTCTGGCTTAGCATCTAATAGTTGCTCTAATTGCGCTGAAGCAGCTTCGGTATTACCCGCTTGTACTTTGCTTACCACTGATGAATCAAATACGCCCTCCCAAAACTGGCGACGATCAGCAAAGTGTTTAAAGCGCTGTTTTACTTTATTACGGAAGCTACCTACTAATGTAGCGAGAGGACCAATATGTTGTGGAATAAGTGTTTCTAGTTTTTCACGTAAACGACGTGCTAAAACTGGTGCTGTGCCTGCACTTGAAATCGCAATTGTGATTGGATCACGGTCAACAATTGATGGAAAAATAAAGCTGCACTTAGGTTGGTCATCCACCACGTTAACGAAAATATTGCGCGCATTCGCAAGTTCGAAAACATCTTTGTTAACACTGTCTATATCAGTTGCGGCGATTACCAGCATTTGCTGATCCAGATACTGCTCTTTAAAAGTATCAGAAATCAGGTTTACTTCACCTTGCTTAGCAAGAGCGAGCAGCTCATCGCAAAACTCAGGGGCGACTAGTGTCACATTGGCACGTGCTTTTAAAAACGCACGGCATTTGCGTAACGCGACATCTCCACCGCCGACTACCAGTACTGGTTTGTCGTCTAATTTGGTAAAGATTGGTAAATATTGCACTTTGTTCTCACCCCTAAAACACATCAACGAAACTGCTTATTGCAGGCAAGCAGAATATAGTGCTCTAAAAAAAGTAAAAAATAATTAAAACCAAGTTTATATAACTAAAAGTTATACCAGGTGGTTTGTTTTGGCTTAAGACTTAGTTAACAAGGGATTGCGACGAGTTACAAGTAAATAAGTAGCCTTATGGTGATTAGTTATGATTTATAGCCGAATGATAAAAATTTGCTACTATAGGTCACTAATATGGCAACACAAATATAAGAGCTATGACTAAAATGCAAACAAGCGCTGCCCAAGCGGTGGCACTGATGGACTTAACAACTCTGAACGACAGCGACACAACAGAAACCATTAATAACTTGGTTGCCAGTATTGAGCCAAAGTTAGGTATTCCTGCTGCGGTCTGTGTATATAGCCAGTTTGTAAGCGACGCAAAGCTTGCACTCGCTGAGCGTGAACTACAGCAAGTCAAAGTAGCTACAGTTACTAACTTTCCTAGTGGGGAGCAATCGTTAGAACAAGTGATAAATGAAACGCTATTTGCTATTGAGCGCGGAGCTGATGAAATTGATTTAGTGATCCCCTATAAAGCACTAATCGCCGGTGATGAGCGCAAAGTTTTTGAGTATGTCAAAGCGTCAAAAGAGGCATGTAGCAATAAAGCGCAACTCAAAGTGATTATAGAAAGTGGCGAATTAAGCGATGATCTCATCTCAACGGCCACTAAACTGGCAATTGAAGGCGGTGCTGATTTCGTTAAAACTAGTACCGGTAAAGTGGCTGTTAATGCAACTCTAGCTGCAACAGATATCATGTTAAACACCATAAAAGCGAGTGGTAAAAAAATTGGTTTTAAGGCTGCGGGCGGAGTCAGAACAGTCACCGATGCTGCTGAGTATTTAGCCCTCGCTGAATCAATTATGGGTGAAGCGTACTTACAACCCGAGCTATTTCGTTTTGGCGCTTCTGGGTTATTAAAAGATGTGTATGCAACATTAAATGAATCGTGAAAGTGAACAAGAGAAAATAGCGCTCGAGCATGGCGCAGCAAAGCTGTTTTTACGCTGTTACGAAAAGCAGTTTGGCGTAAGTATGCGTAATATTTGGCATAACACACCGAGTAAGCCAGACGTGAGTTGTTATAAAGGTGATGAGCGGCTCGATATTGAAGTCGCCCATTTATATGCCAGTGAAACAGAAGCAATGGCGGTGTTAGGTAGGCCGCTGTCTATCTCAATGCAACGAGATCTCGCTGAAATGGCTTTAGCTCCAAGTAACGAGCGTCTGCACTGTGCTTTGCATCGGTTGTTGGCACAAAAAGCCAAGAAACATTACGAATCTACGCAGCCTTGGTTATTAATTCGAAATGCCAGTACTATATGGCATCTTGATGATTTTAAGTCAGTACTTACTCACCTTGATGTACCTAAACAACATCCATTTCAACAAATTTGGTTGTTATGTGATTTTTATCGTGGTGAGCTATTACAAATTTTATAATGGAATGAGATAACAAAAAATGAAATTTAAACGTTCAGGGACGCAAACACTTCTATCGAGTGTTTTTCCAAGTTTAGCATTAGCAGGTGTAGTTGCTGTATCGCTCACGGCGTGTACTAACCCAAGTACACCAGCGGGTGAAGAGGGTTACGTATTTGAAAAGCCGCGCGTGTTTGGTGAAGGCGGTTATCAAGGCACTATGATTGGCCCAGCTAACTACGGCATGTCACTTTGGCGTAATCAGGTGATTAATATAGACATGCGCCCGAACACCTATACTGAAGCATTTAAAATCTTAGCTAACGATGACTTAAACATTAGTTTTGATTTTCATGCGGTCATTTCAATAGAAAGCGGCTCTGTCAGAGCGGTGGTTGAACAATACGGTGGCGAAAATTGGTATCCGCGATTTGTTCGTGAAACATTTAGAACTTATGTGCGTGACATAGTCCAGCAATATGATAGCGGTGTGCTAAAAACCAATCGCGAGAAAATAGCTGCAGAAGTAACAGCCCGCTTAAAAGCGTATTTAGAACCAACGCCATTTAAACTCGCTAATGTTGTGGTGGGAAATATTAACTATCCGGCCATCGTTGCTAATGCCGTTGAGAAAAAATTAGCAGCACAACAATTACTTCCTGAAAAAGAAACGCAAAAAGAAATTGCACGAAAAGATGCTGAGATCCGTGTAGAAGAAGCAAAAGGTATTGCACAGGCGCAAAAAATTATTAATGCCACTTTGACGCCAAACTATCTACAACATGAAGCTATTAATGCGCAGTTAAAGATGGCTGAGTCACCTAACCATACAACAGTTTATATTCCTGTTGGTAACAATGGTGTACCACTGGTGAAAGGCACAAACTAAGGTTTTAAACAGCCAGTGCTGGTACTGGCTGTTAGTTTGCTTAATTAAATTTAAAAATACTGCCAAGGCTTTCTAAACTTGATTTGTTCGTTTTGGCAATACACCCTGAATCATCAAGAGATTTTTTAGTCGTCTCATCCGCAAGGCCTGTCACTTTCAGCTTATTTTCTTGCTGATACTCAGTGAGTGCAATCACCGTTGCTTCATCGTACTCTACGTCTTCTACTTCATATTCTTCGTAGTGAGGTTGCCTTTTTAAATAACCTAAACAAACCAAGTTCAATCGTGACATGGCTAAGTCTGTTTTTTCGTAGTAAGGCATTCTGTGAGTTGGAACATTAACCGATGCAACTGGCGCTTTAGCTGGTGCTGCAGCTGCGGTTACTTTTAGTGGTGCAGGTGCGGTATGGCCTGCTGCAATGGTGTTATCGCTATTATAGCGATAATAAGTTGTTGGTACTTTTGATTCCAAAAACTCAACGGCTTTGACGATGACTTCACGCAGTGCTTTTTCTTTTGGCGTGTTTGACCAGCTACTTAAGTTACCACCAACGAGTGCACCACCAAAATTGGTAGCAGCTGATGTAAAGTCAAAGTCTTTACTGCCACCCTCAACACTGGTAGCGGCTAAAATACGTGAAGTTCGCGTGTCGATTAAGCGCAAATCTATCGCCATGTGCGAACTTGAAAAACCCGCCGACACTGAGCTAAATACGTCACCGATAAAGCCACCACTGCCTACGCGGGTGCCCGAATTGTCATCATCGAATTCAGTAACAGCGGCAACTACGACAATTTCGGCACCTTCAATTTCACCATAAGCAGCACCTGAAGCTGCACTCACACGGCCTGATACAGCAAGGTCTTGTTCTGATAATACGGCATCAAGTGCTTGTCGTTCTAAGACAATAAAGCGATTGGTGCTAACTAATGCGGTTGTTAGTTGATCAGCCATACCTTCACCAATTTCTTTACGCCACCAACGTGAATCGTTTGATTTGTCAGTAAAGCGGGCAACAGCGATCCGAGCTTTTGGGCCATTGTATTGCTGCTGTGCCACTTCGTTTATATCTGGGCTATTGTTATTGCTTGTGGTGGTCGAAGTACTTTGGCATGCAGTCAGTGCCGCAGCAAGTAACGTAATCGAAATCGCTTTGTGTGTTTTGGTGAGCATATGACTTTCCTTAACTTATATCTCATGCAGTAAATAACGCCGCAATATGGGCTTTGTTGTTATTAATGTTTATATGGATAAGCTATAAAAATCAGTGTTTTATTGATAGCACTCAGACGAAAAGTTTATTCACTGATGCGAAATTCAACGCGTTTTTGATATTTTTCTCGGTACTGTTTTGGTGATAAGCCAACATAGCTCTTAAAGCTTCGCGCAAAATAGCTTTGCGAACTAAAGCCCGCTTGATCTGCTACTTTACCAATCGCTAAATGGCCATCGACTAGCTGTTTCTTTGCAAACTCTAAGCGAGTATTGCGTAAATAGTCAGAGGGAGTTTGTGAATACAAGGCTTTCATTTTTAGTTGCAGAGCACGGGAGCTTAAACATAAGGCTGAGGCTAATTGCTCAACCGAAAAGTTTTCATCTTGATAATGGGCTTGTACTACTTGCTTGAGTTTTTCAGTGAAGGAATAATCTTTATTTTGTACTGTTACAGCGGCTGTATCACTATTCAGAGGAGCTGCCAGTTGTGCTGTTAGATGCTGGTTTAAAATTTGTCTAAGATTAAGCAATCCTTTTACTCTGCTTACTAGTAAAGTGGGCTCAAAAGGTTTGCTCAAAAAGTCATCGGCTAATAAATCAAGTCCTTTCAAGCGGCTGTGGGTATCTGCTTTAGCTGAAAGTAATAACACCGGAATATGGCTGGTGGCCGGGTTTGCTCTGAGTGCTGCTAACAGTTGATAGCCATTCATATTCGGCATCATTACATCACTGATAATGAGCTCTGGTAGGTCTGATTGGCATAAATCAAGCGCTTGCTGACCATCAGCTGCACAGATGCAGTTAAATTCTGCATTAAACAAAGCAAGTAGTAGTTCGGCCATTTCCTTATTATCTTCAACAATCAGTAATGTTTGTTGTGAGTTGCGTAGTTGCGTAATGCTATTAACCTGATTTTCAGCACACTCAACCATAGGCAATGACACAGTAAAGCAACTTCCCTCAGCAATTTTACTGCTTACGCTGATAGACCCACCGTACTGCTCTACAAGTTGCTTTACTAAGCTCAGGCCAATACCACTGCCAGGCTCTGATGATGCTACGCGGGTAAAGCGCTGAAAAATCGACTGTTGATGTTCACTGGCAATACCCACACCTGTATCAGTAATTTTAAAAACCAGTTGTTGCTGCACTTCATCAAGTTGAATATCGACTTTACCGCCGTTAGGCGTGTACTTAAGCGCATTACTTATCAGGTTACTGAAAATAGAATGAGCATGTTCGGGAGCAAGGTTAATCTTACATGTTGTTGAGGTAGTATCATCAAAGCTAAATTGCAGTTGTTTTTGCTCAAACAGAGCACTGAAATCTGCCACTAAGTCTGTTAAAAAGGTTGTAATGGAATAAGGGCTAACAGTGTAAATAGCTGTACTAGGGCGTTGACTCAATTGTAAAAGTTGATTGATCAGTTCAAGTAAGCGTTGGCAGTTACGTTTAATACTAGCCAGTTGATTTTGAGCTTGGGGGTCTGTATTACTTCGCTGTAACTGGCTGATCGGGGCAAGTATTAAACTCAATGGTGTTTTTAGCTCATGGCTAATGTTATCTAAAAATTGATCTTTTAATTTGTTTAGCTCAATCTCGGTTTGTTTTTCTTGCTCTGCGAGTTTGCGTTTGTACAAGGAATTTAAAAGAAGCCAGGTCAGTGCTAAAGCACAAATAAAGTAAATAGCATAGGCTAATTTACTTTGCCACCAAGGAGGCACAACAGTTAATGTTAGTAGCTTTTTGCTGTCACTCCATTGCCCATATTGATCTTTCGCTTTTATTAATAATTTGTAGTTCCCAGCAGGGAGCTGAGGGTAATTAATTTGTCTAAGGGATGCATCTGTATATAAAAATTGTTCATCAAAGCCAGCAAGCTTGTAGCCGAATTGGTAGTGCTTTGGTGTCGATCCGTTTTTTAATGCACTAAATTTAAAGCCGATAACGCCAGCAGATTTTGCAAACGCAAATGTCTGAGTTGCACTCGCAAGGGTATTTGCTTGCTTATCGAAGTGATTACTCTTAATAACTCTGTTGTTTAATAATAATTCGGTTAAAACAGGGGTAGGGGGAGAGTGCGATAACTTTAGTTGCTCAGGATAAAAATGATTATAACCATTGATGCCACCAAAAAATAACTCGCCATCGTCTGCTTGAAAGCTCGCACCCAGTATAAAAGATTGGTGCTGAATGCCATCTTCTGGCAAAAACTGCTGCATTTGCTCTGTGGTGGGGTTATAGCGAGTGAGTCCGCCATTGGTTGCTAGCCAAAGCATACCTTGCTTATCGGCGAGAATGTCAAAAATGTTATCGTTCGCCAAACCTTGTTGCTCAGTAATTTGTTTCACCCTGAAGTTATGCTTATTAACTTGATTCAAGCCTTGCATGGTGCCAACCCAAACACTATCGCCATTCAATAATAAAGAGGTGACCATGTTATGGCTGAGCCCAGCTCCGTTAGAGCCTTGCTCATCTAATAAACTAAATTGCTTCGTAGTGATATCCAGTTTATTGAGCCCTGCTCGAGTGCCGACCCAAAGTGAGTGCTCATCACTATCGTAAGCAAGAGTAAATACGGTGTTATTGGCAAGACTGTTTTGAGAATCACTATGTTTATAGTGAGTAACTTTGCCTGATTTTGGCTCAAAGCGAGTTAACCCTTGGTTACTCCCAAGCCAAAGAGCACCAACTTTGTCGCTAGTTATTGCGTATACACGGTCACTGGCTAGCTGGTGGCTTTGCATAGTGAAGGCTTTAAATTCATCACGACTATCTAGATACTTAATTAAGCCACCACCGTAAGTACCTATCCATAACTGCTTGTTAGCATCTTCATGAAGGGCAAATATATTATTATTTGGCAGGGCATTTTTATAATGTTGGTAACCAAACGCTGTTTGACGGTTGAGTCCGTCACGGGTGCCAATCCATACCTCGCCATTGGCTCTTTTTATTATTGAGCGAACAAAATTATGACTTAGTGAATTTGGCTGTGAGGTTTGTAACTGATGAGAAAACTGCTGTTGCTTAGGATCATAGCGATGCACACCATAACCATCGGTGCCCAACCAAATAATGCCTTGTGAATCTTGATAAAGAGATAGGAGAAAGTCGCTAGTCAAGCCATTGGGGTTTTGCTTGTCATGGTCGTATCGAATGTATTGGTCTTGTAAGTCAGCACCTGCAGGTAAAAAGTATAGACCTCGCCCGTAGCTTGTAAGCCAAAGGTTTTGCTGTTGGTCAATAAGGCTGTCAGTGATCCAGACACCATTTAACTGTTCGATTTGCTCACTGGTTTGCGTAAGTAAATCTAGTGTATATAAGCCTTGCTTTGCACCAATAAGCAGTTTTTCATGATTCAACAATTTTAGATGCCAGAGCGGTGAAGTGATTTGAGTATGTTGAGTAAATTGCTCTGTGCTTGGGTTAAATGAAATAAGTCCCATATCAGTGGCAAGCCAGATGAGTTCATCGGTAATAACAATGTCCCGTACAAGCGGCAACTGCTGATCTATTTTGTATTGGAAATGTTCAAATTCTTGGTTTGATATATCAAAACGAGTTAACTTACCATGTTCGTGACCTAGCCAAAGAACATCACCTTTAGCCAGTACCATTGACCAAATTTTATCTTCACTTAGTCCTGCCTCATTAGAAGTCGAATAAACCTCAAATTGGCCAGTCTCAGGATTGAGTTTATTGAGTCCTTTGCTGGCGGTCGAAAACCACAGCTGATTATTACTGTCCTTGGCACAGCCTGTGATCCAATTTCCAGAAATACTTTTATTATTGCTGTTAGCTTTGAAGCGTTTAAATTCATAACCATCAAAGCGGTTCAAACCTCCCTGTGTGGCAAACCATAAAAAGCCTTGCTGATCAGTTATGCTGCAAGTGATAGAGTTTTGACTTAGACCTTGTTGGCTATTAAAAGTAGCTAGGTGTAACGAGCGAGCATTAGCCTGCTTACATATCAAGGTGACGAGGCATAACAGTACAATATTAAAAGAGAGTTTAAATGGCAGCACACTGATCCATGTAGTTTTTTAGTTCCTATATCGGGTTTATAATAAACTGCTTTTTAATCAATGTTAATATTGATTTTTAAACGAACTGATGAGATTTTAACTAATGGGTATCTTTTACTCTTGTGTTAATGAATTGCGTAAGTATAATAGGCATCCACTTTGCAGGGGCGTAGTTCCAATTGGTAGAACAGCGGTCTCCAAAACCGACGGTTGGGAGTTCGAATCTCTCCGCCCCTGCCACTTTTTAAACAATGTGTGTTGAGTCTGAATTTAAAAATCGGTTTAAACAAGTCAGTTTTTAAGTTTAGATTTTAATGGATTAACCCTGCCAGAGCGCAGGGTTGTTGTGTCTGTAGTTAAGGTAAAAATATTATGAGCACGAATGTAGAAACACCATCAAGTGCGATGGATTCAGTAAAGTGGATTGTAGCAATTGCGCTACTAGCAGGCGCAGTCGTTGGTAACCACATGTTTGCAGACCAATCTGTATTATTACGTGCTATTGGTGTAGTGGTTGCTGTTGCAGCTGGTTTAGGCATTGCCTCACTAACTGAAAAAGGTCGTACTTTTCTTGCGTTTGCAAAAGAGTCACGTATCGAAGTACGTAAAGTTGTGTGGCCAACTCGCCAAGAAACAACACATACGACATTAATTGTAATGGTTGCAACTGTGATTATGGCACTTATCCTTTGGGGATTAGATGGCATTTTGTTCCGCGCAGTAGGCTTTTTAACTGGATTGGAGATCTAATCCCATGTCGGATGAGAAGAACGAAAAGAAACTACGTTGGTACGTAGTGCAAGCTTTCTCTGGTTACGAGAAGCGTGTAGCACAAACTATTCTTGAGCACATCAAGATTGAAGGTTTGGAAGATAGTTTTGGTGAAGTATTAGTACCAACTGAAGAAGTTGTTGAGATGCGCGCTGGTCAAAAGCGTAAATCTGAGCGCAAATTCTTCCCAGGTTATGTACTAGTTCAAATGGACATGAACGATGCAAGCTGGCACTTAGTGAACAGCACAGCACGTGTTATGGGCTTCATTGGCGGTACGTCTGATCGTCCAGCTCCAATCAGCCAAAAAGAAGCTGATCGCATCTTGAACCGTCTGCAAGAGAACTCTGAAGCGCCTAAGCCTGCAACATTATTTGAACCAGGTGAAGTTGTTCGTGTTATCGATGGTCCATTTGCTGACTTCAGCGGTGTTGTGGAAGAAGTTGATTACGAGAAGAGCCGCGTAAAAGTGTCTGTTCTTATCTTCGGTCGTTCGACACCTGTTGACCTTGAATTCGGTCAAGTTGAGCAAGACAAGTAAGTAAGAAATTAAAGCTGCCAAAATTGTTTAATATTTTGGCAATAAGCTTGAAAAAGGCCGCTGATTAACTTATAATCAGCGGCCTTTTTGTGTTAGGGCAAGTTATAACTTGTTTTATCACTAAAAAGTGAGAACCAATTTTTAAACTGGGAAGCCGTTAGAGTACGCGTCCTCGCGCGCACAAGGCTATGACCCACCAAATGAGGTATTTATTATGGCTAAAAAAGTTGAAGCTATTATCAAGCTACAAGTTGCCGCTGGTATGGCTAACCCTAGTCCTCCAGTAGGTCCAGCACTAGGTCAACACGGTGTAAACATCATGGAATTCTGTAAAGCGTTCAACGCACGTACAGAGTCTATCGAAAAAGGCGCTCCAGTTCCTGTAGTGATCTCTGTTTACGGTGACCGTTCTTTCACGTTCGACATGAAAACTCCACCGGCTGCTTACTTACTTAAGAAAGCTGCAGGTATCAAATCAGGTTCTGGCCGTCCTAACACTGAAAAAGTGGGTACAGTAACTCGTGCTCAACTTGAAGAAATCGTTGAGACAAAACGACCTGACCTTACAGCGGCTGATATGGACGCTGCAGTTCGCACTATCGCAGGTTCTGCGCGTGCGATGGGCTTGAACGTAGAGGACTAAGATAATGGCAAAATTAACTAAACGTATGCGTACAATCCGCGAAAAAGTGGATGCGACTAAAGATTACGAAATCAACGAAGCAGTTGCTCTTTTAAAAGAGTTAGCGACAGCTAAATTCGTAGAAAGTGTTGACGTTGCTGTTAACCTTGGTATCGATGCTCGTAAATCTGACCAAAACGTACGTGGTGCAACTGTACTACCTAACGGTACTGGTCGTGAAGTTCGTGTTGCTGTATTCACACAAGGCGCTAACGCAGATGCTGCGAAAGAAGCTGGTGCTGAATTAGTGGGCATGGAAGATCTTGCTGAACAAGTTAAGAAAGGCGAGATGAACTTTGACGTTGTTGTTGCATCTCCAGACGCTATGCGTGTTGTTGGTCAACTAGGTCAAATCTTAGGTCCACGTGGTCTAATGCCAAACCCTAAAACTGGTACTGTAACGCCTAACGTTGCAGAAGCAGTTAAAAATGCGAAAGCAGGTCAAGTTCGTTACCGTAACGACAAGAACGGTATCATCCATACCACTATCGGTAAGGTTGATTTCACTGCTGAGCAACTTCAACAAAACCTTGAAGCTCTTATTGTTGCGCTTAAGAAGGCTAAACCTTCTCAAGCAAAAGGTACTTACGTGAAGAAAGTAACTATCTCTACAACAATGGGCGCAGGTGTTGCTGTTGACCAAAACTCTCTAAGCACAGTTGTTGCTTAATTAAGAGTTTACATGGCGCGAAATTTGAACTATAATTTTGCGCCATTTTGTTGAGAAAGTTAATTTCAAAACAAGTAAAGAATTCGGGTTGAAGTCCATAATTTCGTAATGCTCTCGGGTAAAAACGATAAATTGGGCTTCCGTCCAAGACCGTAGGCGGCTTCGGCCTTAATATTTTACCTACGTAGACGGTGTGAATCCCCAGATAGATTTTTCCTAATCTTCTGGCTCTCGCCGTAAAAAGCATCTCCATCTTAGATGGGGAAGAGTAGAACAGGGAAGCCAATTTCGGCAACCCATTAAACCAGGAGTAACACCCATGGCTTTAAATCTTCAAGGCAAAAAAGCAATTGTTGCTGAAGTCAACGAAGCAGCCACTGGTGCTCTTTCTGCAGTTGTTGCAGATTCTCGTGGTGTAACAGTTGGTGCTATCACTGCCCTTCGTAAAGAAGCTCGTGAAGCTGGTGTATGGATGAAAGTTGTTCGTAACACTTTAGCTAAACGTGCTATTGAAGGTACAGATTTTGAGTGCCTTTCTGACTCACTTGTTGGTCCAAGCTTAATCGCTTTCTCTTCAGAGCACCCAGGTGCTGCTGCGCGTATCTTCAAAGATTTCGCGAAGAAGAACGAGAAATTCGAAGTTAAGACGGCTGCATTTGAAGGTAACGTAGTAGACGCAGCTATGCTAGCAACTCTACCTACTTACGACGAAGCTGTTGCACGCTTAATGAGCGCTATGAAAGAAGCGTCTGCAGGTAAATTGTGTAAAACAATTGAAGCAGTACGTGTACAGAAAGAAGAGCAAGCTGCTTAATTTTAAGCTGTTTTTTTGTTCACTTTCGGTGTAATATTTTTTTTGGGCTATATTTAGTCCGTAATAATTAGGAAATTTGTAATGTCTGTAACTAAAGACCAAATCCTTGATGCTATTGCTGAAATGTCAGTAATGGACGTTGTTGCTCTAGTTGAAGCAATGGAAGAAAAATTCGGCGTAACTGCAGCAGCTGCTGTTGTTGCTGGTCCTGCTGCTGAAGCAGCTGAAGAAAAGACTGAGTTCGACGTAATCCTTACTGGCGCTGGCGCTAATAAGGTTGCAGCTATCAAAGCTGTACGTGGTGCTACTGGTCTTGGCCTTAAAGAAGCTAAAGCACTTGTTGAAGCAGCTCCTGCACCTATCAAAGAAGGTGTATCTAAAGAAGAAGCTGAAGCACTTGCAAAAGACCTTACTGAAGCTGGTGCTGAAGTTGAGGTTAAGTAATCTAGCTTACGCTAGGTTCGCTGCCTGAGTAATCAGGCAAGGGCTGGTGATTATTTAATCACCGGCCTTTTTGCGCTATGGAGCGATGCAATCCTGTAACGCAAATAAAATCTAATTTTCTCTTTACTTTCAAGTTGTTACCTTAATCGGTGTTGAAAGTGGCAGAGCAAAATAGAACAACAATTTAATGTTGTACATCTTGGCATAGATGCCAGTTAAGTCTGTTCTTACAAGAACAGGTCGGGTCAAAGATCAGCAAGCTGAGGAACCCCATGGCTTACTCTTATTCTGAAAAGAAACGTATCCGTAAGGATTTTGGTAAACGTCCACAAGTTTTGGATATACCTTTCTTACTGTCGACGCAGTTAGAATCGTTTAAAAAATTCTTAGTCCCTGACGCTGATGGCGATCACGGTTTGGAAGCTGCATTCCGTTCTGTGTTTCCTATCAAAAGCTACTCGGGAAATTCTGAGCTTCAATACGTAAGTTATCGTATTGGTGAGCCAGTATTCGATGTAAAAGAATGTCAAATTCGCGGTGTGACTTATTCTGCTCCACTTCGCGTAAAATTGCGTCTTGTGGTGATGGACAAAGAAGCACCAGGCACAGTTAAAGACATTAAAGAGCAAGAAGTTTACATGGGCGAAATTCCGCTCATGACTGATACCGGTACCTTTGTTATCAATGGTACAGAGCGTGTTATCGTTTCTCAGCTACACCGTAGCCCTGGTGTATTCTTTGATAACGACCGCGGTAAAACTCACTCGTCAGGTAAAGTGCTTTATAACGCGCGTGTAATTCCTTACCGTGGTTCATGGTTAGACTTCGAGTTTGATGCAAAAGATAACCTTTATGTACGTATTGACCGTCGTCGTAAATTACCGGCGTCAATCATCTTACGTGCACTAGAGTACTCAACGGATGAAATCCTAGAGATATTCTTCGATACAACTACGTTTGAAGTTACTGACGGTAAAGTTCTTATGGAACTTGTTCCTTCGCGCTTACGTGGTGAAACTGCCGCTTTTGATATCAAAGGCGAAGACGGTGAAGTCCTTGTTGAAGCGGGTCGTCGTATTACTGCGCGTCACATCAAGAACATCGAGAAAAAAGGTATTAACCAATTAGAAGTACCGCATGAGTACATCATTGGTCGTGTTGTAGCTAAAAACTATGTTGATGAGTCAACAGGTGAGATCATCGCAAACGCGAATGACGAGCTATCACTTGAGCTAATGGCTGAATTGGTTAAAGCAGGTCACACTAAGATTGATACTCTATATATCAACGAAGTTGACAGCGGCGCCTACATGTCAGATACATTACGTATCGACACAACAAGCAACCGTTTAGAAGCATTAGTAGAAATTTATCGCATGATGCGCCCAGGCGAGCCACCGACGAAAGACGCGGCTGAAGCCTTATTTGATAACTTGTTCTTCTCTGACGAGCGTTACGATTTATCAACAGTTGGTCGTATGAAGTTCAATAGCCGTGTAGGTTATGACTCAGATACTGGCCCTGGCACATTATCGAAAGAAGACATCGTAGCTGTTATGAAAGTGCTTATCGCTATTCGTAACGGTGTTGGCGATGTTGATGATATCGACCACTTAGGCAACCGTCGTATCCGTAGTGTTGGCGAAATGGCTGAGAACCAATTCCGCGTTGGTCTAGTACGTGTTGAGCGTGCTGTACGTGAGCGTTTAAGCTTAGGTGACCTTGACGCTGTAATGCCACAAGATCTTATTAACGCTAAGCCTATTTCGGCAGCGGTTAAAGAGTTCTTTGGTTCATCTCAGTTATCACAGTTCATGGACCAAAATAACCCGCTTTCAGAAGTAACGCATAAGCGTCGTATTTCTGCATTAGGTCCGGGTGGTTTAACACGTGAACGCGCTGGCTTCGAAGTTCGAGACGTTCACGTAACTCACTATGGTCGTGTATGTCCAATCGAAACGCCTGAGGGTCCAAACATCGGTCTAATTAACTCACTGTCTACGTACGCACGTACTAATGACTATGGTTTCTTAGAAACACCTTACCGTAAAGTGGTAAACGGTGTAGTTACTGATGAAGTAGATTACTTATCAGCCATTGAAGAAGGTCAGTTTGTTATCGCTCAGGCGAACTCAAACTTGAACGAAAACAATGAGTTTGTTGATGAACTAATTCCATGTCGTCACAAAGGTGAATCAACCTTTATGGGCAAAATGGACCAACAATATATGGACGTATCACCACAACAGGTGATCTCTGTAGCGGCAGCACTTATCCCGTTCCTAGAACACGATGATGCTAACCGTGCATTGATGGGTTCAAACATGCAACGTCAAGCCGTACCAACTCTAATCGCGGACAAACCGCTGGTAGGTACAGGTATCGAGCTTACACTAGCGAAAGACTCTGGTGTAACTATCGTTGCTAAGCGTGGTGGTGAAGTAATGTATGCGGATGCAAGCCGCATCGTTGTAAATGTACATGAAGATGAGCGTGTCCCTGGTGAAGCGGGCATCGATATTTACAACCTTACTAAATACACTCGCTCAAACCAAAATACATGTATTAACCAAAAACCAACTTGTATGGTTGGTGAGCCGGTAACACGTGGTGACGTATTAGCAGATGGTCCTTCGACTGACCTTGGTGACTTAGCACTTGGTCAAAACCTTCGCGTGGCATTCATGCCATGGAACGGTTATAACTTCGAGGATTCAATCCTACTATCAGAGCGCGTAGTTCAAGAAGATCGTCTAACGACTATCCACATTCAAGAACTACAATGTATCGCACGTGATACTAAATTAGGTCCAGAAGAGATCACAGCAGATATTCCTAACGTAGGTGAATCTGCACTAGGCAAGCTTGATGAGTCAGGCGTTGTTTATATCGGTGCTGAAGTTAAAGGCGGCGATATCCTAGTAGGTAAAGTGACTCCGAAAGGCGAAACGCAATTAACACCAGAAGAAAAGCTACTACGTGCTATCTTCGGTGAGAAAGCGTCAGACGTTAAAGACAGCTCTTTACGTGTACCAAACTCTGTAACTGGTACTGTAATCGACGTACAAGTTTTCACCCGTGACGGTGTTGAAAAAGATAAGCGTGCGTTAGAAGTTGAAGACATGCAGCTTCGCGAAGCGAAGAAAGACTTCAACGAAGAGTTCCGTATCTTAGAAGCAGGCGTATTAGAGCGTGCTCGTAAGTTACTTGTTGACGCTGGTCTGAACGCAGATTCAATTGCATCACTAAATGCTGAAAAGCTGCTTACTCAAAGCCTTGCTGAAGAAGATAAGCAAGCTGAACTTGAGCAACTAGCCGCTCAGTACGATGAGCTTAAAGCTGAATACGATAAGAAGTTTGAAAACAAACGTCGTAAGATCACTCAAGGTGACGACTTAGCACCAGGCGTACTTAAGATTGTTAAAGTATACCTAGCTGTTAAACGCCGTATCCAACCGGGTGATAAGATGGCGGGTCGTCACGGTAACAAAGGTGTTATCTCGACTATCGTACCAGTAGAAGATATGCCATACGATGACAAAGGTCGTACGGTAGACATCGTTCTGAACCCGCTAGGTGTACCATCACGTATGAACATCGGTCAGATCCTAGAAACTCATATGGGTCTTGCTGCACGTGGTGTGGGTGAGCGCTTAGAAGAAATGATGAAAGAGCAGCGTGAACTGCACGAAATCCGTAGCTTCGTTAAGAAAGTTTACGAATTAGGTGATTGTCGTCAGAAAGTCGATATCGACTCGTTCTCTGATGATGAAGTTCGTCGCTTAGCTGAAAACTTGAAAGGTGGTTTACCGATCGCAACTCCAGCCTTTGATGGTGCTCGTGAAAGCGAAATCAAAGACTTACTTGAGCTTGGTGGTTATCCAAGAAGCGGTCAAGTTACACTTTATGATGGCCGTACTGGCGATCAGTTCGAACGTCAAGTAACTGTTGGTTACATGTACATGTTGAAACTTAACCACTTGGTTGATGACAAGATGCACGCACGTTCAACTGGTTCTTACAGCCTTGTTACTCAGCAGCCGCTGGGTGGTAAAGCTCAGTTCGGTGGCCAGCGTTTCGGTGAGATGGAGGTGTGGGCACTAGAAGCTTACGGTGCTGCATATACTCTACAAGAAATGCTAACAGTGAAATCGGATGACGTGAACGGTCGTACTAAGATGTATAAGAACATCGTAGATGGTAACCATAAGATGGAACCAGGTATGCCAGAATCGTTCAACGTATTGTTGAAAGAAATCCGCTCACTGGGTATCAACATCGAGTTGGAAGAAAATTAAGCCATTTAGGTGCGGCGTAAGCCGCACCTGTTAGGCCGAATAGAATGTAGGGGCGATTGTTTCGCCCTCAAGATTAACCTCCGACAGGAGAGCTAAGGTGAAAGACTTACTTAAGTTTCTGAAGCAACAAAATAAGACCGAAGAATTCGATGCAATTCGCATTGGTCTTGCTTCGCCAGATATGGTTCGTTCATGGTCATACGGTGAAGTAAAGAAACCTGAGACAATCAACTACCGTACTTTCAAGCCTGAGCGCGACGGCTTATTCTGTGCCCGTATTTTCGGCCCAGTGAAAGATTATGAGTGTTTATGTGGTAAATATAAGCGCCTTAAGCACCGTGGTGTTATTTGTGAAAAGTGTGGCGTTGAAGTAACGCTAACTAAAGTGCGTCGTGACCGTATGGGTCATATTGAGCTTGCGAGCCCAGTTGCGCACATTTGGTTCTTAAAATCATTACCGTCACGTATCGGCTTAATGCTAGACATGACACTTCGTGACATCGAGCGCGTACTTTACTTCGAATCATTCGTAGTAACTGAGCCTGGTATGACAACGCTTGAGCGTGGTCAGCTTTTAGGTGAAGAAGAGTACTTAGATGCACTTGAAGAGCACGGTGATGAGTTTGAAGCGAAGATGGGTGCTGAAGCAGTATTAGACTTGCTTCGTGAACTTGATCTTGGCCAATTAATTGCTGAAATGCGTGAAGAGTTACCAACAATTAACTCTGAAACTAAGCGTAAGAAGATCACTAAACGTCTTAAATTAATGGAATCTTTCCACCAATCAGGTAACAACCCTGAGTGGATGATCATGACAGTACTTCCAGTACTTCCGCCTGATCTACGTCCATTAGTACCACTAGACGGTGGTCGTTTTGCGACTTCTGATCTGAATGACCTTTACCGTCGTGTTATTAACCGTAATAACCGTCTTAAACGTCTATTAGATCTAGCAGCACCAGACATTATCGTACGCAACGAAAAACGTATGTTACAAGAAGCGGTAGATGCGCTACTTGATAACGGTCGTCGCGGTCGTGCGATTACAGGTTCTAACAAACGTCCTCTGAAATCGCTTGCTGATATGATCAAAGGTAAGCAAGGTCGTTTCCGTCAGAACTTACTTGGTAAACGTGTAGATTACTCTGGCCGTTCTGTAATCACAGTAGGTCCTACGCTTAAACTACACCAGTGTGGTCTTCCTAAGAAGATGGCACTTGAGCTATTCAAACCATTTATCTACGGTAAGCTAGAGCGTCGCGGCATGGCTACGACTATCAAAGCTGCTAAGAAGATGGTTGAGCGTGAAGTAGCAGAAGTATGGGATGTATTAGACGAAGTAATTCGTGAGCATCCAGTATTACTGAACCGTGCACCAACACTTCACCGTTTGGGTATCCAAGCGTTCGAACCTGTGCTTATCGAAGGTAAAGCGATTCATTTACACCCATTAGTTTGTGCGGCATACAACGCTGACTTCGATGGTGACCAAATGGCGGTACACGTACCGTTAACGCTTGAAGCACAATTAGAAGCACGTGCTCTAATGATGTCTACTAACAACATCCTATCTCCAGCGAATGGTGAGCCAATCATCGTTCCTTCACAGGACGTTGTATTAGGTCTTTACTACATGACTCGTGATCGCATCAATGCGAAAGGCGAAGGTATTGTATTTAAAGATCCTAAAGAAGCTGAAAAAGCATACCGCAGCGGTAACGCTGAGTTACATGCACGCGTAAAAGTACGTATCAGCGAGACAATCAGTAATGAAGATGGTGAAACAGTTGAGCAAGTATCTATTGTTGAAACAACAGTAGGTCGTGCGATCCTTTCACTAATCCTACCTAAAGGCATGCCGTTTGAGTTAATCAACCAAGCCCTAGGTAAGAAACAAATTTCTGGCTTATTAAACGAGTGTTACCGTCGTCTAGGTCTTAAAGATACAGTTATCTTTGCTGACCAAGTAATGTACACCGGTTTCCACTACGCAATGAAGTCAGGTGTTTCAATCGGTATCGATGACTTAGTTATCCCACCGGTTAAAGCAGAAATCATTGAATCAGCGGAAGCTGAAGTAACTGAAATCAACCAACAATTCCAATCAGGTCTTGTAACGGCTGGTGAAAAGTACAATAAAGTTATCGATATCTGGTCACGTGTAAATGAAAACTTATCACGTGAGATGATGGCGAACTTATCAAAAGACACTGTAATCAACGCTAAAGGCGAAGAAGAAGAGCAATCTTCATTCAACTCAGTGTTTATGATGGCAGACTCAGGTGCACGTGGTAGCGCCGCTCAGATCCGTCAGTTAGCGGGTATGCGTGGTCTAATGGCACGTCCAGATGGTTCAATCATCGAGACACCAATCACGGCGAACTTCCGTGAAGGTCTAAACGTACTACAGTACTTCATCTCAACGCACGGTGCGCGTAAAGGTCTTGCCGATACAGCACTTAAAACAGCAAACTCGGGTTACTTAACGCGTCGTCTAGTAGACGTTGCACAAGATTTAGTAATCAATGAAGACGATTGTGGCACAGAAGATGGCTTAACAATGAAACCGCTTATCGAGGGTGGTGACGTTGTAGAAGCGCTTCGCGAACGTGTTCTTGGTCGTGTTGTTGCTGAAGATGTATTAATTCCAAATACTAACGAAGTACTTGTTGAGCGTAATATCATGCTTGACGAAAAACTGTGTGACCTTCTAGAAGAGCATTCAGTAGATGAAGTACGCGTTCGTTCAGTAATCACTTGTGATAATGACTTTGGTGTATGTGCTAAGTGTTACGGTCGTGACCTTGCACGTGGCCACATCATTAATCCAGGTGAGTCAGTAGGTGTTATCGCGGCGCAATCAATCGGTGAGCCGGGTACACAGCTTACGATGCGTACCTTCCACATCGGTGGTGCAGCATCTCGAGCGTCTGCTGAAAACAGTGTACAAGTTAAAACTAACGGTACATTGAAGTTACACAACGCGAAGTACGTATTAAACACAGACGGTAAGATTGTTATCACGTCTCGTTCAACAGAGATCACTATCATCGATAGCTTTGGTCGTGAGAAAGAGCGTTATAAAGTACCTTACGGTGCGGTGTTATCTGTACAAGATAATGCAGAAGTTCAAGGTAACGATATCGTTGCAACTTGGGATCCGCATAGTCACCCAATCGTTCTTGAGCATAAGTCAAAAATCTCGTTCAGCGACATTGATGACTCAAATACCGAAGCACAAACAGATGAGTTAACTGGTTTAACTCGTGTGGTTGTTAAAGACTTAGGTAAAGCAAATGCGAAAGAACCTAAACTAATCATCGAAAGCGATGAGCGTGGTCTGCAAGAAACACGTCTACCTTCATTCACAACGATTGAAGTAACCGACGGTGCAACTGCAAACCCAGGTGACGTACTTGCACGTATTCCGCAAGAAGGTTCGAAGACTCGTGATATCACGGGTGGTCTACCTCGCGTAGCTGACTTATTCGAAGCACGTAAACCGAAAGATCCTGCAATCCTTGCAGAAATCACAGGTACTATCAGCTTCGGTAAAGAAACAAAAGGTAAGAAGCGTCTTGTAATCACTCCAGCTGAGGGTGACGCATACGAAGAGATGATTCCTAAATGGCGTCAACTTAACGTGTTCGAAGGTGAGCAAGTGTCTAAAGGTGAGGTTATCGCCGATGGTCCAGAGTCACCACATGACATCTTACGCTTACGTGGTGTAACTCATGTAGCTAACTACATCGTTAACGAAGTGCAAGAGGTTTACCGCTTGCAGGGCGTTAAGATCAATGACAAGCACATTGAGACAATTATTCGTCAGATGCTACGTAAATGTATCATCCTTGACGGCGGTGACACTGAGTTCTTAGCCGGTGAACAAGTTGAAGTGGCACGCGTTAACATCGCGAACCGTGAACTTGAGAAACAAGGTAAGATCCCAGCGAAGTTTGAAATCCAGTTAATGGGTATCACTAAAGCGTCACTTGCAACAGAATCTTTCATTTCTGCAGCATCATTCCAGGAGACAACTCGTGTCCTAACTGAAGCAGCTGTAAATGGTAAGAGCGATGAACTTCGTGGTCTGAAAGAGAACGTAATCGTGGGTCGTCTGATCCCAGCTGGTACAGGCTTTGCGTATCACCAAGACCGTTTGAATCGTCGCAAGCAAGGTGAAATCGTTGAAGAGCAAACAGTAAGTGCTGAAGAGGCGACTCAAGCACTAACTGACGCACTTAACGCAGATATCTCTGGAAACCAATAATCTCAGCTTAATCAATAGATTAAGAAATCGTAAGGCAGTTATCTTCTGCCTTACGATGAGTTAAGGTTGACAGGTTAAACTTTGCTCATTAAAATTCCGCCACCCATTTGCCTGCACGTTTTGTAACGAGCATGTAAACAGGGCGGATTTTTTTATTTTTTCAGTAGTAATTTTAATTTCAGGAGCTATTTAAATGGCAACTATTAACCAGCTAGTGCGTAAGCCACGTCGTAGCAAAGTTACTAAAAGTAACTCAGCTGCACTTAAAGCTTGTCCGCAAAAGCGTGGTGTATGTACTCGTGTATATACAACTACACCTAAGAAACCAAACTCTGCATTACGTAAAGTAGCGCGTGTTCGTTTAACTAACGGTTTCGAAGTAACATCTTACATCGGTGGTGAAGGCCACAACTTACAAGAGCACAGTGTAATCCTTATCCGTGGTGGTCGTGTTAAAGACTTACCTGGTGTGCGTTTCCACACTGTACGTGGTGCACTTGACTGTGCAGGCGTTAGCGACCGTCGTCAAGCTCGTTCTAAATACGGTGCTAAACGCCCTAAGGGCTAATGGTTCTCCGTTAGTAAGGCCAAGCACTAAATTTTTAAATTAATTGTTTTGGGTATTGACTCTAAAAGAGCAAACCTGAAGATACCGGAGATACAAAATGCCTAGAAGACGCGTAATAGGTCAACGTAAAATTCTTCCAGATCCTAAGTTCGGATCGGAACTTCTTGCTAAATTCGTTAACGTAGTAATGTTAGACGGCAAGAAATCTACTGCTGAAAAAATCGTTTATGGTGCGTTAGACGTGGCTGCTGAGAAATCAGGCAAGTCGCACCTTGAAATCTTTGAAGCTGCACTTGAAAACGTTCGCCCACAGGTAGAGGTTAAATCTCGCCGTGTTGGTGGTTCAACGTACCAAGTACCAGTTGAAGTACGTCCAGTACGTCGCAACGCATTAGGTATGCGTTGGTTAGTAGACGCTGCACGTAAGCGTGGCGAAAAATCTATGGGCTTACGTTTAGCTCAAGAAATCGTTGACGCTGCTGACAACAAAGGCACTGCGGTTAAGAAACGTGAAGACGTTCACCGTATGGCTGAAGCGAATAAAGCATTCGCTCATTACCGTTGGTAATCTGCCCTTAACCTTTAAGAGGATCATATGGCACGTACAACTCCACTTGAGCGCTATCGCAATATCGGTATTTGCGCTCACGTAGATGCAGGTAAAACCACCACAACAGAACGTGTTCTGTTCTACACAGGTCTTTCTCATAAGATCGGTGAAGTACATGATGGTGCTGCAACTATGGATTGGATGGAGCAGGAACAAGAGCGTGGTATCACAATCACTTCTGCTGCAACAACGTGTTTCTGGAAAGGGATGGACGCTCAATTTGACGACCATCGCATCAATATCATTGATACTCCAGGACACGTAGATTTCACTATCGAAGTAGAGCGTTCTTTACGCGTACTAGATGGTGCGGTAGTTGTTCTTTGTGCTTCATCTGGTGTACAGCCGCAAACTGAGACAGTTTGGCGTCAAGCGAACAAATACGAAGTTCCTCGCATGATCTTCGTAAATAAAATGGATCGCACTGGCGCTGACTTCTTAACTGTTGTGGACCAGGTGAAATCTCGTCTTGGAGCAACGCCTGTTCCAATTCAGCTACCAATTGGTGCTGAAGACGACTTTAAAGGTGTTATTGACCTTATTAAGATGAAAGCCATTAACTGGAATGCCGAAGATCAAGGCATGACTTTCTCTTATGAGGCCATTCCGGCAGAGCTTCTGGAGCTTGCAGAAGAATGGCGTTCTCACATGGTTGAGAGCGCTGCTGAAGCATCAGAAGAACTAATGGACAAATATCTAGAAGGTGAAGACCTGACTGAAGCTGAAATTAAAGCAGCTTTACGTCAGCGCACATTAGCTAACGAAATTGTTCCAATGACGTGTGGTAGTGCATTTAAGAATAAGGGCGTTCAAGCTGTGCTTGATGCTGTTATCGAATATATGCCTGCTCCAACACAAGTGAAACAAATCCAAGGTATCGTTGAAGATGGTACTGAGGAAGAACGTCCTGCTGATGACAACGCACCGTTTGCCGCACTTGCTTTTAAGATTGCGACAGACCCGTTCGTTGGCACCTTGACCTTCTTCCGTGTTTACTCTGGTACTGTTAAACAGGGTGACGCGGTATACAACCCAGTTAAAAGTAAGCGTGAGCGACTTGGTCGTATCGTTCAGATGCATTCAAACTCACGTGAAGAGATCAAAGTAGTCTACGCAGGCGACATCGCAGCGGCTATTGGTCTTAAAGACGTAACAACAGGTGAGACACTGTGTGATCCGAACTCAGTCATTACGCTTGAGCGTATGGAGTTCCCTGAGCCAGTTATCTCTGTTGCGGTAGAGCCTCGCACAGTAGCTGACCAAGATAAGATGGGAATCGCGCTAGGTAAACTAGCGGCAGAAGATCCATCTTTCCGAGTACAAACTGACGAAGAATCAGGCCAGACTATTATTTCTGGCATGGGTGAACTTCACCTTGATATCATTGTCGACCGTATGAAGCGTGAATTCAGTGTTGAATGTAACGTTGGTAAGCCACAGGTAGCATACCGTGAAGCTATCCGTTCAGCTGTTGAAGTTGAAGGGAAGTTCGTACGTCAATCAGGTGGTCGTGGTCAATATGGTCACGTCTGGCTTAAACTTGAACCGATGGATATTTCGGAAGATGATGCGCCAATTTATGAGTTCGTTAACGAAATCGTTGGTGGTTCTGTTCCTAAAGAATACATCCCTGCGGTAGACAAAGGTATCCAAGAGCAAATGACTCAAGGTGTACTGGCAGGCTACCCATTACTTGGCGTTAAAGCGACTCTGTTTGATGGTTCATTCCATGATGTAGATTCGAATGAAATGGCATTTAAGATTGCAGGTTCAATGGCGATGAAGAAAGGTGCGCTTGAAGCAAACCCAGCTCTTCTAGAACCAGTAATGAAGGTTGAAGTTATCACTCCTGAAGAAAACATGGGTGATGTAGTTGGTGACTTAAACCGTCGCCGCGGCATGATCGAAGGCATGGAAGAAGCATTCGGTGGTCTTAAGCAAATTAATGCGCAAGTACCACTTTCTGAAATGTTTGGTTATGCAACTGATCTGCGATCTGCAACACAAGGCCGTGCATCATACTCTATGGAGTTTTTGAAGTATGCAGAAGCCTCTAAGAATGTTGCAGATGCAATAATTGCAGCTCGCGCTGTTATATGATTTAGCTTGTCTGGCCCAATAGTGGGTCAGGCGTTAATTTCTTTATAGGAATTTTTTAAGATGGCAAAAGAAAAGTTTGAACGCGTAAAACCGCACGTAAACGTTGGTACAATCGGCCACGTTGACCACGGTAAAACAACTCTAACAGCAGCAATCACAAACGTACTTGCAAAAGTATACGGTGGTG
>NZ_JAGDEC010000014.1:0-62348 GCF_040148775.1 Pseudoalteromonas sp. NFXS39 | reverse complement strand
ATGATTGCTTTATATTGTTAAAGAACGTTGCGACGTTGTCGCTAGGGATGCGTATAATACATCCTTAATTTTTCGAGTCAACACTTAATTTTAAACTTTCTTTTTAGACCGTTTTAAACCGAAGTTTTACTTAACTCTCTGCCACGTTGTTCAGCGTCTTTCGTTGCTGCCCGCCGTGTCAGTGGATGCGCATTATAGGGATGCGAAGAATTAACGCAAGCACTTTTTGCAGGTTTTTTTGATTATTTTCAAATTAGTACAATAACCATACAAATAAAGGGCTACAAAGGGATTTTAGCTCAAAAAGCAGTCATTTTTGTGAAGGTAAAATGGCATAGAAAAAACGACATGCTTTAAATTAGCTATGTCGCTTTTTATTTTTATAAGGCGGATTAGTTTGTAGAAATTTCCCAAACAGCGATTGAACCCGAAATTTCATTACCAACAACTAGCAATGCTTCATTCGTTGCACTTTGTTCTGCTGGTATAAATGCCATACCTTCAGGGGCAAGATCACCCGTAATATCTGCATCAGTTTCTAGACCACGATTAAAAAAGTAATCTTGGAATGTCACATTGTATGGATTAGTAATATCAAACACCATAATGCCACCCATACGCTCTAAACCAATAAATGCAAATGTACGCTCGCCAATAGTACCGAGTGCTAATGCTTCTGGTTCTGCACCTTTGTCATCAGAGCGACTATCACCGTCATTTTCATCTTCGTTATTATTGAATGCTGCTCCGTGAACTGATGCAGTAATGCGTGAAATTTGATCGCCAGAGTCAAAAACTACCATGCCGTTACTATCCCAGATGGTAAAGGAGCGGGCACCATATGCATAGAGTGATTCGTATTCGCCATTATTATCTTCATCACCTTTAACAGTGGTCACTTTTAAACGGCCAATATCACTGTTGTCATTGTTCAGGTAGTCAAAATTGCTTGCTAGTGTTAAGTCTTTAGCTCTTGTCTCATCTATATATGATAAACAACCGTCATCTTTATCATAATCAAGACCACCTTTAGCTATGCAATCAGCTTCGTCGTTTGTATCAAAGAAGTACTCTCGTGCATCACCTTCGTTCGCTGTGACAATAAAGTTAGCACCTTTCCAGGTAAAGCTTGAAATAGTATCTGGTTGATACATGCCATAGAGGCCAGGGTATGATTTAAAGTTAACCCCACCGTCTTTATCAGATGCATCAAAAAGCAAATTAGACCAATCTTTAAAACCTAAGCCTTTAAGCTCTAGGCTATTATCTTCAAGATTGACGATAGCAAGGGCGTTATTTTCTTGTAGTGACACGTAGGCAAATTTATTATCTTTCGAAACGCTGATGTATTCAGGTTCTAAATCCATAGCCACGGTTGTATTAATCAAATTACCGTTGATTGTTCGACCTGTCGGGTTAGCAAATACAATCCCTCGCTCTTCAAGCTCTGCTTGTTTGTCGTTATAAGCTGAAAAAGTAATGCTAATAGCAGTATCTGCAATTACACCATCATTGATATTAATAATGCTAATTGAGCCTTCAGGGTCAATACTGTAATCACCATTAGGCTCACCTTCATTTGCAACCAGTACCTTATTGCCATCATGGCTAAAAGTAACCATGTCGGGTAGGGCGCCTACCGTTACATTCTTAATAAACAGAGGCTCATCGCCACTGATATCATAAAATGCGATTAAACCTTCATCACCGGTAATATCTGCGGCCATTGCAACTGCAAGAAGTTCATTATTAGCATCAATAGCGATACTGTTTGCATCACCCGCACTGTGCTTATTAAGTGCAAGGGTAATCTCTGAGGTTAAATTAGTGCCATTTATAACCCCTTCGTTATCTTTAACTAAAGCTGCACGGTCAAAGCTATCGGCTTTCATGATATTCACAACTGCCGAATCACCGGAACTATTGATCGCAAAAATTCGTTGTTTAGAAGCTTGATAAGCGACAATCTCTGCTGCACCTTCCGGACTTTCTGCGTTAAGCACTGCACGACCGATAAGGTTTATACTTAAAGCCGCGTTTGCATCTGTACCATTTGCTCCGTCAGCTCCGTTAGTACCATCGGAGCCATTTTCCCCATCAATTCCGTTAGTACCATTTTGACCTGCAGGACCTTGTTCACCTTGTAGGCCATCTTTGCCGTCGTCACCGTCTAACGAGCAACCTGTAAGAATAGTTAAAAGTGATAGCGCAATAATTGATCTTTTTAACATTATTATTTTTCCTTGGTATTGTATTGAGGCAATTACAACACGCAGGCATTACAACTATATGGCACTTTTATGAGAACAAAATTTAGCCACAAAAAAAGCGAGTATAAACTCGCTTTTATTTATAAATTAGTAGGGTAGTTCACTACTTTTTGGTTGGACGCTTCCAGCCAGTTAGATTACGTTGTTTGCCACGAGCTACTGCAAGCTGATCGTCTTCAACAGTATTAGTAATAACAGAACCTGCGCCAATCGTTGCCATTGAGCCAATATTCACCGGTGCGACTAGTGATGAGTTTGAACCGATAAAGGCGTTATCACCGATAATAGTTTTTGATTTGTTTACGCCATCATAGTTACAAGTAATAGTACCTGCGCCAATATTCACTTTTTCACCAACTTCAGTGTCACCTAAGTAGGTAAGATGATTTGCCTTTGAGCCTTTGCCTAAGCGAGTCTTTTTCATCTCAACAAAGTTACCGATATGCGAGTCTTCTTCCATAATCGCACCAGGGCGAAGGCGAGCATAAGGGCCTAAAGTACATTTAGCAGCAACACTCGCTTCTTCAACAAGTGAGTTAGCTTTAATTACAACGTTATCACCAACAGTACAATCTTTAAGTACGCAGTTAGGGCCAATTTGCACGTTATTACCTAGTGTTACTTTACCTTCGAAAATAACATTAACGTCGATTAGTACATCTTCGCCGGTAGTAACTTCACCACGCACATCAATACGCGCAGGATCAGCAAGTGTAGCGCCATTAAGCATTAGCTCTTCGGCTTGCCATGCTTGGTATGCACGTTCAAGAGCTGCAAGTTGAACGCGATTATTTGCGCCTTCGACTTCCATCGGGTGCTCGGGCTGTGCAGAAGTAATTTCAACACCTTCGCTATGTGCCATAGCAACGATATCTGTTAAATAGTATTCACCTTGAGCGTTGTTGTTCGATAGGTTACCTAACCAACGTTTAAGTAGCTCACCATTGGCAGCCATAATACCGGTATTAATTTCTTTAATTGCAAGTTGCTCAGCAGAGGCATCTTTTTGTTCGATAATACCCACTAGCTTGCCATTTTCACGGATCATACGACCATAACCTGATGGGTCATCTAAGGTAACGGTTAATACAGCTAAGCCTTTTTCTGGTGTCGCCGCGAGTAACTTCTCTAAGGTAGCGCGTTTTGTCAGTGGCACATCACCATAGAGAATTAATACAGTGTCATCATCAGCAATGTGTTCTTTAGCAACTGCCACGGCATGACCCGTACCTAGTTGCTCTTCTTGTAATACCCAGTTTACTTGATTGTGCGATAGGGCATCTTGCAGCTGTTCACGGCCATGACCATAAACAAGGTTCGTTTCACGAGCGCCAAGGGCAGTGGCATTATCAATAACGTGCTGCACCATAGGTTTACCAGCAACTTTGTGTAAAACCTTTGGTAGAGCAGAGCGCATACGAGTGCCTTTACCCGCAGCAAGAATAACGGTAGTCAGAGACATTAAAACAATATCCTTCTTTCTTTGTTTTAGGTGTGCAATATTTTGTGAGTTCTGGGAAACATACAAAGTTGTGTAAGTCACATCATGTGTAAATACGCAATCCTAATGAGTTGGACTGAACCTTGGATGAAACAGCTATTCACTATTAATTTACACTATTGTAGCGAGCTTTGATGAAGGATATAAGTATAAATATTAAGTAGGGTAGAAAGCCGTGAATTTCGGGCACAAAAAAGCCCACATTAAGTGGGCTTTTTGAAAACCGAGTAGGCTTACTTTTTACGTAATTGTTGAATTACGCGAAGTTGAGCGATTGCTTCAGCAAGTTGCACTGCAGCTTGTTGATAATCTAACTCAGCAGTTGACGTATTCGCCATTTGCTCTTCAGCATCACGTTTAGCTTTTTCAGCCGCTTGCTCGTCTAGGTCTTCACCACGTACTGCAGTATCTGCAAGAATCGTGATGCGATCCGGTTGAACTTCTAGCGTACCGCCAGCAATATACATCACGTCTTCGTGACCAAATTGCTTAACTAAACGTACCATACCAGGTTTTAGGGCAGTTAATAATGGAGCGTGACCATAGTTAACACCAAGGTCACCTTCACTACCACTCACTTGAATCGATTCAACCAGACCAGAGAACAAGCTCTCTTCTGCGCTTACTACGTCAAGATGTACAGTCATAGCCGCCATACTACCCTCCTAATTACATGCTTTTGGCTTTTTCTTGAGCTTCTTCAATAGAGCCAACCATGTAGAACGCTTGCTCTGGCATATCATCAAACTCACCGTTTAAGATACCTTTGAAGCCAGCAATTGTGTCTTTAAGTGACACGTATTTACCAGGCGCGCCTGTGAATACCTCAGCAACGAAGAACGGCTGAGATAGGAAACGCTGGATTTTACGTGCACGAGATACAACTTGCTTATCTTCGTCAGAAAGCTCGTCCATACCTAGGATTGCGATGATGTCTTTAAGCTCTTTATAACGTTGAAGAACTGTTTGAACGCCACGCGCAGTATCGTAGTGCTCTTGACCGATTACTAATGGGTCAAGTTGACGTGAAGATGAATCAAGTGGGTCTACCGCAGGGTAGATACCAAGTGAAGCGATATCACGAGAAAGTACTACTGTTGCATCTAAGTGAGCAAACGTTGTTGCTGGAGATGGGTCAGTTAAGTCATCCGCAGGTACGTATACCGCTTGGATTGAAGTGATTGAACCCGTCTTAGTAGATGCGATACGCTCTTGAAGTACACCCATTTCTTCAGCAAGAGTTGGTTGGTAACCTACTGCTGAAGGCATACGACCTAGAAGTGCTGATACCTCTGTACCCGCTAGAGTATAACGGTAGATGTTATCAACGAAGAAAAGTACGTCACGACCTTCGTCACGGAACTTCTCAGCCATAGTAAGACCAGTTAACGCTACGCGTAAACGGTTACCCGGTGGCTCATTCATTTGACCGTATACTAGAGATACTTTATCTAGTACGTTTGAGTCGTTCATCTCATGGTAGAAGTCATTACCCTCACGAGTACGCTCACCAACACCTGCGAATACTGAGTAACCGCTGTGCTCGATTGCGATGTTACGGATAAGTTCCATCATGTTTACGGTTTTACCAACACCGGCACCACCGAATAGACCAACTTTACCACCTTTAGCGAATGGACATACAAGGTCGATTACCTTGATACCAGTCTCTAAAAGTTCTACTGAACTTGATTGTTCTTCATAAGAAGGTGCTGCACGGTGAATAGACATACGCTCTTCTTCACCAATTGGACCAGCTTCATCAATAGGGTTACCTAATACGTCCATGATACGACCTAGTGTCTTCGTACCTACAGGAACGTGGATTGGCTGACCTGTACCTTCTACTGCAGTACCACGACGTAAACCGTCAGTAGTACCAAGTGCGATACCACGTACCACACCGCCACCTAGCTGTTGTTGAACTTCTAAAGTTAAACCAGCTAAGTCGCCATCTGTTACTTTTAGTGCGTCATATACGGCTGGCACGTTGTCTTGTGGAAATTCGATATCCACAACGGCGCCGATAATTTGGACGACCTTACCTAAACTCATGTCTATTCCTCTCATTAAACTTTGCCGAAGCGTTAAACTGCTGCCGAGCCGCCAACAATCTCACTAATTTCTTGTGTGATTGCAGCTTGACGAGCCTTGTTATAAACAAGCTGTAACTCATCCATAAGGTCGCCTGCGTTATCTGTTGCAGCTTTCATTGCAACCATACGGGCAGCCTGTTCAGAGGCAGCGTTCTCAACTACACCTTGGTATACTTGAGACTCAATAAAGCGTACTAACAGAGCTTCTAAAATCGCATCTGGGTTTGGCTCATATAAGTAATCCCAAGAATGTTGAGATACTTCTTCTTCAGCTTTTGGCAAAGGGAGTAACTGATCGATTGTTGGCTCTTGCTTCATAGTATTAACGAACTTGTTAAATACTACGTATAAGCGGTCAATTTTACCTTCAGAGTATGCATCTAGCATTGTCTTTACAGGACCAATAACGTCTTGTAATGAAGGTGTATCTCCTAAGTTCGCTTTTTTAGCGACTAACTTACCGCCAAAACGTTGGAAAAAGCCAGCTGCTTTGCTACCTAAAGTAGTAAACTCAGCTTCAACGCCTTTTTCTTTCCACGCTTTCACGTCTAGGGCAACTTTTTTGAACTCGTTTGAGTTCAAGCCACCACATAGACCACGGTCAGTAGAGATAACAATATAACCAACTCGTTTTACTTCACGCTCTTCTAAGAAAGGGTGAGTAAAATCAAGATTTGCTTGAGCAACACGACCAATCACTTGGCGTAAGTTTTCAGCGTATGGACGGCTTGACGCCACACGTTCCTGCGCTTTTTTCATTTTAGACGCAGCAACCATTTCCATCGCGCTGGTGATCTTCTGAGTATTCTTGATACTCCCGATCTTGCTTTTAATCTCTTTTCCGCTGGCCATGACTCTCTCTCCGAATCAGGTGGGCTTTAGTTACCTAAAGCTCACCATTCATAACTAAATTACCAAGTTTGCGTCGACTTGAACTTCTCTAGAAGTTCTTTAAGTTGAGCTTCAATCTCAGCGTTGTAGTTACCAGTTTCATTGATTTGAGCCATTAGCTCTGCGTATGTGCTGTTTGCATAAGAAATTAGGCCAGCTTCGAAATCCATGATTTTCGCGATTTCGATGTCTTTTAGGTAGCCCTTTTCAGCAGCAAATAGCGACAGAGACATTTCAGCAACAGACATTGGTGCGTACTGTTTCTGCTTCATTAGCTCTGTTACGCGCTCACCATGCTCTAATTGAGCACGTGTTGCATCGTCAAGGTCAGACGCGAACTGCGAGAACGCAGCTAATTCACGGTACTGAGCTAACGCTAGACGGATACCACCACCTAGTTTCTTAACGATTTTAGTTTGCGCTGCACCACCAACACGAGATACCGAGATACCAGCGTTAACAGCTGGACGGATACCTGAGTTGAATAAGTCAGTTTCTAAGAAGATCTGACCATCGGTGATAGAGATAACGTTTGTCGGTACGAACGCAGAAACGTCGCCGCCTTGAGTTTCAATGATTGGCAATGCCGTCAGTGAACCTGTTTTACCTTTCACTTCACCATTAGTGAACTTCTCAACGTAATCAGCGTTTACACGTGATGCACGCTCTAGAAGACGTGAGTGAAGGTAGAATACGTCACCTGGGTATGCTTCACGGCCTGGTGGACGCTTAAGTAGTAATGAGATTTGACGGTAAGCAACAGCTTGCTTAGATAAATCATCATATACGATTAGCGCGTCTTCACCACGGTCACGGAAGTATTCACCCATAGTACAACCAGAGAATGGTGCTAGGTACTGAAGTGCCGCAGATTCAGAAGCAGATGCAACAACAACGATAGTGTTTTCAAGTGCACCGTGCTCTTCTAATTTACGTACTACGTTAGCGATTGTAGATGCTTTTTGACCAACTGCAACGTACACACACTTAACGCCTGTACCTTTTTGGTTGATGATTGCATCGATTGCTAATGCAGTTTTACCAGTTTGGCGGTCACCGATAACAAGCTCACGTTGACCACGACCTACTGGGATCATCGCATCGATAGATTTATAACCAGTTTGTACTGGCTCATCTACTGATTGACGTTCGATAACGCCTGGTGCGATTTTCTCAACAGGTTCAAAACCGTCGTTATCTAAAGCGCCTTTACCGTCGATAGGTGCACCTAGTGTGTTTACAACACGACCAAGTAGACCACGACCAACAGGAACCTCTAGGATACGACCAGTTGATTTAACTTTTACGCCTTCTTTAAGGTCAGCGTAAGGACCCATTACTACAGCACCTACTGAGTCACGCTCAAGGTTTAGTGCGATAGCATAACGGTTGCCAGGAAGCTCGATCATCTCACCTTGCATACAGTCAGCAAGACCGTGGATGCGGATGATACCGTCAGTAACAGATACGATAGTACCTTCGTTACGAGCTTCACTTACAACTTCGAACTGCTCAATACGTTGTTTGATCAGATCTGAAATTTCAGTGGAATTAAGTTGCATGCTCTTTTTCCCAATTACGATTGTAGTGATGTAGCTAAGCGGGCTAATTTGCCACGTACTGAGCCGTCAATTACAGTGTCACCCGCCTTAATGATAAGACCGCCAACAACTGTAGTATCTTCACTACAATTCAGCTTAACTTTGCGTGCGAAACGTTTTTCAAGTGCCGCTACCAATGATGCTTGCTGCTCAGCAGCTAGCGGTGTTGCAGAAACCACATCAACGTCGATTTCTTTGTCGTAGTCCGCTTTAAATTCAGCGAATAACTCTGCAACAGCAGGCAGTGCAACTAAACGTCCATTTTCAGCCATCACCTTGATTAGGTTCTGACCTTGTTCGTTGAGCTGCTCTGCACAAATCTTGATAAACAGATCTGCTTTTTCAGTAGCAGTAGGCAATCCAGCTAGCGCGGCAGCGGCTTGCTCATTGCTGGCAACATGGCCAGCAAAGAACAGCATGTCGTTCCAACTTTCAACAGTGCCTTTTTCAACGGCAAGTTCAAAAGCCGCTTTAGCGTATGGGCGAGCGATAGTAGCCAATTCAGACATGCTCATACCCTCCTAATTACAGCTCAGCGACAAGTTTTTCAACGATGTCACTGTGTGCGGCTTGATTGATTTCGCGCTCTAAAATCTTCTCAGCACCAACCACGGCCAGCGTCGCTACTTGTTTACGTAGTTCTTCTGTTACACGGTTACGCTCTGCTTCGATTTCAGAGTGCCCTTGAGCAATAATTTTTTCACGCTCTTGTTGACCACGAACAGTTTCTTCGTCAACGATTAGCGTGGCACGCTTTTTAGCTTGTTCAATGATATCAGCCGCTTGAGCTTTTGCCTCTTTAAGCTGCTCAGCAGCTTTCTTTTGCGCAAGTTCTAAGTCTTTTTCGGCTCTATCAGAGGCAGCTAAACCATCTTCGATTTTCTTCTGGCGAGCTTCAATTGCACCATTTAGTGGTGGCCATACGTATTTCATACAGAAAAGTACGAAAACCGTAAATGCAATTAATTCACCGATAAGAGTGGCTGTTAAGTTCACGACCGCTCCTCCTTAAAATAGTAAGCTGTTCAAAAAATAATATTAAAGTACGAACAACAATACCATTGCGATACCAACACCGATCATAGCTACGGCATCGATTAGACCAGCAAGGATGAACATCTTAACTTGTAATGAAGGTGCAAGCTCAGGTTGACGTGCACAAGCTTCTAGGAATTTACCACCCATGTTACCGAAGCCGATAGCAGTACCGATTGCACCGAAGCCGATAAGTAGAGCAACAGCGATGTACTTAAGACCAATCATTAGTTCCATTTTTTTCTCCAAAGTTTCAATTGTAAATTAAAGTTAAAATTTAAAAGTGTAAAAAATTAGTGATTATCTGAGCTTGCCATGCTTAGGTAAACGATTGTAAGCATCATAAATACGAATGCTTGCAGTACGATTACTAAGATGTGGAATACAGCCCAAATAAAGTGCAACGGTAGTTGCATTAAACCAACTGCGCCGATCAAGATGAAAATCAACTCACCAGCATATAAGTTACCGAATAAACGCAATGCTAACGAGAACGGCTTAGCAACTAAAGCGATTGTTTCTAGTAATAAGTTACATGGGATTAAGAACACCATCGCTAGCTTGTTTTTAGAGCTGAACGGGTGAAGCGTTAATTCAGCTAAAAATCCGCCAATCCCTTTGATTTTGATTGCATAACCGATCATCAGAATGAATACACCAATAGCAAGTGCAGCAGTCATATTGATGTCTGTTGTAGGTACAATCTTCATGTAAACGTCGTGAGAATCCATACCAAATGCTTGCTCGCCAACAAAGCCAGCTAATGCAGGTAGGAAATCAACCGGAATCAAGTCCATTAAGTTCATTAAGAACACCCAAACGAAAATCGTTAGAGCTAATGGAGCGATTAATGCGCTTTTACCATGGTATGTGTCACGTACGTTGTCGCCAACGAACTCAACAATCATTTCAATGAAACACTGAAATTTACCCGGTACACCGGTATTTGCTTTTTTAGCGGCACCACGGAAGATCCATAAAAATACCAGACCTAAACCGATTGACCATGCGAGGGTATCTATATTCCATGTCCAGAAACCACTGTCTGCACACGCTTTGTTGAAGGCAAGACCAGCGTCGGTCGAGCACATCTTAGCGTTAGTTAAGTGGTGCTGAATATGGCTTGATAGAGTTACTTCTTCTGCAGCCATGTTATATCCCAAAAGTTAATGATTAAAAAAAACGGGCGCAAACAATCCGCTAAATAACACCAATACATACACACAGAAAAACGGTAATAAAACGACCGTATAAGACTTCAGTATCAGTGCAAACAAAACGATTGTTAGCATAAATTTTAATCCGTTGCCGCGCTTTAGCGAGGCATACACTTGATTTACTCGACTTGCACCCATATAACGGAATGCATAGACAGCAAATACAAAATTAGGGAGTAGTGCAACAGCTCCGCCAGCAAGCGCTGACTGGCCGGCATTGACTCCCCAACCTATAAAAACAATTACTGCAGCGATAAATGCTACGATACCCTGAAGACAAATTAATTTAAATGCGGCAAGCCTATACGGCTTTGCTAACCTATTAGTCACGTTTTGTTAACCTTTAGAACGTTAAATTGTCAGGGTATGAAAACTGGCGAAATTATACTGATTCCTACCAGTTTTGCAACTTGAGTCGACCCTTTGTAGTGCAAAAACACCACAAATGTCTCTTTTTGGACATGTTATTAATTAATGACGGGAATAGTCTTAATTTATACGGCTTAAAATGCCATCTAACTCATCAAGAGTTGTATAAGAGATAACCAGTTTGCCTTTGCCTTTTTTATTGTAGTTTATTTCTACTTTAGCGCCTAAATTTTCAGCAAGCTTTTGTTCTAACTGTTTGACATCAGGATCTTTTTCTTGCACTTCTTTCTTTGGGGCTGGTTCTAAAATAGAACGCACAAGCTTTTCAGTTTCACGAACAGTTAAAGCTTTAGCAACGGCTAATCGAGCAGCATCTGATTGCGATTCGCCTTCAAGTGCTAATAAACAACGTGCATGACCCATTTCAATGTCGCCATGCTCTAACAAAATTTTAACATCTTCATTGAGATTATTTAGGCGTAGTAAATTAGTCACAGTAGTACGAGATTTACCAACTGCCTCGGCGACTTGTTGATGAGTTAGTTCAAATTCGTTAAGTAAACGATTTAACGCAATCGCTTCTTCCATCGCATTTAGATCTTCACGTTGAATATTTTCTATAAGCGCGATAGCAACGGCCGCTTCATCAGGTACATCTTTGATGATACATGGAACAGCATCTAATTTTGCAAGTTGAGCAGCACGCCAACGACGCTCACCGGCGATAATCTCATATTTTTCTGCACCAATTTGGCGCACAACAATCGGCTGAATGATGCCTTGAGCACGTATTGAGTTAGCTAACTCTTCAAGCGCTTCTTCAGACATGTCTTTACGCGGTTGATATTTACCCGATTGTAAAAACTCAATCGCTAACTTTTGCAGCTCACCTTTACTTTGCTCTGCAACGACCTCAGAGACTTGCTCTTGTGTTGCAGTCGCTTGTTGCTGATTATTTGCACTTGGGGCAGGTTTTGATGAACTTAATAAAGCGTCGAGTCCTCGGCCTAAACCGCGTTTTTTAGCAGACATGTTATTTTTTTACCTCGAAGTTAGGCTACTGCTGAAGATGTTTTCTCTTTTCTACGTAACATTTCGCCGGCTAGGGCTAAGTAAGCTTTCGCACCACTTGATGCACGGTCATAATACATGGCAGGGGCACCAAAACTCGGCGCTTCTGCTAAACGGACATTACGTGGGATAACGGTACGATATACTTTATCGCCAAAATGTTGTTTTAGTTGTTCTGATACATCATTTGCAAGGCGATTGCGCGGATCATACATGGTGCGCAAAATCCCTTCAATTGTTAACGCTGGATTTACTAGCTTAGATAGCTGAGTAATGGTATCCATTAATGCCGTTAAACCTTCAAGGGCATAATACTCACATTGCATCGGAACTAAAATCGAATCTGCGGCAGCCATTGCATTAACAGTGAGCATGTTAAGTGAAGGCGGGCAGTCGATAAAAATGAAATCGTATTGGTCTTGAATTTGTTCAAGCGCATTACGTAAACGCACTTCACGAGCAAACAATTCCATTAGTTTAACTTCAGCGGCAGTCACATCGCCATTAGCAGCAATTAAGTGATACTCACCTGAGGTTTCTTTATTGATAACTTCATCGATTGGTGTTTCTTCAATCAATAAATCGTAAATAGTCGCAACATCACCGTATTTATCGACACCACTACCCATGGTAGCGTTTCCTTGCGGATCAAGATCGATTAATAACACTTTACGCTTCGTCGCGGCCATCGATGCCGCAAGATTCACAGCGGTGGTTGTTTTACCAACACCACCTTTTTGGTTTGCTAATGCGATGACTTTTGCCACAGTGCTCTGATCCCTAGTCTTTAGAAAGAATGATTAGATGTCTTTGCGCATCTAACTCAGGTACTTCCAAGCTGATTTTTTCATCAAACTTAATACCTTTAGGTAATGAGTCTAGTTCTTCGCTCGGAAATACGCCTTTTAAGGCGATAAATTTACCTGAATGATCAATCAAGTGCGCACACCAGTCAACCATATCTTGTAAAGAGGCAAATGCACGACTTAATACACCATCTAATTTAACACTTGGTTGATATTCTTCAACTCTAGACTGCACTGGGGTTACATTTTCAAGGCCAAGTGCATGTTTTACCTGCATCAAAAAGCGCACGCGTTTACCTAAACTATCTAACAATACAAATTGTGTATCAGGTAAAGCGATGGCTAATACGATACCCGGTAAACCAGGACCCGTACCAACATCAATGTAATGTTTGCCTTTAAGGTGTGGCGCAACAACTAAGCTATCCATGATATGTTTAACCATCATTTCTTCAGGTAAACGAACAGAGGTTAAGTTATATGCTTTGTTCCACTTGTCTAATAATTCAACATATTGTACAAGTTGTTGTTGCTGCTTTTCTGTTAGCGCAATATCAGTTTGCGCTAACAGTGAAGTTAATTGTTGTTGTAACACTGTATTCCTCACCAACTACGCAGTCTTGCGCAGTAAGCCTTGCTTTTTCAGATAGACTAATAATAGCGAAATAGCTGCAGGGGTGATACCTGAAATACGTGATGCTTGGCCAATTGTATCTGGACGACTATCAGTAAGTTTCGCGATAACCTCATTTGATAAACCAGAAACAGTTGAATAATCAAAGTCTTTTGGTAATACAGTTTGTTCATGACGTAGCTGCTTATTGATCTCATCTTGTTGACGAGCAATATAGCCTGCGTACTTAGTATGGATCTCAACTTGCTCAAGTGCAGCTTGGTTATCGAACTCAGAGCCTAAACCATCGATCGCCATTAGGTCGTTATAACGAACTTCAGGACGACGGATCAGATCTTCAAGGCTCGCTTCACGAGTCAGTGGTGTTTTTAATAACGCATTTACTTGATCAACAGCCACGTGATCTTTATGGATCCAGGTTTCTTTTAAGCGTTGTGTTTCTTTTTCAATGATTTCCATTTTTTCGTTGAAGGCAGCCCAACGAGCATCGTCAACTAAGCCAAGTTCACGGCCTTTAGCAGTTAAACGAATGTCGGCATTATCTTCACGAAGTAATAAACGGTATTCAGCACGGCTGGTAAACATACGGTACGGTTCTTTAGTACCTAATGTTGCTAAGTCATCAATCAGTACACCTGTATATGCTTCATCACGACGAGGTGTCCAAGGTTCTTTACCTTGTACTTGTAATGCTGCGTTCATACCAGCAATTAAACCTTGCGCACCAGCTTCTTCGTAGCCTGTTGTGCCATTGATCTGGCCTGCGAAGAATAAACCATTAATAAACTTAGTTTCTAATGATTGTTTTAAGTCTCGTGGATCAAAGAAATCATACTCAATGGCATAACCAGGACGACAGATATGTGCATTTTCAAAGCCAGTAATTGATTGCACAATTTCAAGTTGCACATCAAATGGTAAACTCGTCGAGATACCATTTGGATATAATTCGTATGATGTTAAGCCTTCTGGCTCAACAAAGATTTGATGTTTATCTTTATCAGCAAAACGTACGATCTTATCTTCAATTGATGGGCAGTAACGTGGACCAATACCTTCAATAACACCAGAGTACATAGGTGAACGATGTAGGTTATTACGGATCACATCATGTGTTTTTTCATTTGTATAAGTGATGTAACACGGGATCTGCTGTGGGTGATCCGATTGTTTACCCATAAATGAGAATACTGGAGTAGGAGTATCACCAGGCTGTTCTTGCATCTTGCTAAAATCAACAGTACGCGCATCAATACGAGGAGGCGTGCCTGTTTTTAAACGATCAACACGGAACGGTAATTCACGTAAACGCTCTGCAAGTGCAATTGAAGGTGGATCACCAGCACGACCCCCTTTGAAGTTCTCTAAACCAATATGGATCTGACCACCTAAGAAAGTACCCACAGTAAGAACCACTGAAGGCGCACT
Source organism: Pseudoalteromonas sp. NFXS39 (assembly GCF_040148775.1). NCBI lineage: Bacteria > Pseudomonadati > Pseudomonadota > Gammaproteobacteria > Alteromonadales > Pseudoalteromonadaceae > Pseudoalteromonas > Pseudoalteromonas sp. NFXS39. The sequence continues at coordinate 47,429 of NZ_JAGDEC010000014.1, read as the reverse complement.
AAAACGAAGACCCATTTGAGTTACAACACCGATTACTCGATCGCCTTCAACGATTAGATCGTCACATGACTGCTGGAAGATCTTTAAATTTTCTTGATGTTGTAAAGTGTGTTGAATAGCGGCTTTATACAAAGCACGGTCAGCTTGCGCACGTGTAGCACGTACTGCAGGGCCTTTAGATGAGTTTAAAGTACGAAATTGAATACCACCTTTATCGATAGCCTGAGCCATTGCACCACCAAGTGCATCGATCTCTTTAAGTAAATGGCCTTTACCAATACCGCCAATTGCCGGATTACAAGACATTTGACCAAGAGTATCCATATTATGAGTTAGCAATAGGGTATTCATGCCCATGCGAGCAGATGCTAATGCAGCCTCAGTACCTGCATGCCCACCACCTACAACAATAACATCAAAACGTTCGTGAAAAATCATTTATGGGATCCTACTAATCAACCAGCAAAACTTTGTAAAGGGAGCGTATTCTACCTAGAAATTTAGAGAAGATAAATGATTAAACAGTGCTCAAGATCTAAGTGGGTGATCTCTAATAATATAAAGGATCTTTTAAAGAGATCTTTTATTACTCTTACTACTAGTGAGGGCTAGATCTGTTGATAATGTTCAATTTGCTTTTTAAAACATTGCTTTAAGGCAGATCTAAAGGTGTTAGTATGATCGGATCTTCCGGCGTAAAAGCTTTGATCAAAAGGGCTATTTATACACAGGGCAATATCGGTTGGATCTTATCCAAGGGATAAACTAGGTTAAAATCGCAGTTAGATCAGTGTTTATCCACAATCCGATCTAAATTATCAGTAAATTGTGGGTAACTTTTATTACAATGATCAACACCGATCGGCTTAATTGAGTCCTACAGCCTCGATCCAGCTTGGTAACCAAGCTAAAGCTGTGTCTTCTGGTAACGCTTCATCAAGAATATTTAGCTCTAAGCGTTCTGCCACGCGGTTTGCACCTTTATTTGCTAATAACTCATCTAGATTACGGCCTGCATAGTTATAGGTGTCGTAGCTAGTGTCGCCTAATCCGATCACACTGTAGTTTAATCCTTTAAGATCAGCCTGTTGGTTAATAGATTCAACAAATGGCAGTAGGTTCTCTGGGTAGTCTCCCGCGCCATATGTAGAAGTACATAACAACCAAATAGTATCTTGCTGATCAATATCATCAAATACAGGCTGTTCATGAAGCTGCACTTGGATCCCTTGTTGTTCAAGGGCTTCTGTTAGTTGCTCTGCCACGTATTCAGCAGATCCCATTTGGCTGCCAACGATGATATTTACTGATTGCATGTGATTGATCATGTATAGAAATAAGTGGCCACATGATAACTAAGTTAGGGTGTGAGTAAAGCGTTGAATTACGATCTGAATAAGTTTTTCTGCCTAAAATAACGGCTTAAATTCAATGTTTTTTATAATTTACTGTTTTTAATGGTTTTTTATATTTATTCGTAAATTAAACCCTTTGATCAAGCTGTTAATAAATTTGGGGAAAGTTCTGATCAAGCTAGAATTTAGAAACTGTATAACTTTGCTAAGTTGTTGATCTTTAATTGAGTGTAAGCGCTTTAGTTTTTAGATCGGATTAAAATGGAGAGTATGATCGTTTTGTGGATAGATCGCTTGTTGATAACGATCGGTTTGTAATTTGCGATCAATAAAATAGATCGAAAAAAACTTAAATATGGGCAAATAAAGGCTGCTTTTTAGAAAATTAATTATCAAAAAGGGCTGTTGTTTGTAAATAAGTTCAAATTTCAGCGTTTTTTTATGATCAAATCAGCCTTTAGATCTAAAAAAGCCTCAAATGTGGATAACATTTTTAGCTAAATTCGATCTTAAAAGCTGTTTTGATCTGATTTTTTTGCTCGCTAAGTTAGTTTTCGATCTGAGTTAAACTGTTTTTTATCGTATTCCCGACTAGATCATAGAGCGAATTACCCAATGAAAATCGTTTTGCGCCACCAGCGAAAGCGGCTTTTGCTGAGTTAAAATTGTTCATAGCCATCACATTTAGTGGCATATCTATCGCGTTAGCTAAGCTGGTTATGTGCTCTATATTAGTTAAGCCAGGTACAAAAAGACCATCTGCACCTGCATCTTGATAAGCTTTTGCGCGCTTCAATGTGACTTTAAAAGGGCTGTCACTAACAAAGTAGGTATCGGTTCTGGCGTTAATAAATAAACTGCCGAAGCCATTTTCGTTAAGTACTTTCTTTATCTCACTAATAATAGTGCATTGCTGCTCGGTAGATCTCAGTGCATTCGTGTCTTTGTCTGAGTCTTCAATGTTGATACCTGCAACCCCCAATTTTGCTAACGCAAGAACGTTTTGGCTAATTTGCAGCGGATCGTTACTGTATCCTGATTCTATATCGACAGAGAGTGGAATATGTATGTATTTGGTCAAGCTTTTAACCAGCGCTAACTGAGTTTGAAAAGAGATGTTCTCACCATCAGCTAAACCTAAACTTTCAGCAATGCCCCAGCTGGTTGTTGCTACAGCTTTAGCTCCTGCGGCCTGAATGAATTGTGCTGAACTAAGATCCCACGCATTAGCGAGTACAAAGCCTATTTGCTGGTGGTGTAATTGATGAAAGAGTTGATATTTGTCCATGACGTCCTCCGTTTAATGACATCGCTAGACTAATTGATTTGGGTTTAATTACTGGCTGGTTTCGGCCCTGAACCGATAATTGATTACGAATTAAAAACAAAAAAGAGTCGCAAGACTCTTTTTTTATAATATTGATGACCGGAATTTATTTACCTATACAGAACGAACTAAAGATTTTTCCTAGCAAGTCATCAGAAGTAAATTCACCCGTTATCTCATTTAAGAACTGTTGTGTTAGGCGTAACTCTTCAGCCAGGATCTCACCAGCAATATGCATCTCTAATTGCTCTTTGCCTGTGTTTAAATGATAGGCTGCGTGATCAAGTGCATCTAAGTGACGACGGCGTGCCATAAATCCACCTTCAGTTGCCCCTTGGAAACCTATACATGCCTTTAAGTGAGTACGAACTAACTCTATACCTTCTGCATTTTTGGCACTTAAACGGATCACCGGATATTGTTCATGTTCATCCATTCCGACATTTTCACCTGAAATATCGGCTTTATTTCGGATCACAGTAACGCCCATACCCTCTGGTAACTTGGCCATAAATTCCGGCCAAATATCATGAGGGTCAGTGGCTGATGTGTCTGTGCCGTCTAACATAAATAGTACGCGATCGGCTTGGTTAATTTCTTCCCATGCGCGCTCTATACCAATTTGTTCTACTTTATCAGGGCTTTCGCGTAGGCCTGCGGTATCGATAATATGCAGTGGCATACCATCAATGTGGATATGTTCACGCAATACGTCACGTGTTGTACCGGCTATTTCGGTAACAATAGCTGCATCTCGGCCAGCTAATGCATTTAATAGGCTTGATTTACCAGCGTTAGGGCGACCTGCAATAACAACACGCATACCTTCACGCATGATGCTACCTTGTTTTGCTTGCTGAGTTACATTTTCTAATTGATCAATAATGGCATTGAGATCTGCTGATACTTTACCGTCTGATAGGAAATCGATTTCTTCATCTGGAAAGTCAATAGCGGCTTCAACGTACATACGTAGGTGAATGACTTTTTCCACCAGCGTTTCGATGTGCTTAGAAAATTCACCTTGCAGAGATTGGAGGGCACTTTTTGCTGCCTGTTCACTGGTTGCATTGATGAGATCGGCAATTGCCTCAGCTTGAGTTAAATCAAGCTTGTCATTCATAAATGCGCGCTCAGAGAACTCCCCCGGCTTTGCTAAACGAACACCGTCAATTTGGCTAATTTCTTTTAATAGCATATCAAGTACAACAGGACCGCCATGACCTTGCAGCTCAAGTACGTCTTCACCGGTAAATGAATTTGGTCCTTGGAAGTATATAGCAATACCTTGGTCAAGCTGCTCACCGCTCAAGCTTTTAAATGGCACATAGTCTGCGTAACGTGTTTTAGGACAACGGCCAATAATGTGCTCTGCCACTGTTTTAGCTAAGCTGCCAGAGACGCGAATAATACCAACCCCACCACGTCCTGGTGCGGTCGCTTGTGCTGCAATTGTGTCTTGATTAATCATGCGATGAAAAATGCCAATAAAAGAATGAATGCTGGCTCTATTGTAACCTATGGCTTAATTTCATGCGAATAGCTGTTTAACCAATGAAGTGTTAAAAGCGCATTGTAAGTAATACTTTATTTAGCTCCGATTAATAAAAAACGGCATTGCAAATGATAATTATATTCATTAACATGTTGCGCATTATTCATTTTGTCCCTTTTTATTATGCGTCTTTCTGTTGTTTTTATTGCACTTGCTGCTGGTTTTTCGACCATTGTCCATGCTCAAACAGAAGTTACTACTTCTGATCAAACCAATTCTAAAGAGATCGAAAAAATAGAAGTTGTTGGCCGTGCGTTTTCTTTATATCGCCCAACCGAGTCAAGCTTTGCAACTCGTACAAATACACCTTTAGAGAAAATTCCTCAGTCAATCCAAATTCTGCCGCAGGAGCTGATCAGCGATCAGGCTGCTCGTCAAATTACCGACCTTTATAGCAATATTGCTGGCGTTAATGCTTTTAGTTATTCGGGCGTGACATTCCGTGGTTTCCGCCAAGATGAGATTTTATATGATGGCGTAAAGGGCGACCCTTTCAATGGTTTTGCTGTACCGCAATTATTTAATATTGAACAAGTTGCGGTTTTAAAAGGGCCTGCTGGCGCTATATATGGTAGTGGTAATCCAGGCGGTATTATTAACTATGTAACTAAGAAGCCTAAATTCACCAGTGAACACAGTATTGAAGTTGAAGTAGGTAATGATGACTTCTTCAGTGGTGCATTAGAAAGCACTGGAACATTGAGTGAATCACTTGATAATCATGCTTACCGTGTTGGTCTTTACCGTGATACTGAAAAGCCATTCCGTGCTAACACTAGCAGCGATAATACTATTGTTGATCTTGGTTATACGTGGCTTATTAACAGTGCAACCGAATTGACCACTCAGTATACCTATATAGAGCAAGAGTTGGGTGGGGCACGTTTACGTGGAGTCCCTGCTGATGATAATGGCAATTTTTTAACTGATATTAGCTGGAATCATAACGAGGCGACAGACTTTCAAAATGTTGAAGCCCATGTCTATCAGGCTACTTTAAAACATGAGTTTAATGATATTTGGCGAACAGATGTCACAACACGCTATTTTGATAACAAAGAAGTACAAAACTACCATGAGCCAAGAGGGCTTGTAGATACTGATGACGACGGTATTGTAGATTGGAGCCATCGTGAGTTTCGTGATCAAGTACGTGAAAACGAAGGCTTTAGTTTAACTGCTAATGCGATTGCAGAATTTATAATTGCAGACATGCAACATCAAGTGCTGCTTGGTAGTGACTGGTATGAGCATGACTTTGAAAGTGCTTACCGCACAGCAAAGCAACAGAGTAAAGGAGGCCCTGTACCAGGTCTTGCTCTTAACGATCCTGAATATGGTTTAACCTCTGCTGATGATTATGATCTTGATAGTATTAAACCAAGGTTAGGTAAAACAAATAGCACTCGCTTTGGTGCGTACTTGCAAGATCAGCTTGATATAACTGCAAATTGGAGTGTTACTGCTGGCTTAAGATATGACCGTTTTGAAGATAAAGATCTGTTAAATCAAACCGAGTTTTCTGATAGCGACTTAACCTACCGTATTGGTACCAGCTATAACATTAACAATATGTTCTTTCCTTATGCGCTTCATGGTACTGGCTTTGTACCACAGGGTGCCAGTGATCAAGAAACAGCAAAAGGCGGACCATTCTCGCCAGAGACTAGCCGTATTAATGAGTTAGGTTTAAGAACCAAATTATTAGAAGACACACTTGCTGTTAATATGGCTGTGTACGATATCGTACGTAAAAACATTCTGCAGCCTAGTTTATTGGGTGATGTTGCAGGCGACGGCGTTGATGACTTAGTTGCGGTGGGTGAAGTTCAAAGTAAAGGTTTTGAACTAGAAGTGGTTGGTGATATCACTGAGCGCTGGGTGGTTACTGCAAGCTACGCCTATAATGATGCCCGTATTACTGAAGCAAATGACAGTATTCGTAACCAAATTCCTGATAGCGATAAATTTGCCAACGCACCGCAAAATACTTTAGGTATATGGACACGCTATGAGCTAGCTAGTTTATCGTCATCTATTTCTGCTGGTTTAGATTATGTTGATGAACAGCTTAGTTTAGGTGGTCAACGCGTTAAACCTTACACTATTTACAACATGGCGTGGCAAACAACCGTTGATAACTGGCAATGGCAGCTATCAGTTAAGAACTTGTTTGATAAAGAATACGCAAGCAGTGGCTTTATCGAGCGAACAGGGCACTTTCCTGGTGAACCACGCCGTGTCTATTTAAGTGCTAAATACAACTTTTAATGGTGGCGTGTGAACGCTAAAAGTTGGTTTAACTTACATTCATGGGCAGGACTCTTTGTTGGAGTCCTGCTTTTTGTTACCTGCGTATCGGGCACACTCGCTACGTTAAGTCATGAACTCGAATACTTAACAGACGCTAAGTACCGTGCTTTAACTTCTTCTGCCTCTACTAACTACCAAGCTCTCGAAAACACCCTTAATAAGCATTATCCGCAAGCTCAGTTACTCTATATACAACGTCATAAGCAAGATTACCTAGCCACTGAAGCGGCCCTTAAAGTCGGTGATTCATTTCGTTTTGTGTATTTAGATGCAGCAACGGGTCGCTTACTCGGTGAAGGAGAGTGGGCGCGGATATCGCGGTTTTTACGTAACTGGCATATGAATTTGTCGATGGGCTGGACGGGTAAATTAATCGTCACCAGTTTGAGTATTTTACTTGTTATTTTATTGGTCTCGAGTATTTATGTGTATCGGCGCTGGTGGCAAGGTTTTATAAAAAAACCTGCTGCGCTTAGCCTTGATAAGCGCAGTAGTTGGTCTGATTGGCATAAGCTGTTAGGGCTTTGGAGTTTATGGTTTATTGCTGTGATGGCCATCACAGGGGTTTGGTATCTGATAGAACATGGACTGCAAACCGCGAAGGTACCTCACTATGTATCTAGTCCACAAGCCTTGAGTGAGTTTAAAAAACAAAGTCCTCGCAAAGGTCTATCGCCAATTAGTTTAGCTGCTGCTTATGAAGCAGCTCAACAGGCATTTAGTAGCCTTGATATTCGCTATATTCGTTATCCTAATGAAGCAAATCAGCCTATTGAAGTGCGCGGTTATAACGATGATATTTTACTGCGTCTACGTGCCAACCGTGTTTATGTAAAACCAATTTCAGGTGAGGTACTTGGTATACAAAAAGGAGAAGAATTACATCTGCTACCTCGAATTAAAGACACCGCAGATCCGCTGCACTTTGGTAACTTTGCAGGAATTGGTACCAAGCTTATTTGGGCGCTATTTGGTGCATTGATGAGCTTTGTAAGCGCTGCAGGCATCTATATGAGTTGGCTTAGGGTTAAGCGTAAAACAACAGCTGGAAAGTGGCTTGGATTATCTGGGGGAATTGCAATTGGTTTGGTGGTTGCTTCGCTGCTAACTACGAGTTTGAGCTTTACTGAGCGAAGTGTGCCCAATCAGGTTTATTCACCTATTCTCGGTTAGCTATTTTCAGGCATTAAAAAAGGCGCAGTTTGCGCCTTTTTGTTGGGTAGAGAGTTTAGCCTCTTACCTTAATACCTTTTTTCTCCATACCGCGGTAGATGATTAGCATCTGTGCGATTGAGATAAGGTTCGATACTAACCAGTAAAGTACTAGGCCAGATGGGAACCATAAGAAGAAAATAGAGAATACTACTGGCATAAAGGTCATCATTTTTTGCTGCATAGGGTCAGTAACCGTCATAGGTTGCAGCTTTTGAGTGATGAACATACTTAAACCAAATAAAACAGGTAATACGTAGTATGGGTCCATTGCTGATAAGTCATTTAGCCATAAAATGAATTCAGCATGACGTAGCTCAGTTGACTCTAAGAATACGTAGAATAATGCTAAGAAGATTGGCATTTGTAGTAACAGCGGGAAACAGCCACCCATAGGGTTCACTTTTTCTTTGCGGTACATTTCCATCATAGCTTGACCGAATTTTTGACGGTCATCACCATACTTCTCTTTTAGCGCAGCCATTTTAGGCTGTAATGCACGCATCTTCGCCATTGACGTGTATTGTGCTTTTGTTAGCGGGTACATTGCTGTCTTAACGATAACAGTGATTGCAATGATAGCTAGACCCCAGTTACCTAGGATGCTGTGTAACCACTTAAGTAATACGAATAGTGGTTGTGAGATAAACCATAACCAACCGTAGTCTACGGTTAAATCTAAGTCTGGGTGAATTGCTTCTAGTACGTCAGACTCTTTCGGACCCATGTAGTAAGTTGAGCTAAGTGTTGCTTGCGTACCCGCTTGTACGTTAACTGCTTCACCTTTAGTACCAATAATTGCCGCATTACCAGATACAAGCTTAGTGTAAAGAGTGTTTTGTTGGTCTTGCTTAGGTACCCATGCACTTACAAAGTAGTGTTGAATAAATGCAATGTAGCCGCCAGATGTAGTGATATTAAGGTTCTTATCAGCCATATCTGAGAAGCTGTATTTTTCATATGGCTCTTCTTCAGTACCATATGCGCCGCCTAAGTAGTTTTGATCTACTAGACTACCTTTTTCTTGTACTGTGCGTTTTACTTGTGTGTATAACTGCACTTGAATTGGATCAGCTGTTACGTTGTTTACTGTGTACTCTAAATCTACAGCGTAGTCGCCTTTTTTGAAGATATAAGTTTTAGTAAACGTCACACCTTTACTGTCAGTAAACTCTAGTGGTACACGTAGTTCATCACCCGTTAAAGTAAATGCTTTTTGTGTGGTTTTATAAACAGGGCGGCCTTCAACAGTTGCATCTGGGCCATTTAAACCAATTAAGCCACTTTGTGAGAAGTATTGTTTACCATCAAACTCACCTAATAGCATATAAGGTGTGTTACTGCCTTTATCTTCTTCGTACTGAAGTAAGTCTGTCTCAATGATGTCACCACCACGGGTGTCAATCTTAACAGTGAATACATCAGTTGTTACATCGATAACTGAGCGCTTTGCTGTAGTAGCAGCTGGAACTTCACCGTCAGATGATGCTGGAATAAAGTCATCAGATTCCGGTGTAGTTGCGCCTAGTGTTTGTGTTGTGGCACTTGGATCAGCTTTTGGTGCGTTGTAGTCGTTATTCCATTCTTGAAATAATAAAAACGACACAAGCATCAAGCCGATTAATAAAAACGTGCGTTGCGATTCCATAACAGCTCTTATTTCTCGTGTTGGTGGTTAATATGATTTTTTGCCGGTACGGGATCATCCCCACCAGCATGTAAAGGGTGGCATTTTAATATGCGTTTAACAGCTAACCAACTGCCTTTTACACTTCCATGCAAATTAATTGCTTGAATAGCGTAACTAGAGCAGGTTGGATTAAAACGACAATGCGGGCCTAATAGTGGGCTTATCCATTTTTGATAGCCGCGTATTAGCATGACTAAACAGCGCTTTGGAATAGCAACAAGTGGTTTAAGTAACCTCATGATGTGTCTGCCCCTGCGTTAATTTAGTCAATGGATACCATGAATTTAAATTCCCATCGTAGAATTTTAAATGCATGATTAAAAGGTGAGCTAAAGATACCTTAATTAAGCCTGTAATTCTATTGCTATCAGGCTTGTTTATTAGATTTAGCTGATTTATTCGGGCGTTTTTTAAATGGTGGTGGTTTAGGTGCACCAGGCTTGCAGCGTTCGTTAATTTTTCGCCACAATTTATTTAGTTGCTTTGTTAGCTCTTCGTTGGACTGTTCATCAATACCACTTTTAACCATAAGCACAATATCAATGTTATCGATTTTATGTTGATTTAAACGGAAACTTTCGCGAGCAAGTCGTTTAATTCGATTACGTTGACAGGCTTTTTTAACGTGTTTTTTTGCGACCGTAAGACCTAATCGAGGATTAGTTTGGTCATTGCGTTTAGCTAATAGAGTAAAGAAAGGAGTCGCAGCGCGTGCTGGTTCATTAAAGATTCGAGAGTAATGCGAGGGAGTTAACAGACGTAACTCCCTGCTGAAGCTAAAGTCTTCCACTTATATTAAGCAGAAAGAACTTTACGGCCTTTAGCACGACGACGAGCTAATACTTTACGGCCATTTGCTGATGCCATACGAGCACGGAAACCGTGTGTACGTTTGCGTTTTAAAACGCTAGGTTGAAAAGTTCTTTTCATAACAATTCCATCCGATCGGTTAAGGTTAAAACATCCTATGCAGGTCGCGATCCTGGCACAGGTGCCATTGCGAGCGCGAGATATTATAGATGAAGACAATAAAAGTCAATCATTAAAACGCTGCAGAGGTAGTAATTATAAAGGATCCTTTTTCGTGATCATATAGGATCATCATAAATAAGAAGTTTTCCACAGCCTCTGTATAAAAAGTGAATAAAAGCTTGGGAAAAGCCAATTCGATCGTAGAATTTGATCGCGATCTGCCTGCAAATTTGTTATGATCACTGTTCGAGCTTAAAAAATAAATTTCTTAAAAATCAGTGTTTTATTCTTTTATGTTGCTGAGATCATATTTTTCATAAAAATCAATCTTGTACTTGTGGATAAAGTACCTTCATAATAGTCGGTCTGGGCCAAGAAAGTTGGTCAAAGATTAGCAATAAATGTTTGATTTTCCATCATTAAAGATGAACGGGAATAAAAATTAAATCTCTGGGAGTTTAACTGTGTATCTGTCGGTTTGGCAAAGTTGTTTATATGTATTGCAAGATGAATTGCCTTCACAGCAATTCAGTATGTGGGTAAGACCACTTCAAGCAGAAAGTACCGAAGATACGTTGACTATATATGCACCTAACCGTTTCGTTTTGGATTGGGTGAGAGAAAAGTATTTAAACCGTATTAATGAACTACTCGTTGAAATTTGTGGTGATGAAGCACCTGAGCTACGTTTTGATGTTGGTAGTAAACCAATTTTAAATGCCCAAGTGGCATCAGCACCGGCTGCTTCAGAAGCTAGCGCATCTGTTCCACAACAAGCTGCCGAAAAGCAACAGCCAAAGCCTGAAAAAGCAGCGGTAGAACCTGCACCAAAATCAGGTTATAAATCAAACATTAAAGAAAATTATACTTTTGATAGCTTTGTTGAAGGTAAATCAAACCAATTAGCAAAAGCTGCAGCGACTCAAGTTGCAGATAACCCAGGTTCAGCATTTAACCCTGTATTTATATATGGTGGTACGGGCTTAGGTAAAACTCACTTATTACATGCTGTTGGTAACGGTATTATGGCAAATAAGCCAGACGCTAAAATTGTCTATATGCACTCAGAGCGATTTGTGCAAGATATGGTTAAAGCGCTGCAAAATAATGCCATTGAAGAATTTAAACGTTATTACCGAAGTGTTGATGCATTGATGATCGATGATATTCAATTTTTCGCTAATAAAGAGCGCTCACAAGAAGAGTTTTTCCATACATTCAACGCTTTACTTGAAGGAAATCAACAGATTATATTAACTTCAGACCGCTATCCCAAAGAGATAGAAGGGGTTGAAGATCGCCTTAAATCACGTTTTGGTTGGGGTTTAACAATTGCTATTGAGCCGCCAGAACTTGAAACGCGCGTTGCCATTTTGATGAAAAAAGCGCAGCAAAGTAAAATTAATTTACCCCATGAAGTGGCCTTTTTTATCGCTAAAAAATTGCGTTCAAATGTGCGTGAATTAGAAGGGGCGTTAAACCGCGTTATTGCTAATGCAAACTTTACTGGTCGTCCGATTTCGATCGACTTTGTAAAAGAAGCCCTGCGAGACTTACTTGCTCTGCAAGATAAACTGGTAACGATAGATAATATCCAACGTACAGTTGCTGAGTATTACCGCATTCGTGTGTCAGACTTATTATCTAAACGTCGAAGCCGTTCAGTAGCAAGACCACGTCAAGTGGCCATGGCATTATCAAAAGAACTTACAAATCACAGTTTACCTGAGATTGGCGACGCTTTTGGTGGTCGCGATCACACAACTGTATTACACGCTTGTCGTAAAGTTAAATCACTACGTGATGAAAGCCACGAAGTGAAAGAAGATTATCAAAACTTAATAAGAACCTTGTCATCTTAAGGCCGACTTTATTATGCAAATAACAATATCAAGAGAGCAATTTTTAAAACCTTTAGTTCAAGTGTCTGGTGCGATTGAGCGTAAGCACACCTTACCTATTTTATCGAACGTACTTTTAGTTGTTGAAAACGGACAACTTTCGATGACGGGTACCGATCTTGAAATTGAGTTAGTGGCGAGTGTGTTTGTAGGTGAAGATACCACTGATACGCAACTCACTTTACCAGCTAAAAAGTTACTCGATATTTGTAAAAGTTTACCTGATGGCTCAGACCTTACGTTAAGTAGCCAAGATCATCAGTTACTACTAACCAGTGGTAAAAGCCGTTTTTCTTTAACAACGCTTGCCGCTGAAGATTTTCCGAATCTTGAGCAGTGGGATGGTGAAGTTGAATTTCAACTAACGCGTTTAGAGTTACGCAAGCTTTTAGAAAGCACGCATTTTTCTATGGCGAATCAAGACGTACGTTATTATTTAAACGGTATGTCATTTGAAGTTGATAACGCAGATATTAAAACAGTGGCTACAGATGGTCACCGTTTGGCGATTGCACAAAAGCAATTACCGCAATCATTAAATACGCAACGTCAGTTAATTATTCCACGTAAAGGTGTACAAGAAATTATGCGCCTAATGGTGGCTGATGATGAGCTAGTTACCATTCAATTCGGTGCTAATCATATTCGTATTATTGATACTGAATTTACGTTTACCAGTAAACTAGTTGATGGTCGTTTCCCTGATTATCGTCGAGTATTGCCGCGTGGTGGTGACAAGGTGATTACTGCTAACCGTGAATGGCTACGTAGTGCTTTTCAGCGAGTGTCTATTTTATCGAATGAAAAGTTCCGTGGCGTACGTTTAAACCTGTCTGAAGGTTTATTAAAAATTACAGCAAACAACCCTGAGCAAGAACAAGCTGAAGAGGTCGTTGAAGTAATGTACCAAGGTGGCGAACTTGAAATTGGCTTTAACGTTTCTTATGTCCTTGATGTACTTAATACATTAAAAACAGAAGATGTTACGTTTACGCTTGCAGATTCTAATAGCAGTGCGCTAATTGAAGGTGCGGGTGACGAAGAAGCTATGTACGTTGTTATGCCGATGCGCCTATAAGCTTATATGAGTTTAAGTCATTTAAGCCTCAATAATTTTCGGAATATTGAGGCGCTGACACTTGAGCCGGTTAATGGCATAAACATTATCTACGGCGAAAATGGCAGCGGAAAAACTAGTCTCCTTGAGGCGATTTATTTCCTTTCTCACGGTAAATCATTTCGTACCGCCAAACATAAAAATATCATTCAGCATCAACAAGACAAGTTTGTGATACATGGTCGAAAAGCACTACACGACTTGTCTATCCCAATTGGTATTAGTAAAAACCAAGCGGGTGAAACATCTTTAAAGATTCAGGGAAAAACGAGCCGAAAAATTTCTGAATTAGCGCAGCTAGTACCGGTGCAAGTTATTACACCTGAAAGCTATTCATTGTTTTTTGGTGGCCCAAAAGAGCGTAGAAAATTTCTCGATTTAGGATTGTTCCACGTGGAACATGACTTTTTTTATTTATGGCAGTCCTTTAATAAAGTACTGAAACAACGTAATGCTTTATTAAAAAGTAAACCTCGAGATTATTTCGAACAGATCAAGTTTTGGGATAAAGAATTTGTTAGACTAGCTGAACAAATAAATAATTTAAGAATCGCGTATATAAGTAGGTTTAAGCAGCAGTTTTTTGATAAAATGTGTGCAGAATTAACGCTTGTAAGCGATTTAGAAATTAACTTTCATGCGGGCTGGAAAGAGAGTGAAACGCTCTCAGAGGCGCTTGAGCAAAGCTTTGAACGTGATGCCAAACAAGGTTTCACAAGTAAGGGACCGCATAAAGCTGATTTTAGTTTTAGTGTTTCTGGCAACAGTGTAGAAAATACATTTTCTCGTGGTCAATTGAAGCTCTTGCTTTATGCGTTAAAAGTAACGCAAAATAGCTTAATTGAGTCAGAAACAGATAAGCAATCTATATTGCTAATAGATGACTTACCTTCAGAACTGGGTGAAGATACAAAAGAAAAAGTGGGTCAGCTTTTGACTCATTGCGATTCGCAACTTTTTATCTCATCAATTTTATCTGAAAGTATTTCTGCTGTGGTGGAACCCATGCAACGAGAACTAAAAATGTTCCACGTGAAACATGGCAACCTAATAACAAGATAAGTGGGATTAACCATGTCTGAGAATTACGATTCGTCGAGTATTAAAGTACTTAAAGGATTAGACGCAGTAAGAAAGCGTCCAGGAATGTATATAGGGGACACCGATGACGGTACAGGCCTACACCACATGGTGTTTGAGGTTGTTGATAACTCTATCGATGAAGCCTTAGCTGGTCATTGTGATGATATTTTTGTAACGATTCACTTAGACGGTTCAGTCTCTGTTAGAGATAACGGTCGTGGTATTCCTACATCTATTCACGAAGAAGAAGGTGTTTCTGCGGCTGAAGTTATCATGACGGTACTTCACGCTGGTGGTAAGTTCGATGATAACTCATATAAAGTATCGGGTGGCTTACACGGTGTAGGTGTTTCGGTTGTAAATGCGCTATCTGAAAAACTACAACTGACAATTCGTCGTGAAGGCAAAATTCACCAACAAACTTATACTATGGGTGTACCAGATGCACCATTAGCTGTAATTGGTGATGCAACTGACACCGGTACTGAATTACGTTTTTGGCCAAGCGGTGAAACATTCACTGACTTAAACTTCCACTACGATATTTTAGCAAAGCGTTTACGTGAGCTTTCGTTCTTAAACTCTGGTGTAAGTATCATTCTTACCGATGAGCGTGAAGAAGCTAAAAATGACCACTTTAAATATGAAGGTGGTATTCAGGCATTCGTAGAATATCTAAACCGTAACAAAACACCTGTACATAAAAGTGTTTTCCACTTTACTCATGAGCGTGAAGAAGACGGTATTAGTGTAGAAGTATCAATGCAGTGGAACGATGGTTTCCAAGAAAGCATTTATTGTTTTACAAACAACATTCCACAACGTGATGGTGGTACGCACTTAGCTGGCTTTAGAGCCGCATTAACGCGTACGCTAAATAACTACATGGAAAAAGAAGGCTTTAACAAAAAAGCGAAAACAACAAGCAATGCAACGGGTGATGACGCTCGTGAAGGCTTAACTGCAGTTGTAAGTGTTAAAGTACCTGATCCTAAGTTCTCATCACAAACTAAAGATAAACTAGTATCAAGTGAAGTGAAATCTGCTGTAGAGCAAGCAATGGCAGAAAAACTAACAGAGTTCTTATTAGAAAATCCTGTTGATGCTAAAACTGTTGTTGGCAAAATCATTGATGCAGCACGTGCACGTGAAGCAGCTCGTAAAGCGCGTGAAATGACACGTCGTAAAGGCGCAATGGATTTAGCCGGTTTACCAGGTAAATTGGCTGATTGCCAAGAAAAAGATCCAGCACTTTCAGAACTATACATAGTGGAGGGTGACTCTGCAGGTGGTTCAGCTAAGCAGGGTCGTAACCGCAAAAATCAAGCTATCTTGCCACTTAAAGGTAAGATTCTTAACGTTGAAAAAGCACGCTTTGATAAGATGCTTTCTTCGCAAGAAGTAGCGACATTAATCACAGCATTAGGTTGTGGTATTGGTCGTGATGAATATGACCCAGAAAAGCTTCGTTATCATCGTATCATCATTATGACCGATGCGGACGTGGATGGTTCTCACATTCGTACCTTGCTACTGACTTTCTTCTACCGTCAAATGCCAGAGATTGTAGAAAAAGGCTTTATCTATATTGCGCAACCACCACTTTATAAAGTGAAAAAAGGTAAGCAAGAACGCTACATTAAAGATGATCCAGCGCTTGTTGATTACCTAACGTCATTAGCATTGAACAATGCTGCACTGTATACGAGTGAAGGTGCAACTGCACTTGAAGGTGAAGAATTAGAAAGAATTGTTCACGATTATCAAAATACAGTAAAAGTAATTGAACGTTTAAAACGTAAATATCCAAATTCGGTTATGGAACGTTTAATCTATCAAAGCGAAATTACAGAAGCTGATTTAGCAAATGAAGCAAAAGTAAAAGAGTGGACTAACACGCTTGTTGAAGACTTAATTGCACGCGATGAAGATGCAACTATTTTCCACGCGAGCACTGAGCACGATACAGAACGCAACATGTATTATCCTGTTGTGAATATTCGCCAACATGGTGTGGACAAAGCGCATGTATTGAACTTCGACTTCATTACATCTCGTGACTACAAACGCATTGCAGCGACAGGTGTTAACATTGCTAACTTACTTGAAGAAGGCGCATATATTCAACGTGGTGAGAAAACTCATGCTGTTGATAACTTTGTTGATGCATTAGAGTGGTTAATTAGTGAATCGAAACGTGGCCTTTATATCCAACGCTATAAAGGACTAGGTGAGATGAACCCAGATCAACTTTGGGAAACCACCATGGACCCAGGCGCACGTCGTATGTTGAAAGTAACAATTGAAGATGCGGTTGCAGCTGACCAATTGTTCGCGACATTAATGGGTGACCAAGTTGAACCTCGTCGTGACTTCATTGAAACGAATGCACTACGTGTAGTTAACTTAGACGTGTAAAGTTAGAATTGAGATTTAAAAAGGAGCCAACTGGCTCCTTTTTTTATTGCTGAAAAAGCACAAACTGCTTAAAACCTTACTGCACACAAGGTATACTGAGAGCAATTTTCAGACTAAACGCACCAGATACTATAAGCCAAATATGCAAAAATATGACGTTAAAACCTTCCAAGGTTTGATCCTGGCTTTACAGGACTATTGGGCACAGCAAGGCTGTGTGATTGCTCAACCACTCGATATGGAAGTGGGAGCAGGGACATTTCATCCGTTAACTTTCTTAAAGTCGATTGGTCCAGAGCCAATGTCGAGCGCGTATGTTCAACCATGCCGTCGTCCAACTGATGGTCGTTATGGTGAAAACCCAAACCGCTTACAACATTACTACCAATTCCAAGTAGTATTAAAACCATCACCAGAGAACATCCAAGAGCTCTATTTAGGCTCTTTAGCTGCGGTAGGTATCGATACGCTAACTGACGAAGTTCGCTTCGTAGAAGACAACTGGGAGTCGCCTACATTAGGTGCTTGGGGTCTAGGTTGGGAAATCTGGTTGAACGGCATGGAAGTGACGCAGTTCACTTACT
Organism: Pseudoalteromonas sp. NFXS39; assembly: GCF_040148775.1. Classification (NCBI taxonomy): domain Bacteria; kingdom Pseudomonadati; phylum Pseudomonadota; class Gammaproteobacteria; order Alteromonadales; family Pseudoalteromonadaceae; genus Pseudoalteromonas; species Pseudoalteromonas sp. NFXS39. The sequence goes on along the minus strand of NZ_JAGDEC010000014.1, from coordinate 29,902 downwards.
TCCAACAAGTAGGTGGCCTAGAGTGCTCACCAGTAACAGGTGAGATCACGTATGGTCTTGAGCGTTTAGCAATGTACATTCAGGGCGTAGATAGCATCTATGATCTTGTATGGGCAGATGGTCCTATGGGTCGTGTCACATACGGTGATGTATTCCATCAAAATGAAGTAGAGCAATCGGCTTATAACTTCGAACAAGCGGATGTTGAGTTCTTATTTGCACAGTTTGATCACTGTGAAAAAGAAAGCGAAAAGCTAATTGAAGCAGGCTTACCATTACCAGCTTATGAGCAAGTAATGAAAGCATCACATGCGTTTAACTTATTAGACGCTCGTCACGCTATCTCAGTAACAGAACGTCAACGTTATATCTTACGTGTTCGTGCTTTATCTAAAGCATGTGCGCAAAGTTACTATGATGCCCGTGAAGCTCTTGGTTTCCCGCTTTGTAAGGATTAAGAATTAGCATGTCAGCAGAAAATTTATTAGTAGAAATTGGCACTGAAGAGTTGCCACCGAAAGCACTTCGTAAACTTGCTGAGTCGTTTGCTGAGAACTTAGCAGCTGAGCTTGCAAGCTTAGAATTAGCTCATCAAGGCGTTAATTGGTACGCATCACCACGTCGTTTAGGTTTACGTGTTACTGCACTTGAAGCTAAACAAAGTGATAAGGTTGTAGAAAAACGCGGCCCTGCAGTAGCAGCGGCTTTTGACGCAGATGGCAACCCAACTAAAGCCGCAATGGGTTGGGCTCGTGGTTGTGGCATCGATGTAAGCGACGCACAAACGCTAGAAACAGATAAAGGTGCTTGGTTATTACACAAAGCACAGGTTGAAGGTCAAGCAACTACCTCGCTTATGAGCGATGCTGTAAACAAAGCGCTTGCTAAATTACCTATCCCTAAACCAATGCGTTGGGGTGCAAATAAAACACAATTTATCCGCCCAGTGCACACTGCGACTATTTTATTTGGTAGCACGCTAATCGAAGGTGAAATCCTTGGTAAGCAAGTTGGCAACCAATTACAAGGTCACCGTTTCCATCATCCAGAAAAAGTAACAATTAACCACGCAGATGACGTGTTTGATGTTCTTAAATCTGCTTATGTTGTCGCTGACTTCGAAACACGTAAAGCACAAATTCGTGAACAGATTGAAGCTGCAGCAACAGCTGTAAATGCAAAAGTAGCGATGGATGAAGACTTACTGGAAGAAGTAACATCTCTTGTTGAGTGGCCAGTAACATTAACAGCAACATTTGAAGAAGCCTTCTTAGATGTCCCTTCAGAAGCGCTTATCTATACTATGAAGGACGACCAAAAATACTTCCCGTTATTAGACCAAGACGGCAACTTACTTAACAAGTTCCTATTTGTTTCTAATATCGAAAGTAAAGATCCAAGCGTGGTAATTGCTGGTAACGAAAAGGTGGTTCGTCCACGTTTAGCTGATGCGCAATTCTTCTATGAAACTGATAAGAAGAAAACGCTAGAGAGCCGTTTAGAATCGCTTGATACTGTTTTATTCCAAAAGCAATTGGGTACGTTAAAAGACAAATCTGAGCGTATCAGTGAACTTGCAGGTTACATTGCGGAGCAATTAGGTGCCGATGCCGAGCTGGCTAAGCGTGCAGGTTTATTAAGTAAAACAGACTTAATGACCGAAATGGTGATGGAGTTTACCGACGTACAAGGTGTAATGGGTATGCATTATGCTCGTCACGACGGTGAAGCTGAAGAAGTTGCACTAGCGCAAAATGAACAATATATGCCTCGCTTCGCGGGTGATAATTTACCAACCAATGTGATCAGCTGTGCAGTAGCAATTGCTGATAAGTTTGATACGCTGGTGGGTATTTTTGGTATTGGTCAAGCGCCAAAAGGCGACAAAGACCCATTTGCACTTCGCCGTGCAGCGATTGGTGCATTACGCATCATGGTTGAAAAATCATTACCGCTAGATATCTTAGATCTAGTTGCTAAGTCACAAACGCTATTCGGCGAGAAGCTAACAAACCTAAACGTATCAACAGATGTGTTTGAGTTTATGCTAGGTCGTTTCCGCGCATGGTACCAAGATGAAGGTATCGAAGTTGATGTGATCCAAGCTGTGCTAGCTCGTCGTCCAACTAAACCAGTTGATTTTGACCGTCGTGTTAAAGCGGTAAGTCACTTCCGTACATTAGAGGCTGCAGAAGCGCTTGCAGCAGCAAATAAACGCGTAAGCAATATTCTGGCTAAGAATGACATCACAACACAAGGTGATGTAAATGAGAGCCTATTAAGCGATGATGCAGAAAAAGTATTAGCGTCGCATGTTGCGAAGTTTGCAACTGAGCTTGCACCTCTATATGCAAATGGTGATTACCAAGAAGCATTGTCACAACTTGCGGGTATCCGTGAGAGTGTTGATAACTTCTTCGATAATGTCATGGTAATGGCCGATGACGAAGCAGTTAAACAAAACCGTTTAGCATTGTTAAGCCAACTAAGCCGCCTGTTTTTAGATATTGCTGATATCTCTGTACTTCAGAAGTAAGCAGTAGCCAATTAATAAAAGCCAGCTCAGTGCTGGCTTTTTTGTAGCATAAGGAATAGTAATGAAACGTGTAATTACTTTAGCATTAGCAGGCTTATTAACAGCCTGTTCTAGCCAAATGCAAATGCCAAGCATCGATGATATTCTGCCAAGCAAAGACCTTGACCGTACTATGTATTTACGTGGTGACTTTACCTTGTGGGATGCCGAACCTCAGTATCAATTAGAGCAAGTTGCACCAGGTATATTCCAAACCGAAGTTAAGTTTTCAACACCTGGTAAGGTTTATGAATTCAAAATAGCGGATGCTGATTTTAGCGAAGGCTATAACTGCGGTTACAGTGATATAGACCCTGCAGGGCAATCATTGGTTTTAGGTCAAGCCGCCAATGCCGACTGTAATACTATCTACAATTATTTCAGCTTTAAACCCGCTGCAAAAGGTATGTATGTAGTGAGTTTTGATTACCGTAACAGTAATCAACCAAAAGTGACGGTAACCCGAAAGTAAAGCTCTGTGCTGGTAGGTTGGGTAGAGCGGAGCGAAACCCAACGCATACACTGCAACGAATTAGCTATCGGGAGGGTTTGATTTGCCAGCAATCACGTTGGGTTTCGTTGCTCTCAACCCAACCTACGTACTCAAACCCGCTGCAAAAGGCGAGTATGTAGTGAGCTTCGATTACCGCAATAGCAATCAACCAAAAGTGACAGCAACTCGGAAGTAAAGCTCTGCGCTGGTAGGTTGGGTAGAGCGGAGCGAAACCCAACGCATACACTCACCTTGAAGATTAGCTGGCGTATCTAACTCTGCAACGGATTAATTATCGGGAGTGTTGGATTTGCTAGCAATCACGTTGGGTTTCGTTGCTCTCAACACAACCTACACTGATTAGGCTAGCGTTAGAACAAAGCGCCAGCCTTCTCATCAATCTTCATATAGATTAAGTGCGATATCTAACTCATCATCTGACAAATTAAAAACAGATGACTTACTCAATTTCCTATAAGACGAAAATGGCCAGTCTTCAACTTGATTCACGTATTTATGTTTTACAGGGTTGAAGTAAATATAATTAATATGGTTCATTAGGTCTTGCTCGTCCTTTATATAATGCTCCCAATACCGTCTCTGCCAAATACCTCGTTCACATTTCTGAATGCGGCTAGGCGATTTATGCTCGCAATTATTTAGTTGTCTAGAAAAATTAGACTTAATTAATCGCCACCGTTTTGAATAATCACAATCCCCAACGGGTAGTTGCCAAATAGCGTGTAAGTGATCTGGAAGAATGACAATGGCAAGCGTTTTAAAAGGGTGTGACTTTGCCACACTTTTATAAGCTGAACGTAGCAGAGTGATGTTTGAAGTTAAAAGTGCTGAGTTTCTTTGCGCAATCGCTAGAGTAAAGAAATAGGTGCCCCCGGGGATTAATACTCTTCTGTATCGCATACATTCATCCTTGAATGTTAAATGATAAGAGTAGTTTAATTTCGATTAAAAGTTGAACTTCACGAACTTTAATTTGTTGCTATCATCCTTCAGTTACGTTGGGTTTCGCTTCGCTCTACCCAACCTACGAGCTCGTTACAACCCTTTCTTTACCAAGTATCGATACGGTGCTTGTTCTACATCTTTAGCCAGAAGTGTGTGATCCATAAAAGTACAAAAGCTTGGAATATCACGGGTAGTTGATGGGTCATCGGCGATGATAAGTAATGTTTCACCATCTTTCATTTTACGCACTGCGCCACGCACCATCATGACAGGTTCTGGACAACGAAGGCCAAGTGCATCTAATTGGTGATCGGGATTATCAAAACTCATGGCTGACCTTTTGAATGAAAGAGACAATTAATAAGCGGCTATTTTAACTTTCTATTGCCGCCTGTTTCAATAACCTAAAGCAAAGCAAATAAAAAAGGCGCACTGAGCAAATCAGTGCGCCTTTTTATCACCAAGATGTTTGGTGTGAGCTCGTTACTCTACGCGCTCAAATACAGTTGCAATACCTTGACCTAAACCAATACACATAGTTGCTAGACCGTATTTAGCGTTCTTGTCTTCCATTAGGTGAACAAGCGTTGTGCTAATACGTGAACCAGAACAACCTAGTGGGTGACCAAGTGCAATTGCACCACCATTTAGGTTAACTTTTTCATCTACCACATCCATCAGACCTAGGTCTTTTAATACTGGTAGAGATTGTGCTGCGAATGCTTCGTTCAGCTCTGCAACATCGATATCGTCAATTGTGATACCTGCTTGTTGAAGTGCTTTTTGCGATGCCGGAACAGGACCATAACCCATAATTGATGGATCGCAACCTGCAACAGCCATTGATTTAATACGCGCACGAATTGGTAAACCAAGTTCTTTTGCTTTCTCTTCGCTCATTACAAGCATTGCTGACGCGCCGTCAGAAAGTGCAGATGAAGTACCTGCAGTTACGCTACCTGATGCTGGATTGAATACAGGGCGTAGTTGCGATAAGCCTTCAACAGTCGTCTCAGGACGAATTACTTCATCGTCTTCAACTAAGATTAAAGAACCATCTGCATCGTGACCTTCCATTGCTAGGATTTCACGGCGGAAACGACCTTCAACTGTTGCAGCGTGTGCACGTTGGTGTGAACGGTAAGCAAATTCGTCTTGCTGCTGACGGCTAATGCCGTGAAGCGTTGCAAGGTATTCAGCAGTTAAACCCATTACGCCAGCAGCTTGTGCTACAGACGTTGATAAACCTGGGTGAAAATCATTACCATGAGTCATAGGTACGTGACCCATGTGTTCAACACCACCAATGATGTAGGTATCGCCAGCGCCAGTCATAATAGCGCGTGCTGCATCATGTAATGCTTGCATTGATGAACCACATAAACGGTTAACCGTTACCGCTGGTACAGAGTGAGGGATACCGGCTAGTAATGCCGCATTACGAGCAATGTTGAAACCTTGCTCTAACGTTTGTTGAACACAGCCCCAGTAAATATCATCAATTGATGCTGGATCAACGGCTGGGTTACGGTCTAACAAACCTTTCATTAAGTGAGCACTTAAATCTTCCGCACGCTTGTTTTTGAATACGCCGTTCTTTGAACGACCCATTGGTGTGCGGATACAATCTACGATTACTGGATTATTCATGTTTCTTATCCTTCCACCTTATAGAATACACGGCCTTCTTCGGCCCACTTGCGAGTTTCATCTGATACTTGGTAAATCGCACCTAAGTGAGCGTACTTGTCTGCTGTTGCAACAAAGTTCGCTAAACCAGTTTGATCTAAGTAACGGAATGCACCGCCTCTAAATGGAGGGAAACCAATGCCGTAAATTAGCGCCATGTCAGCTTCTTGTGGTGACGCTACGATACCTTCTTGTAAACAAAGTAGTACTTCGTTGATCATAGGAATCATACAACGGTCAATGATTTCTTGTTTGTCGAAATCTTTAGGTGCATCAGTGATAGCACTTAGTAGCTCAGTTGCTGTTGCATCTTTTGCTTTTTTCAGGCGACCACGACGGTCCGGCGCGTATTGGTAGAAACCAGCACCATTTTTCTGACCAAAGCGTTTTTCGTTTGCAAATACAGTAACAGGGTCTTTATCTTGGCGAGCCATACGCTCAGGGAAGCCGTCAGCCATTACACCAGTACAGTGGTAAGCTGTATCGATACCTACAACATCAAGTAGATATGCAGGACCCATTGGCCAACCAAATACATTTTCCATTACTTTATCAACTTTAGTGAAGTCAGCACCTTCAACAACAAGTTTGCTGAAACCTGCAAAGTAAGGGAATAGTACGCGGTTAACAAAGAAACCAGGGCAGTCGTTTACAACGATAGGTGATTTACCAAGTTTTAATGCGTAATCAACAACTGCATTAATTGTTGCTTCTGAAGTTTTTTCACCACGGATGATTTCTACTAATGGCATTTTCGGCACAGGGTTAAAGAAGTGCATACCACAGAAGTTTTCTGGTTTTTCAAGTGCAGATGCTAACTCGTCAATACGAATAGTTGACGTATTTGAAGTTAGGATAGTGCCTGCTGGTAAGTCTTTTTCAAGACCCGCAAGAACAGCTTGCTTCACTTTAGGGTTTTCAACCACGGCTTCAACAACGATATCAGCACTTTGTAGGTCTGCATCATTTAACGTTGGTTTGATCTTGCCTAAGGTGGCAACCATCTTATCCATCGCCATATGGCCACGTTGTACTTTCTTACCTAGTAGCTTAGATGCTTCGCCCATACCTAAATCAAGTGCATCTTGGTTGATGTCTTTCATGATAATAGGTGTGCCTTTATAAGCAGACTGGTAAGCAATACCGCCACCCATAATACCTGCACCTAATACAGCTGCTTGTTTGATCTCAAGCCCACTGTGTTTAGCTTGCTTCTTCGCTTTACCTTTAATGTATTGGTCAGCTAAGAAAATACCGGTTTGCGCGGCAGCTTCGCTTGTTGCTGCAAGTTTAGCAAAGTTAGCGTTTTCAATAGCCATTGCTTCAGCGCGTTCACAGTTTGCAGCAGCTTTGATTGTTTTTACAGCCATAACAGGTGCTGGGTAATGACCTTTTGTCTGACCCATTACCATACCTTCTGCCATAGCAAAGCTCATACCTTGCTCAACACGGTTCATTTTCAGTGGCTGTAATTTTACTTGTCGTTTTGCTTGCCAATCTAGCTTGCCAGCAATTGCTTGCTCAAGTGTTGCAATACTTGACTCTAAAAGTTTGTCAGCACTAACTACCGCGTCAAACGCACCTACTTTTAGGGCATCAGCAGCACGGTTTTCTTTACCTGTAGTGATCCATGTCATCGCATTATCAGCGCCAATAAGGCGTGGCAGGCGAACTGTGCCACCAAAACCAGGCATAATGCCTAATTTAACTTCTGGTAGGCCAATTTTAGCGTTAGAGCTTGCAACGCGATAATCGGTAGCAAGTGCCCACTCACATCCACCACCAAGCGCCATGCCGTTTACCGCACTTAGGGTTGGGAAAGGTAAATCTTCAATTGCGTCAAAAACATCAGTTGCATTTTTGATCCATGCAACTAGTTCTTCTTGAGGTTTAGTGAAAGTAGGTAAAAATTCGAAAATATCGGCACCGATAATGAAATGATCTTTATCGCTGGTGAACACCATGCCTTTGATATCTGAGTTTGTTGCCAATTCTTTTAATGCTAAAGCGCAATCTTGCAAGGTTTGCTGCGAAAGTTTATTTACTGAGCCGTCTGCACAGAACTTAAACTCGGCGATGTTGTCCTTGATGAAAGCAACTTCAAATGAATCGCTTTTATATAACATTATTATTCTCCCTAGTTTATTAACTAAGACTGGTACGATGAGTTTGCATTTCAATCAGTGTGCTTGCTTTAAAATGAAAATGCAACGAAAAATTTACTGCGCTTTATCGCGATTGGTTAAAATATAGCTGGTTTGGTGCTAAGGTGTAGCAGAAGTTTTTTGTTATTAATTCTTTAATTTTTGTTAAAGGTCATCATGAAAAAACAACTCCTTGGTTGGACAGCTGCCGCATTACTTTTTCCTTTTTTTGCAGCTGAAGCCAACGATAAACATGACGCTTTTTTAAAAGCAGAAAAAAAGGCGCGTTACGGTGATTATCAAGACATGAAAGAGGCAGCAAATGGACTTGATCATCCGTTGAAACCTTATGTCGAAAAGGCATATTGGCAACGCAACCCAAGCCTTAAACACCAAACGGAAATAGAGAACTATCTTAATATTTATCAAAACACGCCACTAGAATGGCCTGTACGAAAGGCATGGCTTAATTACTTAAAAAAGTACAACAAGAAAGCTGCATATATTCGAAATTATCGCGAAACGAGCAATAACGAATTAACGTGCCCTTACTTAAGCTTTCAATTGGACTTGGGGGCACCTGAAAAAGCCATAATGAACCAAGTTACTGATTTATGGGTTGTTGGGGAGTCACAGCCAAAAGAGTGTGATGGATTATTCTCGCTGTGGAAGAAAAAGGGTTACCAAACCCAAGAGCGAGTTTGGCAGCGTATTAGTCTGGCTGCTGAAGGGGGCTCATCAAGCTTAATTCCTTACTTAAAAACATTATTGCCTCGGGCTGATCAATATTTAGCTGATTTATATTTAAAGGTACGAAGAGACCCAAGTGCTGCTGCGGGTCTTTATCGCTACAAGAAAAAGTCGACTAAAGAAGGGCAAATTGCACTCTATGGGGTTAAGCGCTTAGTATGGCGAGATAAAGATTTGGCATTACGAGCTTGGGAAAAGCTCGAAGCTATGTTCGATTACACCGACGAGCAAAAAGCCGATGTTTACTACAGCTTTGCGCTTTCGCTTGCCTCGAGCGGTCATCAACAAGCACGCTTTTGGTTAAACAAAGTACCTAAAGAGCGCCAAACTCGTAAACTAATGCAATGGCAGCTAGGGAACATGCTAGAGAGACAAGATTGGTCTGGCATTGTGGCGTTTTTCACGGGTAAAGAAAACCTGAGTTTGGGTCAACAATATTGGTTGGCATATAGCTTAAATCAACGTGGTGACGTCGAGCGAGCTCGTGAAATTTGGCAAACGGTGGCTAAAGAGCGTGATTATTACGGCTTTTTAGCATCTGCACGCTTGGGTATTCCGGTTAGTTTAAATAACAAAGATATCAATATTAGTAATAAGCTTAAGCTTGAAGTGGCAAATGCCCCTGGTTTTAAGCGAGCTCGCGCCTTGTATGAGCTTGAGCGTTATACATCTGCGCGTCGTGAATGGAATTATTTAACGGATACATCTACTAAAGAAGAAAAGCTTGCTGCGTCTTTACTTGCTGCTGAGCTAGATTGGTACGACAGCACTATTTATACCTTGGCGCAAATAAAAGAGTGGGACTATGTCGATTTACGTTTCCCATTTGCGTTTAAAGATGTGTTTGCCACTTATAGCAACCGCAGCCATATCGATGTTGCTTGGAGTATTGCTATCTCGCGTCGAGAAAGCTCTTTTGCGCCAGATGCACGCTCTCATGCCAATGCTCATGGTTTGATGCAGTTGTTACCAAGTACTGCTAAGTATATGAATAAGAGTACAGTGTCACGCAGGCAGTTATATCAGCCTCGTACTAATATACGTCTAGGTAGTGAATATTTGCAGTATTTGAAAAAGAAAAATCATGGCAATGAAATCCTTGCTACGGCTTCTTACAATGCAGGTTATCATCGCATTAAACGCTGGATCCCAGAGCAAGCAATGCCAGCTGAACTGTGGATAGAGTTAATTCCTTATACCGAAACACGAAACTACGTTAAGAATGTGTTTGCCTACAGACAGGTTTATCACACTCGATTAGGTCGTGACGGCAATGTATTGGCACCGATCCTAGATATGTCGATGGGTGGTTAAACAAGATGTGTCACACTATCCTCCCTCAGTTGGGGGATAGTGCTGGCTATGTTAGACTGCTAACAAGTTAAATTTACTAAAGATGGGTTTACTATGGATAAATTAGCGGTGTTATACGCCGAACATATTGCAACCTTGCAACAACGCACTCGTACAATCACAGAGCGTGAAGGTTTAGAAGGGTTAGTAATTCACTCAGGTCAGGCTAAACGTCAGTTTTTAGATGACATGTATTATCCGTTTAAGGTGAATCCGCAATTTAAAGCTTGGTTACCAGTAATCGACAACCCACATTGCTGGATTGTGGTTGATGGTGCATCTAAGCCAAAACTGATTTTTTATCGTCCTGTGGACTTTTGGCATAAAGTGCCTGACGAACCGCGTGATTTTTGGGCTGAGTATTTTGATATTGAATTATTAGTACAGCCAGATCAGGTCGAAAAGCTGCTTCCTTATGATAAAGAAAAATTTGCCTATATCGGTGAATACCTAGAAGTAGCACAAGCGCTGGGCTTTAGCATTATGAACCCAGAGCCAGTAATGAATTACCTACACTTTCATCGCGCTTATAAAACCCAGTACGAGCTTGAGTGTTTACGTCAAGCTAACCGAATCGCGGTAGATGGCCACAAAGCTGCACGTGATACTTTTTTTGCTGGTGGTTCAGAGTTTGATATTCAGCAAGCTTACCTCATGGCAACGCGTCAGAGTGAAAACGAAATGCCTTACGGTAATATCGTTGCGCTAAATGAAAACTGTGCAATTTTACACTACACGCATTTTGAGCCTAAAGCGCCGCATTCACATCATTCTTTTCTTATTGATGCTGGTGCGAACTTTAATGGCTATGCGGCTGATATCACGCGTACTTATGACTTTAAAAAGTCGGGTGTATTTAGCGATTTAATTAAAGTAATGACAGAGCATCAAATTGCTTTAGGTAAAGCATTAAAGCCTGGCTTGTTATATGGTGAATTGCATTTAGATTGCCACCAGCGTGTAGCGCAAGTGCTAAGCGACTTTAATATTGTGAAATTACCAGCAGCTGAAATTGTTGAACGTGGTATTACTTCTACTTTCTTCCCGCATGGTCTTGGTCATCACCTTGGCTTACAAGTACACGATATGGGTGGCTTTATGGCTGATGATACTGGTGCACACCAAGCTCCGCCAGAAGGTCATCCATTCCTTCGTTGTACTCGATTAATTGAAAAGAACCAAGTATTTACTATTGAACCTGGTTTATACTTTATCGACTCATTATTAGGTGACCTTGCGCAAACAGACAACAAGCAGTTCATAAACTGGGAAAAAGTTGAAGCGCTTAAGCCATTCGGTGGTATCCGTATTGAAGATAACATCATCGTTCATGAAGATAGCCTAGAAAACATGACCCGTGATCTACACTTAGATTAACGATTTAGGTTAGTGAATATCGGGGCCATTAGGCCCCATTTTTTTAGATAAGCAATTATGTCTGAATACCAATATCCGGCTGAGCCGGTTTTTTACCAAGAAGAAATCAAAAAAAGCACCTTTATTGTGCATATTGCCCACACCCCAGATCTTGCGGCAGCAAAAGCCTTTATCAAAGAGATTCAAGATAAATACAGCGATGCTCGTCATAATTGCTGGGCGCATGTTGCAGGGAACCCCGGTGGTAGCCATGTATATGGCTTTTCGGATGATGGGGAGCCTAATGGCACTGCCGGCAAGCCAATGCTAAATGTACTAACTGGATCTGGTATTGGTGAAATTACAGCGGTTGTAACCCGTTATTTCGGTGGCATTAAGCTCGGTACTGGTGGGCTTGTGCGCGCCTACGGTGGTAGTTTAAATAATGCGATGCGTGAGCTTAAAACTATTACCAAAGTACCTAGTGTTGAGCTGATAGGCCAAAGTGATTACAGCGTACAAGGGGCTATAGAGCAGCTATTAAAAAATCAGTATCAGGTGCTTCATATCGAAAAACAGTTTGCAGAAAACATCACTTGGCAAATCGAAATCGATAGTCGTCAGGCGGAGCAAGCGGTTGATGATATTCATGAACTGACTCACGGTGCAGTTAGCCTAAAAGTCAGAAAAGTTTGAAATCTAAAAATAATACATTGCGTTTACTTACAATTAAGGCTGTAAGACAATAAACTGTATTAGCTAAACAATTAATAAGAAAGCGATACGCCTAGATGCAATTTCGTACCATAATAAAAATTCTCGGCCAGCTGGTGGCGTTATTTAGTATCACTATGGTGCCACCGGCACTCGTGTCTTTGATCTACAAAGACGGTGGTGGTGTGCCATTTGTTCTCGCTTTCATTTTTAGTGTAGTGATTGGTTTAGCGGCTTATTATCCAAACCGCCATGAGCATGGTGATTTAAAAGCTCGTGAAGGCTTCCTGATTGTCGTATTGTTCTGGTTGGTACTAGGCACCTTCGCAGCGGTACCTTTAGTGTTCTTACAAGAACCTAATCTTTCGCTAGCGGACTCTGTATTTGAAGCTTTCTCAGGGCTAACAACCACAGGGGCCACCGTACTTACAGGCATTGAATACCTACCTAAATCAGTCCTATTTTACCGCCAACAATTACAATGGTTAGGTGGTATGGGGATCATCGTACTCGCGGTGGCGGTCCTGCCTATGCTAGGCGTCGGTGGCATGCAGCTATACCGTGCAGAAACACCGGGTCCGGTTAAAGACTCGAAAATGACGCCGCGTATTGCTGATACGGCAAAGCATCTTTGGTATATCTATGTGTCGCTTACCATTGCTTGTACGCTGGCATATTGGGCTGCAGGAATGGATTGGTTTGATGCAATTTGTCATGCCTTCTCTACTATCGCGATTGGTGGATTTTCTACTTATGACGCATCAATGGGGCAGTTCGATAGCCCTGTAATTAATTTTATTTGTGTGGTGTTTTTGCTTATTGCGGCAATTAACTTCTCGCTTCACTATGCGGCGGTATCGTCACGCAGCATTCGGGCCTATTTACGAGACCCGGAATTTAAAGTGTTTTTATTGATTCAATTAGCATTGGTAATTGTCTGCTTTACAGTGTTGTCATCAAATAATATTTATGCGGATGGTGATGAGACTCTTGATCAAGCCATGTTTCAAGCTGTGTCAATGAGTACAACAGCAGGCTTTGCGACCGATAACTTTTCGGCATGGCCACTGTTCTTACCAATTTTACTTATCTTTTCAAGCTTTATTGGCGGCTGTGCAGGTTCTACCGGTGGCGGTATGAAAGTAGTTCGCGTGTTCTTGTTATACTTGCAAGGCATTCGAGAGCTTAACCGCCTTGTGCATCCTCGTGCTATCTACTCAATTAAATTAGGCCGAAAGGCACTGCCAGATAAAGTTGTCGAAGCGGTTTGGGGGTTCTTCTCTGCGTATGCTTTGGTGTTTGTCATTATCATGTTGGCGCTGATGGGCACTGGTATGGATAACATCAGTGCATTCTCTGCTACAGCTGCTTGCTTAAATAACTTAGGCCCAGGTTTAGGTGAAGTCGCTGCTCATTACGGGGCGATTTCAGATACGGCAAAATGGCTACTTACTATTGCAATGGTATTTGGTCGTTTAGAAATATTCACCCTACTAGTACTGTTTACGCCTACCTTCTGGCGAGGCTAACCAAAGCAAGGTGATTATCAAGAAGTGGAGGCATTACTGTGCCAAAAACTCAAAAACAACGCAATCTTGAGAAACTAACCTGTATCCCTGCAGGTAGCTTGGTGGATGTTGAAATTACCACACCAACCGACAGTAAACGGGTAAAAACAGAATTTATTGGTTTGATGAATGATCAGTACATCATTCTTAACTATCCATCAGCAAAGCGTTTAGCGAATAGTAGTGATGTCATTAAAGACGGTGTAATGGTCGTTATACGCGCCGTACTTGAAGCGGGAGGTGGGCAAGTGATTGCTTTTCGTCAGCAAATAAACGCCTTGGCATCGCATCCACATCGCTTAATTTTTCTCGACTTTCCTCAGCAAGTACAGCTTTATAGCTTGCGTAGTGAAGCGCGTATTCCTACGTTATTCCCTGCAAACTTAGTGATTGCAGAGCAAACACTGGCGGGACTTATTAAAGATATTTCACTTACGGGCGTGCAGTTTGATATTAATAGCAGTAACGACTTAACCGCTTTTAAAGGACAAAGCTGTCAAATCACACTCAGTAAACGAGAGTTTAGTGGCACAGTATGTAGCGTTCGCAAAAGAGCGGGTGGTTTTATGCTGGGTGTGCAGCTTGATACAAGTGAAGATGAGATGAAAGCGTTTATGAAAGAGCACTTAATTGACCTTTCGGTATTAGACAGCTAATTCCGGCTACCAATTCGCCATTTTGCAACAAAATGGCTATTTTCCCCGATTTAACCCTATAAATATCAAAATTAATTTATAAATAAATTCAAACAATCAATAAAATCAATGTGTTATGAGTTAAATTAATTTCGATTTTTTTCTTTAAATTTCGTTGTTCAGATAGAGTTTATTTTCGAACACCTCATTTTTTTGTTTTCTAATCCGAGTTAATCGTTATTGTCTCCATTTTAATCTTTATAACTTATTGATTTTAAAGGGAGCGTAAAACCAATCACTGAGCCTGTTGCAAAACAGCAACAAATAAATCGCTCTATTCATCATAAATTCTCGAAATTTCAATTCAAGATACTGATTTTATTATTCTTTTTAACTTTGGCATTGAAGTTGAAATAGTCTAAGCGAACACAGAGAAAAACTGATTCAGGAAAATTTCCTCTATCACAGTTGAGACAACATTGAAGGAATAGTGATTATGAAAACGTTACACAAAACTTTAGCACTTGTAGCTCTTGCAACCTCATCAGCAGCGTTTGCCGCTGATTTTGACACACTCGATGTGAATGGCGATGGCGCTATCAGCAAAAGCGAAGCATCAGTAAGCGAAACGTTAATGAGCCAATTTAAAGAGCTTGATACAGACGGCAATGGTGAGCTGTCTAAACAAGAGTACTCTAAAGCTTAATTTCATTGTAAGGACACATTGAAAAGGACTTCCTAACTCAAGACTACACACTTTGAAGGAATGACATTATGAACACAGTAAATAAAACATTAGCACTTATGGCACTTGTATCTTCATCAGCAGCATTTGCAATGAGTGATTTCGATACCCTAGATGTTGACGGCAACGGTGTTATCAGCCAAAGCGAAGCGTCTGTTGATGCAGAGCTAATGAGCAAATTCAGTGAATTAGACACTGACGGTAACGGTGAGTTATCGAAACAAGAATTTTCTAAAGCTTAATGTGATTAAGCAAAACCAGTTTATCTAGCTGATTAGTTCTGAGCTGCCAAAGACAGCCTAAGTGGATAAGGGAATCCATGAAAGAGGACAACACTGGAAGTGCGATCAGCTAACACTCTTAATATTGAAGGAATATCATTATGAAAACAGTAAACAAAACATTAGCTTTAATCGCACTTGCATCTTCTTCAGCGGCTTTTGCAGCAACTGACTTTGACACCTTAGACGTAGACGGTAACGGCGTGATCAGTAAAAGTGAAGCGGCCGTTGATGCAAAAATTATGTCGCAGTTTAAAACCTTAGACGTGAATGGTGACGGTGTTCTTACTGAAGCAGAATTTTCAGAAGCAGAGTAACGTAATTAACTCGTAATAAACCAGTTTCCACTAAACAAGGATCTCAGAAACGGATTTCACTCTTTTCAAATTTTAAGGTAATTATTATGAAACAGTTAAGCACAACAATCGCAATTTTAGCACTAGCAACATCATCGGCAGCTTTTGCACAAGGTGTAAGCTTTGCAACTTTTGACACCGACGGTGATGGCGTGATCAGTAAAGAAGAAGCGTCTGCAAATATGCAGCTTGAAAAGTTATTTCCAAAGCTAGATAGCGATGGTAATGGCGAGCTTTCGAAAGAAGAGTTCGCACAGATTCAATAGAATCTTTTTGAAAAGTTAGGTACTTTCACTTCAAGAGTCGTAAAGCAGCCGTTATGGCTGCTTTTTTCGTTTATAAGCTCTCGTTTACAAGAAGATCGCACTTACCTGAAACAGCTTTTCAACAACCGTAATATGCTTTTTATCAATCAAAAACATGATTACGTGGTCACCAGACTGAATAACGGTATCGTCATGGGCAATCAGTACATCATCGTTACGCACAATAGCACCAATAGTTGTTCCTGCTGGTAGCTTGATATCTGCAATTGCTCGGCCAACAACTTTAGAAGTATGCTCATCACCATGAGCGACAGCTTCAATTGCTTCTGCTGCACCTTTACGTAACGAATAAACATTAACAATGTCACCACGGCGAACATGTGTTAATAGCGCCGAGATTGTTGCTTGTTGGGGCGATATAGCAATATCAATCTCACCACCTTGAACTAAATCAACATAAGCGCCACGCTGAATAAGCACCATGGTCTTTTGTGCGCCCATACGCTTTGCCAGCATCGCAGACATAATGTTTGCTTCATCGTCGTTAGTGACTGCGATGAATACATCAACTTGTTCAATATGTTCTTCAGATAACAGCTCTTGATCAGAGGCATCGCCACAAAACACCACGGTGTTATCAAGCATTTCAGATAGCTGCGCAGCACGCTCTTTATTGCGCTCAAGCAGTTTAACGCTGTGGTTCTTCTCAAGTGAACGAGCAAGACCCGCACCGATATTACCACCACCGGCAATCATGATCTTTTTGTATGAACGTTCGAGTTTTTGAAGTTCATTCATTACTGCTCGAATGTGCTTGGTTGCTGCGATAAAGAATACTTCATCGTCAGCTTCAATAACGGTTGTGCCAAGCGGCTTTATAGCTTTACCTTGACGATAAATAGCCGCTACACGGGTTTCGACATTCGGAATATGTTCTTTCAAGGCCGAAAGTGCATAACCAACCAGCAAGCCACCGTAATACGCTTTCACCGCAACCAGCGATAACATGCCATCAGCGAATTGTAATACTTGTAAAGCACCCGGATAATCGATTAAGCGACGAATATATTTAGTCACCAACGCTTCAGGAGCAATGTAGTGATCAACAGGTAAGTCATCGTTATGGAATAGCTTCTCACGATACTTTAAGTATTGCTCTGAGCGAATACGGGCAATTTTGGTTGGTGTATTAAAAATACTATAGGCCACTTGGCAAGCAACCATGTTCACTTCGTCAGAACTGGTTACGGCAATAATCATATCGGCGTCTTCGGCACCTGCACGACGCAATACATCGGGATGAGCACTGTGGCCAGTAACACCTTGTAAGTCATACTTATCTTGTAACTCTCGCAAACGGTTACCGTCGATATCGACAACGGTTATCTCATTTTGCTCACCGACGAGGTTTTCTGCCAATGTGCCACCAACTTGTCCGGCACCGAGTATGATTATTTTCATAGCTTGTTCTTATTAGTGTTTTTTAACTAGCTTTGCGTAGTAGAAACCATCACTTTCACCAGGCAGTAATTGTAGGCCAGGTAAAGTAGGGGTGTCGTTTTCATGCAAAGGTATGTGTTCAGCACTTTGATTATTGGCAAGGAACTTAGCAACTTGTTGTTGGTTCTCTTGCGGTAATACAGAGCAGGTTGCATAAACTAACGTACCACCAGGCTTAAGTAGAGGCCAGATACTATTTAGTATATCGCCTTGTAAATTAGCGAGGTCTTCAATATCAGATGCACGACGTAGCCATTTTATATCAGGGTGGCGACGGATTACGCCCGTTGCTGAGCAGGGCACATCAAGCAAAATACGGTCGAATTGCTGTTCATCCCACCAAATATGTGGCTGTGATGCATCTGCACATTGTAGATCAGCAGTTAAGCCAATACGCACTAAGTTTTGTTTAACGCGTTCTAGGCGTTCGCTGTCGCTATCAAGTGCTAATACGTCGGCATCAGCAAGCTCTAGAATATGGCACGTTTTACCACCTGGCGCTGCACATGCATCTAAAATGACATCATCATTTTCTGGTGCTAGGAAACGCGCAGCTAATTGTGCCGCGGCATCTTGTACTGAGCAGGCGCCAGTATCAAACTCTGGTAATGCGTATACATCACAAGGTTTTGCTAGCTTAATACCATCAGGAAAATTCGCATTGAGGGTATGCTCAATATCATTCGCTTTAAGCATCTCACTGTATTCTTGGGTGCTGTATTGCGCTTGATTTACTCGTAACCACATAGGAGCTTGAAGCTGATTCGCCTCAAGGATTTCTTGCCAATTATCAGGATAGGCAGCGGTTACTTGTTTGATAAACCAACCTGGGTGGTTAAATTTGCAAACAGGAATTTGCTGTGCTTTTTCTTCAAGCTCAGCTTGTTCACGTTGGAAACTGCGTAAAATAGCGTTAATCAGGCCTTTTAAACCAAGAGCGCGCATTTGCTGAAGCGCATTAACCGTTTCGCTGATTGCCGCATGAGGCGGTACACGCATGTGTTGAAGTTGGTAAATACCCACATACAACAAGAATTGAAAAATACGGCGCTTGCCTTTTAGCGGTTGATCTAAAAGTTGCTGGCAATAATTTTCTAGGCTAGGTAAATAGCGCAGCACACCGTAACAAATCTGTTGCAGCAGGGCTTTATCTTTAGGTGATAATCCTTGGCTTGCAAAAGGTAGTTCTTGATTAAGTGATGCACCTTTATCGACTACGTTGTAGAGGGTTTCAGCAGCAAGTGCTCTTACATTACTCATTGCTTTGACCTAATACTGAGCCAGGTTCAACCCAATCACTGCGACCATTTAGAAAGTCACTAACAGCCATTGGTTTTTTACCTTGTGGTTGGAGAAGGGTGATTTTAAGTGCACCTTGCCCACAGGCGACTAAGATACCTTGCTTATCAGCAGCAATGATTTCACCTGCTTGCGCACTTTGCGATACAACTTCTGCCTGCCAAATTTTTACTGTTTGTCCTGCCATTTCGGTAAAGCAAACAGGCCATGGGTTAAAGGCTCGGATATTACGCTCAATTTGCTCAGCATCCATTGACCAATCAATATTGGCTTCATCTTTAGATAACTTTTTCGCGTAATTTGCTTGCGTGTCATCTTGCTTTTCTGGCGTGATTTCACCTGCAGCAAGGCGATTAATAGTACTAATCAGTGCATCAGGACCTAGCGCAGCTAGTTTATTGTATAAAGAGCTACTGGTTTCTGTGCTATCAATCGGACAGCGGCTGATATGCAGCATGTCGCCTGTATCTAAGCCTTCATCCATTTGCATTATTGTTACACCTGTTTCACGGTCGCCAGCCCAAATAGCACGCTGAATAGGCGCTGCACCACGCCAGCGAGGTAAAATAGAACCATGCACATTTAAGCACCCTAAGCGCGGAGCATCTAAAATAGCTTTTGGTAATAATAAGCCGTATGCCACCACAATCATGATATCTGCGTTTAGGCTTGTAAGTTCTGCAAGCGCTTCATCAGATTTTAGTGATTGCGGTTGAAATACAGGTAAGTCATGGGCAAGTGCTAGCTCTTTAACTTCACTGGCTTTTAGCTTTTTACCTCGGCCCGCAGGGCGATCTGGTTGGCTATAAACACCAACAACGTCGTGCTCTGAGTCAATCAGTGCTTGTAAATGGCGCGCAGCGAAGTCCGGCGTACCAGCAAAAATAATGCGTAATGGTTGTGTCACAGATATTCCTATTGATGAACTTATGATTTAGCAGCCAGCTTAGCTTCTTTTTCAAGCTTTTTACGGATACGTTGGCGCTTTAAAGGCGATAGATAATCAATAAAAAGAGTGCCTTTAAGGTGATCAAGCTCATGCTGAATACAAATCGCTAATAGCTCGTCAGCGTCTAAGCTGAATTCTTCACCATTTTCATTAAGCGCTTTAACAGTAACAGTTTCTGCGCGGTCAACTTTTGCGTATGAATAAGGGACTGATAAACAGCCTTCTTCACTGACTGTTGAGCCATCTTTCTTAGTGATTTCTGGGTTGATTAATACTAACGGTTGGTCGCGCTCTTCAGATACGTCGATCACCACAATTCGCTGGTGGATATCTACTTGCGTTGCTGCTAAGCCGATACCGTTTTCGTCATACATAGTTTCAAGCATGTCTTTGACGATTTGACGAACTTCATCGTTTACTTCTGGTACTTCTTTCGCGATTGTACGCAAACGCTCATCCGGAAATCTCAAAACTTCTAACCTAGCCATAGTTACCTTTTACACTTGTGATTCATTTAGGGTATTGTATGCTCTTATTTTAGCCATTCGTGTTCACCTTTAACAGGTTTTGGTCGATAATAATCTAAAAACAACTCAAGGAAGCCAAATGAGATACCCACTAGTTGCGGCTTTGTTAGCCTTTAGCTGTGCTTTTTCGGTAGCTGCTGATGTCTTAACAATTAAAAAAGATGCGCCAAAACAATATGTTGTAAAAAAAGGTGACACGCTTTGGGATATCTCTGGCGTGTATCTTGACCAGCCTTGGCAATGGCCTGATTTGTGGCAGATGAACCCGCAAATCGCGAATCCGCATTTAATATACCCGGGTGATGCGCTCAGTTTAATTTACGATAAAGACGGAAATCCACGTTTAGTTAAAAATCCGCGTTATAAAAAGCTCTCTCCTGAAGGGCGAATTACACCAAAGGGTAAGCAAGCTGTGCCAACGTTGCCTTTGGAGTTGTTACGCCCATATTTGACTTATGAGCAAGCAATTAGCGCCGATATTATTGCACAAAAGCCGTATATTTTAGGTGCCAGCGTTAATACCAAAATGAACACTATTGGTCACACTCTTTACGTTAAAGGTGATTTAACACTAAACGAGGCTTATGGTGTATACCGTAAAGGTAATGACCTTGTCGATCCAAATACAAATGAAGTACTGGCGAACAAAGCGGAGCTTGTGGCGATTGTTCGAGCATTTAGAAGCGGTGATGCGGAAAACGGTGTACCTGCCTCTGTCAAGGTTGAGTTGGTAAAACAAGAGATCAAGCCTAATGACTTCTTAATGCCAGCAATGGAAGGTCAAATGATGCCTGCCTATTTCACTATGAAGCGCCCAGAAGTTGCTTTAGATGGCACTATTATCGCCGCAGCTAATGAAATGCGTGAATTTAGTACCATGGATATTGTTGTACTAAACTTAGGTGCTGACCAAGTGAAGCCAGGTTTTGTACTTGATATTCAACGTCAATCACCAGAAGTGTATGACGGTCGCAATGGTCCGCGTTACCGCGAAGATTCTAACAGCCTAGAGAAGTTCATGACTGATGCAAATGAGCTTTTCGGTATTGAAAGTGATGAAGACAGTAATGTATGGCATATGCCAAAGGAAAAAGTCGGTGAGCTAATGGTGTTTAAGGTATATGACAACGTTAGCTATGCACTGATAGTGAAAAATCAGCATCCGATCCGAGTTGGAGATTATGCAGTTATAAACTAACTCACAAATTGGGCGCTCTAAGGAGGGAGCATGGCACAGGTTTCAGGCAAGCTATCCCATTGGCTTGCCTTTTATTTATGTAAAGGGCTTGGGATCAAAAGCCTTCTTGCATTAAGTCAAAAACAGCCGCTGGGAGAGTTATTTACATTAACTACCTCAGAGCTGCAGCAGCTCGGCTTATCAAAGAGCCAAGCCGATAATTTAGTTAATACTGACTGGCAGTTAGTTGCACACTATCAAGCGCAGATAGCTAAGCTGCAAATCAAGGTCATTAGTTATTTTGATGACAGCTATCCGCCGTTACTCAAGCAAATAGCCAGCGCTCCTATATTATTGTTTTGTTTAGGTAACACGGAACTATTACTGTCACCGCAAATAGCTATTGTTGGTAGCCGTAATGCAACACCTACAGGAATTGAAGTAGCCGCCGAGTTTGCCCATCAACTTTGTTCTGTTGGAATGACAGTTACATCAGGTATGGCTATGGGGATTGATGGCGCTGCTCATAAAGGCGCATTAGCGGGCTCAGGCAATACCATAGCTGTACTTGGCACGGGTATCGATATTGCTTATCCAAGACGCCATAGCTTACTTATCAAACAAGTTGCAGAGCGGGGCTTGTTGGTTTCTGAATTCCTACCTGGCACGGCTGCTAATGCAGCGAACTTTCCGCGCCGAAACCGTATTATCTCTGGGTTGTCATTAGGAGTACTGATTGTTGAGGCGCAAATTAAAAGTGGCTCACTGGTAACGGTACGCTATGCGCTTGAGCAGAATAAAGAGGTGTTTGCAGTGCCAGGCTCGATAAAAAGTCCACTTTCAGAAGCAAGTCATTTTTTAATTAAGCAAGGCGCTAAATTGACAGAAAATATTAGTGATATTCTTGATGAAGTGAGCTTTTTCTGTGAAAACAGTCTATATAGTATAGAACAGCCTATTGCAGATGAACCCGACTGCCCAGTGTTCAAAAGTATAGGGTATGAGGTTACAAGTGTTGATCAAATAACACAGCGAAGCCAATTACCAGTAAACGAAGTACAAGCTCGGTTACTCGACTTAGAGCTCGCAGATAAAATCGAACGAGTACTCGATGGTTATATAAGACTAGGAGGACATAAACATGTTTGACATCCTCATGTATCTTTTTGAAAACTATATCCATAGTGAAGCTGAAATCTTTACTGAAGAGAATGAGCTTACCGATGAGTTAGTTCGTGCTGGCTTCAATAAACCTGAAATCTACAAAGCCCTTGATTGGTTAGAGCAACTGGCTGATTTGCAACAAAGCGACATCTATCCATACCTTAATGCCCAGCCACAACATGCCATGCGTATTTACACCGATAGTGAATGCCAAATGCTGAGTGTTGAGTGTCGTGGTTTTTTAATGTTTATCGAGCAAATTGGTGTAATTAACACCGTAACTCGTGAAATGGTTATAGACAGACTGTGTGCTTTGGATAAACCGTATATTTCTTTGGAAGATCTAAAGTGGGTGGTCCTTATGGTGTTATTTAATGTGCCGGGCTCAGAGCAAGCTTACGCGCAAATGGAAGACTTAATATTTGACGAACCAGCGGATGTATTACATTAGTTCGACTTTGCTTGTATCTTTGTTGAGTTTGGGTATATTAGGCGAAAATTAGCCAACCCCAAAGGAATCTTATGAGTAAAATCGACCATTCTCTTTTTTCTGCAGATAAACATGCACTCGAAAAAGAGTATGAGGTTTGCCCTAAATGCGGTTCTGAATTGGTTATGCGCAACTCAAAGTCAGGCCCATTTTTAGGCTGTGCCAGTTACCCCAAGTGTGACTACATCCGTTCTTTAGCACATCATGATAGCCAACAAATAAAAGTTCTCGAAGACAGTGCCTGTCCTGAGTGTGGCAAACCATTGGTAATTAAAAATGGCCGTTATGGCATGTTTATCGGTTGTACTGGTTACCCAGAATGCCATTATATTGCTCATGATGAAGAGCCTGACGATGCCCCTAAATTACCTACTTGCCCTAAATGCAAAAAAGGTCAGCTGGTTGCGCGTAGTAATAAGTTTGGCAAAACCTTTTATTCTTGTGATAGCTATCCGCGTTGTAAATATACACTTAATTATAAACCCGTGGCGACCGAGTGTCCGGCCTGTCATTGGCCAATTATGACCGAAAAGAAAACAGCTTCAGGTGTTGTGTTACAATGCCCTCAGAAGTCGTGTATGCATAAGTTAGTCGAGTCTTAATGTACTTGTAATTCGTTTTTTAGGAGAGTTTCTTTGTCTGATCCTGTTGCACAACCAACCAATGCAATTGATGCTTTGCAGCAAGGTGGCGTGATTGTTTATCCAACCGAAGCTGTTTTTGGTCTTGGTTGCGATCCTGATAACCAAGCTGCGGTTGAAAAGCTTTTAGCCATCAAACAACGCCCTGTAGAAAAAGGCTTAATTTTAATTGCTGACAATTATGGCCAGTTATTAAAGTATGTAGATGATGCCAAAATCCCAATGGATAAACGTGCTGATATCTTTTCACAATGGCCAGGAGCTATCACTTGGGTGATGCCAGCTGCAAAAGAAACGCCAAAGTGGTTAACAGGTCAGTTTGATACTATTGCTGTGCGTGTTACTGATCATCCGACGGTAAAAGCTTTGTGTCAGCAATTTGGTAAGCCTTTGGTTTCAACAAGTGCAAACTTAACTGGTCAAGAAACGGTAATGACTATCGCACAAGCGAAAAGCGAATTTGCTGATACGGTAGATTTTTATGTTGATGAGCCGTTAGGTGGCAACAGCCAACCAAGTGTGATCAAAGACGCAGCGACCGGAAAAGTATTTAGAGGATAAACATGCAAAGCGAGCTACTCGAACAAGTTAAAACCTATTTAATGGCCTTGCAAGATACAATTTGTCAGGGCCTTGAAAGTGCCGACGGCAAAGCAAAGTTTGTTGAAGATAATTGGCAACGTGCAGAAGGCGGCGGTGGCCGTACTCGTGTTATCCAAGGTGGCAATGTCATTGAACAGGGTGGGGTGAATTACTCGCATGTGTTTGGTGCTTCAATGCCAGCATCAGCAACAGCGCATCGTCCAGAGCTCGCTGGTCGTAGCTTTCATGCATGCGGTGTGTCATTAGTGATCCATCCTAATAACCCACATATTCCAACTAGCCATGCCAACGTGCGTTTCTTTATTGCCGAAAAAGAAGGCGAAGAGCCAATTTGGTGGTTTGGTGGCGGTTTTGATTTAACGCCTTTTTACCCTGTATTTGAAGATGTACAACATTGGCATCAGGTGGCAAGCGATTTATGCCAGCCATTTGGTGCAGAGGTTTACGACAAATATAAAAACTGGTGTGATGATTACTTTTATTTAAAACACCGCGACGAAACACGTGGTGTTGGTGGCTTATTTTTTGATGATTTAAATGAGCTTGGCTTTGAACAAAGCTTTGCTTTCATGCAGGCGGTAGGAAATGGTTATTTAGATGCTTACCTACCTATTATTGAGCGCCGTAAAGACACGCCAATAGCTGAGCAACAACGCGACTTCCAATTGTATCGTCGTGGTCGTTATGTTGAGTTTAATCTTGTTTGGGACCGCGGAACATTATTTGGCTTACAAACAGGTGGACGCACTGAGTCTATCTTAATGTCGATGCCACCACTAGCACGTTGGGAATATAACTATGTACCAGCTGCAGACAGCCCAGAGGCTAAGCTGTATCAGTACTATTTACGCCCTCAAGACTGGTTAAATAGCAAAGAATCTGATCTAGTTGCACGCCAGTGGCAGCTTTAATCAAGTATTGAAACCACTCTAATCAACATTATGTTGTCACCCTCAACTAGGGTGGCAACACTGTCACTGTTAGGCAGCTCTGCCAATACACTAAATAGCACTTCTGCTTTTAATATCTCTAGCTGATCAGATGTTGTATCAATAGGTGCGCTAACCTGTGTTAAGCACTGACTGATATCACAGGCATAGAAATCAAGTTTCACTTCAAAATATTCAGGGTGCTGAATAAGCTTATCAAAACCATCAACAATACTTTGTTCAAGCTTATCGCTTTGTGACGTTTTACCTTGGCTGAGAAGTGATTGAGCAATTTGCTGAATATCGTCATGATAAATATATTCATTAATAGTGCTTATTTGATTAGCGGAATCATTCACGCTGTACTGATAGGTCAATAGTAGCGCCGCACTAATACCAATGCAGACTAAAAGAGTTGTTATAAATTTCATTTAAACATCCTTATTTACTATGAAATACTCATAACAACTCTAGCAGTTGCATAAAAAACGTGCAATTTAGCTTAATTTAAAGCGCCTTACTTGCTCATCCAGTGAACGTGCTAACGACAACAGCTCTTCACTGACTTTTTGGTTTTCATGCGCATCGACTAATGAGTGCTCGGCATTATCACTAATTGCTATAACGCTTTGGTTAATTTCTTCAGCCGCCAAATTTTGCTGTTCAGTGGCATCAGCAATTTGCACGTTAAGCTGATTTATCTCACTCATTTGTGAAGAAATATCACGTAATGCTTTAGCTACTTGCTTAACTTGGACTGCACGCTCGTCTGCTTCTTCACAAGAGTTATTCATAGTATTAACGGTGTGTGCCGCTTCACTTTGTAATTTGTCTATAGTGCGGCGAATTTCGTCGGTTGAGTCATGGGTGCGGGTTGCCAAAGTGCGCACTTCATCGGCCACAACGGCAAATCCTCGACCAGCTTCTCCAGCACGGGCGGCTTCAATAGCCGCATTGAGCGCAAGTAAGTTAGTTTGTTCAGCAATACTACTGATCACCTCAAGTACTTTACCAACGTCTAACGTTTGGGTTTGTAATTGAGTTACTTGCTCGGCGGCCGCTCTAACATCAGCCGCAAGTTGATTGATACTTTGCTCAGTGTGTTCTGCAACATGCAAGCTTTGCTGTGCAAGTTGGTTACTGTGTTCTGATTTCTCAGAAGCAAAATGCGTGGTGTTTTTAACTTCGCTTGATGAACTTTCGAGTTCATTGATGGCGGCAGCGACAGAGTCTGTTCCTTGCTTTTGCTTTAAGATAGCCTGTTCCGTGGCATCTGCTGAGGCATAAATGCTTTCGGCTGAATGGATCAATACCTTAGAAGAGTGGGAAACCTGCGCAATATTATCCTTAAAGGCGCCAATCATGTGATTAAAGCTGGTGGCAAGTGAGCTCAGTTCGTCATTATTGCTGTCGTCTACAGTGAGGCTTAAATCTTTATTGGTGGTTGCTAAGTGCATAGTATGACTAATGACTTTCAAGCGTTTAATAAATACTTTTCTAAACATCACTGCCAGCAGTGAAAATGCAGAAATGAAAATAGCAGTTAATAGCAGTGTATTCATTAAGGTGTTTTGTGATACTTCTTGCTCAATATCAGCCAACGAATAACTAATTTTTACTACTCCTAATACATCACCTTCCTGCGCTTGATGGCAGCCTAAGCAATTAGTGCCTTTATAATCACTGCGAGCAAACATAGGCTTCAGATAGGTCATCGTGCTATTTTGATTATCAATAAATAATGCTTCAGTACCTGTCAGTGCTTTTCGCTCAGTATCGTTAGTCGCAACCTGGTTGGCATTTCCTGACCCATAAATTTTATTAACGATTGGACTACGTATGATATGGGCATCTTCAATATTAGGGTGGCTTCTTAATTTAGTACTCAGAATTTCACGATTAGCCATAGTGCCAGTTAGCATCATGGTGTTAATAGAATCAAAGTAATTATCGGCAAGCAGTTTTATGTTACTTTCAACGGTATCTTGCGCTAATTCATGTTGTTGCTGGGCGCTGCTGAATATACTGGCAAATAATACCAATACGCCTGTCAGTGCCAACAGGGCATAAATTTTAAATTGGATTGATTTCATGCGACGACGCTTTTTCTAAATTAAGGAAAATTTATTATCTTTATTTAAAAAAAGCGTACATTGATATAGCGCAAAGCTTAGTTAGTTTTGATTGATCATATGGCTGGCGAGTTGCGATAAAGATTGTCTTAACCCTTCGCGAAGTAGTGGGTTATCAATTTCGATATCGAGCGTTTTATTCATACAATGCATCCATTGGTCACGTAAGTCTTGATCAATAGGGAAAGGCATGTGACGCTTTCTTAGCATCGGGTGACCATATTTTTCAACAAATAGGTCGGGGCCGCCCAGCCAGCCAGATAAAAACTCAAAGAATACTTGGCGAATTCTATCTAAAGGCTGAGGATGCATATCATATAATGGTTTGGCGTATTCATCAGTGGCCATTATGTCGTAAAATCGATTTGCAATTGCTCGAGCTCCTGCTTCACCACCAATAATTTCATAAGGTGTTTTTTCTGGGGTAGGCGTTTCAGGCATTGGTTTCGATCTAGAAAAAAGTCGTTTAATCATAATATTAATAAAGCTCTACAGGGCGAAGAGGTTGCTTCACTATGGACAAATACGCGGTTTTTGGAAATCCAATCAAACATTCGAAATCACCCGCAATACACGCACAATTTGCTGCATCATTAAACGAGCAAATCGAATACAGCGCCATTTTAGCACCAACAGATGCATTTGAAAAAACTGTCACTGGGTTTTTCGCTGCTGGTGGTAAAGGGGCTAATGTCACTTTGCCATTTAAAGAGCAGGCTTTTGCCATGGTAGATGAACTAACAGAACAAGCAAAAATAGCCGAGGCCGTTAATACCATTAAACAACTCGAAGATGGCCGCTTACTCGGTGATAACACCGATGGTGTAGGGCTGGTTAAAGACCTTTTAGCCAATAATGTCACTTTAAAAGGTCAGCGAGTACTTCTTATTGGAGCGGGTGGTGCGGCGAGAGGTGTCATTCAACCATTATTGAATGAACAAATCGAAAGCTTAACAATAGCCAACCGTACCGTTGAAAAAGCGCAAGCACTTGCAAGTCATTTTAAGGGGGAGATAGATGTGCAAGGTTGTGGTTTAAATGATATCCCAGCAAGTAACTATAATGTGGTTATCAATTCTACATCAAGTAGTGTAACTGGAGACTTGCCAGGTATAGCACAGCAGCACGTTACAAAGTGTCAGTGCGCATACGATATGTTTTACGCGAATGATGATACGGCATTCATTAGATGGGTTAAGTCGATTAACCCAACATGTTTAACACTCGATGGTTGTGGCATGCTGGTTGGCCAAGCTGCACAAGCTTATTTTGTATGGCGCAATAAAATGCCAGAAATTCTTCCCATTGTGAACGCGCTTAAAGCAGGAGAAATTGCGTGAATCAAGCTATCCAATTTATCGACCGACTTGAATTTAAGCCCGATGAAAAGCAGTTGGTGTTCTTTGCTCAAGTAAGTGGCTTGATGGTGGAGTGTATTATTGATACCAGCAAGTATGATTTTGCCGCCCAAAGCAGCGCAGTTAATTACTTTGAATCTTATCGTTTCGATTACGAAGAGCTCGCCGAGAAACTGATCGAAGATGAACAGTATAACTCGGCAGGACAAATTGAATTAACCGAGGTGTTTTAGCCCTCAGCTAAGTATTCATCTTTAAGCTGAACATAATTGTCAGCAGAAATTTTTAAAAAGGCGCGCTCTTGTTCTGTTAAAGGGCGGGCCTGTTTAACCGGACTACCTACATATAAGTAACCTGACTCTAAACGCTTATTAGGTGGGACCAATGAACCACCACCAATGATCACATCATCTTCAACAATTGCATTGTCCATCACTATTGCACCCATCCCCACAAGAATACGATTACCAAGTTGGCAGCCGTGTAGCATGACTTTATGGCCAACAGTGACATCATCTCCAATTATAAGAGGGTAACCATCTGGATTTGACTTAGAGGCACGAGTTAAATGTAAAACACTGCCGTCTTGAATGTTCGTACGCTCACCAATACGGATATAGTTAACATCACCACGCGCAGCAACAAGAGGCCAAACACTTGAATCCTTGCCAAGCGAAATATCACCTACTAAAACTGATGACTCATCAATATAAACACTATTATCGAATGTCGGAGTGATCCCTTTATAAGAACGGATAGTCATAAATTCACCTTAAATTTTAAAAATGCGCTCAGTCTAGTGTAACAGCGAAGTAAAGAAATACATCAAAAGGCCACTAATTTGATTGTAAAACACCCAGTTTCAGGGTGTTTAGTTCAAAAGCTGAGCGAACAGTACATTTTTTTAAATTTTATTGAAAAAAGTGCTTGCGTAAAAAATCCATCTCCCTATAATGCGACCCCACTGACACGGCGGGCAGCAACGAAAGACGCTGAACAACGTAGCAGAGAGTTAAGTGAAACTTCGGTTTCAAATTGTCGAAAGAAAGTTTGAAATTAAGTGTTGACTCGAAAAATTAAGGATGTATTATACGCATCCCTAGCGACAACGTCGCAACGTTCTTTAACAATATAAAGCAATCATCTGTGTGGGCACTCGTACAGATTGAGTTCTAACAGCAGATTCTAGTTCGCTAGATGACGCAAACAAATTTAGAGTCTCAATTGAACTGAGTGACCAAC